>NZ_JBITIP010000008.1:351305-377272 GCF_044459125.1 Nonomuraea sp. NPDC050383
CCACCCCACCATCGCTCTCGCAACTCTCAATTCTCTGGGCGGGCGGGGTGGCCCCCGCGGGCCGCGCCCCCCCCGCGCGCCGCCCCCGCCGCCGCGGTGGTGTGCGGGGGCCCATGGCGTACGGGCCGCGCGCCGCACTCACCACCATCCCGGTAGTGGTCTAGCGCCCCTTGGACGGGATGCGCCGAGGCGGGGCGATCGGCCGCGGCGGCAGCTTGGGCATCCGCTGCGGGACCGGCGACGCCGGGGATCCCGGAAGACTCGGGGCCTTCTTGTTTCGTTTGTTGCCTGCACGTACTCGCATACGAAGCTCCTTCACGTGACTCGCGACGCGGCCTGGGAAGCCGGTCGGCAAGCAGCTGCCGCGTCTGAAACGGACTCGCCGGCGGGCATGGTCACCGCACGGCTGATGGGCTGCCGGAGGGCCGGGCCGATCGAGGTCGGCCCCGCCGAATCACGAGTAAAGGCGCATGTCCTAGACATTAGAGCGCGGCGCGGGAGAGAGACAACCTATTATTCGGCGGCACATGCAGCCCCCTCTTTCCGATCCGGTAGCGAAGCGATCGCCTTCTGTGATGGCCTTGCCGTGCACGCGTTGGCCCGCGGAAGGTGAGGTAGGTGGCGTACAGCAGAAGGAGGCCAGGGTGGCTGCACGTGGGTGCGCTGGAACCCCGGCTGCGGCGGGCATGGGAGCCGGACACCTTTCCGCCTGCCGAGTGCCTCGTGGCGATCATGACACTGGCGGCGGTACCACATCGGCTCGGGCTTGAGCTGGCCGAGCACCTGATGGGCGGGATCACTGTCGGACCTGGTTCGGTGCCCGATCTGCCGGGCTTCGAGAAGCTGCGCGCCGAGCCGCTGCCGCTGCAGAATGGTTTGTGGGACCGTAGCGCCGGCATCTACGACCCGGAGTTGCGTCGGATCGGCGTGGGCAGTGTGCCGTCCCCCTCCGTGAGCGTATGCGGTCATGAGCTTGGACACGCGGTTGACGATCTGGACGGGCGACCGTCTCATGGGCAGTGGTGGCTGGTCTTGCATGCGTTACACGGAGTCCATGCGGGACCCCCGTACCAGGAGTCCGCCTCTGAGCTCTTCGCCGAGTGTTTCGCCTGCGTGCTGACCCGACGAGCCACCCGTCTCATACGGCTGTTGGGCGACGAGCGACCCGCCCAGCGGGTCTACCAGTGGATGGTCAGCCGGTATGGGCTCGGCTGAATCTGGCGAGTCCAGGAAGCCGCCGGTTATGCTGTCGAGCCAGGAGAGGACGGGATGCCGATGAACGTGGTCATGCTGCCTGGAGGGATCCTGCGTGTGCCCACTGTGGATGTCCTCGCGAACGGCGTGAGGGTTCATGGCACTCGCGATGTGACACCCAAGGATTCCGAGTACGAGCAGTGGCTCCCCTTCGCCATCGCCGAAGACCAGGCCTGGCATGAGGATGGGGACGACGAGGCGATTCTGGCTCGCTGGCGCGCAGCGGCCAGCGCCTGAGGAGGCCCGTCCACCGCGTCAGCTGTTCCGGTCGGGCCGGGGGTCCTCCAGGCGGGTCGGCGCGGTGTCGTGGACCTGCTGGAAGATGACCGAGGTGCGGAAGCCGGCGATCTCGCGCCGCTTGCTCAGCCGGTCCAGCAGGAACGCGTGCAGGTGGTCGAGGTCCTGCACCGCCACGTGCAGCAGGAAGTCGTCCCCGCCCGCCAGCACGAACACGCTGAGCACCTCGGGCAGCTCCGCCGCCGACTGCTTGAACGCGTCGATGACCGCCCGGCTCAGCGGCCGTACCTGCACCGAGACCATCGCCTGGACCGACCGGTTGAGCGCCGCCGGGGCGATGTCGGCGTGGTAGCCGCGGATCACGCCCCGGCGGGTGAGCGAGCGCACCCGCTCCAGGCAGGTGGAGGCCGCCACGCCCAGCTTGCGGGCCAGCTCCCGGTTGGACTGGCGCGCATCTGTTTGGAGAAGCCGTACGATCGCCGAATCAAGTTCGTCCATGACGGCAGTCTGGCACCGCTTCCGGCCGTCCGTTCGGTGTAAACCCCGACAAGGCGCTCGAATGACTAGTTTTTCGGGTCATGAGCGGTACGACGGGACAGAAGACGGGGCGGCTGGGGGCCGTACAAGGGACGGCGCTGCTGGTGGGCGCGGTGCTCGGGCCGGGGATGCTGGTGCTCCCGCACCTGGCGGCCGCGGCGGCCGGGCCCGCCTCGGTGCTGGCGTGGACCGCGCTGCTGCTGCTCAGCGTGCCGGTGGCGCTCACCTTCGCCGCGCTCGGCGCCCGATATCCCGACGGCGGCGGAGTGGCCAGCTTCGCCGGGCTTGCGTTCGGCCGGCGCGCCTCGGCGGTCGTGGGCTGGTGGTTCTACGGGGCCGTCCCCGTGGGCACGCTGGCCGGGGCGCTGGTGGGCGGCGAGTACGTGGCCGCCGCCGTCGGCGCGGGCTCCCGGACCGGGACCTGGGTGGTGGCCGGGGGACTGCTCCTGCTGGCGTTCGCCTCCAACGCCGCGGGGCTGCGCACCTCCGGGCGGTTGCAGCTCGGCATGGTGCTGGCCCTGGTGACGGTGCTGGCCGTCGCCGTGGTCACGGCCGCGCCGCACGCCGAGGCCGCCCGCTTCACGCCATTCGCCCCGTACGGCGTGGCGGGGGTCGCGGACGCGGCCGGGGTGCTGCTGTTCGCCTTCGTCGGCTGGGAGGCGGCGAGCCACCTGTCGGCCGAGTTCGCCGACGGCCGCGGGCTGACCAGGGCGACCGTGACCACGCTGGCCGTCGTCTCGGTCCTGTACCTGGGCGTGGCCTTCACCACGGTCGGCGTGCTCGGCCGGGACGCGGCCGAGACCCCGGTGCCGCTGGCCGCGCTCCTGGAGACCGGCGTCGGCGCCGCGGCCCGGCCGGTCGTCGGCGGGGTGGCGGTGCTGCTCACGTTCGGTGCGATCAACACCTACGTCGCCGGGGCCGCGCGCCTCGGCGCCGCGCTGGCCAGGGACGGCGCGCTGCCCGCCTGGTTCGCCGAGGGCGGCGGTCCTGGCCGCACGCCGTACCGCAGCCTGGGGCTGCTGGCCGTGGCGACCGGCGCGGTGACGGTCCTGGCACTGGTCTGGACCGTGGATCTCGACACGCTGATGCGGGCCACGTCGGCCTGCCTGGCGGCGGTGACCGCGGCGGGCACGGCGGCGGCGGTGCGCGTGCTGCCTCGCGGGCGGCTGCGGGCCACGGCCGCCACCGCCACCGTGCTCGCGGTCGTCGCGCTCGCCTGCTGCGGGCCGTACCTGCTGGTGCCGGTCGCGCTGGCGCTGGCGGCCCTGGTCCTGACGCGCGCCGCCGCCCGTCGCCCGGTGCCGCGCGTGCCCGCTGCGTGAGCCGGCATCCGGTGGCAGGCGTGACGATCTCTTGGGATGACCCCGCCGGAGCGCCGGGTACACAGGCATCCCGGGGGAGCGTAACGTCGGCGGGAGGATGCCATGAGCGAGTACGCGAAGGCGAGAGAGCTCGGCGAGCAGGCCCGCGAGAAGGAATGGACCCGGCCGAGCTTCGCGAAACAGCTGTTCCTCGGAGACTTCCGGCTGGACCTCGTGCGTCCGGCGCCGGTGCCCGGTGACGAGGCCGCCAAGCGGGGCGAGGAGTTCGTCCGCGCGGTGCGCAGGTTCCTCGACGCGCACGTCGATCCCGCCGAGATCGAGCGCACCGCGCAGGTGCCCGACGAGGTGGTCAAGGGGCTGGCGGGGCTCGGGGCGTTCGGCATCACGATCGCCGAGGAGTACGGCGGGCTCGGCCTGCCGTACCTGTACTACTGCCGCGCCCTCATGCTGGTGGGCTCGTACTGCCCCGCGCTGGCCACCCTGCTGTCGGCGCACCAGTCGATCGGCGTGCCACAGCCGCTCAAGCTGTTCGGCACCGAGGAGCAGAAGCGCGAGTTCCTGCCCCGGTGCGCGCGGGGCGAGATCTCCGCGTTCCTGCTGACCGAGCCGGACGTCGGCTCCGACCCCGCCCGGCTGTCCACCACCGCGGTGCGCGACGGCGACGCGTACGTGATCGACGGCGTCAAGCTGTGGACCACCAACGGCGTCGTCGCCGACCTGCTCGTGGTCATGGCCCGCACCGGGGAGAAGGTCAGCGCGTTCGTGGTCGAGGCCGACACCCCCGGCATCACGGTCCAGCGGCGCAACAGCTTCATGGGGCTGCGCGGCATCGAGAACGGCGTCACCGAGTTCCGGCAGGTCAGGGTGCCGGCCCGCAACCTCATCGGCCGCGAGGGACAGGGCCTGAAGATCGCCCTCACCACGCTCAACACCGGCCGCCTGTCACTGCCCGCCACCTGCGCCGGGAACGCCAAGTGGGCCGTGAAGATCGCCCGCGAGTGGGGCACCGCCCGCGTCCAGTGGGGCCGGGGGATCGGGCGGCACGAGGCCGTCGCCACCAAGATCTCCTTCATCGCGGCCACCGCGTACGCCCTGGAGGCCGTCTGCGACCTGACCAGCCGCATGGCCGACGACCGGCGCAACGACATCCGCATCGAGGCCGCCCTGGCCAAGCTGTACGCCTCCGAGATGGCCTACCAGGCGCTCGACGAGCTGGTCCAGATCAGGGGAGGCCGCGGCTACGAGACCGCCGAGTCGCTGGCCGCCCGCGGCGAGCGGGGCGTGCCCGCCGAGCAGATGCTGCGAGACTCCCGCATCAACCGCATCTTCGAGGGCTCCTCCGAGATCATGCGCCTGCTCATCACCCGCGAGGCGGTGGACGCCCACCTGTCGGCCGCCGGCGAGCTCATCGACCCCGGCGCCACCCGGCAGGCGCGCGTCCGCGCGCTCAGACGGGCCGGCGGCTTCTACGCCCGCTGGCTGCCGACCCTGGTGGCCGGCACGGGCGACCTGCCGACCTCGTACGCCGACTTCGGGCCGCTGGCCCCCCACCTGCGGTACGTGGAGCGGACCAGCCGCAAGCTCGCCCGGTCCCTGTTCTACGGCATGTCGCGCTGGCAGGGGCGGCTGGAGCACCGGCAGGCGTTCCTGGGCCGGATCGTCGACGCCGGGGCCGAGCTGTTCGCCATGACCGCGGTCTGCGTGAAGGCCGGGGAGGACGAGGCGGACCTGGGGCGCCGGCCGTACGAGCTGGCCGACACCTTCTGCCGGCAGGCCAGGCGGCGCGCCGACGCCCTGTTCGCCCGGCTCTGGGACAACAGCGACAGGGAGGACGTCCGCCTGGCCCGGTACGTGCTCGACGGCCGCTACACGTTCCTGGAGGAGGGCGTGCTGGACCCGTCGGTGGAGGGCCCGTGGGTCGGATCACCCGAGGGCGGGGAGAACGTCCACAGGAAGATCACCTGACAGCCGGTCTAGACCGGAGGTGAGCGCTTTCCCATCCAGATGTTGTCGAACCGAGACGAGCCGGTATAGACCGCCATCCAAAACCGGGCTTACGCTGACGCAAACGCGTGGAGCGGTGGCTCACGCGCCCCCAAAACCCTCCGGGCGGGGCGACGACTGGTACGGACCAGCGGAACCCGTCCGACGAGAAGGCGGTACACAGGTGAGAATCAAGCTTGCGGGCGGCGCCGCTCTCGGCGTGGCGGCCATGATGGTCCTGTCCAGCTGCGGTTCGGAGTCCGGCTCGGCCGGCGACCAGAAGGCCTCCGAAGGGGGCCAGGTCACGCTGAAGATGGTCGCCGCCGACTACGGCGACGGCCCCGGCAAGCCGAACTCGGGTGAGACCTTCTGGAAGGGCGTCACCGACGAGTTCACCAAGGCCAACCCGAACATCAAGGTCGACGTCCAGGTCATCAACTGGAACGACATCGACAAGCAGGTCGCCACCATGGTCCAGAACGGCCAGGTGCCCGACATCCTGCAGACCGGCGACTACTCCGGTTTCGTCAAGGACGGCCTGCTCTACAAGGCCGACGAGGTGCTCTCCCCGAACGTCTCCGGCGACCTGCTGCAGAAGTTCGCCGAGTTCGGCAAGGTCGACGGCACGGCCTACGGCATCCCGTTCGTCTCCTCCGCCCGTGCCCTGTTCTACAACAAGGACCTGTTCACCAAGGCGGGCGTCGCCGAGCCGCCCAAGACGTGGGACGAGCTCAAGGCCGCCGCCGAGAAGCTGAAGAAGGCCGGCGTCAGCCAGCCGTTCGGTCTGCCCCTCGGCCAGGAGGAGGCCCAGGGCGAGTCGTTCCTGTGGATGCTCGGCAACGGCGGCGGCTACAAGGACGCCTCCGGCAAGTGGGCGATCAACTCCCCGCAGAACGTCGAGACGTTCACCTACCTCAAGGGCCTCGTCGACGCCGGCCTGACCACCCCGAACCCCGGCACCAAGGACCGCAAGACGGTCTGGGAGGACTTCGGCGCCGGCAAGGTCGGCATGGTCAACGGCGGCCCCATGTCCATCCCGATCTTCGACGCGGCCGGCCTGAAGGACAAGTACGGCGTCGCGCCCATCCCCGGCAAGACCGGCCCGCTGGACACCACGCTCGGCGTCATGGACTGGATCATGGCGTTCAACAAGAACGGCCACGCCGCCGAGATCAAGAAGTTCTTCGACTTCTTCTACACCGGCTCCGCCGCCCAGAAGATCAGCGACACGTACAAGCTGCTGCCCGTCACCACCAGCGGCGTCCAGAAGCTGTCGAGCGACGAGAAGCTCAAGCCGTTCCTCGACGGGCTGCCCAACGCCAGCTTCTACCCGTTCCAGGACCCCAAGTGGGCCGAGGTGAACCCGGCGATCAAGCAGACCATCGGCGGGGCCGTCAAGGACGACCCGGCCAAGGTCCTCGGCGAGCTCCAGAAGACCGCCGACGCCAGCTGACCCCTCGGGGGCACTGTACGGCCGGCGTCTCGCAGCCGGGACGCCGGCCGTACCGTCATGGAAGGTAGTTCATGAGAAGGTTGCGCGCCCTGGAGCCGCTGGCCTGGATCGGGCCGGCCACCGTGCTCATCGCGGTCGTGGTGCTCTGGCCCGTCGTCGAGATGATCCGGTCGTCGTTCCTCAAGATCAGCCGGTTCGGGGTGGTGCAGGGTTCCAACGGTTTCGCCAACTACGAGAAGCTGTTCGACGAGAAGGACTTCGCGGACATCATGCTCCGCAGCGTCATCTGGGTCGTCGCCGTCGTCGCCCTGACCGTCCTCGTCTCGCTCGCCCTCGCCCAGCTGTTCAACCAGCGCTTCCCCGGCCGCCGCGTCGCCCGCTGGGCGCTCATCGCCCCGTGGGCCGCGTCCGTGCTGATGACCGCGATCGTCTTCAAGTGGATGCTCGACCCCGAGGTCGGCGTCATCAACCAGATCCGGCTCAAGCTCGGCCTCATCGACGCGCTCGGCGGCGCCTCGGCCGACCAGCTCGGCGACGCCTCCACCGCCATGCCGTGGCTGGTCTTCGTCGCCGTCTTCGTCTCCGTGCCGTTCACCACATACGCGCTGCTCGCGGGCCTGGCCACCATCCCGGCGGACGTCTACGAGGCGGCCAAGATGGACGGCGCGTCCAGGCTGCGCACGTACTGGTCCATCACGCTGCCCCTGCTGCGGCCCGCCCTGACCGTGGCCGCGCTCATCAACGTGATGAACGTCTTCAACAGCTTCCCCATCATCTGGGCGATGACCCACGGCCAGCCCGGTTACTCCACGGCCACCTCGACGATCCTCATGTTCATCCTCAAGGGCTCGAACATCGGAGAGTCGGCCGCCATGTCCGTCGTCAACTTCGGCATGGTGCTGATCCTGACCGTGGTCTTCCTCAAGGTCTCCCGCTGGAACAAGGAGGTGGCCTGATGGCCGTCACGACCGCGCCCCCCGCCACCGCCCGGCAGCACACCAGGCAACGGCCCACTCCCAGCCGGGCCCTGCCCGCGCTCAAGACCACGATCACCGCGGCCGCCGCCTACGTGATCGCGTTCATCTTCGTGTTCCCGTACCTGGTGATGCTGCTCACCTCGCTCCGGCCCCAGGAGTCGCTGCGCGAGGCCAGCCTGCTGCCCTCGACGTGGGAGTGGTCGAACCTGGCCAACTTCTGGAGCGGCGGCCTGGCCGGCAACCTCATGGTCACCCTCAAGGTGGCCGCCGGGTCCACGATCCTCGTGCTGCTCGTGGCCCTGCCCGCCGCGTACTACTCCGCGCGCCACAACTTCCGGGGCCGTACCGCGTTCCTCATCCTCGTGCTCATCACGCAGATGTTCCAGCCGACCGCCATGCTCGTCGGCATCTACCGCGAGTTCTTCCAGTTCGGGCTGGTCGACTCGATCTGGTCGCTCATCCTGGTCAACGGCGGGTTCAACCTGGCGTTCGCGGTGTGGATCCTCAACGCGTACTTCTCCTCGATCCCGCGCGAACTGGAGGAGGCCGCGTTCATCGACGGCAACGGCCGCTTCGGCGCGCTGTTCCGCATCACGCTGCCGCTCGCCATGCCCGGCGTCATCACGGCGCTGATCTTCACCTTCATCGCCGCGTGGAACGAGTTCGTGGTGGCGCTCACCCTCACCACCACGCCCGAGAACCAGCCGCTCACCGTGGCCCTCAACTCGTTCATCGGCCAGTATCAGGTGGACTGGCAGAACCTGTTCGCCGGCTCCGTGATCGCCACCATCCCGGTGATCATTCTGTTCGCGCTCATCGAGCGGAAGGTCGTCGGCGGCCTGACGGCCGGCTCCATCAAGTGACCGGATCGGCCGGGGACGCTCAGCTGGGGACGCGGGCCACGCAGAACACCGTCTGGCCGAACGGCGGCGTGACGAACCGCTCGATGAACCGCGTCGCCGGCACCACGGTGCGGTCGTAGATCTTCACCAGCCGCGGGTCGGGGTAGCCCACCCCGCCCCGCCGCACCGCGGCCCACCAGGCGATGCCGCCCAGGAAGTTGATCGGCTTGAGCACGTCGACGTCGAGCCCCGCCTTGGCGACCGTCGAGCGCAGCGTCTTGGGCGTGTAGCGCTGCACGTGACCCACCTTGCGGTCGAAGTCCCCGTACAGCTGCATGTAGCCCGGCACCCAGATGATGATCCGTCCGCCCGGCAGCGTCACGTTCGCCAGCGAGCGCAGCGCCCCGGCGTCGTCCTCGATGTGCTCCAGGACGTTCATCATCACGACCGTGTCGACCTTGTCCTCCAGCGGGATGTCGGTCGGCAGCCCGAACTGGAGCACGTCGATGTCGTCGCGGCCGGCGAACCGCTTACGCAGCTGCTCGACGCAGTAGGGGTCGAAGTCGCTCACCACGAGCCGGTCCAGCCGCGGCAGGAACTGCTCGGCGAAGTGGCCCAGACCGGAACCGATCTCCAGCATCGACCGCCCGACGTGGGGGGCGACCATGTCCAGCTCGTACTGCCGGTAGTTCTTGGCCTCGTCGCCGCCGAGGTGGTTCTCCAACGCCTCGTCGCCGGCCGCTGGCTGCACTACACGGTCATACCCTGAAGACATAGTCCCGTTCCTTTAAGGGCTCGCGGATTGGCCCGAGTCTAGTGCCCGGGCGGCGCCGAAGGTCACATGATGCGCCGAACGCCCTTCCCAGTCCGTCCTCGATGCGATGGAATCTGACACGCCCATGGACGACGACGAGGCGATCGCCCGAGCCCTCGCCGGCGACCTGACCGCCTACGAGGCGCTGGTCGCCCGGTACAGCACGCTCGCCCACCGCACCGCCGCCCTGCTCGGCGCCGCCGACGAGACCGAGGACGTGGTCCAGGAGGCGTTCGTCAAGGCCTACCGGCACCTGCCGTCGTTCCGGCGCGGCTCTCCCTTCCGCCCGTGGCTGCTGCGCATCGTGGCCAACGAGACGCACAACCTCACCCGCTCGCGCGGTCGCAGGAACGGCCTGATCGTCCGGCTCGGCGCCGTCGCCGACCCCGTCTCGCCCGACGACCCCGAGGGCGCCGCCGTGGCCGAGGATCGCCGCGCGCGCCTGCTGGAGGCGGTACGCGCCCTGCCCGACGGCGAACGCGACGCCGTCGTCTGCCGGTACTTCTTACAGCTCACCGAGGCCGAGACCGCGCAGGTGCTCGGCCGTCCCGTGGGCACCGTCAAGTCCAGCACGCACCGCGGGCTGGCCCGGCTGAGGGAGGAGGTGGGCGGTGAGCTCGCGTGAGCCCCACGACGACGATCACGACGATCACGACGGTCCGGACGATCACGACGGCCTGGACGGTCTCGGTGGCCTCGGTGGCCTCGAAGCCGAGCTGTCCGCCCTCGGCGACTCCCTCGACGTGCCCGCCCCGCCGCCCGCCGACGTCGCGGCGCGCGTCCGCGCCCGCCTGGGCGGCGAGGGAGTCGAGGCGGCCCCCGGCGTCCCGCGGCGCCGGCTGGAGCGCAGGCGCAGGTGGGCCGTCATCGCCGCCGCCGTGCTGGCCGTGGCCGCCGTCACCGCCGCCACTCCGCAGGGCAGGGCCGCCGTGACCCAGATCCTCAGCTACGCCGGGATCGAGCTGCGCCTCGGCGGCGCGCCCGAGCCCGTCGTCTCGCCCACCCCGCTGCCCGGCGAGCGCGTCGTCACCCTCGACCGGGCCCGCGCCCTGGTCCGCTTCCCCGTCAGGACCCCCGGCGCCCTCGGGCCGCCGTCCACCGTCACCGTCTCCGACGGCGGGCGGGTCGTGTCCATGCTGTGGTCCGGCGGCCTCCGCCTCGACCAGTTCGACGGCACCATCAGCCCGTACCTGTGGAAACAGCTCGGCCCGCCCTTCCCCGAGCAGGTCGAAGCCGGCGGCGTGGAAGCCCTGTGGATCGGCGGCGCCCACCCCCTCGGCTACCTCAGGCGCGAGGACGGCACCTCCGTGCCGCTCCGGCAGGCCGCCCCCACCCTCATCTGGGAGTCGGGCGGAGTCGGCCACCGCCTGGAGGGCGCCGGCGACAAGGCCCGCGCCGCCCGCATCGCCGACTCACTGCGCTGATCCCTGGGCTGATCCCTGGGCCGACCTCCACGGTCCGGTCGCCGGAGCCGCCAGCCAGTCGTCGATCTCCTTCAGCAGGTCCTTGCGCGTCGCCTCCGGCGCGGCCGACGCCCGCACCGACTGCCGCGCCAGCTCCGCGACCTCCGCGTCGCCGAACCCGTACACCTCCCGCGCCAGCTCGTACTGCCGGGCCAGCCGCGAGCCGAACAGCAGCGGGTCGTCCGCGCCCAGCGCGATCGGCACCCCCGCCTCGAACAGCCGCCGCAGCGGCACGTCGGCCGGACGCTCCACCACCCCGAGCCCCACGTTCGAGCTGGGACACACCTCGCAGCAGATGCCCCGCGCCGCCAGCCGCTCCATCAGTCGCTCGTCCTCGGCCGCCCGCACGCCGTGACCCACCCGGTCGGCCTGCAGGTCGTCCACGCACTGCGCCACGCTGCGCGGCCCCAGCAGCTCGCCCCCGTGCGGCACCGCCAGCAGCCCGGCCCGCCGCGCGATCCGGAACGCCCGCTCGAAGTCGCGCGCCTGCGCCCGCCGCTCGTCGTTCGACAGCCCGAACCCCACCACCCCACGCCCGGCGAACTGGCCCGCGAGCCGCGCCAGCGTGTTGGCGTCCAGCGGATGCCGCGTCCGGTTGGCCGCCACGACCACCGCGATCCCGACGCCCGCGTGCTCCGCGGCCCGGTCCACCGCGTCCAGCACCAGCTCCATCGTCGCCGTCAGCCCGCCGAACCGCTGCGCGTAACCCGACGGGTCCACCTGGATCTCCAGCCACCGCGACCCCTCGGCCGCCTCGTCCTCGGCCGTCTCCCGCAGCAGCCGGTAGACGTGCTCCGGCCGCGTCAGCACCGACCGCCCGATGTCGTACAACCGCTGGAACCGGAACCAGCCGCGCTCGTCGGTGGCGCGCAGCCGCGGCGGCCAGTCCTGCTCCAGGGCGTCCGGGAGGTGCAGGCCCTGCTCCCGGGCCAGGTCGATGAGCGTCGAGTGGCGCATCGAGCCGGTGAAGTGGAGGTGCAGGTGAGCCTTGGGGAGAGCGTCGAGCGGGCGTGCCATTTCCCTATGGTGCCACTCAACCTGACCTGGCACTCACGCGTTGGAGAGGGGCGAAAGGGGACCCCCGCACATGACCGATGAAGACGAAGCGGCGTTCGACGAGTTCCTCGCCGCCCGGAGC
The DNA here is from genome assembly GCF_044459125.1 of Nonomuraea sp. NPDC050383. Taxonomy (NCBI): domain Bacteria; kingdom Bacillati; phylum Actinomycetota; class Actinomycetes; order Streptosporangiales; family Streptosporangiaceae; genus Nonomuraea; species Nonomuraea sp. NPDC050383. The sequence goes on from NZ_JBITIP010000008.1 coordinate 363,326, forward strand.
ACCTCGCTCATGCGCACCGCGATCCTGGTCTGTGGCGCCACCAGCCACGACGCCGAGGACCTCGTCCAGCACGCGCTGGAGAAGGTCTACCGGCACTGGCCCAGGATCCGGCGCGACAATCCCGAGGCGTACGCGCGCAAGGTCGTCGTCAACGCGGCGATCAGCAGGGCGCGGCGGCGCCGCCTGATCCAGGAGATCACGTTCGCGCGGCCGCCGGAGACGGCCGCGCCCTCACCCGACCTCGACCTGCGCGACGCGCTCTTCGAGGAGCTGCGCAGGCTCCCGCCCAGGATGCGGGCCGTGCTCGTCCTCCGCTACTGGGAGGACCAGTCCGAGGCGTCGACGGCCGCCCTGCTCGGCTGCTCGCCCGGCACCGTCAAGTCGCAGGCCGCCCGCGGCCTCGCCAGGATCCGCGAGCGCATGAACGTCACGGAAGGAGCGTTGCGATGAAGGTGGAGGACCTCCTCGCGGAGGCCATGGAGCGCCACGTCGGCCACGTGCAGGCGCCGCCCACGCTCGGGCGGACGGTGCGCCGCCGGCGCCGCGCCCACGTCATCAGGATCCGCACGGCCGGCGCGGCGCTCGTGACCGCGGCCGTCGCCGTGGTCGTGCCCCTGGCGCTCGGCACCGTAGGGCCCGCCCCCGTCGCCACCTCGCCCGCCGCCGACCCGGCAACGGGCCAGGACAGGGTGGTGGTCGAATCCGTCACCGTGCCGGACGTCACGGGCATGACCGTCACCAGTGCCATCGACCAGCTCAAGGCGGCCGGACTGGTCGTGGACGATCCGGAGACGCTCAGCGCCGAGGAGGCCGGCAAGATCGTCCTCCGGCAGGAGCCGGCCGCCGGCGCGCAGCTCGCCAGGGGCGGGCGCGTCATGCTCACCCCCGCGTCCCCGGCCCAGGTCCCGCAGGACCTCGGAGACCTCGGCGACGGCCGCACGTTCGGCGGCATCCACCTCGGCTACCTGCCCGACGGCCTCGCCTGGGGCCGGTGGTCCGGCAAGAACGGGTTCGGCAAGAAGAGCTACACCACCTCCTTCTCGCCCGGCGGGGACGAGTCCCAGGGCTACGGCGTCCAGGTCGTCGTGTTCGAGGGCCAGGCCACCCAGCGGGTACGGGACCGGATCGGCACCCTGCCCGCCGTCGAGGTCGGCGGCCGCGAGGGCTACCTCGCCCACCTCACCGAGGGCGGCGAGGTGGCGCAGACGGCGAGGGACGACACCACGGCCACGATCGGCTTCTTCGTCCGTGACCGGCTGGCGGTCGAGGTGTACATCAGCCCCGCGTACGCGAGGAAGGTCGACGCCATGGCCGAGCTGAAGAAGGTCGCAGAAGGGATCGAACCGGCCAAGTGACCCGCGTGCCGTCGCGGGCAGTGCCGTCCAGTCGTACGACTCGTGCCGTCCCAGTCGTACGAACGGGACCACGGACGGGGGCGGACCGGGGATCCTACGGTCATGACCCCTGAGGCGACGACCCCGCGTCTCCGCCAGGACGCCCCCCGCCGTGACGCGCACTCCGGGCAGCACGGGCACTCCGGGCAGTCCTGGCATTCCGCGCAGTACGGGCACTCCGGGCGAGATGGGCACTCCGGGCGGGACGGGCACTCCGGGCGGGACGGGCACTCCGGGCGGGACGGGCACTTCGGGCGGGACGGGCACTTCGGGCGGGGCGGGCATTGGTGGCGGGCTGCGCTCGCGCTCGGCGCGTTCGGGGTGGCGGCGGCCGCGGTCTACGGGATCTTCTCCTCGGGATTCGGCCGCCCGCCCCGTGCCGCCGCCCTGTCACCGGCCCCCGCCGCGTCCCGGCCCGCCCCGCCGCCGCCCTCTCCCGGCGGCGCCGCGGCCGCGCAGGCGCCGCCTGTCCCCGGGCGCGTCCCCGCTCTCGCCGTCGTCTCCGACGACCTCTGGCTCACCCACCTGCCCCCGGGCCTCGCCCGGAGCGGAGGGGGAGCGGTCGAGGCCGGGCCCGGCTCCCGGGCGGTACAGGCCGTCTTCGGCTCGGGCGACAGGTTCGTGGAGGCCCGCGTCGACTACGGCGCCGTCGCCGCCGGCTGGGCGGTCTATCGGCGCACCGCCCCGCCCGGCTCCCGGGAGATCACGGTCCGCGGGCGGCCCGCCATGATCGGGCGCGACCCGCGCGGCGGCCGGACCGTCGTGTGGCTGGAGCGGCCGGGCACCGGCGTCCGCGTCCGGGCCGGCGAACCTCTGGCCGGAGAGCTGCTTGCTGTTGCCGCCTCCACGCGCACTCCTGTAGGAGACTGGGGAGGTTTTCCCTGAGTCTCCACAAGAAGTCATGGGGGATGGATGCGCGGCCGCCTGGCCTCGGCGATCATCATGCTGGCAGTGGCCGGCTGCGGCTCCGGCGCGCCCGTGACGCACACCGCGCACACCACGCCCGGCGGCGCCACCGCCCACGAGACGCCACACCCGAGCCTCACCTGCGGTGACGGCCCGCTGGCGATCACCTACGTGCCGTCCGGGCTCGACCCCGGGCCCGCGTTCGAGCGGATCAAGTCGCTGACCCGGCGCCTCGACGTGCGCGGCCTGTCCTGGCGCGGCAGCGGCGGCGAGCAGTTGCTGGTGGCCGTGGTGTGCGGCGTGCGCTCGGCCGAGACGTTCGCCACCCTGGTCACCAGGTCGGGGCTCGGCGCGTACCAGGGCATGCCGGCACTGCGCTGGCGCACCCGCGGCGACATGCGCAACTTCATGTGGCTCCAGCGGCCCGGCGTCGCGCTGTACATCGCCACGACGCCGGGCCTCGCCGACGAGGTCGGCGAGGTCGCGGCCGGCATCGTCCCGGACGGCTGACCGGCCGCGACGGCGCCCTGAACGAGCCTCAGCGCGCCTCGGACAGCAGCTTGGCCATCCGGCTGACGCCCTCGACCAGGTCGTCGTCGCCGAGCGCGTACGACAGCCGGAAGTAGCCCGGCGTGCCGAACGCCTCGCCCGGCACCACCGCGACCTCCGCCTCCTCCAGGATCAGCTCGGCCAGCTCCGCCGACGACGCCGGCCGCCGCCCGCGCAGCTCCTTGCCGACCAGCTCCTTGATCGACGGGTACGCGTAGAACGCCCCCTTCGGCTCCGGGCACACCACGCCCGGGATCTCGTTGAGCATCCGCACCATGGTCCGCCGGCGCCGGTCGAACGCCTCGCGCATCCGCTCCACCGCCGACAGGTCGCCCCGCAGCGCCGCCAGCGCGGCCATCTGCGAGACGTTCGCCACGTTGGAGGTGGCGTGCGACTGGAGGTTCGTGGCCGCGCGCACCACGTCCGGCGGGCCGATCAGCCAGCCCACCCGCCAGCCCGTCATCGCGTACGTCTTGGCCACGCCGTTGAGCACGACCACCCGGTCGGCCAGCTCGGGGACGGCCGTGGCGATGCTGGTGAACTCCGCGCCGCCGTACACGAGGTGCTCGTAGATCTCGTCCGTGACCACCCACAGGCCGTGCTCGGCGGCCCAGCGGCCGATCTGCTCGGTCTGCTCGCGCGTGTGGACGGCGCCCGTGGGGTTGGACGGAGAGACGAACAGCAGGACCTTGGTGCGCTCCGTGCGCGCCGCCTCCAGCTGCTCGACGCTCGCCAGGTAGCCGGTCGTCTCGTCGGTCACGACGTCGACCTGGACGCCGCCCGCCAGCTTGATCGCCTCCGGGTACGTCGTCCAGTACGGCGCGACGACCAGGACCTCGTCGCCCGGGTCGAGCAGCGTGGCGAACGCCTCGTAGACCGCCTGCTTGCCGCCGTTGGTGACCAGGACCTGCGTCGGGTTCACCCGGTAGCCGGAGTCGCGCAGCGTCTTGTCGGCGATCGCCAGCTTCAGCTCGGGCAGGCCGCCGGCCGGCGTGTACTTGTGGAAACGGGGATCGCGCGCCGCTTCGATCGCCGCCTCGACGATGTACTCGGGCGTGGGGAAGTCGGGCTCGCCGGCGCCGAAGCCGATGACCGGGCGGCCGTCCGCCTTCATCGCCTTGGCCCGGGCGTCCACGGCGAGCGTGGCTGACTCGGAGATCGCGGAGATCCGCGTGGAGATGCGAGGTCGCATGGACATGGCTCCATGCTCCCATCTCCTCCCCGTCCTGGACCGTTGGCGGGGCTCTGACCTGCGAGATCGGAACGGGTTCGACGGAACAGGGATCCACCGATACACTTTCGCCTGGTCGTGCCGCCGCATGTCGATGTGCGGTTCGGTCCAGGCAGTGAGCCGATCAGGGTAGTGTGGTTGGCGACATAGGGCACTGGCGCAATTGGTAGCGCACCGGTCTCCAAAACCGGCGGTTGGGGGTTCGAGTCCCTCGTGCCCTGCGAGTGCGGTCCGCGCAATAATGGGCGTGTAATGCGCGCCGCAAACTGCGTTGGATACGACAGATTCAGGTGAGGACTGTGGCGATCGACACGCGCGGCGAGACCGCAGGCAAGCCCAGTGGTGAGAAGAAGTCTCGCACTACGCCTGCCCTTTTCTACCGGCAGGTCGTCAATGAGCTCCGCAAGGTCATCTGGCCGACACGCAAGGATCTCATCACCTACACCACGGTCGTTCTGGTATTCGTTCTGATCATGGTCGCGATCGTGTACGGGCTCGACAGCGCCCTCGGCTGGGCCATCCTCCGCGTCTTCGGTGGAGCCTGATCCGACGCCGCCGGTAGCACCTGACGGAGTCGCCATACGATTCGACGAAATTCGACGGAAGAGGAAAGTCACCGTGTCCGAGTCTTCAGTGCCGGCGGAGGAGCCCCGCAGCGAGTGGGGCGACCAGCCGGAAGAGGCCGTCGAGGCCGCTGAGGAGACCTCCGGCGCCGAGCTCGCTGACAGCGACGAGGCCGCCGACGACGAGGTCGCGTCCGCGACCGACGAAGACGGTGACGCTGAGTTCGACGACGACGAGGACGATGCCGACGAGGTCGACATCGCCGAGTCCGAGGTCGAAGAGCCCGACGTCGATCCCGTCGAGGAGTTCAAGAGCGGTCTGCGTGGCCAGCCCGGCGAGTGGTATGTGATCCACTCCTACGCCGGCTACGAGAACCGCGTGAAGTCCAACATCGAGAGCCGCAACGTGTCGCTCAACATGGAGGACTACATCTACCAGGTCGAGGTGCCTACGCACACCGTCCAGGAGTTCAAGAGCGGCAAGAAGGTCCCGGTCAAGGAGCGCGTGCTGCCCGGCTACGTGCTGGTGCGCATGGAGCTGACCGACGAGTCCTGGGCCGCCGTGCGCAACACGCCCGGCGTGACGGGCTTCGTCGGCCTGTCCAACAAGCCGAGCCCGCTGAGCCTGGACGAGGTCGCCAAGTTGCTCGCCCCGGAGCCCACCGAGGAGAGCAAGAAGGCCACCGCCAAGACCAGCAGCGGCCCGACGGTCGAGTTCGAGATCGGCGAGTCCGTCACGGTCATGGACGGCCCGTTCGCCACCCTGCCCGCCTCGGTGAGCGAGATCAGCCCCGAGTCGCAGAAGCTCAAGGTGCTCGTCTCCATCTTCGGTCGTGAGACCCCGGTTGAGCTGTCGTTCAACCAGGTCTCGAAGATCTAAGACGATCACTTACACTTAGACGTTCGGCCGGCCGCCTCTCGCGAAGGGCGGCCTTCCGACATGTCCGGCCGCACCCGCGCCCGGACAGCATCACGATCAGGACCCGGAGAAGGACTCATGCCTCCGAAGAAGAAGATCGCGGCGCTCGTCAAGGTCCAGCTTCCCGCTGGCCAGGCCACGCCCGCCCCGCCGGTCGGTACCGCCCTCGGTCCGCACGGCGTCAACATCATGGACTTCGTCAAGCAGTACAACGCTGCGACGGAGGCTCAGCGGGGCAACATCATCCCCGTTGAGATCACCATTTTCGAGGACCGCAGCTTCACCTTCATCACGAAGACGCCCCCGGCCCCCGAGCTGATCAAGAAGGCTCTGGGTCTGGACAAGGGCAGCGCGGTCCCGCACAAGGACAAGGTCGGCAAGCTCAGCCGCGAGCAGCTCCGCAGCATCGCCGAGACCAAGATGCCCGACCTCAACGCCAACGACATCGAGGCGGCCGAGAAGATCATCGCCGGCACCGCCCGGTCGATGGGCATCACCGTCGCCGACTGAGACCTTTCCCTACCCCGTGGGAGGGCCCGGAGCTGGCCCGCGGACCACAAGGAGACATCATGCAGCGCAGCAAGGCGCACAAGAACGCCGCGGCGAAGATCGACCGCGACAAGCTCTACTCCCCGGCCGAGGCGGCGAAGATCGCCAAGGACACGTCGACCACCAAGTTCGACGCGACCGTCGAGGTCGCGGTGCGGCTCGGCGTCGACCCTCGCAAGGCCGACCAGATCGTGCGCGGCACGGTCAACCTTCCGCACGGCACCGGTAAGACCGCCCGGGTCCTGGTCTTCGCGACCGGTGACCGTGCCGAGGCCGCCCGCGAGGCGGGCGCCGACATCGTCGGCGCCGACGAGCTGATCGACGAGATCGCCAAGGGCAACCGGCTCAACGAGTTCGACGCCGTGGTCGCCACCCCGGACCTCATGGGCAAGGTCGGCCGTCTGGGCCGCGTCCTCGGCCCGCGTGGTCTCATGCCCAACCCCAAGACCGGCACGGTGACGCCCGACGTCGCCAAGGCCGTGACGGAGATCAAGGGCGGCAAGATCGAGTTCCGTACCGACCGGCAGGCCAACCTGCACTTCATCATCGGCAAGACGTCGTTCGACGAGCGCAAGCTCATCGAGAACTACGCCGCCGCGCTCGACGAGGTGCTCCGGCTCAAGCCGTCGGCCGCCAAGGGCCGCTACGTCAAGAAGGTCACCTTCTCGACCACCATGGGCCCCGGCGTCCCGGTCGACCCCAACGCCACGCGCGGCCTCACGGCCGAGCTCGACGCGTAGGCGACGACCTCCGCGCCAGGCGCGCACCGAACGGCCCCCGCTCCCACCGGGCGGGGGCCGTTCGCGTTGTGCGGGGAGACCGGCGGCAAAGAGCCTGTCCGGGACGACCCTGGGTTTTCCCCGAGATCTCCGGGGAAGTCGGCAATTCCGGCTACTGACACGTAGGGTCAAAACATGCTGAAGCGCAGGATTTCTCTCGCCACTACCGCGGCGGGTGCCGCCTTAGTGGCGGTCACGCTCACCGGCTGCGGCTCGAACGCGCAGCCCATCCAGGTGAACCTGGCCGCCTCCGAAGTGCTGGCGCAGGCCGCGCAGAAGACCGCGGAGGTCACCAGCTACACCGTCGACGCCGTCGTCGACGTGTCGAGCCCCGAGGACAAGGGCAAGGTGCAGGGACGGATGCTCTACCAGAGCAAGCCGCAGCTCGCCGTGGACCTCACCCTCGACACCGTCGACCTGGGCGAGCGCGGGCTCCCCGGCGGGGTGCGGGCCGTGCTCCAGGGCGACACCGTCTACGTCAAGGTCGAGGCGCTGAAGGAGCTCGTGGGCGCCACCAAGCCGTGGATCAAGGTCTCGCTCAACGACATCGGCGGCTCCGACCAGGTCAAGCAGACGCTCGGCCAGATCCAGCAGTTCGACCTGGCCAACGTCACCAAGATGGTTACCACGTCCAAGGACGTGAAGTCCGTCGGCACGGAGACCGTGGACGGCACGGACGCCACCCACTACAGCGGCACGTTCCCGACGGACGTGGCCGTCAAGCAGCTGCCCGCCGACGAGCAGGAGCAGGCCCGCAGGGGCCTGGCGGAGCTCAAGGACGTCAAGTTCGACGTGTGGGTCGGCTCCGACGGCCTGCCGCGCAAGCTCGCGCTGAACGGCAAGGAGCAGGGCACCACGCTCGACGCGACGCTGCTGTTCAAGGGCTTCAATGAGCCCGTGAACATCGACGCGCCGCCCGCCGACCAGGTCGGCGAGATGCCCAAGCCCACCACCAACTGAGCGACGGTTTCAGAGAGCGATTTGGAAACTCGGCGACCAGCACGTACTCTGGTCGTTGCCGAAGACCGCCGGTTGTCGTCAGGTGCCTCAAGACCTGACGACCGAAGGATCCGCTCAAGCGGACGGCCCGCGCAGGTGTGATGCGAGTTTCCCGCATGGTGATCCATGTGTGAGCCCCGTGTGCGCCCTGCGCCCGGGGCTGTTCTCTTTTCTGGGGTGCCTTCACCGGTGGCACATCTGGAAGGAGGCCCATGGCGAGGGCGGATAAGGCGACAGCGGTTGCCGAGCTCAAGAACGAGTTCGAAGGCAGCGCTGCCGCCGTTCTGACCGAGTACCGCGGTCTCACCGTCGCCCAGCTCAAGCAGCTGCGCGTTGCTCTTGGTGAGAATGCGAAGTTCGCCGTGGCGAAGAACACCCTGACCAAGATCGCGGCCAACGAGGCCGGCGTGACGGGTCTGGATGACCTGCTGATCGGCCCGACCGCCGTCGCCTTCGTCAAGGGCGACGTCGTCGAGGCGGCCAAGGGTCTGCGTGACTTCGCCAAGGCCAATCCCCTTCTGGTGATCAAGGGTGGCGTTCTCGAGGGCAAGGCCCTCGACGCCGCTGAGATCACCAAGCTCGCCGACCTCGAGTCCCGCGAGGTTCTCCTCGCGAAGCTTGCCGGCGCGATCAAGGCGAAGCAGAGCGCTGCTGCCGCGATGTTCGCCGCGCTGCCCACCAACATGGCTCAGCTGGCCGAAGCCCTTCGCGCGAAGCGCGAAGAGGCGGGCGAGTAACTCGGGGATTGCCGCACCACCCGCGGTCCCGTTCCTAAATTTCGCAAGTCTCATACGGAGGAAACCATCATGGCGAAGCTCAGCACCGACGAGCTGCTCGACGCGTTCAAGGAGATGACCCTCCTCGAGCTCTCCGAGTTCGTGAAGCAGTTCGAGGACGTCTTCGACGTCAAGGCCGCCGCCCCCGTGGCCGTCGCCGCCGCCGCCCCCGCCGGTGGCGGTGCCGCCGCCGCCGAGGTCGAGGAGCAGGACGAGTTCGACGTCATCCTCGAGGCCGCCGGCGACAAGAAGATCCAGGTCATCAAGGAGATCCGCGCCCTCACGTCCCTCGGCCTGAAGGAGGCCAAGGACCTGGTGGACGGCGCTCCCAAGCCGGTCTTCGACGGCAAGGTCAACAAGGAGCAGGCGGAGAAGGCCAAGGCTGCCCTCGAGGGCGCCGGCGCCACCGTCACCGTCAAGTAACACCCCTCTCCGGGCGCCCTCGGGGCGCCTCGCGGAGGTCGTTCGTCCAGAAGGGGCGGCCACACCCTGGTGCCGGGTGTGCCGCCCCTTCTGCGTGTCCGGACCCGGGCGCGACCAGGCCACCGCCCTGCGCTAACGAGATTCTCATGCTCGTCTCATCGCCGGCCGAGAGGCCGTTCCTAGCCTGCGGGTGTGACCACTACGCATGCCAGGACGCGATGGGCGCCGGCCGGCCTGCTCGCCGCCACGGCCGCGCTCTACCTCTGGGGGCTCGGCTCCTCCGGCTGGGCGAACTCGTTCTACTCGGCCGCCGTCCAGGCCGGCAGCCAGAGCTGGAAGGCGTTCTTCTTCGGCTCCTCCGACGCCGCCAACGCGATCACCGTGGACAAGACGCCCGCGTCGCTGTGGCCGATGGAGCTGAGCGCGCGGCTCTTCGGGCTGAACTCGTGGAGCATCCTCGTGCCGCAGGCGCTCATGGGAGTCGCCACCGTCGCGGTCGTGTACGCCACGGTGCGGCGGCGCTTCCCGGTCTGGGCGGGGCTGCTGGCGGGGGCCGTGATGGCGCTGACGCCGGTGGCGGTGCTGATGTTCCGGTTCAACAACCCGGACGCGCTCCTGGTGCTGCTGCTGACGCTCGCGGCGTACTGCGTGGTGCGGGCGCAGGAGCGGGCCGTCACCCGCTGGCTGGTGCTGGCGGGGGTGTGCCTGGGCTTCGCGTTCCTGGCCAAGATGCTGCAGGCGTTCCTGGTGCTGCCGGGGTTCGCGCTGGTGTACGTGATGACGGCCCCCACCAAGGTGTGGCGGCGGGTGCGGCAGCTCGCGCTGGCCGGGGTGGCCATGGTGGTGTCGGCCGGGTGGTGGCTGCTGGCCGTGGCCCTGGTGCCGGCGTCCGAGCGGCCGTACATCGGCGGTTCGCAGACCAACAGCGTGCTGGAGCTGGCCCTCGGCTACAACGGCATCGGGCGGCTCAACGGCGCCGACTACGGCGGCCTCGGCAACCTCAACCAGGAGGCGGGGCCGTTGCGGCTGTTCGACACGGAGGCCGGGGGCCAGATCTCGTGGCTGCTGCCCGCCGCGCTGATCCTGCTGGCGGCCGCGCCGTGGCTGACCCGGGGGGCGTCTCGCACGGATCGGGCCCGCGCCCAGTTCGGCGTGTGGGGCGGATGGCTGGCGGTCACGGGGCTGGTCTTCAGCCTCATGCAGGGGATCTTCCACGCGTACTACACGGTCGCGCTGGCGCCGGCCATCGCGGGCCTGGTGGGCGCGGGGGCGGCGCTGCTGTGGGAGCGCCGGGAGCCGTTCCTGCCGGCGGCGGTCACGGGGGTGACGGCACTGTGGTCGTACGTGCTGCTGACGCGTGACGGGGACTGGAACCCGTGGCTGGGGCCGGCGGTGCTGGTGGCCGGGCTGGGGCTCGCGGTGGCCCTCCCCGTGAGCAGCCGCTTCACCGCCCGGCGCCAGGCCCCGGACCCGGAGGCGAAGGCCCTGGAGCCCGTACGGCGGCGGATGCCGCGGTGGTGGGGCGCGGTCGTCGCAGGGGCGATCGCGGTGTGCCTGGCCGGCCCGGCCGCCTACGCGGTGGACACCGCGGCCTCCCCGCACACCGGAGCCATCCCGACGGCCGGTCCGTCCACCGGCGGGCTCGGTCCGGGCGGGTTCCGGGGCGGCCGGGCGCTGGGCATGAGCCCGACGGGCCCCCAGCCGGGCACGGGCCGGCCCGGGGGAGCGCCGCCGCAGGGCATGGGACGCGGCGCGGGTCGCGACGGTGTGGGGGGCGGCATGGGCGGCCGGGCCGGCGGGATGGGCGGGCTGCTCAACGCGCCCACCCCGTCGGCCGAGCTGACCACGCTGCTCAAGAGCGGCGCCGCCGCCTACACGTGGGCCGCCGCGACCGTCGGCTCGAACAACGCCGCCGGGTACCAGCTCGCGACCGGCCTGCCGGTGATGGCGGTGGGCGGGTTCAACGGCACGGACCCCGCGCCGACGCTCGCCCGCTTCCAGCGGTACGTGGCCGAGAAGAAGATCCACTACTTCGTGGGCTCCGGCATGGGGACGGGCGGCCGCGCGGGCGCCTCGGGCAGCGGGGGGAGCGACGAGGCGGCCCGGATCGGGGCCTGGGTCCAGGAGACGTTCACGGCCACCACCGTGGGCGGCGTGACGGTCTTCGACCTGACGGCCCGCTGACCGGCCGACCCCTTGCCGCCGCCGTCCCGGTTCACGCGGCGGCGGCGTGTACGCGGCCGATGGCGCCGGCGTCCATGTAGTCGCGGGTGTGGACGATCAGCCCGTCCCTGATCCGCAGCACCAGCAGGCCCGGGACGGTGATCGGCCGGCCGTTGACCGTCACGTCGGCCTCCTGCTCCACCACGATGACCTCGGCGTCGGCCCCGGGGTGCAGCGCCACGGTGCGGACCCGTTCGACCTCGGCGGGGGTCGTGGACCAGCTGGCGCGGTAGCCGGCGCGGACCTCCTCCCGCCCTCTGAACGGCGGCAGGCCACCGAACGGGAACTCGTGCAGGCCGTCCTCGGCGTACAGGTCCGCCAGCTCGTCGGCGGACTTGCGCAGCATGGCCCGGTGGTAGGCGGCGACGATCTCTTCGGTGGACACAGGCGTACCCCATTCCCTCAACGGACGTTGACTCAACGAGCGTAGAGCGAAAGGGCGGAGTAGGTCAACACATGTAGAGTCGGAGCCGTGACCGAGCCAGCGCTCACGCGCGCCGAGCGCCGCCGCAGGACCGAGCGGCGCATCCTCGACGCGGCACGCGAGCTGTTCGCCGAGCGCGGCTTCGAGCGCACCACGATCCGCGCCGTGGCGGGGGCCGCCGAGGTCGATCCCGCGCTGGTCATGCAGTACTTCGGCAACAAGCAGCGGCTCTTCGGCGAGGCCGTGCGCATGACCCGCCCCGCCGAGCCCGCGACGGGCCCCGACGAGGCCGTCGAGCACCTGCTCGGCACCCTGGGTGTGAAGATGAGGCTGCCGCCCGCCTCGCTGGCGATGCTCCGATCGATGCTCACGCACCCGGAGGCCGCCGCGACGGCTCGTGAGTCGCTGAGCCGGCAGGTCGAGCAGGTGAGCGCGTCGCTGCCCGGAGAGGACGCCCGGCTGCGGGCGGCGTTGATGACGACGATCATGCTGGGGCTGACCGTGGGCCACCAGCTTCTGGAGCTGGAGGAGCTGCGCGAGGCGTCCCGCGAGGAGATCGTCGCCGCTCTCCGTCCCGCGCTGCGTGCCCTGGCCGCCCCCGGGACTCACTGACCGATCCATACCGTCTCGTGCCTGTCCGGCCGATTGCCGTCCTGCCGCGGTGACCCCCGCGTTATGATCCGGCGACCGGCGAAAGGGGCGAGCGGACGTGACGAATCTCTCTCTCCGGCTCGGCCGCCCGCTGATCCTCGTGCTGGCCGGGCTGCTCGTCGTCCTGGCCGTCGCGGGTCTGTGGATCGGCGCGCAGGAGCGGGACGCGCAGGCCAGGGCGGACGAGCGGAGAGCCGCGCTCGACGCCGCGGGCGCGCACGCGGTGAGCCTGCTGTCGCTCCACTACAAGACCGTGGACGCGGACGCGCGGCGCATCCTGGACACCTCGACCGGGGCGGCGCGCGAGGAGTACGAGGCGAACCTGGGCCGGCTCAAGAGCACCACGGTCGCCAACAAGGTGGTGCAGGACGGCGTGCTGCGGGCCACCGGGCTGGTGTCGCTGACCGGCTCGGCGGCGAAGGTGCTGGTGGTGGCCGACGTGGACATCCGCTGGGAGGGGTCGAAGACGCCGCCCCAGGACCGGTTCTACCGGTGGTCGATGGATCTCACCAAGGTCGGCGGGGTCTGGCTCGTGTCGAAGGCCGTACAGGTGTGAAAGCCGCACGGGCGTGAGGCGGAGGCCGAAGGCCTTGCAGGTGTGAAGGAGGCGGGTGTGAGGGTCGTCATGGCCGCTGTGCTGGCTGTCGCGGTGCTCGTGCTGGGCGCGGTCGTCGGCGTGATGTGGGCCGATCTGCGGGCCTTCGACGACGCCGACGCGGACGCCGTGGAGGCCGTGGCGGCGGCCCGTACGGCCGCCCCTGAGCTGATGTCGTACGACTACCGCACGGTCGAGCGCGACCTGGCACGGGCCAGGACGCGCACCACCGGCGCGCTGGCCGGCTACTACGGCGAGCTGGCCAAGTCCCTGACCGGCAAGGCGAAGGCGCAGAAGACCGTGCAGACGGCCTCCGTGGCCGCGGCCGGAGTCGAACGGGCCGAGCCCGGGCGGGTCGAGGTGCTCTTGTTCGTGAACACCGGTACGGTCAGGGAGGTTCCGGGGGAGGCGGCCCCCCAGCGGCAGATCAGCCAGAACCGGGTCAGGCTGGTCATGGTCCGCGGTAGCGCAGGGTGGCTCGCGGCGGACCTGTCCACGCTGATCGGGACAGCGTGAGTGGGCTGGGCGCGTCGGGTCGGTCAATTGTCACTAAAAAATTGGTTTGGCGAAGGCCAAGAACGGGGTAACTCCTTCACGACCACACCGGTCGCCGGCATGGGTTCGTCCCTCGGCGTGACGGAGCGTTAACCGTCCCCGTTCGCGGGTATCGTCTTGGGCCTGACGGTAGGCGTCCGATCACGCAGGGGAGAAAACCCAGCGTCCGGGCCCTGGGTCGGCGGAAAGTCCGGCTTGTGGGCTTGACGTTTTCGCTCGAACGGGCGATGCTGCGACCAACGTGAAGCATGCAGCGAGAGCAAAGTGGACAGGCGTGTGCCGTTCGGCTACACTGCCCCTTTGCGCTGCCCTTTGACGACCCGCTCCGCTTGCTCACGTTGCGAGGTTGTCTGGCGTGCGTGTAGTCAGTCCGCCGCGAGCCCTCGGAAGGACATCTGTTGGCAGCCTCGC
>NZ_JBITIP010000009.1:0-359353 GCF_044459125.1 Nonomuraea sp. NPDC050383
CGGTTACATTCCGAACCCGGAAGTTAAGCTTCCCAGCGCCGATGGTACTGCACTCGGGAGGGTGTGGGAGAGTAGGTCACCGCCGGACAATCTTTGATAGGAGAGGGCTCCACCCGGAGCTTCTCGGGCCAGTGATGGTTCCGGGAGGCGGAGGGTGGGGCCCTTTCTTGCGTTGTACGCATCCCGAGGTGTGCGAGCCCTGACGTTCGGGTCCTGAGGTGCGCGGGTGCGGTTGTAGCACGGGGTATCTCGTCGGTCGGCCATGGGGGCTGTACTGGGCAGTTACGTTGGGGCGGCCTGTGCGTCGTGCTGGCGTTGGTTGAGCTGGCATCCCGTTGGTCCAGTGTCTCTGTTGGACTGGCATTCACGTGGGGCCGGCAGGGGTTCAGGGCCCATCGGTCCAGATGTACCAGGGGCCCTTGAAATGCTCGTACCAGACCTCGTTCGGGCCCGGTACCCGATCCGGGATGTAGGCGAAGCCGTAGCTCTTCCATCCCCAGGTGAATGAGGTGACCATGAACTGCGCTCCTCCCGGGATCTTCTCCGTGTAGCCCACCTGATACAGGCCCCGCCACTGATCACCGCCATCGTCGTCGTCGCGCACCGACCGGGCGTAGCGCTCCAGGCTCGATTCCGACAAGGCGAAGCGCATGTGCAGGGGTGCGTCGACCGTGACCAGCAGCACGGTGCCCAGCACCAGTACGAGTGGGACGAACATCCAGGGCGCCCGCCCCCGCGCGCCCTCACCCAGCAGCGCGGACCAGATGATGGCGAGCGCCAGCCATAACAGCGCCGGCAGCAATGCCCAGTAGGACAGGCCGGGAGCGCTCACCTCAAAGAGCGTCAGAAGCGAGGCGAGTCCGGTGGCGCCGGTGAAAAGCAGGGCGAGGGGTTTGCGAGCGAGGCGCATGGGGTGATCTTTCCCTGGACCGAGGCCAAGCGCATCGGGCCCGGCCGACCTGAAGATCGAGAACGTGTGGCCGAGCGTCGGCGCGACCATAGACCCCGAAACGACAAGATCCCGACTGATCGTGATGATCAGACGGGATCTCGGGGACTGTGCGAAGAATCTGAGAATGGAGCCGTCTGAGGGGCGGCACAGACGGGGGCGAGCGCGAGGTGTCGCGCTCACCCCCTGGGCCCCGGTGTCCCGTCGTTACTTGGGCATGATCAGCAGGGCGTCGCCGACCCCGCGCTCCACCCCGTCCGACGGGTGGTTGACCACCTTGTCGCCCACCACCATGGCCGTGGAGCCGCCGCCGTCCAGGTTGACGGCCTCCTTGGCGCCGAGCCAGCGCATGAACCGGGCCGCCTCGATGAAGTTGGCCCCCACGGAGGCCCCCGGCTGGCGGCCGTCGATGACGGCCACGATGAGGCTGCCGTTGCGGGTCGTGCCGAGCAGGGTGCGCGGGTGCCGGCGGAGGATCATGTTGAGCGAGTCGTGACCGTTGAGCTTGGCCGTGATCTTGGTCTTGCCGTTGCGGACCAGGCCCACGCTGCCGGCGATGACGCTCACGTCCGGGGTCAGCTTGATGGCCGAGCGCTTGCGCAGGTCGACGACCTTGGTGTCGATCCTGAGGGTGGTGCCGTCGGTGGCGTGCGCGGCGAGCCAGTCGGTGGCGACGCCGGTGCCGTGCAGCACCCGCGTGCCGCGCGCCACGTCGGCGCCCGGCGCCCGGGTGCCGACGACCTTGCCGGTGGCGTCGATCACCACGTCGACGCCGTCGTCGGCCGGGGTCTTGGCGCCGAACTCCTCGGTGTAGAGGACCAGCTCGTCCGCGGCGGCGGCCCGGTTGAGGCCGTTGACCGGGCTCTTGGAGCCGTCCTGCGCGATGGCCGTCACCGTGGTGCTGACCTCGGTGATGCGGGCCGTGCGGCCCTTGAGGACGACGGCGGAGCGGCCGGGCACGGCCTCGCTCAGCAGCTTGCCCGCCACCACCGACGCGCCGACCGGCTCTCCCTGGAGGTTCTTGGCGGTGTGGATGTTGAAGAAGCCGCCGTTGACGGCCGCGACCGCGTGCGCGGCCTTGGCCATGGCGGAGACCTTCTCGCGGGCGGCGACGCTGGTACCGAGGGAGGAGGCGTACGAGCCGCGGAACGTCCGGGCGTCGATCATCATGACCTTGACGTTCCACGGGCCGGTGGTGTCGTGGCCGTCGTCGCCGACGTAGTCCACCCTGGACTTCAGGCCGGCGTCCTTGAGCTTGGCCACCATCTCGTCGGCCTTCTTCTTCTCCTCCAGCTTCCACGTGCCGACCCGCACCATGTAGACGGTCTGTGAGGGGGCGTCCGCGACGCTGGGGCGGACCACCTCCACCAGCGTGGCGGTCTCGCCGGCGGCCTCCACCTCGGCGAGCACGGATTCGGCGGTCTGCCGCATCCCGTAGTCACGGCCGCTCGGCATGAGGACGGAGACCGTGTAGCCGTCGGTGGCGCGGCCGGCCTGCACGTCGTACAGGTCGATGCCCTGCGCCACGCTGGTCTGCTTCTTCGTCGGCACGAGCTGAGTCCCCAGCGGGAACTTGGCGGACGGGAACCGGACCGACACCTGGTCCGCGGCGGCGACCGGCGCGGTGGTGACCGTGAGGGCGGCGGCCAGGGACAGACCGGCGGCGAGGGTGCGTCGAGGCATGAAAACTCCAGAGGGCGGACAACGGGCCGCACCATCCTGTCGTGATCATGATCAGCGGGTGAGCGAAACACGCTAATCGGTGGGAGAGGTTACGAGATTGACATCGCCGTCTGGAGCGGGCTTGCCGAGCGATTGGATCTCGTCACGGAGCGTCCCCGAACGGAATGGAGCGTTCCTGAATGAGCCGGCGGCGCCGAGCGGCTCAGCGGGTGTCGCGGCGGAAGGACTCCAGGGCGAGGAGGGCGACGTGGAGGGACAGGCACGACTCGACGTCGTCGAGATCGGTGTCGAGGATGCGTTCGAGGCGGCGGAGCCGGTCGTAGAAGGCCGGCCGGGACAGGTGTGCCTTCTGGGCGGCCACCGCCTTGTTGCGTCCCGCGTCGAGGTAGGTCCGCAGGATCCGGGTGAGGTCGCCGCCGCGCTGGGCGTCGTGGGCGAGCAGCGGCCCGAGCTCCCGCTCGGCGAACGTCTGCAGCCGGGCGTCGTCGCGCAGCAGGTGGAGCAGGCCCCGTAGCCGCAGGTCGGGCAGCCGGTAGAAGGGCCGGCCGTCGGGCTGGCGCACGGCCACGTCGGCCACCTGCTCGGCCTCGAGGAAGCTGCGCCGTACGTCCCTGATGGACTCGACCACGGAGCCGGCCGCGAGCACGAACGAGGCGCCGGGCTTCCACAGGATGCGCAGGCGGTCGGCGACGGCGGTGAGCGCGGGCTCGGCCTGGGTGCGCGGCGGCAGCGGCAGCAGGAGGCCGACGCGGTCCTGGTCGAGCGCGCCGACGAGGGCCGGCAGGCGGGCGTCGCGGCAGGCCGCGGCGGTGGCCTCCGCGAGCTCGCCGAGCTGGGCCTGCCCGTCCAGGGCCTGCTCGACGGGGTCGGTGGGCCGGATGACGATGCTGATCAGCTTGCGGCCGGTGATGGGCACGCCGACGGCGCGGGCGCGGGCGGCGGCCTCGTCCGGGTCGGCGTAGGCGTGGGTGAGGATGCCGGTGAGTATCGTGCCGTGGGCCTGGCGTTCCAGCGACTCCTGGTGGCGTTCGAGCAGGCGGCCCAGGGCGAGGGTGGTCGCGGCACGCTCGGCGAGCACCAGGTCGCGGGGCGAGGGCGGCACGTCGCACAGCAGGATCAGCCGCCCCCAGTCCTGACCGCGGGCGCCGACGGTGGTGACCAGCCAGCCGGAGGCCGGGTCGTACGCTGTGCGCTCGGGCGGGGCCACGGCGCGCGAGCGGGTCTCCCAGCCGGCGAGCAGGACGCCGGTGTCACGGCCGGCCGACTCGCAGGCCAGGACCTGGTGGGCGAGGTTCTCCAGGAGTACGGGGCGCCCCGACAGGCGGGCCACCTGGGCGAGCACCTCGGCCGGCGAGGCGCCCTCGACCGACAGCTCGGTGAACACCTCGTGCAGCTGCTCGGAGGCCCGTAGCTCCTCCAGCTGGATGTCGATGATGCGGGCGTGCACCGACTCGGTGATCTGCACGAACGGCGTCTCGCGGGTCAGCACGACGAGCGGCAGCCCGTGCTGCTCGGCGGCCTTGACGACCGAGGCGGGCAGCTCGCCGACGAACCTGCGCCCCAGCTCCACGATGAGCCCGGCGACGCCCACCGCCGCCAGCTCGCCGATGTAGTCGGCCAGTTTCTCGGGGTCGCTCGGCAGGGCGACCCCGGTGGTGAGCACCAGCTCGCCGCCGCGCAGCAGAGCGGCGATGTCGGCGATCTCGCCGACGTGGACCCACCGCACCTTGCTGCCCAGCCGGTCCCCGCCCGCGACCACCTGCGGGCCGCCCCGGCGAACGGTCTCCAAGGCGAGCACATCGGCGATGGTGGGCAGCACGGACAGAGCCTATCCGATCAGCTTGTAAGATCGGCAATGCACCCATTTACATAGTGATCTATCGGCGGAAGCCGGGGCGCCCGGTCAGCTCCCGTCCGTGAACTCCCGGCCGGGCGGGCGCTCGCGCAGCTCGACCCGGCGGATCTTGCCGGAGATCGTCTTCGGCAGCTCGCCGAACTCCAGCCGCCGTACCCGCTGGTACGGCGCGAGCTCCCGCCGGCAGTGCTCGAAGATCGACCGCGCGGTGTCGTCGGAGGGCTCGAAGCCCGGGACGAGCGTCACGTACGCCTTGGGCACGGCCAGCCGCACCGGGTCGGGGGCGGGCACCACGGCAGCCTCGGCCACAGCCGGGTGCTCCAGCAGGACGCTCTCCAGCTCGAACGGCGAGATGCGGTAGTCGGACGCCTTGAAGACGTCGTCGGTGCGGCCCACGTAGGTGATGTAGCCGTCGGCGTCGCGGGTGGCCACGTCACCGGTGTGGTAGAAGCCGTCGGCATCGGCGCCGCCGGAGCCGCCCGCGTAGCCGGTCATCAGGCCCGCGGGCGGGTCGCCGAGCGACAGGCAGATCTCGCCGTCGTCGCCCGGCCGGCCGGTGACCGGGTCGACCAGCGTGATCTCGTACCCGGGCAGCGGCCGGCCCATCGACCCGGGCTTGACCGGCTCGTCCGGCACGTTGCCGATCTGGGCGGTGGTCTCGGTCTGGCCGTAGCCGTCGCGGATCGTCAGCCCCCACGCCTTGGCCACCTGGTCGATGATCTCCGGGTTCAGCGGCTCGCCCGCTGCGACGGCGGTGCGCAGGGGCAGCCGCCAGGCGGCCAGGTCCTCCTGGATGAGCATCCGCCACACGGTCGGCGGGGCGCAGAACGTGGTGACGGCCTCGTCGCGCAGCACCTCCAGCAGCGCGGCCGCGGAGAAGCGCCGGTAGTCGTGGACCAGCACGGTCGCCCCCGCGTTCCACGGCGCGAACACGCTGCTCCACGCGTGCTTGGCCCAGCCGGCCGAGGACACGTTGAGGTGCACGTCGCCGGGCCGCAGGCCGATCCAGTACATCGTGGACAGGTGGCCCGCGGGATAGGACAGGTGGGAGTGCTCGACCAGCTTGGGCCGGGACGTCGTGCCCGAGGTGAAGTAGAGCAGCAGCGGGTCGCCGGAGCGGGTGGTCCCGTCGGGGACGTGGCGGGTGCTCGCCTCGGCGCTCTCGTGGTAGGGCAGCCAGCCGTACGCGTCGCCGACGGCGATCCGGGTGTACGGCCCGGCGGCGAACTTGCCGGCGTCGGAGGCGTTGGCGATGACGTGGGCGACGCCGGCCCGCTCGACGCGCTCGGCGACGTCCTTGGCCGTCAGCAGCGTCGTGGCGGGGATGACGACGGCGCCGAGCTTCATGGCGGCGAGCAGGCTCTCCCACAGCTCGACCTGGTTGCCGAGCATCAGCAGGACGCGGTCGCCACGCCGCACGCCCTGCTCGTGCAGCCAGTGGGCGACCCGGGAGGAGCGGGCGGACAACTCGGCGAAGGTGAGTGAGACGGGGCCTGCCTGCCCGACGATCCGCAGCGCGACGGCGCCGGGTGTCTCGGCGGCCAGCACTCCGTCGAACCAGTCGAGCGCCCAGTTGAACTCCGCCGGCCGCGGCCAGCGGAACTCCCGGCGCGCGGTCTCGTAGTCGGCGCCCAGCAGCAGGTCGCGCGCGGCGCGGAAGCCGGCTACGCCTGGAAGGTCCAGCCCGTCATGTCCCATGCCCTCAATCTGCTACGAGCGCAGCCGCGCCTCAAGGCCATCGAGCACCGCGACGAGCCCGAAGTCGAAGCTGACCGCCCGCAGCCTGTCGGTCTCGGACACGGTCACCTTCTCGTTGATCTCGACGAGTCGCTCCAGCAGGTCGGGGAAGTCCCTGGCGACGTGCTCGAAGGTCCCGCGCATGGCGTCCATGTCGAGCTCCTCGCCGCCCATCGAGGTGCTCCACGCGATCTCGGGGATGACCGTGCCGAACACGTACGCGGTGAGCGTGGCGTTGGCGTAGTCGATGTCCATGCCGTCGAAGCCGGCCAGCCGGAAGGTCCTGCGCAGCCGGTCGGACATGGCCATCGCGTTGGGGCCGAGGGCGGGCAGGCGGCCGATGAGCGAGCCGACCCAGGGATGGCGGAGCATGACGTGGCGCATGCTGTAGGCGAAGGCGGAGACGGTGTCGCGCCATCCCAGGCTCTCCGGGATCGGCAGGGTGATCTCGCCCCAGATCTCGTCGTAGGCGAGCTCCAGCAGCTCGTCCTTGTTCCCGACGTACCAGTAGATGCTCGTCGCGCCGGCGCCCAGCTTGGCGCCGAGCTTGCGGATGCTGAGCCCGTCGAGCCCCTCGGCGTCGAGCAGCTCCAGCGTCGCGCGGGCGATCTCCTCGCGAGTGCGGCCCGGGGTCCGGGCCGGCCGGGCGTCACGGGTCCAGACGGAGGAGATCTGCTTGCCGGTCATTCCTCCAGGATAAAACCACTCGCACAGCGTACGAGGGTCGTCGTACAGTGTGCGAGTGAAGTCGAACGATGTACGAGATGACTCGAACGATGTGCGAGACCCCCGGCGCTGGTGGACTCTCGTCGTCCTGTGCCTGTCCGTGCTGGTGCTGGGCGTGGACGGAACCGTCCTCAACCTGGCCATCCCCTCGCTGATCCGGGACCTGGGCGCGACCCCGGGCGACATCCAGTGGATCCTCGACGCCTATGTGCTCGCGTTCGCCGGGCTGCTGCTGACCGCGGGCAGCCTGTCCGACCGGTACGGGCGCCGGAAGTTCCTGATCATCGGGCTCGCCTTCTTCGGCGGCGCGTCGCTGCTGGCCGTGCTGGCCTCCGAGCCGTGGCAGCTCATCGGCGCGCGGGCGCTGATGGGCGTCGGCGGCTCGATCCTCATGCCCTCGACGCTGTCCATCCTGATGACCGTCTTCGACGAGGCCGAGCGGCGCAAGGCGATGGCCGCCTGGAGCGCCGTCGCCATGGTGAGCGTGATCGCCGGTCCCACGCTGGGCGGATTCCTGCTCGAGCACTACTGGTGGGGCTCGGTCTTCCTGCTGAACGTGCCGATCGCCGCCCTCGCCATCCTGGCCGCCTTCGTCCTCATGCCCGAGACCCGCAGCTCGGGGCGGCGGATCGACCCGGTCGGCGTGGTCCTTTCGGTCATCGGGCTGAGCGCCGCCGTCTACGTCATCATCGAGCGCGAGTGGAACGTGGCCGGCATCGTGACCGCGGTGCTCGCCCTCGGCGCGTTCGTGGTGTGGGAGCGCCGCCAGGAGCACCCGATGCTGCCGCTGGAGCTGTTCCGCAACCGGAACTTCAGCGGGGCGTCCTTCTCCATCCTGCTCATGTCGTTCGGCGCGGGCGCGGTGATGCTCATGCTGACGCAGTACCTGCAGTTCGTGCTCGGCTACGGGCCCATGCAGGCGGGGCTGGCGCTGCTGCCGTACGCGGTGGCTGCGGCGCTGTTCAACGGCCTGGGCGCGGCGCTCGGGCAGCGGGTGAGCAACCGGGTCCTGGTCGGCGTGGGCCTGGTGGTCATGGCCGGCGGGTTCGTCGTGCTCGCCACGACCACCGGCTACGTGCCGGTGCTGACCGGGCTGCTGGTCATGGGGGTCGGCGGCGGCCTGGCCGGTCCGGCGGCGTACGCCTCGCTCATGGGGGCCATCCCCCTGGAGCACGCCGGGGTGGGCTCGGCGCTGAACGACACGGTTCAGCAGGTCGGCATGGCCATGAGCATCGCGATCCTGGGCAGCGTGCTGGCCGGGGTGTTCACCTCGTCCATGCCGGCCGGCGTGCCCGACGCGGCCAAGGAGTCGATCGGCGACGCGATCCGGCTGGGCTTCGCCGAGCCCGCCCGCGCCGCGTTCACCGACGCCATGCATCTCGGCGCGTGGGTGGGGTGCGGGTTCTGCGTGGCCGCCGCGCTGCTCGCGCTGTCGGTCATGCGGTCGCCGGCCCCCACGGTCGCCCCCGAGCCCGAGCGGGTCTGAGGCGGCACGTCAGCGGAGCCGGGGCTCGCGCATGGCCTCCAGGCTGTCGAGCTTGTGGACGCGCTCGTCGTGGCCGATCTGCCGCAGCAGGTCGGCCACCGACCGCTGGCGGCCGTACTCGGCGGCGTAGGTGCCCGGGTCGGGTACGAGGTCCAGGGCGGGGTTCTCGGCCACGAACGTCATGTACTCGTGCTCGGCGTGGTCCTCGAACTCGGCGTTGAGCCGGTAGGACCAGTCGGGCCGGAGCAGGAACAGCACCCACGACACGTGGTAGTAGAAGAACGAGATGAACCACGGCGCCAGCCTGTGCAGCAGCCATGACTGCTTCTCGCCGTTGCGCTGGACGAGATCCTGCATGATCAGCAGGTGCCACTGCTCGTTGTCCTGGTCGGCGCGGGCCTCCACGATCCGCTCGAACACCCTCCTGGCCAGCGCCGAGCGCCCCGCGTGGCGGTGCACCGCCCAGTAGCCCATCCGCTCCCACGCCTGGTACGGCACGCGGGCGATGATCTCCAGCATGGCGAACTTGGTGAACGAGCCCTGCCGCCCGTACATGAGGTCGACCGGCTTGAACATCATCCGCGCCAGCAGGCTGTAGTCCATGCGCGGGGTGGCGAGCGTGTCGCGCTCGGCCTGCCGGAGCAGGTCGCGGCCGAGCTTCGGGGGGCCGGAGGGCAGCTCGGGGCGCTCAACGGCGGGGTCCAGGGTGATGGTCATGGCGGGTTTCTCCTCGGGTCGTCGTCGTGATGATCCGATCGTGGCGGAGGAGGACCCCTCCGGTCGTCGGCCGCCGGTGGTCTTCGGTGGTGCCTCGCGCGGCGTACCGCCGGCGCGTCCCGTACGCCCGGAGGCGCACGGGACATCCCCTAGGGGGCGGACAGCATGAGGTCCTGTTGTCATGACATACACTGGTTCGGAGCCCAGAGACCCACCCGACAGCATGTAAGGCGATGCGGCGGCACGCCGACAGGTTGCCGGTGGGGGGAACCCTGCGAGGACGGGATACTCAGAACATGTCGGAGCTTCTCGCGCGCCACCGGGCCGTCATGCCCAACTGGCTGGCCCTCAACTACAACGAGCCCATCGAGATCGTCGGCGGCAAGGGCAACCGCGTCGTCGACGCCGACGGGAAGAGCTACCTCGACTTCTTCGCCGGCATCCTCACCAACATGATCGGCTACGACGTCCCCGAGGTGCGTGAGGCCGTCGAGCGCCAGCTCGCCACGGGCGTCGTCCACACGAGCACGGTCTACCTCCTGCGCGGCCAGATCGAGCTGGCCGAGAAGATCGCCCGCCTGTCCGGCATCCCGGACGCGAAGGTCTTCTTCACCAACTCCGGCACCGAGGCCAACGAGACGGCCCTGCTGCTGGCCACGTACGCCCGCAAGAGCGACCAGGTGCTGGCCATGCGGCAGAGCTACCACGGGCGCAGCTTCGGCGCGATCGGCGTCACCTCCAACCGCGCCTGGAAGAACAACTCGCTCTCCCCGCTCAACGCGCACTTCCTGCACGGCGCGGACCGGCACCTCGCCCAGTTCCGCGGCCTGTCCGACGCCGAGTACATCCAGGTGTGCGTGGACGACCTGCGCCACGTGCTCGCCACCGCGGTCGCCGGCGACGTCGCCGCGCTGATCGCCGAGCCCATCCAGGGGGTCGGCGGCTTCACCATGGCCCCCGACGGTCTGTTCGCCGCCTACAAGGAGGTCCTGGACGAGCAGGGCATCCTGCTGATCTCCGACGAGGTGCAGACCGGCTGGGGCCGCACCGGCAGCGCGTTCTTCGGCATCCAGAACCACGGCGTGACGCCCGACATGATGACGTTCGCCAAGGGTCTCGGCAACGGGTTCGCCGTCGGCGGCGTCGTCGCCCGCGGCGACCTCATGGACGCCCTGCCCGCGGTGGGCCTGGCCACGTTCGGCGGCAACCCGATCTCCATGGCCGCCGCCAACGCCACGCTCGACTACGTCCTCGACCACGACCTCCAGGCCAACGCCGCCCGCACCGGCGCCCTCATCACGGACGGCCTGCGCGCCGCCGCCGAGCGGCTGCGCGTCGTCAAGGACGTGCGCGGCAAGGGCCTCATGTTCGCCGTCGAGCTGGAGACCCCGGCCCAGGCCGCCCGCTTCATGGAGGAGACCAAGCGGGCCGGCCTGCTCGCCGGCAAGGGCGGCCTGTACGGCACCGCCATCCGCATGGCACCGCCCCTCACCCTCACGATGGACGAGGCCGCGGAGGGGCTCGGCATCATCGTCCACGCACTCGAAGTCATCAACGCGGAGGCGGCAGCCCAGTGAGCCCAGCGAAGGACGGCGCAGTGAAGTCAGTGCAGCACTGGATCGGCGGAGCCCTCACCGGCGGCGACGGCCGTACCGGGGACATCTTCAACCCGGCGACCGGTGAGGTGAGCGGGCACGTGGCGCTGGCCTCCGTGGAGGAGGTGGACGCGGCGGTGGCCGCCGCGTCCGCGGCGTTCCCCGCCTGGCGGGACGCGTCACTGGTCAAGCGGACGCAGGTGCTGTTCCGCTTCCGCGAGCTCATGAACACCCACCGCGACGAGCTGGCCGCGCTGATCTCCGCCGAGCACGGCAAGGTGCACTCCGACGCGCTCGGCGAGGTGGCCCGCGGGCTGGAGGTCGTCGAGTTCGCCTGCGGCATCCCGCACCTGCTCAAGGGCGGCTTCTCCGAGGGCGTCTCGACCCGGGTCGACTCCTACTCGATCCGCCAGCCGCTCGGGGTCGTGGCCGGCATCACGCCGTTCAACTTCCCGGCCATGGTGCCGATGTGGATGTACCCGATCGCGATCGCCTGCGGCAACGCGTTCGTGCTCAAGCCGTCGGAGAAGGATCCGTCGGCGTCGCTGCTCATGGCCCGGCTGTGGCAGGAGGCGGGGCTGCCCGACGGCGTGTTCAACGTCGTTCAGGGCGACAAGGAGGCGGTGGACCGGCTGCTGGAGCACCCGGACGTGCGGGCCGTCTCGTTCGTCGGCTCCACCCCGATCGCCCGCTACGTGTACGAGACCGGCACCTCCCACGGCAAGCGCGTCCAGGCGCTCGGCGGCGCCAAGAACCACATGCTCGTGCTCCCGGACGCCGACCTCGACCTGGTCGCCGACTCGGCCGTCTCGGCCGGCTTCGGCTCGGCCGGTGAGCGGTGCATGGCGATCTCCGTCGTGCTGGCCGTGGACCCCGTCGGCGACGAGCTGGTCGAGAAGATCTCCGAGCGTGTCGGCAGGCTGGTGATCGGCCCGGGCGACGACCCGAAGGCGCAGATGGGGCCGCTGGTCACGCGCGAGCACCGCGACAAGGTCGCCTCCTACCTCGACCTCGGCCTCCAGGAAGGCGCCAAGCTGGTCGTGGACGGCCGTGAGAGCTCGGTCCTCGGCGGCGGCAAGGCGTCCGAGGCGCCCGGGTTCTGGCTGGGCCCGACCGTGCTCGACCACGTGCCGGCGGGCTCGCGGGTGCACACCGAGGAGATCTTCGGGCCGGTGCTGTCGATCGTGCGCGTCTCGTCGTACGAGGAGGGCGTGCGGGTCATCAACGACGGCGAGTACGGCAACGGCACCGCCATCTTCACCAACGACGGCGGCGCCGCCCGGCGCTTCCAGAACGAGGTGGAGGTCGGCATGATCGGGATCAACGTGCCGATCCCGGTGCCGATGGCGTTCTACAGCTTCGGCGGCTGGAAGGCGTCGCTGTTCGGCGACACGCACGTCCACGGCAGCGAGGGCGTCCACTTCTACACCCGCGGCAAGGTCGTCACCTCCCGCTGGCTGGACCCCTCCCACGGCGGGGTCAACCTCGGCTTCCCCACCAACGCGTAGTCCCCGCGACCCCCACCGGGGAGGGACACGCGTCCCTCCCCGGTCCGCGCCCCGGTAAGCTCCAGGTCACGACAAGGGTCGCGGACAAGGGGGACCACGTTGGATCGCCGCACACCCGTCCTGGCGCTCGCCGCGACGGTCCTCGCCGCGGGCCTGGGCGCGGCGAGCCCGGCATCCGGCGCCGCCGTCCCGCTCCCCGGGGCGAGCGCCACCCGGGTGTCCCTTCCGGCGCCGCGCAGCGCCGCGACCGGCACGCCGTCGCCCACCGCGAGCGTCAAGCCGCGCAAGTCCACGTCCCCGCAGGGCCCGGTCCAGAGCGACGGGACGCTGCAGATCCTCACCTACCGCGGCTACGCCGACTACTCCGGCACCACCGGCGAGTTCGAGAAGACCACCGGCTGCCGCATCGCCCGCTACGACACCGTGCAGACCGCCGCCCAGATGGCCGCCCAGGTCGGGCAGCGGCCCTACGACGTGATCTCCGCCGGGCCCGTGCTGGCCGCCGACCTCATCGCGGGCAAGCAGGTGCAGCCCGTCGACCCGGCCAAGGTGCCCGGCTACGGCGACCTCACCAAGCGCTTCCGCGACATGACGGTCCGCTCGGGCAAGGTCTACGGGGTGCCCTACCTGTGGGGCTTCCACGAGTTCCTGTACGACTCCTCCCGGGTCAAGGGCGACCCGACGCTCAGGGACGTCTTCGGCTCCGGCCACGTCGCGCTGCGCGACACCCCGCTGACCATCGCCGACGCGGCCCTGGCCGACGGGGTCGAGGGCGACCCGTTCGAGCTCGGCAAGGACGAGCTGGGCAGGGCCGCCGGCCTGCTGGAGGAGCAGCCCGGCCGGGAGTACTGGACCGAGCCGCTGGACCTGGTCAAGGGCTTCGCCACCGGCTCGCTCGACTACGCCCAGGCCACCCCGTACTACCGCCTGCTGCTGCAGGAGGCCGGCCGGCCGGTCAAGGCGGTCGACGCGCCGCGCACCACCGGCTGGGTCGACTCCTGGATGCTGGGCGCCGGAGTGCCCAACACCGAGTGCGCCTACCG
This sequence comes from Nonomuraea sp. NPDC050383, assembly GCF_044459125.1. Classification (NCBI taxonomy): domain Bacteria; kingdom Bacillati; phylum Actinomycetota; class Actinomycetes; order Streptosporangiales; family Streptosporangiaceae; genus Nonomuraea; species Nonomuraea sp. NPDC050383. The sequence goes on from NZ_JBITIP010000009.1 coordinate 13,300, forward strand.
CTGGCTCGCCTACACCGCCACGGCCGCGGTCCAGCGCAAGGCCGTCGCCTGGGTGGGGCTGGCCCCGGCCAACCCGAAGGCGTGCGCCAAGGCCACCCGGCGCGTCTGCGACGCGTTCGGCGTCGACGACCCGGAGCGCCTCGACCGGGTTGCCTTCGCCACCCGCCCGCCCGACGGGTGCAAGCCCAAGGACGGCTGCCCGGCGTACGCCGCCTGGGAGAAGCGGTGGCACGCGCTCGTCAGGTGACCTCCACCGCAGGTGGGAGCCCTGCGTGCGCATGTCGTCAATTTAGACTGAATGACCAGTCAGTCTCGACTGAATGACCAGTCAGTGAGTAGGGTGCTCAGCATGAGAATCCTCCTGGTCGGCGCAGGCGGGGTCGGCTCCGCCGTGGTGCCCATCGCCGCTCGCCGAGATTTCTTCGAACACATCGTGGTCGCCGACTCTCAACAGAGCCGGGCGGCCCGTGCCGTCGCCGCCGTGGACGACCCGCGCTTCACCGCGATCGCGCTCGACGCCTCCGACCGCGCCCAGGTCGAGGCGGCCCTCCGTGAGCACCGGTGCGACGTGCTGTTCAACGCCGTCGATCCCCGGTTCACGATGCCGCTGTTCGAGGCGGCGTTCGCCGCGGGGGCGCACTACCTCGACATGGCCATGTCGCTGTCGAAGCCGCACCCGAGCGACCCGTACCGCAAGCCGGGGCTGAAGCTCGGCGACCGGCAGTTCGCGCTCGACGGCGAGTGGCGGGGCGCGGGCCGGCTGGCGCTGGTCGGCATGGGCGTCGAGCCGGGCCTGGCCGACGTGTTCGCCCGCTACGCCGCCGACCACCTGTTCGCGAGCATCGACGAGGTCGGGGTCCGGGACGGCTCCAACCTGGTCGTGGACGGCTACGACTTCGCGCCCACGTTCTCCATCTGGACCACGATCGAGGAGTGCCTGAACCCGCCCGTGGTCTGGGAGGACGGAAGCTGGCGCACCACGGAGCCGTTCAGCGAGCCCGAGGTGTTCGACTTCCCGGCCGGCATCGGCCCGGTCGAGTGCGTGAACGTCGAGCACGAGGAGGTCGTGCTCGTGCCCCGCTGGATCCCCGCGCGCAAGGTGACGTTCAAGTACGGGCTCGGCGACGAGTTCATCGGCGTGCTCAAGACGCTGCGCAAGCTCGGCCTCGACAGCGCCGAGAAGGTGCGCGTGGGCGGCGCCGAGGTGGCGCCGCGCGACCTCGTGGCCGCCCGCCTGCCCGACCCGGCCACGCTCGGCGAGCGCATGCACGGCAAGACGTGCGCCGGCACCTGGGTGAAGGGCCTCGGCAAGGACGGCGTGCCGCGTGAGGTGTACCTGTACCACGTGGTGGACAACGACTGGTCGATGCGGGAGTACGGCTCCCAGGCCGTCGTGTGGCAGACCGCGGTCCACCCCGTCGTGGCGCTGGAGCTGGTCGCGCGCGGCGTCTGGAAGGGCGAGGGCGTGCTCGGGCCCGAGGCGTTCGACGCCGTCCCGTTCCTCGACCTGCTCCACGAGTACGGCTCCCCGTGGGAGATGCGCGAGACCCGGCTGGCCGCCGCCTAGGGCCTGCCGGAGGGCACGTGGACGCCCGGCTTGCCCCGTCCGCGGCTCGGCCGTCCGCGGGCTCAGCGGGCCGGGAAGGCGAGAACCGTGCCGAGCGCAGCGGGCAGCAGCGCCTCGGCGCAGTCGGCGCAGGCCAGCACGGCGGAGTCGTCGGGCAGGCGGCCCACGCGCACGCGCGGTCTCGGCCACCGCTTGTGGCAGACGGCGCAGGCATCGCCATCGCGCTGCGCCCAGCTCAGATCGTCAGGGTCGAACGTCAACATGTCCTGCGCCGTTCCTGTCGGGCCCCAGTTCATCACGCTCCCCGAGGTGATCGCGCACCCGTGCACCGGATCCGTTATAACCCCGGCCGCTCTCGTGATCGTCTAGCTGGACGTCAAGCCAGAGTGAATTCTCTACCCGACCCGCATCTCTAAAGCCCATAAAAACGGGCATCCAGCCACAAGCCGGATGCCCGTTTTGTAACAATTCTACTATGTAAAGGGTCTACAGCTCGGCGAGCGCCTTCTCCAGGATGCCGAGGCCCTCCTCCAGCAGGTGCTCGGGCATCACCAGCGGCGGCAGGAAGCGCAGCACGTTGCCGTAGGTGCCGGCCGTGAGCACCAGCAGGCCCTCCGCGTGGCAGCGCCGGACCACCTCGGCGACGGCCGCCGGGTCCGGCTCCTTGGTGCCGGGCCGTACCAGCTCGATCGCGATCATCGCGCCGCGGCCGCGCACGTCGCCGATCACGCCGAAGCGCTCCTGCATCGAGCGGAGGCGGGGCAGCATGATCTCGCCGATCCGCCGGGCCCTGGCGACCAGGTCCTCCTCGGCGATGGTCTCCAGCACGCCCAGCGCCGCCTCGCAAGCCAGCGGGTTGCCGCCGTACGTGCCGCCGAGGCCGCCCGGGTGGACCTTGTCCATGATCTCGGCGCGGCCGGTCACCGCGGCCAGCGGGAGACCGCCCGCGATGCCCTTGGCCGTGCAGATGAGGTCCGGCACGACGCCCTCGTCCTCGCAGGCGAACAGGTCACCGGTGCGCGCGAAGCCCGTCTGCACCTCGTCGGCCACGAACACGATGCCGTTCTCGCGGCAGAACTCCGCGATCCGCGGCAGGAAGCCCTTGGCCGGCTCGATGAAGCCGCCCTCGCCCGCGATCGGCTCGATCACCACGGCGGCCACGTTCGTCGCGCCGACCTGCTTGGTGATCATGTCGATGGCCTGGGCGGCTGCCTCCTCGGCGCAGTTCTCCGGGCCGGTCGGCCAGCGGAACGGGTAGGCCAGCGGCACCCGGTACACCTCGGGGGCGTACGGGCCGAAGCCCTGCTTGTACGGCATGTTCTTGGCCGTGAGGGTCATCGTGAGCAGCGTGCGCCCGTGGTAGCCGTGGTCGAACACCACGACCGCCTGCCGGCCGGTGGCGTACCGGGCGATCTTGACCGCGTTCTCGACGGCCTCGGCGCCGCTGTTCACCAGGAAGGTGCGCTTGTCGTGGTCGCCGGGGGTCAGCTCGTTGAGCTTCTCGCAGACCTGCACGTACGACTCGTACGGCGTGACCATGAAGCAGGTGTGGGTGAAGTCGGCGACCTGCTTCTGGACCCGCTCGACCACCCGCGGGGCGGAGTTGCCCACGTTCGTGACGGCGATGCCGGAGCCGAAGTCGATCAGCGCGTTGCCGTCGGCGTCCTCCACCACGCCGCCCCCCGCGCGGGTCACGAAGACCGGGAGGGTGGTGCCGATGCCGTGCGGCACGGCGGCCTGCTTGCGGGCCAGCAGCTCCTGCGACCTGGGTCCGGGGATGGCGGTGACGAGACGGCGCTCCTGCGGGATGCTCATAGGTCAGACGGTACGGCCCGCTCCTACCTGCGCCGATACGTCGATATGGCACACTGGGGGCACTTGCCTTCGCCGGAATGGACAACTCTCTCGGATGGCGCCTTCGCTTCGGGTCGTGGTGCGACGGATGGGGCTGCGGCCGCTCGCCGGGTCGATCGAGGGGATCGTGGTCCGGTGGGTCGCGGTCAGCGAGCTGGAGGATCCGACCCCGTACCTGGAGGGGGACGAGCTGCTCCTGACCACCGGAATGCGCCTCGAATCCGATTTTTCCGGATATGTCGCCCGATTGGTGGCGCGGGGGGTCGCGGGGCTCGGCTTCGGGGTCGGCCTGACGCACGACGAGGTGCCGCCGGGCCTGGTGCGGGCCGCCTCGCAAGCAGGGCTCCCGCTGCTGGAGGTGCCGCGCGAGACGCCGTTCATCGCGATCGGCAAGGCGGTCAGCGAGCTGCTGGCGGCCGAGCAGTACGACGAGATCAAGCGCGCCTTCGCGGCGCAGGGCCGCCTGACGCGCGCCGCCCTGCGTCCGGAGGGGCCGCACGCGGTGATCGACCGGCTGGCCAAGGAGATCAGCGGGTGGGCGGCGCTGCTGGACGAGGCCGGAGAGGTCCGCCACGCGACACCCGGCGCCCAGGTCGGCACGGTGACGGCCGAGCTCGGCCGCCTGGGCGCGCTGCCCGGCCGGCCCGATGCGCAAGGCGGACGACCGGGGGCGTCGGCGGCTCAGGCGGGGCGGCCCGCCAGCCTGGCGCTTTCCGGGCCAGAGGGACACACGGTGGTGCTGCCGCTCGGCGGGGGGCCACGTCCGCGCGGGTTCTTCGCGGCCGGCGCGCCCCGGCCCTTCTCGCCGGTGGGTCACACGGTGCTCAACGCCGCCGCCTCACTGCTCACGCTGGCGCTCGAACAGGGCGGAGCCCGGCTGGAGGCGGAGCGGCGGCTGTACTCGGCCGTACTGGAGCTGCTGCTCGCCGGGGCGTACGAGCAGGGGCGCGCGGTGCTGGACCCGGTCGGCGTACGGCTGCCCGAGGAGCCGCTGACCGTGCTGGCGGCCCGGGCGGAGACCCTGGAGGTCCTGGAGGAGGCCCTGGAGCCCCACGCCTTCACGGCCCTGCTTCCGGCGTCCCCGGCATTGTCGGCGTCCCCGGCGTCTCCCGCGCCGGGCGGGAAGGCGCACAGTGCCGATCCTGCGGCGGCACGCGGCAGGGCCGGGGGCGAGAGGCTGGTGGTGGCCGTCGTGGGGGAGGGGGGCGCCGAGGAGGTGGCCGCCTTCGCCGGTGGGCCCGTCGGTGTGAGCGCCCCCTGCTCGTACGGCGAGCTGGCCGGCGCCCTCGACCAGGCGCGCCGCGCGCTGGCGGCGGCCGGCGACGGTGAGGTGGTGCGGTTCGCCGACCTGGCCGGGCAGGGGCTGCTGAGGCTGCTCGACCCGGGCGCCGCGCGCGCGTTCGCGGACGCGCTGCTCACCCCGCTCACCCGGTACGGCTCGCGCGCCGACCTCGTCGAGTCGCTGCGCGCCTACCTGAGCTGCAACGGCCACTGGGACGCGGCGGCCCAGCGGCTCGGCGTGCACCGCCACACCCTGCGCTACCGGATGCGGCGCGTGGCCGAGCTGCTCGGACGGGACCTCGACGACCCGGGCGTACGGGCCGAGCTGTGGATCGCGCTGGCGGCCACCGCTTCCTCCGCGCGGCCGCCCGCTGACGCGCCTACTGCTTCGACACCAGATAGCAGCAGATCGTCGCCGTAGTGACCGCCTCGTAGGTGTGGGCGTCGCGCAGGTGGCCGGCTCGTTCGAGGCTGACGGCGCCCTGCGCCGCCGCCCAGAGCGCGTCGGCGATCTTGCGCGGCTGGGTCGGGACGAGATAGCCCGCCGAGATGCAGTCGGCGATGACCCGGTCGAGGATGTTCAGCGCGGCGCGGGCCAGGGTTCTGGCGCGCTCGCTCGGCTCGAATCCGGGGATGGCCCGCTCGAACATGAGGCTGTAGTAGCCGGGCTCGGCCAGGCACGCCTGACGGTAGGCAGGACCGAGGGCCGACAGGTACTCGAAGGGGTTGTCGCGCTGCGGCACGGCATCCAGGAACCGCCTGAAGCGCTCGAAGCCCTCCAGGTAGAGGGCCTCGGCGAGTCCCTCCCGGTTGCCGAACATCGTGTAGATCACGGTGGTGGTGCAGCCGGCCTCGCTGGCGATCCTGCGCATGGTCAGGCTCTCCGGCCCGTCGCTCACCAGCAGGTTGACGGCGACATCCAGGAGCCTGGAACGCAGCTCGTCGTGGCTCGCCCGTTCGCCCAGCAGGTAGGCGCCCTGAAGTCCAAGCGGCGCCGAGGAGGTCATGGGCCCACGCCTTTCTGCTCGGGGGCCCACCGCGCTGGAGACCCGCACACGTTGACTTAGCCAGGGCGGGGATGATTCAAACCGCTCCGCACGGTAAACATCCCGAATTAGGTCTACTTCTGTTACATGGTGGGTAAAGGAGGGGGTCCGGACGAGGTCGGCGGACGCCGTCCTCTTTCGCGCGGCGACGGGAGCAGAAAGCCGGGGTCACCGGTCGGGGCCGAGGACGCGGTCGACGAGGTCGCGCATGCTCGCGACGACCTCGTCCCTGTCGTACGGCGCCGTGCCGGAGATCATGTCGTGCAGGGCGCCGTGCACCCCGTGGTAGGCGATGCGGGCGAAGACCTCTGGCGTGCCCGGTCGTAGGACTCCGGCGGTCATCCCCCGTTTGATCGCCTCAGCCAGCAGGTCGATGACCTGCTGGTTGGTCTCCCAGCACAGGGCGAGGGCCTTGGCGTCGGCGGAGCCGTAGACGACGCGGTGCAGGCCGGCGTGCTCCATGGCGTGGTCGATCAGGCGCTCCAGCAGCGCCGTGAGCACGTCGATCCAGTCGTCCTGGGGCGTCCGGTCGGCGAGGACGGCTTCGGCGAGTTGCAGATAGCCGGCCACGTACCGCTCCCAGAGGGCGGCCACGACCTGCTCCTTGGCCGAGAAGTGCAGGTAGAAGCTGCCCTTGGCGACCTCCGCCCGCGCGGTGATGTCGCTGACGGTGGAGTCGGCCACCCCGCGCTCGGTGAAGACGTCCATGGCCGCGTCCAGCAGCTCGGCGCGGCGTTCGCCGGCGGGCTTGATCACGCGTTTGCGCGCGGTCTCCGGGCCCCTGCTCATGGCCATGCCTCCACGATCGCTTGACTGACCGTTGGTCATTCGTACAGACTGACCAGCGGTCAGTTGACTGACCAACGGTCATTAGCTTACACGCCCCCCTTCCCGAAGGAGTGACAACCCATGCGCCTGCGCTCCGCGCTCGCCCTGGCCGCCACGGCGGTCGCCCTTCCTGCTCTGCTGAACCGCTCCCGCGGTGAGACCGTCCCGATGGACGCCCGCGCCAGGCAGGACGCGCCCGGGTCGTTCGTCCGGCTCCGCCACGGCACGACACACGTCGTGACGGACGGCCCCGAATCGGGAGAGCCGATCCTGTTCATCCCCGGAGCGACCCTGTCCCTGTGGGTGTGGGACGGCCTGTTCGAACGGCTGGCCCGGGCCGGATACCGCACCATCCGCTACGACCGCTACGGCCTCGGCTTCAGCGACCGTCCCGAGGTGGAGTACAACCAGCAACTGTTCGAAGAGCAGATCATCGACCTGCTGGACACGCTCGGCGTCGACCGCCCGGTGACACTCGTCGCCCTGGCGTTCGGCGGGCCGATCGCGGCCGAGTTCGCCGTGCACCACCCCGAACGGGTCGCCCGCCTGTGCCTGGTCTCGCCCGACGGTTTCGCCACCCCGCTCAACCGCGGGCTGCGCCTGGCCATGCTGCCCGGCATAGGTCTGCCCTTCTTCCAGGTCTTCGGGGACCGGGCGTTGAAGTCCCGCCTGCCCGGCTACTCGCGCGACCGGCGGGTGGTGGCCCGCATCCAGGCGCGCCTGCTGCCGGAACTTCGCTACCAGGGCTTCAAGCGCAGCCTGCTCTCCGCGCTCGGCAACGTCCCCTTCCACGGAGCCGAGTACCTGTATCGGTTCGTCGACACCCGAGACGTTCCGGTTCAGGTGGTGTGGGGACGCCAGGACCCCGTGACCCCGATGCCGCCGGAGGAGGTCCTGCGCACCGTGTTCTCCCGCGCCGACCTCCGCCTGCTCGACGGTGTGGGGCATCTGCCGCACTACGAGCGTCCCGACGAGACCGCCGCGATCGTCCTGGACTTCCTGCGGGCACACCAGGAGCCTGCGTGACTTCGGGTTGTACGCACCGGCGGGCCGCTTCGGGGGGTTTGTGCGTCGTGGCCAAATCGGCCGAAGGTCGCGGTGGCATAACGTCAGAGGTATGGACGTGCGCACCTTCTGGCTCGCAGGACGCCCCGCCACCGGGGACACCGAGCTCACCGTCACCAATCCTCTCGACGGTCGCGAGGTCGGCAGGCACTCCGTGCCGACCGACGCCCAGGTCGAGGAGGCCGTCGCGGCCGCCGCGGAGGTGGCCCGGCAGGCAGCCGCGCTGCCCGTGCACGTGCGCGCGGAGGCCCTGGCCCACGTGTCGCGCCGCCTCGCCGAGCGGGCGGACGAGATCGCCCGGCTGATCACCGCCGAGAACGGCAAGCCCATCCTGTGGGCGCGGGGCGAGGTCGCCCGGGCCGTCGCGACGTTCCGGTTCGCCGCCGAGGAGACCCGTCGCTGGTCGGGGGAGGTGCAGCGGCTCGACACCGAGCCGGCCGCCGCCGGCCGGCTGGCCTACGTCTCGCGCGTGCCGTACGGGCCGGTGCTGGCGATCACCCCGTTCAACTTCCCGCTGAACCTCGTCGCCCACAAGGTCGCGCCCGCGATCGCCGTCGGCGCGCCCGTGATCGTGAAGCCGGCGCCCGCAACGCCGCTCACCTCGCTCGTGCTCGGCGAGATCCTGGCGGAGACCGACCTGCCGGCCGGGATGTTCTCCATCCTGCCGGTCGAGAACGACCGCGCCGGCGCGCTGGTCCAGGACCCGCGGCTGCCCGTCGTGTCGTTCACCGGCTCGGCGCCGGTCGGGTACGCGATCGCCGACCAGGTTCCGCGCAAGCACGTGACCCTGGAGCTCGGCGGCAACGCCGCGGCCGTGGTGCTGGCCGACGCCGACCTCGACTGGGCGGCCACCCGCGTCGCGCTGTACTCCAACTACCAGGCCGGCCAGAGCTGCATCGCCGTGCAGCGGGTCATCGTCGAGGAGCCGGTGTACGACGCGTTCGTCGAGCGGCTGCTCCCGGCCGTCGGCGCGCTCGTCACGGGCGACCCCGCCGACGAGAAGACCCAGGTCGGACCGCTCGTGTCGCAGGCGGCGGCCGAGCGGGTCGAGCAGTGGGTCAAGGAGGCGGTGGACGGCGGCGCCCGTGTGCTCGCCGGCGGCACCCGGGAGGGCGCCACCATCACGCCCACGGTCCTCGCCGACGTGCCCGCCGACGCCAAGGTGGCGCGCGAGGAGGTCTTCGGCCCCGTCATGATCCTCCAGCGGGCCGCGTCGATGGACGAGGCGTACGCCATGGTCAACGACTCGGCGTACGGGCTGCAGGCCGGGGTGTTCACGCGGTCGCTGGACGCGGCCTTCCGGGCCAACCGGGAGCTGGAGGTGGGCGGCGTCATCATCGGTGACGTGCCGTCGTACCGGGCCGACCAGATGCCGTACGGCGGGGTGAAGGACTCGGGCGTCGGCCGCGAGGGGCTGGCCTCGGCGATGAGTGACCTCACCTACGAGAAGGTCATGGTGATCACCGGGCTCACCCTCTGACGGTCCGTCACGGCCGGCCGGCGGCGCTCCGCTCAGCCGGCCGGCGGCGGGCCCCGCGGCTGGAGCCCGGCGCGGCCCACCGCCCGAACGACTGGGGCGAGGTGCGTCAGGCGCGTTCGGCGGTGGTGAAGAGGGTCTTGATCGTGTCGCCGAAGTAGGGGCCGTACATGGTGCGGCGGTCGTCGCTGTACTTGAAGCTGCTCAGGGACGTCATCGTGCCCCAGCCGGTGGCGTGGTCGAAGCCGGACAGCCAAGGGCCGCCGCTCGACCCGGCCGTCATGTCACAGCCGAGGCCCTGGTCACGGGTCTGACCGTGGGGGTCGTTGCGCAGCTTGCCGGCGCAGTAGACGAGGTGCTCGCCCGTGTAGGGCGGGTCGGCCGGGTAGCCGAAGCCGAACGCCTGGCCGCCGCGCCCGGTGTTGAAGGCGATCTCCTGGGCCCCCACCGCGTCGGTGACGTGCTGGTCCGCCCAGGTCGTCAGCGCCACCATGCCCACGTCGTAGTCGTCGTCGGCCGAGCGCGACCACGGCCCCGCGACGAACATACGGCGCGCCGCGTACCTGCCGAACGGCTCGCCGCCGCCCTCCCGGTAGCCGGGGACGAACGTCCAGTTCTCCGCCCACGGGCCGGTGCCGTCCTTGACGCAGTGCCCGGCGGTGACGACGACGTCGCGGTTGGCGCTGCGCACGGTGCCGGCGGAGCAGACGAAGTCCACGCCGCGCAGGGTCATGAACACCCGGCCGGTCGTCCGGGTCACGGCGCCGCCGGTGGTCCAGCGCGAGCCGGCCGTGATGAGCTGCGGCCGGGCCGACTGGTGGCGGCGCTCGGCCACCCGGCCCTCCGATGCTCCGGCCGTGCGGCCCTCCGGTGCGTCGGCCACGCGGCCCTCCGATGCTCCGGCCGTGCGGCCCTTCGGTGCGGCGCTCGCCGGTCGGGCGGGTGGCGGGGGGCGGCGGGGGAGGAGCTTGAGCGCGCCGTGGGACAGGCCCGGGGCGGTGGACAGGCCCGACCGGCCCGTCACGCCGCCGAGCAGGCCGCCGCGCGACCCGCCGCCCAGCAGCCCGCCGCGTGGTACGCCGTCGAGCAGGTTGATGGGCAGGGCGCGGGCCATCCGCTCCCGCGTCCAGTAGCCGAGCACGCGGCTACGGTCGGCGGGCACGCGCGCGGCCACGTGCTCCACGACGGCCCCGTCCCGGTCCCCGGACCGGGGCTCGGCGGGGCCTCCGGACGGGAGCCCGGTGGACGGGGTGCGGGCCGGGGAGGGCGCGGGGGCGGCGGGAGGACGGCCGGGCCGGCTCGGGGGCTCCGGCGTCGCGCCGATGAGGGCGGGCCCCATCAGCCCCGCGACGAGCGGAACGGCCGCCAGCAGAGGGGAGCTCAGGGTCATGGCAACCGAGTGTGCACTACGTCATGTGGTCTTGTGACTACATCCGGTGAAAAGCTTCACAGCGCGTTGGTGGTCTGCGCCGCCTGGTAAAGAGCCTGGGCCTCGTTCCCGAAGAAGGGACCCATCATGACGTTCGGGGCGAAGTTGTACTTGAAGCTGTTGACGGAGTTGAGCCAGCCGAGGCCGGTCGACTCGTCGAAGCCCCGGAACCACGGGCCGCCGCTGGAACCCCCGGTCATCCGGCAGGCCAGTCCCTGGTCGCGCGTCATGACGGTGTCGTCGAACGTGCGCCCGCTGCAGTAGATCAGCGCCGAGCCGTCGAACGGCGCCGCCGCCGGGAAGCCGAAGGCGAACGTCTGGCGCCCTCTGGGCTGGTTGAACGCCACGCCCTGCCCGCCCACGGCGTCCACCAGAGCGCGGCCCTGGAGCGGCGCCACCACGGCGGCGCCGATGTCGAAGTTGATGTCCTCGCGGGCGTTCCACTGCTGGGTGGTCAGCAGCCTGGTGGCCACCCAGGTGCCGAAGGGCCGGCGGCCGTTGTCGAAGCCCGGGACGAACACCCAGTTGCGGTGGGCGGCGCCGTCCATCTTCACGCAGTGCCCGGCGGTCATCACGACGCTCTTGTTGGCGCTGGTCACGGCCGTGCCGGAGCAGGAGGCGTTGCCGCCGCCGGCGGTGGTGAAGAAGACCCGGCCGACCGTGCGCACGACGGCGCCGCCGTCGGTCCAGCGCAGCCCGGTGCTGTCGGGCGCCAGTGCCTGCCGCCGCGCGGCCACGGTCGTGACGCGTAGCGGGCCGCGCCGGGGGAGGGACGCCGAGGCGCCGCGCGTGGCCCAGGGACTGCCCTGCGTCGGGCCGCCGGAGCGGGTGGTGCGCCGGGGCGCGGGCGCGTCGAGGGGCCGCGCCGCCAGCATGCGCTGCGACGTCCAGTACTGCAGGACGGACGTCCGCTCGGACGAGGAGTTCGTGGTGGACCACCGGACCGGGCCGGGCTCGGCGGCGGTGACCGAGATGACCTGTGAACCGGCGCCGGACCCGGCCCGGGACCCGGCCTGAGCCGGTGCGGTGGCCAGGGCGGCCGTCGCGGTCGTCGTGGCGAGCGCGACGGCGGAGAGCAGGGCGACTCTACGGTGCATTACGTACCTCCCGAAACCGGATCTGCCATGGGGAGGTACGTGCGGGATATCGGGTTTTTCTCAAGGTATGCGCAGACGGATATGGCTCCATTACCGTACGAATGCCGTACGGCACGGACAGTCACATATGCCACCGGTTTCCGGCGGGTCATGGCCGCGTGCCCGGGGGAGCCGGCGAGCGGGGAGAATGGACGCGTGCATGCAGAGACCCTCCGATCCGTCGTCGTTCTCGGCTCCACCGGCTCGATCGGGACCCAGGCCCTCGACGTCGTCACCGCCAACCCCGGAAGGTTCCGGGTCGCCGGTCTGGCGGCCGGGGGCGGCCGGGTCGACCTGCTCGCCCGGCAGGCCGCCGAGCTGGGCGCCGAGGTCGTCGCGGTGGCCGACGCCGCGCGTGTGCCGGAGCTGAAGGAGGCGCTGGCCGCCCTCGGCGCCGGGCCCGTGGTGCTCGGCGGCCCGGACGGGGTCGCCGAGGTGGCCGGGTGGCGGTGCGACATCGTGCTCAACGGCATCACCGGGGCGCTCGGCCTCACCTCCACGCTGGTCGCCCTGGAGGCGGGCCGCACGCTCGCGCTGGCCAACAAGGAGTCACTGATCGTCGGCGGGCCGCTGGTCAAGCGGCTGGCCAAGCCGGGCCAGATCGTCCCCGTCGACTCCGAGCACTCGGCCTTGCAGCAGTGCCTGTGGGCCGCCGGCCCCCACGGCTACGACCCCGACGTGGTCAGGAAGCTGGTCGTCACGGCCAGCGGCGGGCCGTTCCGGGGCAGGAGCCGCGCCGAGATGGCCGACGTGACGCCGGAGATGGCGCTGGCCCACCCCACCTGGTCGATGGGCCCCATGATCACCGTCAACTCCGCCACCCTGGTCAACAAGGGGTTGGAGGTCATCGAGGCGCACCTGCTGTTCGACCTCGGGTTCGACCGGATCGACGTCGTGGTCCACCCCCAGTCGATCATCCACTCCATGGTGGAGTACGTCGACGGCTCCACCATCGCCCAGGCGAGCCCGCCCGACATGCGGCTGCCCATCGCGCTCGCCCTGGGACACCCCGGCCGCCTGGCCGGCGCCGCCCCGCCCGTCGACTGGACCAGGGCCCACACCTGGACCTTCGAGCCCCTGGACGACGAGGCGTTCCCCGCCGTCGCGCTGGCCCGCCACGTCGGCGAGGCCGGCGGCACCGCGCCCGCCGTCTACAACGCCGCCAACGAGGCGTGCCTGGAGGTGTTCCTGCGCGGGGAGCTGCCGTTCCTCGCCATCGTCGACACCGTGGCGCGGGTCGTGGAGGAGCACGAGGTCACTCCGGCCGGCTCCGTGGAGGAGGTGCTGGCCGCCGACGCCTGGGCCCGGGCCCGGGCGGCGGAGCTGGCGGCAGGGCAGTCCCGCTGACTTCCTAGACTGGACATCGTCTTCGACACCAAAGGGTTGAAATGTCTTCTGTAGCACTCGGCATACCGACGGTCCGCCCCAAGCCGCTCGCCGAACGCCGCCACTCCCGCCAGATCAGGGTCGGCGACGTGCTCGTGGGGGGCGACGCGCCGGTCTCCGTGCAGTCCATGACCACCACGGTCACCGCCGACGTCAACTCCACCCTGCAACAGATCGCCGAGCTCACGGCCTCCGGCTGCCAGATCGTCCGCGTGGCCGTGCCGTCGCAGGACGACGCCGACGCGCTGCCGATCATCGCCAGGAAGTCGCAGATCCCGGTGATCGCCGACATCCACTTCCAGCCCAAGTACGTCTTCGCCGCCATCGAGGCGGGCTGCGCGGCGGTGCGCGTCAACCCGGGCAACATCAAGAAGTTCGACGACAAGGTGGGCGAGATCGCCAAGGCGGCGGCCGACCACGGCGTGCCCATCCGCATCGGGGTCAACGCCGGCTCCCTCGACCCGCGCCTGCTGCAGAAGTACGGCAAGGCCACACCGGAGGCGCTGGTCGAGTCGGCGCTGTGGGAGTGCTCGCTGTTCGAGGAGCACGGCTTCCGCGACATCAAGATCTCGGTCAAGCACAACGACCCCGTCGTCATGATCAACGCCTACCGGCTGCTGGCCGCCAGGTGCGACTACCCCCTGCACCTGGGCGTCACCGAGGCCGGCCCCGCCTTCCAGGGCACGATCAAGTCGGCCGTCGCGTTCGGCGCGCTGCTGGCCGAGGGCATCGGCGACACGATCCGCGTCTCGCTGTCCGCGCCCCCCGTCGAGGAGGTCAAGGTCGGCACGCAGATCCTGGAGTCGCTCGGGCTGCGCGAGCGCGGCCTGGAGATCGTCTCCTGCCCGTCGTGCGGTCGCGCCCAGGTCGACGTCTACACGCTGGCCGAGCAGGTGCAGGCCGGGCTGGAGGGCATGAAGGTGCCGCTGCGCGTCGCCGTCATGGGCTGCGTCGTCAACGGGCCCGGCGAGGCGCGCGAGGCCGACCTGGGCGTGGCGTCCGGCAACGGCAAGGGCCAGATCTTCGTCAAGGGCGAGGTCATCAAGACCGTGCCGGAGTCGCAGATCGTCGAGACGCTCATCGAGGAGGCGCTGCGGCTGGCCGAGGAGATGGGCGTGGAGGTCGACCTCGACGACGACGCCCCCGGCCCGCAGGTCACCGTCGCCTGAGCGGGCCACCCCCGCTCACCTGGCAAGCGTAACGGTAAGCCATCGACTCATTACAGAATGGCAAGGGTTCGGTCATGCGGCACGCCGGCCCGGTCACGGGCAGGCAGCATCTGTAGTCATGAGACGGCTGAAGCGGTGTGTCCGGGTCGTGGCGGCGGTGGTGACGCTGGCCGGTGGGGTGGTGAGCGCCGGAGGCGACCCGGCAGCGGCCGGCCAGACCCCTGCGGCCCTGGCGTCCACCGGTGCGGCCATCCAGCCCACCGGCTCGGCCACCGGATCCACCGGCACGACCGCCCGGTCCACCGGCTCGGCGGCCCCGTCCGTCGTGTGGGGGGCGTGTCCCGCCGCTGACAGGGCCGACTCCCCGGCGCAGGCCGCCCCCGCGCACGCCACCCACACCGAGTGCGGCGCCGTCCGGGTCCCCCTCGACTACCGGCAGCCCCTCGGCCGCACCCTCACGATCGCCGTCAACCGGATCCCGGCCACCGTCCCGCGCGACGGTGGCCGCTACCTCGGCACCCTGCTGGTGAACCCCGGCGGCCCCGGCGCCTCCGGGCGCAAGCTGGCCGAGTTCGTCGCCGGCGCCCTGCCCGGCGAGGTCGCCGGCCGCTACGACGTCGTCGGGTTCGACCCGCGCGGCGTCGGCGGCAGCGAGCCCGCCATGCACTGCGTGGACCCCGGCACCTACTACGCCCCGCCCCGCGCCGACGCCGTGCCGCGCGACGCCGCCGACGAGGCCGTCCTGCTCGGCAGGGCCCGGCAGTACGCCGGCCGGTGCGGCGACCTGTGGGCGTGGCTGCTGCCGCACATGACCACCGTCGACGCCGCCCGCGACATGGACCGCGTCCGCGCCGCGCTCGGCGAGGAGAAGATCTCCTACCTCGGCTACTCCTACGGCACCTACCTCGGCGCCGTCTACGCCACGCTCTTCCCGGAGCGGGTGCGCCGTCTGGTCCTCGACAGCTCCGTCGACCCGGGCGCCGTCTGGTACCAGGCCAACCTCAATCAGGACGTCGCCTTCGACCGGCGGCACCGCGACTTCCTGGCCTGGGTCGCCCGGCACAACGACGTCTACCGGCTCGGCCGTACCGAGGAGCAGACCTCGTTCGCGTGGTACGCGATGCGCGCCCGGCTGCGCGAGCGCCCGGCCGGCGGCGTGGTGGGGCCGAGCGAGCTCGACGACGTCTTCACCGCCGGCGGCTACACCGACCGGCTCTGGCCCGAGCTGGCCTCCGTCTGGTCCCGGTACGTGCGGCAGGGCGACGTGCGTGGCCTGCTCGACGACTACGACCGGCTCGGCGGCCACACCACCGAGGACGAGAACGGCTACGCCGTCTACCTGAGCGTCCAGTGCACCGACGCGCCGTGGCCCCGCGACTGGGCCACCTGGCAGACCGACATGGCTGCCCTGCACCGCAGCGCCCCGTTCCTCACCTGGCCGAACGCCTGGTTCAACGCCCCCTGCGCGTTCTGGCCGCAGCAGGGCCGGAGCCCGGTGGACGTCCAGGGACGCGCCGGCCTGCCGCCCATCCTCATGATCCAGTCCCGGGGCGACGCCGCCACGCCGTACTCGGGCGCGCTCGGCATGCTGCGCAGGTTCCCGACAGCGCGGATGGTCGTCGAGGGCGGCGGCAACCACGGCATCTCCCTGGCGGGCAACGCCTGCGTCGACCGGCACCTGACCGCCTACCTCGCCGGCGGGAAGGTACCGGAGCGGACGGCCGCGTGTCCCGCCCTGCCGGAGCCCCAGCCGGCGGGCCGGACGGCCGTCCGGCACGTCCGCGGACAGGAAAGGCTCGCCGAGGCCCTGTCAGGATGAGCTAATCGGTGGGGCTTCGCGTAGTCTGACCATGTGATGCTGCGTACCTCGGCGTCGCGCGTGCTCGATGACAGCGACCGGGACGAGGCTCTTGCCTTGCTCGACAGCGACCCGGTCGCGAACGTCTTCGTCGCCTCCCGCGTGCGGACCGTCGGCCTCAACCAGGCGCGGCTCGGCGGGCAGATGTGGGGGTTCGGGCCGCGTGGCGGGCTTGTCTCGCTGTGCTATGCCGGCGCCAACCTGGTCCCGGTCAACGCCGGCCCGGAGGCCGTGCACGCTTTCGCCGACCGTGCGCGCAAGCAGGGACGGCGCTGCTCGTCCATCGTGGGCCCGGCCGACGCCGTCTCGCTGCTGTGGGAGCGGCTGGAGCCGTACTGGGGCAGGGCGCGGGCCATCCGGTGGGCGCAGCCGGTCATGGCCACCTCCCACAAGTCGCCCGTGCCCGCCGATCCGCTGGTGCGCCGGGTACGGCCGGAGGAGTTCGACATCGTCCTGCCGGCGTGCGTGGCGATGTTCACCGAGGAGGTCGGCGTGTCGCCCAACCTCGGCGACGGCGGCGCCCTCTACCGCACCCGCGTGTCGGAGCTGATCCGCATCGGCCGCTCGTACGCGCGCATCGAGGACGGCCGGGTGGTGTTCAAGGCCGAGATCGGTGCGGTGACCCCGTTCGCCTGCCAGGTGCAGGGCGTGTGGGTGGACCCGGAGCTGCGCGGCCAGGGCTTCGCCGTCACCGGCATGGCGGCGGTCGTCGAGGCCGCGCTGGCGTGCTTCGCGCCGGTCGTCACCCTGTACGTCAACGACTTCAACACCCCGGCCCGGGCCGTCTACCGCAGGGTCGGCTTCCACGAGGTCGACACGTTCATGTCCGTCCTTTTCTAGGGCATGTCGGTCCTCTTCTGGAGCATGTCGGTCCTGTTCTAGAGCCGCACGAGCTTGTCGAAGAGCCGGGCCAGCTCCGTGCCGGGGTCCGCGGTGAGCCCCGCGTGGACCGGGCCGGTCTGCACGATCGTGCTGCGCGGCGCCGTCAGCCAGCGGAACCTGCCGCCGAGCGGCTCCGCGGCCAGCGGCCCCGACTGCTCGCCGCAGGCCAGCTCGTACGCGCCGAGGGCCCGCCGTACGGCGTCGGCGTCGGCGTCCGGGTCGAGGGCGCGCAAGCGCACGGCGTCCAGGTGCACCCGCGCGCACAGGTAACCGCGCGGCTGGCAGTAGAGCAGCACGCCCGCGTTGATCTGCTCGCCGCGCTCCACCCGGGGCACGACGCGGATCACGGCGTACTCGTAGACGTCTCTCACCATGGGCTCCGTGGCGCTCATCGGCCGTCTCCCCGCCAGAACTCGCCGACCGATCCCGGGCCCGCCCGCCGCGCGGGCGGCGGCTCGTGGGTCAGCCACGCGCGGGGCCCGTGGGCGCGGCTCAGCAGGTGCTCGACGTAGGCGTCGCGGACGTCCTGGGCGGAGGCGAAGCCCGGCTCGCCGTCGAGCCACTCGTCGGGGACCAGCGCCGTGACGGTCCGCAGGAGCTCCGGCGTGATGCGCGCGGCCAGCTCGGCCCCGGCGGCCTCGACGCCGGTCGCGAAGGGGGCCAGCACGTGGTCGCCCGTGTCGAAGGGCCGCTGCGGGTCGGCGGTCTTCCAGTTGTGGTGGAACCACAGGGCCGCGCCGTGGTCGATCAGCCAGATGTCGCCGTGCCAGACGAGCAGGTTGGGGTTGCGCCAGCTCCGGTCGATGTTGTGGACGAGGCCGTCGAACCAGACGACCCGGGAGGCGAACGTCGGGTCGGGCGCCCAGGCGAGCGGCTCGAAGCCGAGCGCGCCGGGCAGGAAGTCGATCGCCAGGTTGTGGCCGGCGCTGGCCTTGAGCAGCTCCTGCACCTCATAGTCCGGCTCACGGACGCCGATCTGCGGATCGAGGTCGATGATCTTGAGGTCGGGGGTGCGCAGGCCGAGCCGCCTGGCCAGCTCCGCGCAGATGATCTCGGCGACGAGGACCCGCCGGCCCTGGCCGGCCTCGCGGAACTTCACCACGTACGTGCCCAGGTCGTCGGCCTCGACGACGCCCGGCAGCGATCCGCCCTCCCGCAGCGGCGTCACGTAGCGCGTGGCCGCGATGGATTCCAGCACGGCACGAGGGTATCGCCCCGGCGGCCCGCCCCGGATCTGCCCGGCGGCGCGGTGGAACGGTCGGCGCGGTGGGACGGCCCGGGGCGGCTCGGGGCGGCCTGGGCGGCCTGGGGCGGCGCGGTCAGATCTTGGCGATGACCTCCTCGGCGAAGCGCTCCATCGTGGCGATCTTGAGTTCCAGGGTCCCCTCGCCGTAACGGGCCTTCTCCTCCGGCGTGGCCAGCCACCACGGCGCGGCCATCGTCCCCGTGACGCCTTTGGCGGCGAAGCGGCGGTAGGTCGCGGCGTCGGGCATGACGGCCAGCGGCGCGATGACCTCGAAGTCGTCACCGTCGCGGCCGTGCTCGCGCAGCAGCGCCCGCAGGTCGCCCAGCACGGTGTCGAACTGCTCCTCGGTGTAGACGCGGTTGCCGATCCAGCCGTCGCCGAGCCGGGCGGCGCGGCGCAGCGCGGCCTCACTGTCCCCGCCGACGATCACGGGGACGGGCCGCCGCGGCGCGGGGGCGATCGACAGCTCGGGCAGGCCGTCCACCGTCACGGCGCGGCCCGTCCACAGCTCGCGCAGCAGCGGGATCATCGCGTCGAGCCGGCGGCCCCTGGTGTGGAAGTCCTGCCCGGTGGCCAGGAACTCCTCCTTGCACCACCCGACGCCCACCCCGAAGCTCACCCGGTCGCCGGACAGTACCGCCGCCGTCGACACCTGCTTGGCCACGGTGAACAGGTCCCGGGCCGGGGCGATGTAGACGTTCGGCGAGAAGCGCAGCGTGCTCGTCACGGCGGCCATCGCCCCGATCGTCACCCACACGTCCGGCCAGTGCGTGCGCGCGTCCCAGCGCGGCCGGCCCGAGCGGGAGTAGGGGTAGGGCGAGGCGAAGTCGGCGTAGAACAGGTGGTCCGACAGCGTCAGCGTGTCGAAGCCGCACCGCTCGGCCGCCCGCGCCAGCTCCAGGAACTGGCCGGTGTCCGCGAACGAGGCCCCCAGCCAGAACCTCACCGGAACTCCGGGATGACCTTGGTGGCGAACAGCTCCAGGTTGCGCTTGAC
Source organism: Nonomuraea sp. NPDC050383 (assembly GCF_044459125.1). NCBI lineage: Bacteria > Bacillati > Actinomycetota > Actinomycetes > Streptosporangiales > Streptosporangiaceae > Nonomuraea > Nonomuraea sp. NPDC050383. The sequence goes on from NZ_JBITIP010000009.1 coordinate 32,520, forward strand.
CGTGTCGAGCGGCAGCACCCCCTGCTGGCCCTGCATGTACAGGCCGAACCACTCCAGGTCGGGCATCCGGTCGAGCATCCGCTGGATGCCGCGCTTGACGTCGTCGGGGGTGCCGAACAGCGCCATCTCGACGTCGTTCATCCGCTTGGCGTCGCCCTTCTCCGGCGAGATGGGCTTGTGCTTCTCGTCCTCCTTCTTGCGCAGCACCTCCAGGTAGCCGAACGGGCCGAAGAACGCGGCGAAGTCCTTGGGGATGCTCCGGCCGAAGGTGTTGATCGCCTGCTCGGTCGTGTCGGCGATACCGACGATCTTGAGGATGCCGGTGTGCTCGCCCAGCTTGTAGTCGCGGCCCTGCCGGGCCGACTCCTCCTGGTAGAGCTTGGCCTTGGCGGCGTGGTCGTCGGGGTTGGGGGTGAACATCCACGGCAGGATGTCCTCCTGCGCCGCCCTGATGACCGAACGGTCGGAGATGGTGAACGGCTGCCACAGCTCCGGGTAGGGGTTCTGGTACGGCCGGGGGCAGACCGAGACGGCCTGCACCTTGCCCTTGTCGTCCAGCTCGCCCGGGGCGCCGAAGGTCCGGGTCCACTCCTGGGCGGGCCAGCCCTCGATGCCCTCGAACGGGTACGGCACCTGGTAGTCCAGGACGTCCGACTTGTAGCGGAGCGTCTCCTGGGTCCACGCCATCTTCATGATCTTCAGCACCTCCCCGAAGACGTCGAAGTTGCGCGTGTCGGAGGCCGAGCCGTCGGAGCGGGCCGCCGCCGCGTGCCAGCGCTGGCCGAGCACGTTCATCCACCGGTTCTGGTAGCCCCGGGCCACGCCCAGCCGCAGCCGTCCCTTGCAGAACTGGTCGAGCAGCGCCACGTCCTCGGCGGCCCTGATCGGGTCCCAGGCGGGCAGCACCATGCCGAGCGGCGCGAGCAGGATGCGCTCGGTCCTGGCCGCCAGGTCGGTGAGGAACATGAGGGGGTTGACCGAGAACTCCATGCCCTCCGAGTGGAAGTGGTGCTCGGTCATCATCAGCGCGTCGAAGCCGATCTGGTCGGCGTGGACGGCGATCTCCCGCACCTCCTGCAACAGCCGCTGGTACGACTCCGTGTCCCGCCCGATGGGGCGCTTGGCCTTGGCGTTCTCCTCAGCCGCGTATCCGGAGCCTGGAATCTGCGGATTCAGGAAGATGGAAAACTTCACCGGGAGACCTCTTTCCGCGGGGCGTTTCTCTGAGCGGCAAGCTACTCTAGAAATCTTAGCCGAGCAATCGCTTGGTTGACCTAGGGAGGGCGCATGCGGCTCGGGGTCACGATGTTCACCACGGACCGGGCCATGCCGGTCCACGAGCTGGCCAGGGCCGCCGAGGAGCGCGGCTTCGCCTCCCTCTACGTGCCCGAGCACACCCACATCCCCGTCTCCCGCCGCACGCCCCCGCCCAACGGGGAGGAGGAGCTGCCCGAGTCGTACAAGCGGACCCTGGACCCGCTGGTCGCGCTCTCCTACGCCGCCGCCGTCACCGAGCGGCTGCGCGTGGGGACCGGCATCCTGCTCGCCGCCCAGCGCGACCCCGTCGTCACCGCCAAGGCCGTCGCCACCCTCGACCATCTGTCGGGAGGGCGCCTGGTGCTCGGCGTCGGCTTCGGCTGGAACGCCGAGGAGATGGCCGACCACGACGTGCCGTACGGGACGCGGCGCGAGGTGACGCGGGAGCACGTGCTGGCCATGCGGTCGCTGTGGCGTGACGAGGTGGCCTCCTACGAGGGCCGCTTCACCCGGTTCGAGCCGTCCTGGTCGTGGCCCAAGCCCGTCTCCGGCCCGCCCGTGTACATCGGCGGCGCGGCGGGGCCGACGATGTTCGCGCACGTCGCCGAGTACGCCGAGGGCTGGATGCCGATCGGCGGCAAGGGCATCAAGGCCGCCCTCCCGGCGCTGCGCGAGGCGTGTGAGAAGGCCGGCCGCCCGCCGGCCCGGGTGATCCCGTTCGGCACGCTGCCGACGCGCGAGAAGCTCGACTACTACGCAGAGCTCGGGATCGAGGAGACCGTGGCGAGCCTGCCGAGCGGGCCGGCCGAGGTGGTGCTGCCCGTGCTGGACGAATATGCCCGGCTCATCGCCGCCTGACAGGCGGGATGACCACGAGAGTGAGGGTTGTACGGCCCGGCGGTGCCATGGATGTCACCACTTCGGGAAATGTCCGGCGGCTTTCTGACCTTGAGTGTCACGGTCCGGTGGCGAAAGGCGCTGGACCGTTGACTCTCCGCCGCCGGTTGCCTTCAGTGGAAGGTGATGTGGGGTGGCGGCGAGGGGAGGCGCCCCGTGCCAACGGCGCAGCCGCTCAGGACGGGGGACCCGCGGCGGCTCGGCTCGTACGAGCTGACCGGGCGCCTGGGCGAGGGCGGTCAGGGCGTGGTGTTCCTCGGTTCGAGGGGCGAGGAGAGTCACGGCGAGGAGAGCTCCGGCGGCGAGAGCTCCGGCGGCGAGAGCTACGGCGGCGAGAGCTACGGCGAGAAGAGCGACGGCGAGGAGAGGTACGCGGTCAAGCTGCTGCACGGCCCCGTGGGGGACGAGCGGGCGGCGTTCCTGCGGGAGGTGGAGCTGGCCAAGCACGTGGCCAGGTTCTGCACCGCGCAGGTCATCGAGGCCGGTTTCGACGAGGGCCGGCCGTACATCGTGAGCGAGTACGTCGACGGGCCGTCACTGCAACGGCACGTCGTGCTCACCGGGCCGCGCGGCGGCGCCGCGCTGGAGCGGCTCGCGGTCAGCACCGCGACGGCGCTCGCGGCGATCCACCGGGCCGGCATCGTCCACCGCGACTTCAAGCCGCAGAACGTGCTGCTCGGCGACGACGGGCCGCGCGTCATCGACTTCGGCCTGGCCAGGGCGCTCGACGCGGCGGCCACGGTCAGCGGCAGGGGCGTCGGCACCCCCGCGTACATGGCGCCCGAGCAGATCACCGCCTCGGCGGTGACCGGGGCGGCCGACGTGTTCTCGTGGGGCGCCACCATGTGCTTCGCGGCCAACGCGGTCGCGCCGTTCGGCCAGGACTCGGTGGCGCCGGTCCTGCACCGCATCCTCACCGCGCCGCCGGAGCTGGGACGGCTGGACGGGCGGCTGCGGGAGATCGTGGCCGCGTGCCTGGACAAGGACGCGCGCAACCGGCCGAGCAGCAGGGAGCTGCTGCTGGAGCTGCTGGGCGATGCGGACGGCGTCCCGGCGGAGGTGCTGCGCTCGCCACCGCCGCACATCCTGCGCGCCCCGTCCTCGTGGCCGTCCGACCCGGCCGGCCCGCGGCCCGCCTCCGGAACGGATTCCGGGCCCGCGTCCGAGCCCGCATCGGGGCCCGTGGCCGGGGCCGTGCCCGCGTACGCGCTGGCGGGTTCCGCTCCGGTCGCCCGGCCCGAGGCGACCGGCACGCCGCACGGCTACCACCTGCCGGAGGGCGCGTCCTTCCACGCCGGACGTCCACCCGGAGCGGGCGTGCAGAGCTCCGGCGGGGCGTATCCCGCGCCCGGGACGTATCACTCCGCTCTCGGCACCGGCCCGGCCGCCCGCGACAGCGAGCAGACGCGGCGCGTCGGGCAGGCGTTCAACCGGGCCGGGCTGGCGGTCTCCGCCGCCCTGCTGGTGAGCGCCGCCGTGCTCGTCACGGTCGTGGTGCCGGCGTTCCGGCACGCCGGCTTCGGGCCCGCCGCGGCCGGCCCCACGGTCATCACGACCGCCCCCGCCGGCACGATGCCCGACACGGGGCAGGCGACCCCGCACAAGGAGCGGCACAGTACGGGCGCGCACGCGCGGCCCGCCACCGATCCGGCCACTGATCCGGCGTCCGTGCCCGCCGCCGAGCCCCCGGTCCCGGTGGCCGGCGGCGTGCACGTGCCGGCGCTCGGCGGCCTCGACCGGGGCTCGGCGGTCAAGGCGCTCGAACGCGCGGGCCTGGTGGCCGGAACGGTCACGCAGGTGGACTCCCCGCGCAAGGTCGGCCAGGTGCTCGGCTCCCAGCCGCAGGCCGGCGTGGCGGTGCCCAAGGGGACGGCGGTCGCGCTGCGCGTCTCGGCCGGCCTGGTGGTGCCCGCCGTCACCGGCATGCGACGCGGACCCGCCGAGACGGCTCTGACCAGCGCGGGCCTGACCCTGGGCGCGGTGAGCACGTCCTGCTCGGCCCGGCCGGACGGCCAGGTCCTCTCGTCCGCCCCGGAGGCGGGCACCCGGATCACCGGCGGCGGCAAGGTGGCGCTCGTGGTGTCCAAGCACGGGACGAAGGTTCCGGGCGTGCTCGGCCGTACGGGGGAGGCGGCGAGCGGGACGCTGCGCGGGGCCGGTTTCGGGGTGACACAGGACACCCGGCTGGTGACGGACGAGTCGCGCGCGGGCACGGTCCTGGCGCAGAGCGTCGCGCCGGGCACCTGCGCGAAGCCCGGCAGCGGGGTGGTCCTCACCGTCGGCGTCCTGGCCCAGAGCGACCCCGACCCCACGGAGCCCTCCGAACCCCCGGCCACGGTGCCTCCCACCCCGACCGCCACCGCCTCCGACAGACCCGCCTGACAGGGCCGGAAATTCGCTGTCCTCGGCGTCCGCGCCGCCGATATCTTCCGATCATGGACGAGCCGGCTCTGCTCAAGCACTCCGACGGCCCGGTGACCCGCGACCGGATCGCCCGCGACCTCACCGCTCTCGGCCTCGCCGAGGGGGACGCCGTCATGTTCCACACCCGTATGTCCGCCCTCGGGTACGTGGCCGGCGGCCCGCAGACGATCATCGACGCCCTTCTCGACGTCGTGGGGCAGCGCGGAACCCTCATGGTCACCTGCGGCTGGAACGACGCCCCGCCGTACGACTTCACCGGCTGCCCCCGGGCATGGCAGTACGCCCTGCGCGCGGGTCATCCCCCGTACGACCCCGACCTGAGCGAGGCCGACCACGACAACGGACGCCTGCCGGAGGCGCTGCGCCGCCGGCCCGGCGCGGTCCGCAGCCGGCACCCGGACGCGAGCTTCGCCGCCCTCGGCGCGTCGGCGGCCGCCCTGATGGCCGATCACCCGTGGGACGACCCGCACGGCCCCGGCAGCCCGCTGGCCAAGCTGGTCGCCGCCGGAGGCCGCGTTCTGCTGCTGGGCGCTCCCCTGGACACCCTCACGCTGCTGCATCACGCCGAGGCGCTCGCGGACGCGCCGGGCAAGCGGTTCGTGGAGTACGAGCAGCCGATCCTCGTGGACGGCGAGCGGGTCTGGCGCCGCTTCCGCGACATCGACTCGGAGGACGGGGCCTTCGACTACTCCCGCGTGGTGCCCGAGGACCGGTGGCCGTTCGCCGTCATCGCGGAGGAGATGATCGCCGCGGGGATGGGGCGTCAGGGACTGGTGGGCGCGGCCGAGAGCCACCTGTTCGAGGCCGGGGACGTGGTGCGCTTCGGTGTGGCCTGGATGGAGGAGAAGCTGGGGAAGGGCCGACGAGGGAGCGGGCCGGCCACGTGACGTCAGGTGGGGTGACGTCCTCGGCGGTGGAGCCGCGCCGCGGGGGCGCCCTGGGGGGCGCCGTGTCCCGTCACGGTCGCGGCCGGCTCCTCCTCGACCGGATCCGCGTGACGACACCGCCGAACAGGGCGAGGCCGGTGACGACGACGCGGGGCGCGCCCGGCGCGCCGGCGTCCCCGCCGCGCCTGCCGAACACCCCGAACAGGCCCAGCCCCTTGACCTCAACGTGGATGTCGTCAGGGACGAGGATCTTGGTGCCGCCCCAGAGGGCGAAGGCCCGAATCCGGGTCTCCTGACGGGTGAAGCGCGCCTCGCGCAGGTCGATCCGGCCGCCCCCGAACAGCGACAGGGACGTGAACACCGGCGGCACGACCCATGCGCCCTTGCGGGCGAACCCGCCGAACATGGCCATCGCGAAGCCGGAGGCAGGCTTCCGGCCGGTCACGAGGTCGCCCTGACCGCTGGGTTCGGGGAGGTCGGAGCCGACGAGGCGCAGGTCGGCGCGGGTCTTCGCCCGGTAGACGTCGGTGAGCCGCTGGTCCAGCTCGGCCAGGTCGATGCGCCCCTCGGCGACGGCCGCCCGCACCCGCTCGGCCGTACGCTCGCGCTCGTCGTCGGAAGCCCGTACCCGATCGTCGTCCGCGTGGTCGATGTGCTCCATGTGCCCCCAGTCCCGTCATGTCGTGGACGCGCGCGACACGATGCCCGTGTTGCCCACATGGACAGTAGTGGATGCGGGATGGACGGGTTCATCCGGCGGGTTCCGAGCCGACCGTACCGTCGGACGGTGCTCCGTCAGATCGCCCGGGCGGCGCGGAGGAGCTCGGCGCGGACCTGGTCCTCCGGCAGGTCCGTCGTGTGCACCACGCCCCACTGCAGCGCTCCCAGCACGGCCCAGCCGCGCAGCCGGGACCCGGCATCCGGCTCCGGCCCCACCAGCCGGGCGAACAGCTCGTCCCGGAACGTCCTGATGGCCTCGCCCGGCGACCCCGGCGGGGCGTCGTCGGCGCCGCCGACGTCCTCCATGATCAGGCGCAGCACCGCCCGGTGCCGCACGACGAAGCCGACGAGCGCCTCCAGGAACGCCTCCCGGCCGGAGAACTCGGCGCCCAGCAGTGTGAGCATGTCGTCGGCGCAGGGCGCGAGCAGCTCTGCGGCCAGCCGGTCCTTGGGGTGGAAGTGGTAGGCGACCGCGGTCTTGGTCAGCCCGACGGCCGCCGCGATGTCGGCGAGCGAGGTCCCCGCGTAGCCGCGCTCGGCGAACAGCGTGCGGGCGGCGGCGAGGATCCTGCTGCGGGTGTCGTCGGCTGTGGTCATCGTCTCATTTCCGTACTCGCCTCAGCCTTCGGGTATATCCCGATCTATCGTAGATCCTGTACGACCGTACAGGACGGCCGTCGAGGAGGGGGCCTGCGATGACGCGGTTCTTGGGGCGGCTGGGCGGCTGGTGCGCCCGGCACGGGATGGTGGTACTGGCGTTATGGGTGGTCGCGGCGGCCGGCCTGCTGGGCGGCAGTCTCGTGCTCGGCAGTCCGGTCAGCAACGACGTGACGATCCCCGGCACGGACGCGCAGCGCGCGCACGACCTCTTGCGCACCGGCTTCGGCCCCGGCTACGACACGGGCGGCACGGTGCAGCTCGTCGTCTACTCGGCCAAGGGGCAGCTCATCGACAAGCCCCGCAAGGAGGCCGTCGAGCGGGCGATCGCCGCCATCCGCGCGGTCCCGCACGTCAAGCAGGTCGACACGCCCTACCGCCGCGGCGGCATCGCCTCCAACCTGCAGATCGGCCTCATCACCGTCCGTCTGGAGGGACACGACACCACCAAGCCCGCCGAGGCCGCCCAGGTCGTGTCGAGGGCCGCCGAGCCCGCCAGGGCCGCCGGGCTGGAGGTCGTCCCCGCCGACAGCGGGACCCCCGCCGACAAGGAGATCAAGACCGGGCCGAGCGAGATCATCGGCGTGGCGTGCGCGCTGCTGGTGCTCGTCTTCGCGTTCGGCACGCTGACGGCGGCGCTGGTGCCGATCTTCACCGCGCTGGTCAGCGTGGCCGCCGGGCTGGGCATCATCGGCCTGCTCGGTCACGTCGTGGACGTGCCGAAGCAGGCGGGCATCATGGCCACGATGATCGGGCTCGGCGTGGGCATCGACTACGCGCTGTTCCTGCTGTCACGGCACCGCAGGCTGCTGGCCGACGGCGTGCCCGTCCAGGAGTCGGTCCGGCGCACGGTCGCGAGCTCGGGCGGCGCCGTGGTGTTCGCGGGCGGCACGGTCATCGTCGCGCTGAGCGCGCTGGTCCTCGGCGGGTTCCCGCTGCTGCGCACGCTCGGCTGGATCACCGGCATCTCGGTCGTCACGGCCGTGCTCACCTCCGTCACGCTCGTCCCCGCCCTGCTCGGGCTGCTCGGTCACCGCGTCAACGCGCTCAAGCTGCCCTTCCTCGGCCGCCGCCGCGGCGAGTCGTCCGGCTGGGCCGGGCTCGGGGCGTGGGTGGCCCGCCGCCCGTGGCGGGTGCTGATCGGCAGCGTCGTCGTGCTGGCCGCCCTCACCGCCCCCGCCCTGGCGCTCAAGCTCGGCCCGCTCGACGAGGGGTACGGCGTGCAGGGCTCCGAGCCCCGGCGCGCGTACGAGCTCATGGCCTCGGGCTTCGGCCCGGGTGTCAACGGGCCGCTGCTCGTCGTCGCCCGGCTCGACGAGAAGGTGGCCGACGCCAAGGCGCCCGTGGTCGAGCGGCTCACCGACGCGATCGAGGACGTGGACGGCGTCGCGCACGTCGCCCCCGCCAAGGTGGGGACGTCCGGCCGGTCGGTGATGATCCAGGCGATCCCCGACTACGCGCCCAGCGACGCCCGCTCCGCCGACGTCGTGCACGACGTCCGCGCCCTGTCCGTGCCCGGCGCGCACCTGCACGTCGGCGGCAAGGTCGCCGCGCTGACCGACGCCGGTGACCGCATGGCCGAGCGGACGCCGCTGGTCATCGGCGTGGTCGTGCTCCTCAGCGCCCTCCTCCTGCTGCTCGCCTTCCGCGCCCCGGTGGTCGCGCTGAAGGCCGCGGTGATGAACCTCATCTCGCTCGGCGCCGCGTTCGGCGCGCTCGCGATGGTCTTCTCCGTCGGGCTGGGGAGCCGGCTCGTCGGCATGGACCCGCCGCTGGAGGCCTCGTCGCTGCAGATGTTCTTCTTCACGGTGCCGATCGAGAGCTACGTGCCGCTCATGCTGTTCGCGGTGCTGTTCGGGCTGTCGATGGACTACGAGGTGTTCCTGCTGACGGCCGTACGGCAGGCGTACCTGCGGCACCGCGACAACTCCCGCGCGGTCGCCGAGGGACTCGGCTCCACCGGCCGGGTGATCACCTCGGCGGCGCTCATCATGGTGTCCGTGTTCGTGGCGTTCATCGCGTACCCGGACCCGATGGTGAAGACGTTCGGCGTGGGACTGGCGGCGGCCATCGCCGTGGACGCCACGATCATCCGGGGCTTCCTGGTGCCCGCCACGATGGTGCTGCTGGGCCGGGCGAACTGGTGGTGCCCGCGCTGGCTGGACCGGCTCCTGCCGAACCTGTCGGTCGAGGGGCACGAGGAGGACGACCACGACGTCCGTCCCGGCGGCGACGCCGGTCAGGGGGAGCGCGACGACCTGCCCGAGCCCGTGGGCGCCCGCGGCTGAGCCAGGCTTCCGCCTCCGCGCGGGAAGGACCCCGCACCGCCCAGGCGGTGCGGGGCCCTTCGTCCCACCGGGGAAGGTGTCGGAGGTCGCCGGTTACGGCTTCTTCGGCGGCGTGCAGCTGTGGAAGCCGCTGATGTAACCGTTGCGGTAGCCCATGCTGAACGGGTCCGAGCCGGTGAAGTTCAGGTCGAACGGCTGGCCGCCCTTGCAGTCGAACCGGCCGTCGGAGAAGCCCTTGCTGTAGCCCTTGTTGTAGCGCTTCTTGCCGGGCGGCGCGACGGCGACGGTGTTCATGGTGGTGCCCGTCTGGACGACCGGCGCCTTGGCGGTCCCCGCGGAGGCGGTCGCGGGAGAGGCCGCGGCCGGCCCGAACGCGAGCGCGCCGAGGAGTGCCGGCGCGGCCAGCATCATCACTCGCCTGGTACGCATTCCTGTCTCCTTGATCCCGCCGGTCCGCGGTGACAACCACCTGCGGGTGCTCCGGCGCTCACCAGCCAGCATGGCCAGCACCCAGTGACCGCCCCGTGATGCCGGCGTGACGGCGGCATCACCGGCGCCCCGGCCCGCCCTCGTCCGCCGGGCGCAGACCGGCCACCAGGTCGCGCAGCCGCGGCGTCGGCGACAGGTCCAGCTCGCCGCGGAGCGCCCGCTCGTACAGCTGGTACTGGCGCAGCGCCTCGGCCTGGTTGCCCTCGGCCAGGTGGGCCTCGACCAGGGCGGCGCAGGCGCTCTCCCGCAGCGGCTCGGCGTGCAGGGCCACGCTGGCCGCGGACACCGCGTCGGCGAACCTCCCGGCCCGCACGAACCGGGACGACAGCGCCTCCAGCGCGTGGAGCCGCTGCTGGTGCCACTGCTCGGCCTCCCGCAGGACCCAGTCGTCGTACCAGCCGGGCAGCAGGCCGTGCGACAGCACCTCGATGGCGTGGCGGTCGAGGTCCTCGCCGCCGGCCGGCACGTCCGGGCCGAGGATCCGCTCGGCCAGGGCCCTGGCCTCGTGAAGGTCGACCCGCGTGTCCGGCGCCAGGCCGACCTCGGTGGAGCCGACGTGCAGTATCCGGCGGCCGGCGCCGTCCAGGCGGGCCAGCGCGGAGCGCAGGCTCGCGTACGCGCGGTGCTCCGGCGCGTCGGGCCACAGGGTGGCGGCCGTCAGGCTGCGCGAGACCACCCGGCAGCCCAGGGCGAGGAAGGCGAGCAGGCGTTCGGACCCGCTGGAGACGCTGATCTGGTCGTCGCCCGCGAGCAGCCGGAAGCCGCCGAGGAGTGTGAGACGGAGACTGCTGCCCATGGCCTTCGGTCCCTTCACTGTCCCGGATCGGAACCCCTGGTCAACACTCAGTGTCTAGGTGGATGCCACTTTCGTCGGGTATGTACCCATTTGAGGTGATTTTTCAGCTCACAACGGTGGCGCCGCCGGACCGCCGCCACCCCGTGATGCCCCCCTCCAGCGACAGCGCCCGGAAGCCGTGCGCCCGCAGCAGCCGCACCGCCTCGGGCGACACGACACAGTACGGGCCGCCGCAGTAGGCGACGATCTCCGCGTCCCGCGACAGCTCCTCGAGCCGCTCGCGCAGCTCGGCCAGCGGCACCGACACCGCGCCCGGCAGGTGAGCCGTGGCGTAGGACGCCGCCGAGCGCACGTCCACGACGATCGTTCCCGGGTCCGCCAGCCGGGCGGCCAGCTCGGCGGCCGTCACACCCTCGGGCGAGCCCAGGTGGCGGGCCACCGCCTCGCGCAGGTCGGCCAGCCGTCCGTGCGCGAACGCCTGCATCTCCCCGAGGAAGCGCGACACCCCCTCGTCGGCCAGCCGGTAGAAGACCTTCGTGCCCTCCTTCCGGCTGGTGACCAGGTGGGCGGCGCGGAGCTGCTGGAGCTGCGCAGAGGTGTTCTTCAGCGCGATGCCCGCCTCCTCGGCGAGCTCCTCCACCGTGCGCTCCTGCTGGTCGAGCACGTCGAGCAGCCGCAGCCGCACCGGGCTGGACAGCACCTTGCCGATGCGGGCGAGCTGCTCGTAGATCGGCTCTTCCGGGAAACCGGCCATCACACCATGAACTGGTCGTGGCGGAGGAACAGCTCGGTCCACTCCTCCTCGGTGGGCTGCCGGCCGGTCGTGGCGATCTCGGCCAGCTCCTCGAAGTACCCCTCCCTGGGGGCGCCGGGGGTGAACAGGATGAGCATGGTCGCCGGGGCGCCCGACTCGTTGCGGAAGCCGTGGATGCCGCCCTCCGGGACGAACAGGAAGTCGCCCGGGTTGCCGTCGATCCATCGGTCGCCGTTGAACAGGCGCACCGTGCCGTCCAGGACGTAGAAGGACTCGGTCATGGTCCGGTGGAAGTGCGCTCCGGCGCCGCCGGGACGCGGCCCCATCTCCCACCGGTACAGCCCGAACGCGCCGCCCGTGGTGGCGCCCGTCCCCAGGTGGTGCACGTGCGTGCGCCGCTGCGCGGGGTCGTCGGTCTCGGGGCCCATCACGAGGTCGGCGGGCGCGCCGGCCGGCCGGAACCGGCTGCTGACCTCGCCCTTCTCGCCGAGGTAACGCGGCTCGGGGTACGACATGAGCATCTCCTCAAAGTCTGCTTTTCTAAGGATCGTTAGAATAGCAGAGGAGATCGCCGATCAGAAGACGATGACCGTACGGGCCACGGTGCCCTGGCGGACGTGCGCGACCGCCTCGTTGACCTGCTCCAACGGCAGCCGCTCCGTGATGAGGCCGTTGAGGTCCAGGCGGCCCCGGAGGTACTGGGCCGCCAGCATGGGCAGGTCGCGGTGCGGCGCGGCGTCCCCGCCCTGGGTGCCCATGAGGCGGCGCGAGGAGAACAGCAGTGACGTGTCCACCTCCATCGGGCGGCCCGCCGGAGGGCTGCCGACCATGACCGTGGCGCCGCCCGGCGCCGTGGCGGCGAACGCGCGGGCGAGCACGCCGGGCACGCCCGTCACGTCGAAGGCGTAGTCCACGCCGCCCCGCACCACCTCGCCCACCTGGGCCGGCAGGTCCTCCGGCGTGAGCGTGTGGGTGGCGCCGAAACGCTCGGCGAGCTTGAGCTTCCCCTCCGCCACGTCGGCCGCGATGATCGTGGTCGCGCCGGCGAGGACCGCGCCCTGGATGACGTTCAGGCCGACGCCGCCGCAGCCCACCACGAGGACGCTGGAGCCCGGGGCGACCCGCGCCACGTTGAGCACGGCGCCGACGCCCGTGACGACGCCGCAGGCCAGCAGGGACATGGCGTCGAACGGCGCGTCCGGGGCGATCCGCACGCACATGGGCTCGTTGACCACCGTGTACTCGGCGAACGAGCCGATGCCGATGAAGCGGCGGGTCTCCGCGCCGTCCAGCGTGACGCGCGGATCGCCGCCCATGATGGCCCGCGTCCTGGCCGGGCCCGAGCACAGGTGGAAGCGGCCGGCGCCGCAGTGGCGGCACCTGCCGCACGGGCCGCTCATCGAGACGATGACGTGGTCGCCCGGCTGGACGCCGGTCACGCCGGCCCCGACGCTCTCGACGACGCCCGCGCTCTCGTGCCCGAGGATGTACGGCAGCCGCGCGACGACGGGGCTCTTGCCGTCGATCGCCTTGAGGTCGGAGCCGCACACCCCTGACGCCTTGATCTGGACCCGGACCTCGCCGGGTCCCGGATCGGCGATCTCCACCTCGCGGATCTCCATCGGCTCGTGGAAGGCGGTCAGCACGGCGGCGCGCATGAGCATGCGCTCACGCTAGCCCGGCGCAGCCATTGTGAGCAAGCGATTGCTCGGCAAATCCAGGGGCCGTTGACACCCTTTCCGGGCAAATTTACGCTGACCAAAACCAAGCGAGCGCTAGGCCAAGACGGCGGCCGCGGCGCACGCCGTACCCAAGAGGTGAGGCGATGGCGCGACGACATCACGAGGTGCGGCGGGGCGCGGCGGGCCTGGCGGTCGCGCTGGCCGTGACGCTGCCGCTGGCCGGCTGCGCCGCCGAGCGGAAGACACCCGGAGCCGGCGGCGGCGCGGCCCCCGGCGTGACCGCCACCAGCGTCAGGGTCGGCGGCGTGCTGACCAAGACCAGTGCCAGCGGCTACTCCACCAAGGACGCCGAGATCGGCGCCAGGGCCAGGTTCGCGCGGGCCAACGCCGAGGGCGGCGTCCACGGGCGGAAGATCGAGTTCGTCGGCGCGGAGGACGACGGCCAGGACGCCGCGAAAGGCGACGCGGCGGCCAGGAAGCTCGTGCAGCGCGACGAGGTGTTCGCCCTGGTGCCCGTGCACGCGCCCAACTTCGGCGGCGCGGCGTTCCTGGAGCAGCAGGGCGTGCCGTGGTTCGGCTGGGCGACCGGCCCGCAGTGGTGCGGCACCACCACCGGGTTCGGCTACAACGGCTGCCTCGCGCCCAAGAAGGGGGCCGGCTCGCAGACCTGGTGGGGCCGGCAGCTGGCCGACCTGCTCGGCGGCGCCCAGGGCAGGAGCGTCTACGTCCAGACCACCGACTCCAGCGGCAGCAAGTACGGCGGGACGACGATCTCCCAGTCGTTCACCGCGGCCGGGTTCGAGCTCGCCGGCCTGAACTCCGGCCTGCCCGCCGCCGCGCCGCCCCCCGACTGGCTCCCGTACGTCAACAAGATCATGACCTCGGACGGCGGCAAGGCGCCCGACGTCGTGGTGTCGGTCATCGCCGGCACGAAGTTCAACGTCGGCCTCTACTCCGCGCTCAAGCGGGCCGGCTACCGGGGCGTGATCACCGACGCCACCAGCTACGACGCCGCCGTCCTCAAGGACCCGGCCGGCGCGCAGGCCCTGGAGGGCGTCGTCGCGGCGCCGATGTTCGAGCCGTTCGAGTCGACCGCCCCCGAGATCGCCACGTTGAGGGCCGACGTCGAGAAGGTCGCGCCCGGCACGACGCTCACCCAGCACCTGGCGATCGGCTACTGGGCGGCCGACATCTTCCTCGACATGCTCGCCAAGACCGGCAAGGACCTCACCCGGCAGAAGTTCCTGGCCACCGCCAACGGCGACTACACCTACGAGAACGCCGGCTTCGGCCGCGTCCGCTTCCCCGCGGACCACACCGAGCCCAACGGCTGCGGGGCCCTGGTCAGGCTGGAGGGCGGCGCCTTCAAGGTCGCCAAGAGCCTGAAGTGCTTCGACAACGTGCCGCTGAAATGATCGCCGGCTACATCCTCAGCGGGCTCGTCACCGGCGCCGTCTTCGCCGTCATGGGGGCGGGGCTCACCCTGTCGTACGCGGCCACCGGCGTCTTCAACTTCGCCCACGGCGCCGTCGGCTTCGTGACCGCCCTGCTGTTCTACCAGTGCGACCGCGCCGGGCTGCCCGCGTGGCTGTCGGCGCTGCTGGCCGTCGGCGTCTTCGCGCCCGCGCTCGGCTACGCGCTGCACCGGGCCATGTTCCGCGGGCTGGCCCGAGCAGGGGAGACCGCGCAGATCGTCGGCACCATCGGGCTGACGATCGCGCTGCCCGCCCTCGGGCTGCTCGCCGTGGACCTGCTCGGGCTGCCGCCGGCCGACGCCACCGCGCTGCCGCGCGGCGTCGGCCCGCACCCGGCCGTCACCCTCGACGTGCTCGGCGTCCGCCTCGACACCGACCAGCTCATCATCTTCGCGCTCTCGGCCGTCACCGCCGCGGGCCTGTGGGCGTTCCTGCGCCACACTCCGTACGGTCTGCGCATGCGCGCCTCCGTGGACCGGCGGCGGCTCGCCACGCTGCGCGGCGTGGACGTGGACGCCACCTCCGCCCTGGCGTGGATGCTCGGCTCCGGCCTCGCGGGGCTCGCCGGGGTGCTGGCCGTGCCGGTCATCGGCCTCGACGCCACCGCGTACACGGTCCTGCTGTTCGCCTCCGCGACGGCGGCGGTGTTCGGGCGGCTGCGGTCGGTGCCGTGGACGTTCGCCGCCGGGCTCGGGCTGGGCGTCGTGCAGAACCTGGTCGCCGGGTACACCGACTTCCTGGAGGAGATCACCGGGCTGCGGACCGCGGTGCCCGTCATCCTGCTGTTCGCCGGGCTCGTGCTGCTGAACCGCTCGCGGGAGCGGGTGGCGGGCAGCTCGGCCGAGGACGCGCCGCCGCCGGACCATCTGACCGGGGTGCCGCCGTGGCGGCGGCGCCTGCCGTGGGCGCTGGCGCTCGTGGCGCTGCTGGCCTTCACCGTGGCCGGGCCCGAGTACTACGTGGGCGTCGCGGCCAACGGGCTGGTGCTGGCGCTGATCTTCTGCTCGTTCGTGGTGGTCACCGGGATCGGCGGCATGGTCAACCTGGCCCAGGCGTCCTTCGCCGCGATGGCCGCCCTGACCTGCGGCTGGGCGTACGCGTCGGGGCTGCCGTTCTTCGTGGCGATCGTGCTCGGGGTGCTGGCCGCCTGCGCGGCCGGCCTGCTGGTGGCTCTGCCCGCGCTGCGGCTCGGCGGCCGGGTGCTGACGCTGGCCACGCTGGCCCTGGCGCTGCTCGCCGACCAGGTGCTGTTCCAGGTGGACGCGTTCAGCAACGGCACGATCGGCTGGCCGCTGCCCGCGCTCGGGCTCGGGTTCGCCGACACCTCGGACCCGCGGGTGCGGGTGGCGCTGCTGCTCGCGCTCGTCGGGCTCGCCGGGCTGCTGGTGCGCAACCTCGAACGGTCGGCCTCCGGGCGGGCCGTCCTCGCGGTCCGCTCCGCCCCGGCGGCTGCCGTCACCTCGGGCCTGTCCGCGCCCCGCGCCAAGATCACGCTGTTCGTGCTGGCGTCGGGCGTCGCGGGGCTGGGCGGCGTGCTGTTCGCCGTGTCCAAGGAGTCGATCACGGCGACCGACCTGCCGGCCTTCTCCGGGTTCGTGTGGCTGGCCGTGGTGGTGCTCCAGGGGGTGCGGCGCGTCGGCGGGGCCGTGCTGGGCGGGCTGGTCGCCGCCGCCGTGCCCGAGCTGCTCGCCGCCTGGGGTGTGTCGGCGCACGTGGGAGCCGTCCTGTTCGGCGCGGGCGGCGTGATCCTGGCCAAGCACCCGGACGGGGTGCTGGCGCAGCTCGCCGAGTCCCGGTACCGCCGCAGGCGCCGCCGGGAGCCGGAGAGTCGGGGCCCGGAGAGTCGGGGCCCGGTCCGGCGCGAGCCCGTCGTGGGGGTGGCCCGCGAGCCCGCCGATCAGGTCGCGGACGGCGCGCCCGCGTTGTTCCGGCTGGAGGGCGTGGTGGCCGGATACGCGGACTGCACGGTGCTGCGCGGCGTCGAGCTGTCCGTACGGCCCGGCGAGGTCGTCGCGCTGCTCGGCGCGAACGGCGCCGGCAAGTCCACCGCCTGCGCCGTGGCCGCCGGTGACCTGCCCGTGGCCGCCGGCCGGGTGCTGCTCGACGGCATGGACGTCACGCTCTGGCCCGCCCACCGCCGGGCCCGCGCCGGGGTGCTGCTGGCGCCCGAGGGCCGGGGCGTCTTCCCCGGCCTCACCGTGGAGGAGAACCTGCGTACCTGGCTCGACGACCCCGCGCCCGCCTACGAGCGGATGCCGCAGCTCGCCGCCCGCCGTACCGTCCTCGCGGGGGCGCTGTCCGGCGGCGAGCAGCAGCTCCTCACCCTGGCGCCGGCCCTCGTCAGGCCGCCGCGCGTGCTCGTGGCCGACGAGCCGTCGCTCGGGCTCGCGCCGCTCGTGGTCCGGCAGGTGTTCGAGGTGTTCGCCGAGTTGAGGGAGCGCGGGGTGGCGCTGCTGCTGGTGGAGGAGAAGGCGACCGAGGCGCTGGCCGTGGCCGACCGGGTGGCGTTCATGCGGCTCGGCCGGATCACCTGGACGGGGCCGCGCTCCGAGGTGGACGCCGACCGCCTGACCGCCGCCTACCTGGGGGTGTCCTGATGCTCCGGGTGACGGACGTGTCCGTGTCGTTCGGCGGGGTCAGGGCGCTGGACGGGGTCTCGTTCGAGGTGCCCGAGGGGCAGGTGTGCGGGGTCATCGGGCCGAACGGCGCGGGCAAGACGACGCTGTTCGACGTGGTGTCGGGGCTGCGCCGGCCGAGCTCGGGCCGGGTGAGCGTGGCGGGGGAGGACCTGACCCGGGTGTCCGCGGTCCGGCGGGCCCGGCGCGGGCTGCGGCGCACGTTCCAGCGCACCCAGGTGTTCGGGCGGCTCACCGTGGCCGGCAACGTGCTGGCGGCGCTCGACTGGCACGGCGGGGGTGGCGGCCTGGCCGCCGACCTGGTCGGCCGGCCCGCGCGCGGGCGGCTGGAGCGCGAGCGCGGGCGGCGCGTGGACGAGGTGCTGGAGCTGTGCGGCCTCACGGCGCTGCGCGAGGCGTACGCGGCGGCGCTGCCGGTGGGGCAGCGGCGGCTGGTGGAGCTGGCCCGCGCCCTGGCCGACCGTCCGAGGCTGCTGCTGCTCGACGAGCCCACCTCCGGCCTCGACGCGGAGCAGACGGCCCGGCTGCGCGCGGTCGTCGGTTCGCTGGACACGACGGTGCTGCTGGTCGAGCACGACATGGGCTTCGTCATGGATGTCTGCGATCGGCTGGTGGTGCTGGACCTCGGCCGGGTCATCGCCACGGGCGCCCCGGCGGAGGTCCGCGACGACCCGGTGGTGCGGGCGGCGTACCTGGGGTGAGCCACGTCTCTCAGAACGGCGGGGACGCGCGGATCGTCCCCAGCAGGTGGGCGTGGACGCGGGCGACCGGCTCGGCGGACAGGCCGCCGGAGCGGACCGCGAGATAGCCGGTGTTGATCGGCGGCACCTCCGGCTCGGCCAGCGTCACCAGCGCGCCCGACGCCAGGTGCGCGCGGCACAGGTACGAGGGCAGCACCGACCAGCCCATCCCGGCCAGCACCGCCGCCACGACGGCGCGCAGGTCGGGGATCACCACCTGCGCGGCCATCGACGGGCGGCGGCCGAAGACCGTGCGCCAGTAGCGCCGCACGATCGGCAGGTCCTCCGCGTACGCGATCAGCGGCAGCCCCGCCGGCCACTCACCCGCCACGGACGGGGCCGCCACCAGCACGAACTCCTCGTCGTACACCGGCTCGGCCTGGATGCCCCGGTGGCGCGGCCGGATCGTGGAGATCACCAGATCGAGCCGCCCGGCGGCGAGCCCGGCGAGCAGGTCGTCGGCCAGGCCCAGCGTGAAGCGCACCCGGAGCCCGTCGCGCACCAGCGGCGCCAGCATCGGCACCACCTGCTCCGACAGGAACTCCGCCGGCCCGCCCAGATGCACCGCCCGCTCGGCCGGCAGCCGCGACCCCACCACGGCGTCCAGCGTGTCCAGGGACGGGGCCACCCGGCGGGCCAGCTCGTCCGCGGCGGCCGTGGGCGCCACGCCGCGGGGCAGCCGGTCGAACAGCGGCCGGTCCAGCGCCGCCTCCAGGCTCCTGACCTGCGCGGTGACCGCGGGCTGCGACAGCCCGAGCGTCTGCGCCGCCGCCGTGATCGACCCCGTGCGGTGCACCGCGAGGAACGTCCTGAGCAGATCCAGTGATACCGACATATCAGTATTCTGATGGCTAGGCGTGCCTTGCGCTATTTGTGGCTGATGGCCGGGAGGGACATCCTGGAGGCATGACCAAGCGCATTCTCATCGCACTGACCAGCCATGACGATCTCGGCGGCGTGCGCAGGACCGGCTACTACGTCTCTGAGGCGGCCCATCCGTGGGAGGTGTTCCGCAAGGCAGGGTTCGAGGTGGACGTGGCCAGCGTGCGCGGCGGCGAGCCGCCCCAGGACGGCCACGACCCGTCCGACGAGGTCCAGAACGCGTTCCTCGCGACGGAGGCGGCCCGCGACACGGCCAGGCTGGCCGACGTGGACGGCTCCGCGTACGACGCCGTGCTCTACGCCGGCGGACACGGCACCATGTGGGACTTCCCGAACGACCCCGACGTCGCCCGCGTCGGCCGGGAGGTCTACGAGCACGGCGGCGTGGTGGCCGCCGTCTGCCACGGCCCGTCCGCCCTGGTGAACCTCACGCTCTCCGACGGGTCGTACCTGGTGGACGGCAAGAGGGTCGCCGGGTTCACCAACAGCGAGGAGAAGGCCGCGGGCGTGGACGGCGTCGTGCCGTTCCTGCTGGCCGACGCGCTGGAGGAGCGGGGCGCCCGGCACGAGGGCGCGCCGGACTGGCAGGCCCAGGTGGTCGTCGACGGCCGCCTCGCCACCGGCCAGAACCCCGCCAGCGCGGGACCCCTCGCCGAGCGCGTCGTCGAACTCCTCGCGTAGGCGTCGGCGAGGGTACGGGGCACGTACCCAGGAAAGACATGGGGCATGACGCTGCACCCCAACCTCGACCCGGAGCTGCGCGAGGCCCTGGAGCGGGCGCCGCTGCACACACTGGAGGCGGCGACGCTCACGCCCGAGGTCATCGCGCGGCAGCGGGCCGAACTGGACGCCCTGCTGGCGCTCATGCCGCCGCCGGGGCCGGGGGTGGTGGTCGAGGACAGGCGCGTGCCCGGCCCCGAAGGTGACGTGCGCCTGCGCGTCCATCTCCCGGCGGCCCCGCCCTCGGCTGCGGCCGGGAGGCCGTGCCTGTACTGGATCCACGGCGGCGGCATGGTCCTCGGGCGGCCGGAGATGGACGACGGCCTGCTCGCCGGGTACGTGGAGCGGCTCGGCTGTGTCGCCGTCTCCGTCGACTACCGGCTCGCGCCCGAGCACCCGCACCCCGCGCCCGTCGAGGACTGCTACGCGGGTCTCGTGTGGACCGCCGCGAACGCCGCCGGGCTCGGCGCCGACCCGTCCCGGCTGGCCGTCGCGGGGATGAGCGCGGGCGGCGGCCTGGCCGCGGCCACGGCCCTGCTGGCCCGCGACCGGGGCGGCCCGTCCGTGGCGTTCCAACTGCTGGCCTGCCCGATGCTCGACGACCGCGGCATCACGCCGTCCAGCCGCCGCCTCGCCGACGCCCCGCTGTGGGACGGCGCGGCCAACGCCTTCGGCTGGCGGGCCCTGCTCGGTGACCGGGCGGGCGGCGAGGACGTCTCCCCGTACGCGGCGCCGGCCCGGGCGGCGGACCTGGCCGCGCTGCCTCCGGCGTTCGTGGACGTGACCGAGTTGGAGATCTTCAGGGACGAGGCGTTCGACTACGCGCGGCGGCTCGCCGAGGCGGGCGTCTCGACGGAGTTCCACCTCTATCCGGGCGGCTTCCACGGGTTCGACGCGCTGCTGCCGGACACCGAGCTGGGCCGGGCCGTCTCCGCGACCCGGCTCGCCGCGCTGCGGCGCGCCTTCCGGCCCCGATGAGGGACCGTCACGCGGGACGGCCGTGGCCGGAGGCCCGCAGGACGCCGCGCAGTGGACGCATGCCCTCCTCGACGTAGCCGGCGATGGGGCGGCTGCCGCCGTCGAGGTACCACCGCTCCAGCGCGGCGAAGTAGCCGAAGACGAGGGCGTTCGTGACCACGCGGGCCTGTGTCCCGGTCAGCTCGCCGGTCGCCGCGATCAGCGGCGCGATCCGTCGGCTCGCCCGGTCGAGATTGGCGAGGACGGCCACGCGGACCGACGGCTCGGCGAAGAAATAGCGCACCCTGCGCCACGGGCTCTTCCCGGCCTGAGGGCCTGTGGGCGCGCCCTCGGAGCCGGCGGCGTCCTCCGGCGCGGCTTCGTAGGCGCGCACGGCGCGCAACAGGCTGCCGACGGGATCGCCGGGGTCCAGGAGGTCCTCCGGGTTCATCCGGTCGAACTCGTCGGCCACCACGATGCCTTCCTTGGTGCCGAAGTAGCGGTACACCGACGACGGCGACACCTCGGCCGCGGCCGCGATCTCCTCGATCGTGACCGCCGCGAACCCTCTCTCGTCGAACAGGTCGAGGGCGCATTCCTGGATGGCGCGCATGGCCTTGTCCCGTCGGCGTTCGCGAAGCCCGCTCATGCGGTCACCGTACCAGGCTTGAGCACGTCACTGTCAAAAGACATTGACTGTCTCAAATTCCGAAGCTTAGAGTCACTTCCAGAAGACAGTGACTTTCTGAATAAGGGGCTTCGCGTCATGACCGAGCTGAGACAGAGACCACGCAACCGGACACCGCTGGCGATGATGTACGTCGGGGCGGGACTAACCGTCGTCGCCGCGGTCTACCCGCTGATGGACCGGAGCGTCCTGGCGGACCACATCAAGGCGGGATATCCGGCCTACGGGTTCGGCGCGATCGACTCCGCTGTCACCGCGTACCTGGCGATCCTGTCCACGATCGGGGTGCTCGGACTGCTCGGCTGGCTCGGCACGGCGTGGGCGGCCCGGGCCGGCAAGCGCTGGGCCCGCCCGCTGGCGGCCGGGCTGCTCGCGATCGCGGCCTGCGTCGCCGTCGCCGCCCTGACCGTCCGGGACACCTCGGGCGATGTCGGCCTCGCGCCCCTGCTGGGTTGGCTGCAGGTCCTTCCCTGCGTCGCCGGTCTCGCCGTGGTCGTGCCGTGGAAGAGGGCGGAATGACCGAGGGGGCGTACGCCGTCGTACGCGGGTTCGCGGAACTCAAGCGCGCGATGTACCGGCGCGGGCGGCCGAACGCGTTCATGCGGCTCCTGAACCGGCTCGACGTCGTGATGTACGGGGCCCGGCGGCTGTCGCCGCGCCAGTGCGCCGTGCTGAAGGTGTCGGGGCGCCGCAGCGGCGCCGTCACGGCGGTCCCGGTCGCGGTCACGGCCCACCGCGGCGGCGAGTTCCTCGTGTCGATGCTCGGGCCGGACGCGAACTGGGTGCACAACGCCCGGGCCGCGGGCGGTGAGGCGGTGCTGCGCCGTCAGGGTCGTGCATCGCGCCCCGCCATCCCGTCTTCCTCATCCGTGAGGCCGGCGTCGCGGAGAAGTCCATCGGAGTTCGAGTGCGTTCCTCCCGACCGTGAGCCGCGGCGCCTGGTCAGTTAACCAAGCGTGCGCTAGGTTGGTGTCGTGGATCTCGACTTCTCCCGGGCCGAGCAGGACTTCCGCGCCGAGGTCCGCGACTGGCTGGCCGCGCACGTGCCCGGCCCGCTGCCGTCGATGGACACCCCCGAGGGCTTCGAGGCGCACCGCGCATGGGAGGCGCTGCTCGCCGCCGCCCGCCTGTCCGCCGTCTCCTGGCCCGAGCGGTACGGCGGGCGCGGCGCCTCGCTCATCGAATGGCTGATCTTCGAGGAGGAGTACTGGGCCGCCGGCGCGCCCGGCAGGGTCAGCCAGAACGGGATCTTCCTGCTCGCCCCCACCCTGATGACGTACGGCACCGAGGAGCAGCGGCGCGCCTGGCTGCCCGGCATGGCCCGCGCCGACCAGGTGTGGGCGCAGGCGTGGTCCGAGCCCGAGGCCGGCAGCGACCTGGCCGCGCTCACCTCCCGGGCCGAGCGGGCCGACGGCGGCTGGCGGCTGTACGGCCAGAAGACGTGGAGCTCCCGGGCCGCCCACGCCTCCCACGGGTTCGGCCTGTTCCGCAGCTCCGGGGCGCGGCACAAGGGGCTGACCTACGTCATGTTCCCGCTGGACGACGTCACGGTGCGGCCCGTCGCGCAGCTCGACGGGCTGCCGGGGTTCGCGGAGCTGTACTTCGACGGCGTGTACGTGCCCGACTCGATGGTGATCGGACAGCCCGGTGAGGGCTGGCGCATCGCCATGGCCACCACCTCCTCCGAACGCGGCCTCGCCCTGCGCAGCCCCGGCCGGTTCCTGGCCACCGCCGACCGGCTCGTGGAGCTGGCCCGGGACGCCGACCCGGCGCTCGCCGACCGGGCCGCCCGGTGCTGGACCGACGCCGAGGCGTACCGGCTGCACACCTTCCAGACCGCGCGCCGGATCATGGCCGGGGAGGAGATCGGCTCCGCGTCCAGCATGGGCAAGGTCTTCTGGTCCGAGCTGGACCTGCGGATGCACGGCCTGGCCATGGAGCTGCTGGGGGAGGGGGCGGGGCGGACGCCGTGGCTGGACGGGTTCCTGTTCGCGCTGGCGGGGCCCATCTACGCGGGCACCAACGAGATCCAGCGCACGATCATCGCCGAGCGCGTCCTGGGGCTGCCCCGATGAACTTCGCCTTCACCCCCGACCAGCTCGCCCTGGCCGAGACCGTCCGGGACGTGCTGGCCGAGCACTGTCCCGCCTCCGCGCTGCGCACCGAACGCCTGCCCGCCTGGGACCGGCTCGCCGCCGTGGGCTTCTTCGGGCTGCTCGTCCCGCCCGAGGCCGACGGGCTGGGGTTGCGCCTCGTGGACGCGCTGCCCGCGCTGGAGGAGACCGGCCGGGCCTGCCTGCCGGGGCCCGTCGTCGAGACGGCCGTCGTGGCGCCGTACCTGCTGCCCGGGGTGCCCAAGCTCGCCTCCGGGGCGGTGCGCGTGAGCGTCGTGCCGCCCGGCGGCGTCGGCGCGCCGGACGCGGACCTCGCCGACCTCATCGTGGTCGCCGGGACCTCGCCCGGCGCGGGGACCGGTGCGGTCGTGCCGAGACTGGTGGCGCGGGAGTCGGCGCGGCTGCGGCCGGTGCCGGGCCCCGACCCGTGCCGCCGCCTGTCCGAGGTGTCGTTCACGGAGTCCACGCCGGTGGAACGGCCGTTCGCGCCGGCGCTGCGGGCGGCCACCGTGGCGACGGCCGCCCAGCTCATCGGGGTCGCCCGGCGGCTGCTGGACGTCTCCGTCGCCTACGCGGGGGCGCGGCGGCAGTTCGGCGCGCCCATCGGGTCGTTCCAGGCGGTCAAGCACCGGCTCGCCGACGTGGCGGTCGGGATCGCGTTCGCCGCGCCGCTCGTCCACCGGGCCGCCCTGTCGGTGGACGCTCGGTCCGGAGGAGATGTGGACGCTCAGCCCGGAGGAGACGTGGAGCGGGACGTGAGCGCCGCCAAGGCCGCCGCCGGTGAGGCCGCCGACCTCGCCGCCCGCGCCGCCCTCCAGACGCACGGCGCCATCGGGTACACCGAGGAGCTGGACCTGCGGTTCTGGCTGGCCCGCGCCTGGTCGCTGTCGGCCGCGTACGGCGGCGCGGCCGAGCATCGGGCCAGGGTCCGCGAGAGCCTGACCGGCGGCGTCACCCGGCGGTACCCGTGAAGTACGGCGTGCCTCTGGGCCTCGTCCACCCGGCCGCGTGGAAGGACGTCGCGGTGGCGGCCGACCGGCTCGGGTTCGAGTCGGTGTGGCTGCCCGAGCACCTGGTGTTCACCACCGACCTGTCGTCGGCCGCGTACCCGGGCACCACGGAGCCGGGCATCAAGCCGTCCACGCCGCTGTTCGACGCCCCGGCGTACCTGTGCTGGCTGGCCGCGCTCACCACCCGCGTCCGGCTCGGCACGGCCGTGCACCTGCTCGCGCTGCGGCACCCGTTCGTGTCGGCCCGCGCCTTCGCCACGCTCGACGTGGTGTCCTCGGGCCGGGCGATCTGCGGGGTCGGGGCAGGGTGGTACCAGGGCGAATGGGACGCGGCCGGGGTGCCGTTCGCGGACCGGGGCGCCCGGCTGGACGAGGCCGTCGAGGTGACGCGACGGCTCTGGAGCGAGCCCGTGGTGGCGCACTCCGGGAGGTTCTACAGCTTTCCCGAGGTGGCGTTCGAGCCGAAGCCCGTACAGCACCGGCTGCCGATCCTGTGCGGCGGCGAGTCGCCCGCCGCGCTGCGCCGGGCCGCGCGGCTGTGCGACGGGTGGATCAGCATGCCGCACACGCTGGAGTCGATCCGGCCGCAGCTCGACCGCCTCGCCGCGCTCGGCGGGACGAGATCGGTCACGGTCCACGCGTACGAGCTGGGATCGCCGGACGAGGTGCCGTCCTGGGCCGCGCTGGGGGTGGACCGGCTCATCGTCCGCCCGTGGACCCGGAGCAGGGACGCGGTGTCGAGCCTGGAGTCGTTCGCGTCCCGGTACGGGGTGGCGCCCGGCGCCCGGGAGACGAGGGTGGGGTGAGCGCCGGGTCCTGATCCTGGTCCGGCTCGTTGTCACGCCGGCCGGGTCAGGCGCGGTGGCGGCCCCTCCGGGTTCCGGTGCGGCGGCCCTCGCGGGTGCCCGTGGAGGACCGTTCCGGGGTGGGGGAGACGGGCGGGGACATGGCCGGTGTCCTCTGCGTGGCGGGGGACGCGGCGGGTTGCGCGGGGCCGGTGGTCGCCGGGGTGGCGTGGGTGGGGGCGGCCGGGGCCGGGGCGCGGCGCGGTTCGGGGGAGCCGTCCGCGGCGGTGTGGACGGGGGAGCGGTGGCGACGGCCCCGGAGCGGCGTGTCCTGGGGGAACTGGTCGGACCAGCGGGGCTCCAGCTGGCGGACGTCCCAGCGCCCGCCGGCCCGCTGGGCGTCGGCTCCGTGCCCGCCGGCACGATGGGTGTCGGCTGCGTGCCCGTCGCCTCGGTGGGACGTGGGCTGGGCCCAGTAGGGGTCGATCCGGCGGGCGTCCATGTGGTGCGGCTGCTCGGGGCGGTGCTGGGTGGTACCACGGTGCCGGCGACCGCGCGGGGCCGCGTCGGGCGAGAACGCGACGGGCTCCTCGACCGGGTGCCCGCTCCGGCGCCGGCGCCCCCGGTAGCCGCCGGAGGAGCCGTCCTGCCGCGAGAACCGTCCCTGATCGGCGTGCGGGGCGTCCCCGTGCGCGGCGTGCGGGGCGTTCCCGTGCGGGGCGTTCCCGGCGTGCGCGGTGGTGGAGGACCGGCGGCCGAAGGCGTCCCAGGGCTCCTGCTCGCGGGGCGGCAGGCCCTGGGCGTCCCGCAGCAGGCTCCGGGCGTCCCGTACCAGGTGCGCGACCTCCTGCGGCAGCGCCTCGGCGGCAGGCCACGGCTCCGTGGGCGCGTACCGCGACGCCGGGCCCTCCGCCCGGCGCGACCCCTCCGCCTGGTGCGGCGTGTACGCCACCGGCCGGGAATCGTGGCGCCGGACCGGTTCGGACGTGTGGGTGGACGAGCGCGCGCCGGCGGCCGCCATCGCTCGCGGGCCGAACGCGTCGAACGCGCTCGTCGCCTCCGGGATCGTGAAGGTGCCGAACGGCAGCGCCAGCCGGGCCGCGACCGTCTCCAGCGGGACCCCCTGCCGTACGGCGGCCGGGTCCAGCGGTGCGAACCGGTCCAGGCGCGCCGGGTCCATGGGGGTCAGGCGGCCGTCCGCGTCCGACGTGAGGGGGGTGGGGCGGCGGTGGCGGCGCTCCGTCGTGGCGTCGGCGGGGACGATACGGCGGGCGCCGAGCGCCTCCAGCGGGGCGCTCTGGTGGATGGCCGTGGGCTCCAGCGGGGTGGTGGCCCCCCGATCCGGGTGCCGGTCCGGGAACAGCTCGGCGAGGATGTCCGGGTGGAGCGGGAGGGGGCCCGTGGCGGCGGGGTCCGTCGGGAAGAAGTCCGCGGCCGAGGGAGAGCCGGTGCTGGGCGTGGCCGGCGCCGAGGGAGGGGCCGAGGAGGTGAGCGCGGCCGAGCGCGGTGCGGCGACCGGCTCCACCGTGTCCAGGAGGGCGTCGGCGGCCGTCGCCGTGGACCTGCGGCCGGAGCGGTGCCCGCCCGTGGCGCCGGAGCGGGCCCCGCCCGTGGCGCCGCTCGCCAGGGCCGGCCGGGCGTGGGCCGGGGTTCCGGCGACCAGGGTGGCGCCGGCCGTCGCCGTGGCGCCGGCGGCGAGGGCCGCTCCGGCCGTGGCGCGGGCCGTGGCTGTGGCGAGGGTCGAGGCGGCCGTCGCCGTGGAGCGCGTCATCAGAGGCGCGCCGGCAGCGGCGGGGGCGGTGGCCGGGCGGCGGGTACGGCGGTGGCGGCGGCGGGCCGGGGAGGCCGGGACCGGGGCCGGGGTGGCGAGGGCGGGCCGGGCGCGCAGGTGCCGTGTCTTGGCCACCGCCAGCAGCGCGAGGGCGGCGACCAGCGCGGAGCCCACCAGCGCCGGCGACTCCAGCGCCGGGGACGGGTGCGGGGCGGCGGCGTCCACGGGCGGCGGCGACAGCGGCTCGCTGGTGACCGCCTTGGTGCCGGCCGTGACGGGCTTGGCGTGCTTGCCCTTCTTGGCGGCCTTGTCGGCGTTCGCGGTGGACCCGGTGGTCGGGGCGACGGCCTGGGGCTTGGCCTGTGCCTGGGCGGTGGGCGCCGGGGTGGGGGCCGCGGCCTGCTGGGCCCCGTTGGTGGGCTTCGCGGTGGGCTTGGCGCGGGCGGCCAGCGGGGGAGCCACGATGTTGACCTCGGAGTACGGGATCAACGCCCCGAGCGTGCTGTCCGGCGCCTGGAGCTGCGTGGGGTCGCTGCCGGGGGGGACGATGGGCTCGACCGAGTCCCGCCGGAACGCCTCCTCGCGGGCCTTCTTGTCCAGGCGCTCCTTGATCCGCCACGGGTAGCCGTAGCCGACCACCTTGCTCGTGTCACGTTCCTTGCGCTTGGCGACGCCGCCGTCGATGTTGCCCTCGATCGTGTAGATCGTGTCGCCCTCGACGCGGGTGACGATGCCCACATGGTCGATCTTGTCGATGCTCCGGGAGCCGCTCCAGTCGTAGAAGACGAAGGCTCCCGGCTGGGGCTTGTGCCCCCATGCGTCGTGCTTGCGGAACCACTTGGCGTGACTGACGGTCCAGGCGAACTGGCCCATCCAGTCCTCGTAGCCGAGCTTGTGCGCGGCCCACGAGAGCATCATGTCGCACCACGGCGCGGAGGTGTAGTCGGCGTCGAACTCGACGTTCTTGCCGTACCAGTCGCCGAACTTGGTGTAGGCACCGCCCCTCTCCGAGTAGCCCAGCTGGCCCTCGAGGAGGTCGATGAACTTCCGCATCTCTGGCGTCATCTAGTGCAGAGAAACCTTTCGGGCAAGGCCGGGTTAATCACCGCAGCCTGGGGTACTCGGGGTATCCCGGGACGCATGTGACTGTCCGGAGGCCTGTAGTCATCCGTGATGTCGGAGGCTACCGTGACAAAAAGGCAGGTCAAGCACGCGTCAAGCGCGCGTCGCGCGCTCGGCGGTGGGAAGGTGCTGGTCAAGAGCTTGCCAGGTTTGTCCAAAGAACGTGTCGTTTATAGGTAAAAGATCTAGCTCTAGCGCCAAAGATCCCGATTTGATAGAACGTGTTCTAAGATGCGGTCCATGACGATCGACGTCGCCGCCCAGGACGCCCGGCTCGAAGCCCTCTGCGCCCTCGCCCGCGGGACCAGGGACTTCATGGACGCCGTGACCCTCACCGAGGTGGGCGAGGACGAGATCGCCGCCGTCGCCGCCGAGCTGACCGCCCTGACCGCACGCCTGCGCGCCGCCTCGCGGGAGACCCCGCAGCCGCTGGAGATCGGCGCGGACGGCACCGTACGGCACCTCGGCAACGCCGTCACCGGCGCCGCCAACCCGCACGCGCTGCCCCTGGTGGTGGAGCGCGACCCCGAGGGAGGCGTACGGGCCGACATCGCCTTCCGGGCGCTGCACGAGGGGCCGCCCTCGGCCGTCCACGGCGGCATCAGCGCGATGATCCTCGACCATCTGCTCGGTCAGGCGGTCGCCGCCGCCGGGATGGGCGGCCTCACCGGCACGCTGACCGTCCGCTACCGGGCGACCGTCCCGTACGGCCGGCCGCTGGTGGCCACGGCCGAGCACAGCCGGAGCGAGGGGCGCAAGTCGTGGGCCGACGGGCGCATCGCACTGCCCGACGGCACCGTCCTGGTGGAGGCGACCGGCCTGTTCATCACCCCGAGCGCCTGGATCGGCCGCCGGCTCCCCTGAAGCCGGCCAGGCGCCCGGTCAGTGCCCGGCGCCGGCCGTCAGTACCCCGCGCCGGTCGTCAGGCCGCCGTCCACGGTGAACTCGCCGCCCGTGCAGTAGCTGGCCCGGTCCGAGGCCAGGAACGCCACCACGTGGGACACCTCCACCGGCTTGGCGAACCGCTTGATCACCATGGACCTGACGAACGCGTCGGCGTCGACCTCGCCCATCATGTCGGGGTTCATGGCCATGGAGGTGTTGATGGCCCCGGGGTGGACGGAGTTGACGCGGATCTTGAAGCGGGCCAGCTCCCGCGCCGCCGACTTGGTCACGCCGCGCACCGCGAACTTCGAGGCCGCGTACGCCGACAGCCCCTCGGCGCCGACGAAGCCCTCGATCGAGGAGATGTTCACGATCGAGCCGCGCCCGGCGGCCTTCATCGGCTCGATGACCGACTTGACGCCGAGCCAGGTGCCCTTGAGGTTCACGCTGATCACTCGGTCGAACTCGTCCGGCTCCATGTCCGCGATACGCCGAAATTTCAGTATCCCGGCGTTGTTGACCAGGATGTTGAGCCTGCCGTGCAGCGAGACGGCGGTCTCCACGGCCCGGCCCCACTCCTCCGGGCTCGTCACGTCGTGATGCACGAACGTCGACCCCGTCTCCTCCGCCAGCGCCTTGCCCTCCTCCTCCAGCACGTCGCCGAAGACCACCTCGGCGCCCTCCTCCCGGAACAGCCGCACGTGCGCCTGGCCCATGCCGCGCGCCCCGCCGGTGATCAGCGCCACCTTGCCGTCAAGCAGTCCCACCACGACCTCCCGCCGCGACCGCCACCGCGGCCGCCTCCATGGACCGGTACACCGGGACGCCGGCCCGCGCGGCGATCCCCCTCACCTCGTCCTCCACGCCCGCGGGCGCGCACTCGCCGTTCCGCGTGACCAGGGTGAACCTGGTACCGGACAGCTCGTCCTGCGCCCGGCCGAGCGCGCGGGCGTACTCCAGCAGCGGCTCGGCCGCGGTGCCGTACGTGAAGAAGCTCTGCACGTTGACGTGCGCGACGACGTCCCGGTACGGCCGGCGGCGCAGGATCGCGGCGACGGCCGAGGGCACCAGGTCCGGCCGGGCGCGCGGCCCGACGGGCACCTCCAGCGGGTTGGCCAGGGAGCTGCCCGCTCCCAGGCCGAGCCCGCGCAGGTCGGCGAGGGCCTCGCCGGGCAGCGGGTCCAGCCGAGTCCCGGCCCGGTCGAACGCGTCGGCCGCGAGGACGCTCGCCCCGCCGCTCGGCCCGATCACCAGCACCCCGTCGCCGGACACGGACCGCGTGCCGTGCGCCTGGAAGAACGACAGCACGCCGATCAGGTCGTCCTGGCTGCCCACCAGCGTGGCGCCGGTCTGCTCGGCCAGCGCCCGCCAGATCCGCCCGTCGCCGACGAGCCCGCCGGTGTGGGAGGCCGCGGCCCGCCGCCCCTGGGCGCTGCGCCCGCCGACCAGCAGCGCGACGGGCAGCGTGGTCGCGGCCAGCGCCTCGTACAGGGCCCGTCCCTCGCGCGGATCCTCCAGATACAGGCCCACGGCCCGCGTCTCGGGGTCGTGCGACAGCCAGCGCAGCAGCTCGGCGGGCGTGACGTCGGCCGCGTTGCCGACCGTGGCGACGCGGCTGAACGCCAGCCCGCGCCGCTCCCCGACCTTGATCACCTCTCCGGCGAGGCCGCCGCTCTGCGAGATCAGCGCGACGCTCCCGGGCGGTCCGAGCCCGCCGCCGGTGAACGTCTGCCGCCCGCGCGGGCAGTACACGCCCATGCAGTTGGGCCCGAGCAGCCGGGTGCCGGCCGCGCGCGCCGCCGCCACCAGCTCGGCCTCCAGCTCGGGCCGTCCCGCCTCGCCGAACCCGCCGCTCATGACCTGCGTGTACGGCACGCCGGACGCCTGCCGTACGACGTCGGCGCATCTGTCGGCGGGCACCGCGACGAGCGCGTAGTCCACGCGGGCCTCCGCCAGCGACGGCACGGCGGGCACCCCGGCCACCTCGGCGGCCTCGGGATGGACGGCGACCACGGGCATCCCCGCGGCCCGGTAGAAGTCGAGGAACATGTTGCCGAAGTTCGGGCGGGTGGTGGAGGCGCCGACCACGGCCACGGCGCGCGGCTCGAACAGCGGCCGGAAGTCCGTCCCCCCGGCGTTCCGCGCGCGTTCGGCCGAGGGGGCGGCCGAGGGGGCGGCCGAGCGGGCGGCGGGCAGGTAGCGGGCGTCCACGGCCACCACGCCCGACGGCGACGCGATCACCGGGTTGGCCTCGAACTCGCCCAGCTCCAGCCGCTCCCACAGCCCTCCCGGGCCGCCCAGCGTCATGAGCAGCTTGACCACCGCGCCGACGTCCACCCCCGGCCGGCCCCGGTGCCCGTGCAGCAGCGCCGAGCCCCGCAGCGACGCCAGCATGCGGCGGGCGTCGTCCTCGGAGACCGGGCACAGGCCCAGGGCGGTGTCCCGCAGCGCCTCGGCCCATATCCCGCCCAGCCCGGCCAGCAGCACCGGCCCGAACCCGGGATCGCGCACCAGCCCGGCGATCAGCTCCACCCCAGCCCCGGCCTGCTCCTCCACGAGGAACCCGGCCGGGGTGATCCCGCGCGCCGACAGCGCCTCGCGCATCCGCCGGGCCGCGTCCTCCACCTCGCGGAGCCGCAGGCCGAGCCGCACCGCGCCGGCGTCCGACTTGTGGACGAGCCCCGGCCCGAACGCCTTGAGCACCACGGGTTCGGCCAGCCCCGCCACCGCATCGACATCAGGGGCGGCCGTGATCACGACGCCGCGCGGCACCGGCACCCCGGCCTCCCGCAGCAGCGCCTTGGCCTCGTGCTCGGGCACCGGCTGGGGCACGTCCTCGACGGCGGCCATCGCGTCAGCGCTCCAGCAGGCGGTGGAGCTCGCGCCGCAGCAGCTTGCCGGGCCCGCCCGACGCGTCCTGGAAGTGCGGCAGCTCGTCCACCACCAGGATGCGGTCCGGCCGCTGGTGCGCCGGCAACGTGTCGGCCAGGGCCGCCGCCAGCTTGGCGGAGTCCAGCGTGTGGCCGGCGCGGGGCACCACGGCCAGCAGGATCTCCTGCTCCACGGCCTCCCGGCCCTCGACGTGCGCGGGGACGCCCGCCGCGCCCGCCTCGGCGACGCCGTCCAGCGCCGCGGCCGCCTCCTCGACGGCCACCGGCTGGCTCCAGAGTCCGCCCTTGAGTATCGCGTCCTCGCGCCGCCCGAGGACCCGCAGCACCCCGTCGTCGGAGACGGCGCCGAGGTCACCGCCCACGTACCAGCCGTCGCGCAGCACCTCCGCCGTCCGGCCGGGCAGGCCGTCGTAACCGGCCATCACGTGCGGGCCCGCGAGGTTGATCTCGCCGATCCCGCCGACCACGCGTTCGCCGGTGGGCCCGGTCACGCGGACCGCGTTGCCGGTGCGGGCCCGTCCGGACGACCCGAGGGGGGTGGAGCCGTCGTCGACGCGGCCCATGCAGGTGTACGGCGCCTCGGTCTGGCCGTAGTAGGAGTAGACGGCGGCGCCGGGCAGGCGGCTCTTGACGCGGTCGAGCATGGTGGCGGTCAGGGGCTCGCCGCCCAGCATGATGACCTCGACGGACGACAGGTCCACGCCCTCGTGCTCGGCCGAGCCGAGCAGCGCCGCGTAGAACGACGGTATCTGGGACACGTGGGTGACCCGCTCGCGCGGCACGACCCGCAGGAAGTTCGCCGGCCCCCAGTCCTGCTCCAGCACCAGCCGCATGCCCGCGTACAGCGCCGGGCCGGCGATGGCCGGGAACCCGATGCCCCAGATGATCGCGCCCGTGCCGAACACCGCATCGGGACCGCGCGGCACGTCCAGCCAGATCTGGGCCGTGGCCAGCGACGAGGCGTGCGTGTGGACGACCGCCTTCGGCAGGCCGGTCGTGCCCGAGGTGTAGTAGAGGGCGAGCGGGTCGTCGTATGCGCCCCCGATCGGCGGCTCCTCCTCGGACGCCTCCGCGGCCAGCGCGTCGAGATCCACCGTGTCCGGGTCCACCGTGTCCGGGTCCACCCCGCCGTCGCCGGGCCCGCCGACCTTCATCCAGGTGGTCACGCCCGGGAGCGCGGGCCTGATCTCGGCCACGGCCCGCTCCACCGTCGAGTCGTACACGAAGGCCGTGCAGCCCGACTGCTCGACGACCGCGCGCAGCGTGTCGGCGGGCCAGTACGGGTTCAGGGCGGCGGTGACCACGCCCGTCTTGGCCTGCGCCAGGTAGGTCTCGGCGACGTGCAGGGTCTCGTTCAGCAGCGCCCCGACCCGCTGACCGGGGGTGATCCCGGCGGCGAGGAGCGCGTGGGCGCGGCGGTTGACGAGCCGGTTGAGCTGGTCGTAGGTGAAACGGCGCTCGCCGCAGTAGGTGAGCGCCTCCCGGTCCGGGGTTCGCAGGGCCCCGGCGGTCAGGATCGCGTGGCCGTAGTTGCCGTAGGGGGATCGCGCCATGGGAGCCTCCGGATCAGCGGTCGAGCTGGAAAAGGAGTGCCGGCAATCGGTCAGAGGGGTCGCCGCGTACCCGGACGCGGCGAGGGACGGTCAGAGAGGGGCGTAGAGCACGAAGACGTTGCCCGACGGGTCGCGCAGCACGGCACGCGTCTCGTGCGGCCCCTCCTCGGGCGCGCGCACCACCTCACCGCCACGGGCGGACAGCTCCCGTACGGCCAGCGCCACGTCGTCCACCCGGTACGAGGGCGCGGCCGTGTCGGCGACCTGCTCGGCGGGCCCGGCCAGCGCCACGGTCACGCCGCCGCCGTCCAGCGCCGCGAACCGGTCGCCGTCGCGGAACTTCACCGGCAACCCGTAGAAGGCGATCGCCTGGTCGAGGTCGGCGACGGGGATGAGCACGTTGCCGAGCTTCCCGAGCACGCTCACAGGGGTCTCCAATGCGGTAGGTCGTCCAGGAACGTCACCCGCACCGGCATCCCGATGCGGACCTCATCCGGCGCGCAGCCGACGACCTGCCCGAACACGCGGGCCCCTTCCGGCAGGTCCACCCAGGCCAGCACGTACGGCTCCCGTCCCCGGTAGCCGGGCGCGAACGACCGGTGCACGACCGTGTACGTGTGCACCACGCCGTCGCCGGAGACCGGCTCGAAGACGAGCCCGTCACCGCCGCACCACGGGCAGTCCGCCTCGGGGAGGTGGACACGCCGTCCGCAGTCCGTACAGCGCTGGACGACCAGCTCGCCGCGCCTGCAGGCGGCCCAGTAGGCGGAGGTGTCACCGGTCATCGCTTGCCAAGCTAGCGCACGCTTGGTTGCCCGACAAGGGCGCGGCGGCAGCCCCGGTGCCCGGCCGCCGGCGCGCCCGGATCGGCGACCGCCGGATCAGTGGTTTCCGGCGGTCCCGAGGGCATCGGACGGCGGCACCCCGTCGCCAGGGGGCACCCGCGGGTCCGGAGGAGAGACCGCGGGGTCTCCTCGGGACTCGGAGAGGGGGACGGGGTCGCCGGGCCGGGGGCCGGGCGGGGCGACGGCCCGGCCGGGCGTCGGCGCGGGGCTCGCCGTGGGGGAGGGGGTGGGCGTGGGCGGCGGGCAGGGACCGCCGTCCACCTCGACCTCGCTGATCTGCGGCCCGTTGTCCGCCGCGGGCTCCGTCAGCACCATGAGGCCGAAGTGCGCCCGCGTGCCGCAGGGCACGTCGCCGAGGTCGCGCAGCACCCCGCTCGTGTACACGGTCTCGCCGGTCAGGGTGCGCGTCTCCCGGGCGACCGTACGGGCCGGTCCGTCGCCGTCGCGCCGCGTGTACGCGATGCGCAGCCGTACCGGGCCGGTCCCCTCGGCGGACACCCGTACCGAGCCCGCCGAGCCGCTCCATCCGACGATGCCGGCGGAGCGGACGACCGGCGCGGTGGCCGGGGAGATCGGCGAGGGCACGCCCGGCGTGGGCCTCGCGGACGTGACGGGCCCAGGAGAGGCGGGGGCGGTGGTGGCGGGGCCCACGGGAGCCGGTGTGACCGGACGTGACGCGACCGGACGTGACGGGGCGGGACGTGAGGACGGTGGGCGCGAGGAGGCGGGCGCGGACGGGCGGTCCGTGCCGGCGGCCCTCCGGCGGGCCGGGTCTGTGACGTCGCCGGACGTGGACCGTTCGGGCGCCTCGGGCTGCGGCATCAGCACCGTGCCCGGGTCGCGCGCCAACCGGCCGCCCGACGCCGCGACCGCGATGGCCATGACCGTCACGGCCGCCCCCGCGATCCACAGGTGGGGCGGCAGCTTCGGCACCCTCAGCAGCCGGTCGCGCAGCGGCCGGTCCCGCCGGGAGGCGCGGCCGGTCGTCGCCGAGCCGGACGGGGCCAGCGGGAAGCGCAGCGCGAGCAGCGTGGCCAGCTCCGCCAGCTGACGACGGCCCCGTTTCTCCCAGTCGGGCCCGTAGCCCGCGACCGCGTCCTCCTCCAGCTCCGCCGCGAACCGCCGCGCCGAGGCGTACCGCTCCGCCGGGTCCTTGGCCAGGCCGCGCCGCAGCAGGTCACGCAGCGTGTCGGGCACCACCTCCAGCGGCACGGGCTCCGCCAGGTGCAGGTCGCGCAGCTCCGGCACGCCGCCGGCCCGGAACGGAGGCCGTCCCTTCACGGTCTCGAACAGCAGGCACGCCGCCGCGTACAGGTCGGCGGGCGGCCCGGCGGCGCCCCGCGTCCACAGCTCCGGCGCCATGTACGGCGGGCTCCCGGCGGGCACCCCAGGCTCCTCGGCGTGGACCACGACGCCGAAGTCGCCCAGCTTGGCCGTGCCGTCGGCCTGGACGAGGACGTTCTCGGGCTTGACGTCCCGGTGCGCCACCCCGCGCTCGTGGGCCGCGGCGAGCGCCAGCAGGGTGGCCTTCAGCACGGCGAGCGCCGCCTCCGGGCTCGCGTGGCCGTGCTCCGACAGCAGGGCGCGCAGCGAGACGCCGTCGACCAGCTCCATCACCACGGCCGCCCGGGCCGGTGTCTCGACGTACTCGTGCAGCTTGACCACGTGCGGGTCGTCGATCTCGACGAGGGCCGGGGCGTCCACCCGGAAGCGCTCCATGAACTCGGCGTCCCGGCGCAGGGTGGCGTTCAGGTACTTGATCGCCACGTAGGCGCCCGTGGTCTCGTAGGTGGCGAGGAACACGCGGCCGGTGTGACCGCCGCCGAGCTGGCGCACTTCCCGGTACCCAGGGACCAAGTCCAACCCCCATCACGCGAGCCGTCTCCGGTTCGACGGTCTCACCCGGGGCGCGGGTTGTCACGACTGGCGATATTTCGCCCATGGTTGTGCTGGCGTCACTCGGGGTGGCGGGTGGGGCTCGTGTACGCTGCTCCCAAGCAAGCGCTCGGCTAAATGGAGGCCAGGGTGGACCGCGAGGCTGTGCTGGTGATGGAGATGCAGAGGGGCGTCATCGGCGATCTCACGAAATTTCCGGATCTGGTGACGGCGTGCCGGCTCCGTGACGTCGTCCCCAACGCGGCGGCGGTCCTGGACGCGGCCCGGGCGGCCGGGCTCCCCGTCGTCCACTGCACCGCCGCCTTCCGGGCCGACCGGGCGGGCTCCCACACCGGCAACTGCCCGTTCATCGTCTCCCTGCTCGACGACCCCGCCCACATGCTGGAGGGCACACCGGCCGTCGAGGTGCTGCCGGAGCTGCGCGAGCCCGGCGACCTGGAGAGCCGCCGGTACCACGGCTTCTCGCCGTTCACCGGCACGTCCCTGGACATGACGCTGCGGTCGCTGGGCGTCTCGTCGGTGGTCGCCGTCGGCGTGTCGCTGAACCTGGGCATCCCGGGCCTGGCCCTGGAGGCGGTGAACCTCGGCTACCGGGTCACGGTGGTCACGGACGCGGTCGCCGGGATACCGGAGGAGTACGCGAGGGCCGTGCTGAAGCACACGGTCAGCCTTCTCGCGACCCGAGTGACGGCGGACCGGCTGGTGGAGCGCTGGAAGGCCGACGACGGGACGGCCGGGGAGGGGCGGCGATGACGGAGGAGGGCAAGCCGGACGGGGCCGAGGCGCAGGGGGCGGTGACGGACGGGGCCGAGGCGCAGGGGGCGGTGACGGACGGGACGGTGGCGGACGGGACGGTGGCGGGAAGCGGGCTGATGGAGGGGCTGCGGCTCGACGGGCGGACGGCGGTGGTGACCGGGGGAGCGGGGGCCATCGGCGCGGCCGTCGCCGGCGACCTGACCGCCCTGGGCGCCCGCGTCGTGGTGGCGGACGTGGACCTGGAGGGCGCGGGCAGGGTCGCCGCCGGGCTGGCCCGGGCCGTCCCCCTGGGCGTGGACCTCGCCGTGCCGGAGTCGGTGGAGCGGTTCTGCGTCGCGGTCGGCGACCTGGGCCTGGACGTGGACATCCTCGTCCACAACGCGGGCGTGTCCATCGTGGAGCCGTTCACCGAGAGCGACCCGGCGGCCTGGGAGCTCATGTGGCGGGTGAACCTGCGCGGCCCGATGCTGATGACCAAGCTGCTCCTGCCGGGGATGCTGGCGCGGGGCTGGGGGCGGCTGGTGTTCGTCTCCTCCGACGGGGCGCGGGCCGGCTCGGGCGGCGAGGGCGCGTACGCGGCGACGAAGGCGGGGCTGTTCGGGCTGGCCAAGACCCTCGCCCGGGAGGCGGCACGGGCGAACGTCACCTCCAACGTGGTCTGCCCGGGCCCCACCGACACGCCGATGCTGCGCCGCGTGGCGGCCGCCGAGCCGGGCCTGGTCGAGAAGATCTCCAGGGCCGTCCCGCTGCGCCGCCTCGGGACGCCCGCCGACGTGGCGGGCCTCGTCGCGTACCTGTGCACGGACCGCGCCGCCTACATCACCGGGCAGACCCTGTCGGTGAGCGGCGGCGTGACCATGCACTGAGGACGCACAGGGGGGACGGCACAGGGGGCGGCACAGTGAGGACGGCGGCGTGGTCACAGGGACCGGTAGACGGCCTCCGTGAGCCGGTACGCGCGCAGGCTGCCGGAGACGGCGTCGGCCATCCGGTTCATGACGTAGGCGGCGGCCAGGCCGTGCTCGGGGTCGCCGAACCCGACGAAACCGCCGAGGCCGGTGTGGCCGAACGCGGTCGCCGACGGGACGAAGAACGTCGACGCCGGGCGCATGTAGCCGAGGCCGAAGGAGCTGTCCAGGTGCAGGACCCGGTCCGGACCGCCGACCCGGGGGCGGAGGGCGTCCCGGAGCGTCTCGGGGCGCAGGAGGTCGCCGGCGAGCAGGGAGCGGTAGAAGCCGGCCAGGGCACGGGCCGTGGTGACGAGCCCGGCGGCGGGCCAGCCGGCGCGCATGATGACGGGATGGTTGGCGCCGCCCTTGAGCCGCTGCATGGACGGGTTGCCGAGCGCCCGGTTCATGAGGCTCTGCGGATCGCCCACGGCCCTGGCCATCCGGCCGAAGGCCCCACCGTCGCCGGACGCCCCGGCCAGATCGCTGAGGGCGCTCGCGGAGGGCGCGTCTCCCGTCGCCGGGCTGCCGGGCGCCGGGCTGAGGGGGGCGCGGCGGCCGTCGCCGCCGGCCGTCAGACGGGCGGCCCGGGCCAGCACCGGGTCGGGGGCGCCCATCCACAGGTCCAGCCCGAGCGGGCCGGCGATCTCCGCCGCGACCAGCTCGCCCACCGACTTGCCGGTCACCCGCCGCACCACCTCGCCCACCAGGAACCCGTACGACAGCGCGTGGTAGCCGTGCGCCGACCCCGGCTCCCACAGCGGCCGCTGCCCGGCCAGGCGGGCGGCGATGGCCGGATGGTCGCCGAACTCCTCCACGGGCACCGGGTCCTCCACCACCGGCAGCCCCGCCGCGTGCGTGAGGAGATGCTCGACGGTGACGCGCTCCTTGCCCTCCGCCGCGAACTCCGGCCACACCTCCGCCACCGGCGCGCCCACGTCCACCAGCCCCCGCTCGGCGAGCTGGAGCAGGACGGTGGCGGTGACCGCCTTGGTGCAGGAGTACGCGTACACCGGGGTGTCCTCCTGCCAGGCGCGCCCGGTGTGACGGTCGGCGACGCCGCCCCACAGGTCCACCACCGGCTCGCCGTCCAGGTACACGGCGAACGCGGCACCCTCCTCCTCGCCGTCGGCGAAGTGCCGCTCGAACACCTCACGCACGCGCGAGAACCGGGGATCGCAGCGCATCGGACCTCCTCGTCACGTCATCCCGAACGGGCACGCCTCTCCGGACGCGTCCACGCCCCTCCTGAAAGGAAGCGCTTACTTGGTTGCCGAGCCTAACAACTGGGGTCGTTTCGGCCCAGCGGACCAGCGTGGGACCCTCAACCTCCTCACCCCCGGCGCCGTCCTGGACGCCCTCCGCTCGGCCACGACGGGTGAGGTGCTCAGCCTGGCCCTGCCGATCAGGGGCTCCACCTCCTCGCCCGCCCCCGGCACCGTCCCGCACCTGAGGGGGCGGCCGTTGCCGCAGCACTTCATGTCCGTGGACGGCGGCGACTACGCGGCGGGGGCGCGGCCGGTCGGCGCGGGGCTGCGGGTGGCCGACGACGCGCTGATCGTCTCCCACCACGGCACGACCACCCACATGGACGCGCTGTGCCACATGTGGTCGGGCGACGAGCTGTACAACGGCCACCCGGCCGCCCGGGTGCGCTCCTACGGGGCCACGCGCTGCGGCATCGAGCAGGTGGGCGGGGTGGTGGGGCGGGGTGTCCTGTTCGACGTGGCCCGGCACCTGGGCCTGGACCACCTGCCGGCCGGGCACCGGATCACGCCGGAGGAGCTGGAGGCGGCCGGGCCGGAGCTCCGGCCGGGGGACGTCGCGGTGATCCGTACCGGCTGGCCCGCGGTGTGGGAGCGGTCGCGGGAGGAG
This sequence comes from Nonomuraea sp. NPDC050383, assembly GCF_044459125.1. NCBI lineage: Bacteria > Bacillati > Actinomycetota > Actinomycetes > Streptosporangiales > Streptosporangiaceae > Nonomuraea > Nonomuraea sp. NPDC050383. Next base: position 71,919 of record NZ_JBITIP010000009.1, read on the forward strand.
TACTGGTCGGGCCAGCCGGGCCTGTCGGCCGCCGCCGGGCGGTGGCTGGCGGCGCGGGACGTCGCGGTGGTGGCCTCGGACAACGCGGCGATCGGCGGCCTGGACGAACGCCAGCTCGCGGGGGAGGGCCTGGCGGACGACCTCCACCTCATCCTGCTGCACCGGCACGGCGTCCACCTGGTGGAGATGCTGTGGCTGGAGGAGCTGAGCGCCAGGTGCCGCGCGGACTTCGTCTTCGTCGCGGCCCCGCTCCGGATCGAGGGCGGCACCGGCAGCCCCCTCAACCCCCTCGCCGTCCTCTGACGCCCGCCCGCCCGCCCGTCCGTCCGGCGGTTGCCGGTCGCGGGCGGCTCAGGGTGGTGGGGGCGGTGCGGGCGCCGGGTGCGGGCGGGTCAGGTGCCGGGGTAGTTGCCGCCGCCGTGGGTCCGGTCCAGGGCGTCGTAGTCCGGGGTGAAGCCGCGCTTGGGGATCGCGTCGGCGAACACCACGTCGCGGGGCTTCTTGTACGAGGCCAGCAGGCCCTTGACGTGCGCCACCAGCTCCTCTGCCGTCACCGTGGCGTCCGGGGCCAGGACCACCACGGCCCGGACCGCCTGGTGCCAGCGCTCGTCCGGGACGCCGATGACCGCCGCGTCCGCCACCGCCGGGTGCTTCTTGAGGGCCCGTTCGACCTCGGCCGGGTAGACGTTCTCGGCGCCGGACTTGATCATGCGGAGCCGGGGGCCGATGAAGGTGATCGAGCCGTCGGGCTCGCGGCGGCCGAGGTCACCGGTGTGATGCCACCCATGAGCGAACTTCGCCGCATTTAATTCCGGGCGGGCGAAATATCCGGAAAAGAGGGACTTGCCGCGCGCACAGATCTCGCCCACCTCCCCCACCGGCACCTCGCCGCCGTCCGGCGCCAGGATCCGCACCTGGACGAGCGGCGACGGCCGCCCCGCGAACCCCGCCGCCCCGGGAGCCAGCCCCAGGAACGTGAGCATGCCGCCCACCTCCGTCTGCCCGTACCCGCCCATCCCGGACCGGCACCACGGCGAGTCGTCCACGGTGATCAGCTCGTCCCACTCCGCCGAGTGCGCGACGAACCGCAGCGACGACAGGTCGTACTTGCCCTGCGGCCGGACCGCCAGCACGGCGTCGATCATCTGGCCGAACAGGAACGCCTGCGTGACCCGCTCGGCGTCGATCAGCCGGCACACCTCCTCGGGATCGAACGCGGGCGTGAACACGTTCGTCCCCCCGATCTGCAGCGTGGCCAGGCAGAACATCATCGTGCCCACGTGGAACAGCGGCCCGCTGTTGAGGAAGGTGAACCCCGGCTCCATCTGGCGGACCACGAGCAGCGCGGCGCTGTGGGCGACCAGGGCGGCGCTGCTGAGCAGGGCGGCGTTCGGGCGGCCGTCGAAAGCGGCGGTGTAGAGGGCGAGCGCCGGCTCGGTGTCGGCCACCTGCGGGAAGTCGCGGACCAGGCCCTCGGCCACGAGCTCCTCGTACGCCTGGCCGGCCCGCACCCACACGGCCCCGGACGGGGCCGTCGCCTCCTGGACGGCCGTCGTCGCCTCCGACGGCTCCCAGACCACCACGCGCGGCGTCAGGTCCTCGACCACGAAGCGCAGCTCGTCGGCCGACTGCCGCCAGTTCGCCGGGCAGAGGACCGCCCCGATGCGGGAGCAGGCCAGCAGGAGCTCCAGCACGGCGTGGGAGTTCTGCCCGAGCCAGAGGACGCGCTCGCCGGGCGTGACGCCGCGCGCCGCCAGGGCGTCCGCCAGGCGCGTGACCCGCTCGTCCAGGGCGGGGTAGGTGAGCCGGACCTCGCCGTCCACGACCGCCGTCGTCCCGGGACGGCTGCGGGCGTGCTCGGCGAGGACGTCCGAGAGGGTCAGGCTGTGGATCATCGCGCCTCCTGGGGGTGGTCGCCCGCCGCCGGGCCGGCGCGCGGGCCGTACGGACTGGTGTGCGGGACCGGTCAGGCGAAGGCGGGCATGACCTCGGAGGCGAAGAAGCGCATGACCTTCTTCATCTCCTCCAGCGGCATGGGCCGGGTGCTGCCGAAGTCGCACAGCAGGTTGGCGAAGCCGGCGTCGCGCAGCAGCGTGATCTGCTCCACCACCCGCGCCGGGTCGCCGATCACCTCCAGCTGCTCCCACCGGAAGTCGGCCGACACGCTGCCGCCCTTGAGGTAGCGGTCCTGGTAGTACTCGAAGCCCTGCGCGGCCCTGCCCGTCCTCGGGTCGATGGGGGCGCTGCCCTCGTTGAAGATGCGCGAGCGGTCGAAGGCCGCCTCGAACCTGGCCTGGTCCTCGCGCGCCTGCTCGGCGGTCGGGGCCACGTACACGCTGCGCGCCACGACCAGCTCGGCGTCCGCCCCGCGCCCGGCGCGGGCGGCGGTGTCCCGCCACGTCTCCGCCGCCTTGACGACCTTGCGGAACGGCGCGGCCGGGTCGGCCAGGATGGGCAGCCCGCGCTCGGCGTACATGGTGACGGTCTCCGGCGACACGGCGGCCACGTGCAGCGGCGGGTGCGGGTCCTGGAGGGGACGCGGCGTGAGCGACACCTCCGAGCCGGTCCGGTAGAACTTGCCCTCGTGCCGGAACGACTCCCGCGTCCAGAGGCCCAGGATGACCTCCAGCGCCTCGTTGAACCGGTCGCGCGCCTCGGCCAGGTCCACCCCGAAGCCCTCGAACTCGAAGCTCTGGTACCCACGGCCGATGCCCAGGTCCAGGCGCCCGCCGGAGAGCACGTCCACCTGGGCGGCCTCCTCGGCCACGTGGACGGGGTTGTGCAGCGGCAGCACCACGATCCCGGTGCCCAGGCGCAGGCGGGAGGTGCGGGCGGCGGCGTGGGCGAGCACGGTGAAGAGGTTGGGCGCCACGCCGTAGTCGCGGAAGTGGTGCTCGGCCAGCCTCACCCCGTCGAATCCCAGCTCCTCGGCCAGCTCGATGAGCTCCAGATGGTAGTCGTAGACGTCCTTGAAGCTCTGCCCGTCGAACCGGTGGAAGAGGTGGAAGGTTGAGAACTTCATGCGGCGGCCTCTCGGAGGGATAAACCAAGCGCTCGCTTGGGAGCGTACCAGGTCCGTTCCCGCTTGAGACCCCGCCGTGTGCAGGTTTCCTCAGCCGAGGGCGGTGATCAGGCCCATCGCCAGCGCCGTCCGCTCCGGGATGTGCCCGACGAGCACGTGCTCGGCGCGCGCGTGCGCGCCACCGCCGACCGCGCCCATGCCGTCCAGCACCGGCCGGCCCAGTGCCGAGACGAAGTTGCCGTCGCTGGCGCCGCCCACCGAGATCTCCTCCAGCGCGAACCCGAGGCCCGCCGCCACCGACTGCGCCTCCTTGAACAGCCGCTGCGAGGCCGGGTTCTGGGTCATCGGCGGCCGGTTCCAGGCGCCGGAGACCGAGACCGTGATCCGCGGGTCGGCCGCCCGCACCGCGGCGAACGCCTCCTCGACGCGGCGCATCTCCGCCGGCTCGCTGACCCGCACGTCGACGCCCGCCGTGGCACGACCGGCCGCGACGTTGCGGCCGGTGCCGCCGCTGACCAGGCCGACGTTGACCGTGGTGCCGCGCTCGGGCGCGGCCGCCGCCGTGACCTGTGCGATGACCTCGGCCAGCGCGTGGACGGCGCTCGCGCCCGCTTCGGGGTCGAGGCCCGCGTGCGCCTCGATCCCGGTGATGCTCACGTCGAACAGCCCGACGCCCTTGCGCGCCGTCTTCAGCGCGCCGCCTCCCGACGCCTCGAACACCAGCGTCGCCAGGGCGTCCTCGCCGGCCGCCTCGATGGAGGAGCGGGAGAACGGGCTGCCGATCTCCTCGTCGCCGTTGAACAGCAGCCGCACCGACGGATGCGGCAGGCCCAGCTCGCGCAGCCCGCGCAGCGCCCAGACCGACTGCACCAGCCCCGTCTTCATGTCGAACACGCCCGGCCCCGTCGCCCTGCCGTCCGCCACGGTGAACGGCCACCCGGCGAGCGTGCCCGTCGGCCACACGGTGTCGTAGTGGCTGAGCATGAGCACGGTGCCCGGGGCGGTGCCCTCGTAGGTCAGCTCCAGCACGTCGCCGTGCTCCCCGCCGTCGTGCTGGGCGACCCGGTCCGGCGTGCCGAGCCGCTCGGCCGCCAGTGCCCGCACGCCTCCGAGGCCGGCGGTCAGCATGGCCTTGTCGTAGCTGTGGGTCTCCAGCTCGACGACCATGCGCAGGTCGTCGAGCATGGCGGGCAGAGCCTGCCGGGTCCACTCGGAGATCGACACTGGAGTCCTCTCTGCGGCTGAGCCGCCCTCCGGAGGTCAGGACGCGGCGGTGGCCGGCTCCCGCAGCGGCAGGCGCACCTCGAACCACGTCTCGCCGGGCACCGACCGCACCTTGATCTCGCCGCCGTGGCGCCCGGCGACGATCCGGTACGAGATGTCCAGCCCGAGCCCGGTGCCCTGGCCGACGTTCTTCGTGGTGAAGAACGGCTCGAAGATCCGGTCCTTGATCGCGTCCGGGACGCCGGGGCCGGTGTCGCCGATCTCCACGATCGCCTCGTCCTCGTCGTGCGCGGTGCGGATCGTCAGCGTGCCCTCCTCGCCCATGGCGTCGAGGGCGTTGTGGATGAGGTTGGTCCACACCTGGTTCAGCTCGCCGCCGTAGGCCGGGATCGGCGGCAGCGTCCGGTCGTAGTCGGTGACCACGCTGATGCCCGGCGCGATCTTCCCGCGGAAGATCGCGACCGTGCTGTCCAGCAGGTCGTGCACGTCGCAGATCTGGAACGGCGCCCGGTCCATCTGGGAGTACTGCTTGGCCGAGCGGATCAGCGAGGCGATGCGCTCGGTGGCCTCGGTCACCTCGCCCAGCATCTGCGAGATCTCCACCGCCTCCGACAGCCAGCGCAGCGCGGCCGGCGCGTGCTCGTCGCCCACCTTCCTGCGGATCTTGTCCAGGTGCTGCGGGCCGAACCCGGCCTGGACCAGCGCTGGGGCCAGGTCCCAGGCGCCCTCCAGACCCAGCTCCTCCAGCGCCTCGCCGAGCGTGTCCTCGGCGTCGGAGATCTCCAGGGGGCTGCGCGGCGGCAGCTTGCCCAGGGCCTCGGTGCAGCTCTCCTGCATTTCGATGAGCGCGCGCAGCCGCTCCGGCGGTATGCCGTTCTCGGCGAGCTGCGCCAGCTCCACCCGGGACGACCTGATCAGCGAGCGCAGCTCGCCGACCGCGCGGACGGCCGCGGCGGCCGGGTTGTTCAGCTCGTGCGTGAGCCCGGCGGTGATCGTGCCGAGGGCCGTCAGCCGCTGCCGCCGGTCGATGACCTCCCGCTGCATCCGGCCGCCCGACACCATGCCGTCGAGCAGGTGCATCGCCATCGGGAACCACTCGGTCACGATGTGCGCGAACTTCTTGGCCGGCAGCAGGAACATCCGCGTCGGCGCCGTGGCCCGCAGCGAGTTCTGGTAGTACTGCGGCGCCCGGTCACCCAGGTAGGCCGACGTCGCCCCGCCGTACACGCCGGGCTGGGAGGTGCGCGGCATCGCGACCGTGCCGGCGCTCACGGTCTCCTGGAGCATCTGGATCTCGCCCTCGATGAGCACCGCGAAGCACTCGGCGGGCTCGCCCTGCCGGATGATCAGATCGTCGGTCGCGTACGAGAGGACCTGGCCGCTCATGGCCAGCTTGGTGAGCTGCTCGTCGCTGAGCCGCTCGAACAGGAACAGCTTGCGCAGCTCGTCTATGTCGATCGTGGTGGTGGTGGTCACTGCTTCTCCAGGTAGCGGTGCACGAGCGCGACGGCCATCGCGCCCTCCCCGACGGCCGAGGCGACCCGCTTGATCGACTCGGCGCGCACGTCGCCGGCGGCCAGCACGCCGGGCACGTTGGTCTCCAGGAAGTACGGCTCGCGCCGCAGCGTCCAGTTGCGCGGGCGCCGGCCGCCCTGCACCAGGTCGGGGCCCGTCAGCACGAAGCCCTTGGCGTCGCGCTCGATGGTGTCGCCCAGCCAGGAGGTGTACGGCTCGGCGCCGATGAACACGAACAGCCACTGCGTGTCGACGGTGTGCTCCTCGCCCTTCGTGCTGAGCGTGAGCTGCTCCAGGTGCCCGTCGCCCCGGCCGGAGACGACATGGGTCTGGGTGTGGACCTCGATGTTGGGGATGGCGTCGATCTGCTCGATGAGGTAGTGGGACATGGACCTCTCCAATCCATCACCTCTCACCAACAAATGGACCTTGCTCGCGAATCCCGAGAGGTAGACGGCGGCCTGACCGGCCGAGTTGGCCGCGCCGACGATACAGACCTCCAGGTCCTTGCACGAGGGCGCCTCGGTGAGCGCGGCGCCGTAGAAGACGCCCCTGCCGACGAACTCGTCCAGGCCCGGGGCCTCCAGACGGCGGTAGGTCACGCCGGTGGCCAGGATCACCGCGTGCGCCGCGATCTCGCCGCCGTCCTTGAAGCCCACCACGCGGGCCTGGCCGCGCGGCTCCAGGTGGGTGACCTTGCGCGCGGTCAGCAGCTCCGCGCCGAACTTCAGCGCCTGCCGGCGGGCCCGGTCGGCGAGCTGCTGGCCGGAGACGCCGTCGGGGAAGCCGAGGTAGTTCTCGATCCGGGAGCTCTGGCCCGCCTGCCCGCCGGAGGCCTGTGCCTCGACCAGCACCGTGTTGAGCCCCTCGGAGGCGCCGTAGACCGCCGCGCCCAGCCCGGCCGGCCCGCCGCCGACCACGATGAGGTCGTAGAAGTCGGTGGCCGGGGTGGTCGACAGCCCCACGGCCGTGGCCAGCGTGGACTGATCGGGCGCCTGGAGCGACACGCCGTCGGCCGTGACCACCAGCGGCAGGTGGCACTGCTCGCCGACCGCCGCGACGAGCTGCGCGCCCTCCGGGTCCTCGGCCAGCAGCCACTGGTACGGGACGTGGTTGCGGGCCAGGAAGTCGCGCACCCGGTAGGACGGGGCGGACCAGCGGTCGCCCACCACCCGCAGCTCCGCCACCTCCACCCGGTCGGTGCGGTGCCAGGCGTCGAGCTGGCCGTCGATCACCGGGTAGAACTTCTCCTCCGGCGGGTCCCACGGCTTGAGCAGGTAGTGGTCGAGGTCCACCACGTTGATCGCCTGGATGGCCGCGTCGGTGTCGGCGTAGGCGGTCAGCAGCACCCGGCGCGCGTACGGGTACATGTCCATGGCCGCTTCGAGGAACTGCACCCCGTTCATCTGCGGCATGCGGTAGTCGGCGAGGATCGCCGCCACCTCGTCGCCGCGCAGGCGCATCTCCTTGACGGCCTCGATGCCCTGGTCCGCCGCCTCGGCGCGGACGATCCGGTAGCTCTGGCCGTAGCGGCGGCGCAGGTCACGGGCGACCGCCCGCGACACGCCCGGATCGTCGTCCACCGTCACGATGACCGGCTTGTCCATGGCCCTGCCTTCCCCACGAAAGTTCTCAAAAGAAGCATGTCATGCGAAACCGGCCCACCGGCAAGTCGGCGCCGGTGGACCTCCGAGGGCCGCAGTCAGGCGATGACCCGGCTCTCGCCGCCGTCCACCAGCAGCGAGACGCCGTTGACGAACGAGGCCCGCTCGCTGGCGAGGAACGCCACCACGTCGCCCACCTCCTCCGGCCGGCCGATGCGGCCCACCGGCACCTGCGCGGCCCGCCCCGCCAGGGCCTCGTCGCCGCCCGCCAGCTCGCGCAGCCGGTCGGTGGCGATCGGGCCCGGCATCACGTTGGTGACCAGCACGCCGTCGCCGCCGACCTCGCGGGCCAGCGTGCGGACGATGCCGGCGACGGCCGAGCGGGTGGCGTTGGACAGGGCCAGGCCGTCGAGCGCCTCGCGCGCCGACCGGCTGGTGACCGTGACGATCCGCCCCCAGCCGCGCGAGCGCATGTCGGGCAGCACCGCGTGGATCAGGCGGACCGTGCCCAGCAGGTTCCGCTGGATCGCCACCTCCCACTCGTCCAGGCCCTTCTCGGTGAACCGGCCGGCGGGCGGCCCGCCCGCGTTGGCCACCAGGATGTCCACCGGCCCCAGCACGTCACGCGTCTCGGCCGCCACGCGGGCGGCGGCGGCCGGGTCCTCCACGTCGGCGAGCACGGCGTGCACCACGCCGCCGAACTCCTGGAGCGCCACCACGGCGTCGGCCAGCCGCTCGGGGTCGCGGGCCGCCACGCAGACGTCGCATCCCTCCCGCGCCAGGCTCCTGGCGGCGGCCAGGCCGATGCCCGCGCTGCCGCCCGTGACGAGTGCGACCTTGCCCTCGATACCGAGATCCATGAGGCCGACTATAGGAGCTCGGGCGGCCGGGACCGCGGCAGGTCATGCCGGTCGCACGTGCCCGGACGGGCCGGCGAGCCCCGATGTGACGGTTTCGGGCGAGCAGGACGGGTGGAAAAGGTGGGGCAGAAGTGATGGGCTTGGGTGATGGCGAGAAATCTGATCCTGTCAGGAGGCCCGTTCCACGACTTCGACGCCACCTCGGCCGCCATCGCCGAGACGCTCGCGGAGGTCGGGATCGAGTCGGAGATCACCGAGGACATCGCCGGCGCGCTCAGTGAGCCCTCCGAGACGCAGCTCATCACCGTCAACGCGCTGCGCTGGCGGATGGACCAGGACCGCTTCGCCGACCTGCGCGACCAGTGGCGCTTCGAGCTGCCCGCGCAGGCCCGCACGACGCTGCTGGACCACCTGGAGCGCGGCGGCGGTCTGCTCGGCATGCACGCCGCGTCCATCTGCTTCGACGACTGGCAGGGTTGGCCGCGCGTGCTGGGCGGCTGCTGGACCTGGCCCAAGTCGCACCACCCGCCGCTCGGCTGGACCGGGGTGCGGGTGAGCGGTGAGCATCCGATCGTGGAGGGGCTGCGCGACTTCGACGTGGTGGACGAGGTCTACAGCGACCTGGAGGTGCTGCCCGACGTGCGGCCGCTGGCCTCCGCCGACGGGCAGCCCCTCGTGTGGGCGCGGCCGGTACGGCGGGGCCGCGTGGTCTACGACGCGCTCGGCCACGACACCCGCTCCTACGACAACGAGATCCACCGCACGCTGCTGCGGCGGGCCGCGCTGTGGCTGCTGAAACGGCCGGTCACGGTCAGCGAGTAGGGCGCAGGAAGTCCCCGATCTCGCGGGCCAGCTCGCCGGGGATCTCCTCCGCCATGTGGTGGCCGCTGTCCACGGGGTGCCCGCGCACGTCGTCGGCCCACGACCGCCAGACCGCGAGCGGGTCACCGTACAGGTCCTCCATGTCGTCCTTGGAGCCCCACAGGAACAGCATCGGGCAGCGCACCCGCCGCCCGGCCGCCCGCGCCGCGTCGTCGGCGTCACGGTCGACGCCCAGGCCCGCCCGGTAGTCCTCGCACATCGCGTGCACCACCTCCGGGTCGTGCAGCGCCCTGCGCAGGTCCTCGTACGCCTCGGGGCCCATGTGCTCGGCCGTGTACCGGTACCAGGCGTCCGGGTCGGCGTTGATGACCCGTTCGGCGGGCTTGTCGGTCTGGCCGAGGAAGAACCAGTGCCACCAGCTCGCGGCGAACCCGGCGTCGCAGCGGGCCAGCGCCTCGCCGATCGGCACCGCGTCCAGGACGATGAGCCGGCTGACGGCGTCGGGATGGTCCACGGCCAGCCGGTGGGCGACGTACGCGCCCCGGTCGTGGCCCGCGACGGCGAACCGCTCGTGGCCCAGCTCCCGCATGAGGGCGATCATGTCGCGGGCCATCGCCCGCTTGGAGTACGGCTCGTGGTCGGCGGTGGTGGGGGGCTTGGAGGAGCGGCCGTAACCCCGCAGGTCGGGGCAGACCACGGTGTGGTGGGGGGCGAGCTCGGCCGCCACCCGGTGCCAGGTGGCGTGGGTGCGGGGGTGGCCGTGGAGCAGCAGCACCGGGCTGCCGGCGCCGCCGTGCCGGACGAACAGCTCGGCCTCGCCCACGTCGATCCTGCCTGTCGTGAAGTCATCGAACATGGGGGCGCTCCTACCCCTGCGCCGGGCCTCGATCCGTCTCGCCGGCCTCCTCGGAGGCATCGTGATCCGGGCCGGTGCCGAAACGGCGGGCGGACTCCGACTCGTGGGCCATGCGGCGCAGCGTGTCGAGCGCCCTGCCGTACAGGACCGTGCCCAGCACCAGCGCCTCCACGGCGCTCTCCCGGGGGCCGTCGAACGGGATCGTGTCCATGTCGTCCCCGGCGATGCGCCCCGCCGCGTCGGCGAAGCGCTTCAGGTCGGTGGACATGCCGAGCCGGCGCAGCGTGACGAGCGTCTGGGCCAGCTCGGCGCGGGTGGGGGCGTACGGCGTGAGCGTCCAGCCCTGCTCGGCGACGAGCCGGTCGCTCTCGGCCAGGGCGGCCTCCCACAACTCGCCGGGCTCGGGCTCGACGGCCGGGCCGAGCGCGTAGTGGGCGGTGCCGAGCACCTGGTGCACGGGCAGCGTCTCGTCCTCCACGGCCTCGACCACCTGCTTGATGGCGGCCACGGGCAGCCTGCCGATCTCCAGCAGGGCCCGGATCAGCCGCAGCCGGCGCAGGTGGGAGTCGTCGTACTCGGCGCGGGTGGCGGCGAGCTGCTCGCCCTGGTGCAGCAGGCCCTCACGCAGGTAGTACTTGATCGTCGCGATGGCCACGCCGGAACGGGCGCTCAGCTCCGAGATGCGCATCCTTGGACAATAGCGCTATCCAGTTCGGGCGAGGGTCCGTGCCGCGTGCGCCAGGTCGTCCGCGTCGGCCTGGCATGGGCCTGGCATCGGCCCGCATGGCAGGCCGAGATTGCCGAGCAAGCGCTTGTCTAAAGAACGGTGGCGCGTTAGCGTGTCGGCGAGCACCGCAGACGTCGCCCGCCGGGCCGGATCGCGCCCCGTCCCGGCGGGCGACCGCACCACCCGCGACCCGCATCCGCCGTGTCTGGGAGGACGTCCATGCAGCCGTTCGCCGGACGCGCGGCGGTGGCGGGAGTGGGGATGACCGCGCTGACGCGCGAGTCCGGCCGCACCGTGCTGGACCAGGCGGTCGAGGCGTGCCGCGCCGCCTGCGCCGACGCCGGCGTCGCGCCCGCCGAGGTGGACGCCGTCCTCAGCTACCACATGAACGACTCGGCGCCGGTCGTCCAGGTCGCCCGCGCGCTCCGGATCGAGCGCCTGGGCTGGCACAACGACATCGCCGGCGGCGGCACGCAGGCCGCCTCGATCCTCGGGGACGCCGCGATGCTCGTCCACGCCGGGCTGGCCCGCAACGTCCTCGTCTACCGGGCGCTCAACGGCCGCTCCGGCAGGCGCATGAACACCGTCTCCACCGGTCCGCAGGAGCGCTTCACGTACGGCATGGCCGGGCCGATCCCGCTGTTCGCCCTGGCCGCCACCCGCTACCTGCACGACACCGGTCTCACCGAGGAGCACCTGCACGCGGTCGTCGCCCAGTCGCGCGACAACGCCGCGGCCAACCCCCGGGCGCTGCGCCGGGAGCCGCTGGACCTCGGCGGCTACCTGGCCAAGCCGTACGTCTGCACGCCGCTGCGCGCCGCCGACTGCTGCCAGGAGACCGACGGCGCGTGCGCGCTGCTGGTCAGCGGGGTGCTCGGCGGGCCGCGCGTGCGGGCCGTGGTGCGCGGGGGAGGACCGGGCTGCTCGGCGATGGACCGCGCGCCCGACGTCACGGCGATCTTCTCGGCGTACGTGGCGCCCATGCTGTGGGAGGCGTCGGGCATGCGGCCCTCGGACGTGGACGCGGCGCTGCCCTACGACGCCTACTCGTGGCTGGTGCCCCGGCAACTGGAGGACTTCGGCCTGGTCGAGCGGGCCGACCTCGGCGCGTACCTGCTGGAGCGCCGGCACGCGTGGGTGAACCCGCACGGCGGGCTGCTGTCGGAGGGGTACGTGCACGGCCTCAACAACGTGGCGCAGGCCGTGCGGGAGCTGCGCGCCGGCCGCCAGGCGGCGCTGGTGACGGGCTTCGGCGGCGGCTACGGCAGCGCCGCGATCCTGACTTCATGAAAAATCCTGAAATGCTCGGGGATCTCCCGACATGAAGGGGATGTTCCATCATCCCCTGACACAGGAGGCCGACCATGGGGACCGCCCGTGGATGACGACCGGAAAACCCGGTTCGAGGCCGTATATGAGCAGACATATGAGCAGATCCTCGGATACGCCGTGCGCCGCTGCGACTCGCCGGAGGACGCCGCCGACGTGGTGTCCGAGACGTTCGCCGTCGCATGGCGCCGCGTCGACGCGCTGCCGCCCGGTGACGAGGCCCGGCTGTGGCTGTACGGCGTGGCCCGCAACGTGCTGGCCAACCACCGCCGCGGCGCGGCCCGGTGGCGCCTCGTCGCGCTCGACGACGACGTGGCCGACCTCTACGGCCACTCGCCGGAGGCGCGGGCCGAGCTGAGTGTGATCACCCGGGCCTTCGCGGAGCTGTCCGAGGACGACCGGGAGCTGCTGTCCCTGGTCGCCTGGGAGGGGCTCGGCAGCAAGGAGATCGCCCAGGTCCTCGACTGCTCCCGCAACGCCGTCCGCATCCGCCTGCACCGGGCGCGCAAGCGCTTCTCCAAGGCGCTCGCCGTCGCCGGTGTCAACGCCCACCGTTTCGCCGTGGAGGCTGTATGAACGAGCTCAGCGACCTGGCCCGGGTCCGCGACGAGGAGCTGGCCGGCCGGGCGTCCGGCGCGGGGGCGCGGGCGCTGCTGGCCTCCGTCACGGCCACCGATCCGGCCGACCTCCCTGACCCGGCCACCGTGCCCGGCGCCGGGAGGAGGCGGCTGCGCACCAGGCGCATGGTCATGGGCATGGCGGCGACCGCCGCACTCGCCGCCGCGATCGTGATCGGCCCCAGCTTCGTGGACATCGGCTCCGGCCCCGCCACCTCCTACGCCAACTCCGCCATCGAGATCGAGCAGCGCGGCGGCTGGTGGATCGCCAAGGTCCGCGACCCGTTCGCCGACCACGCCCTGTACGGGGAGGCGTTCCGGGCGGTGGGCGTGGACCTCGACATGGAGCTCGTGCCCGTCACACCCGACCGCGTCGGCGAGATCGTCCAGTTCGGCGGCCAGGACACGAACGACAAGGCCATCGGCGGCGGCGCCGAGCCCGAGGGGTGCACGATCGGCCAGGAGGGCTGCTTCATGGTCGTCAGCGTGGAGGAGGGCTTCACCGGCCACGGCACGCTCAAGTTCGGCCGCCCGGCCAGGCCCGGCGAGGTGTACCAGTCGCACGGCACGGCCACGAGGAAGGGCGGGATGCTGGCCGGATTCCGCGTGGACGAGCGCCCGGTGCGCGAGGTGCTCGCGGAGGTGCGCAGGCGCGGGCTCAAGGCGGTGTTCCAGATCATCGAGCCGAACCCCGGCGGCGACGGCTACGGCATGAACCCGGCCAGGCAGTCGGAGAAGGTCGGCGGCGACTGGATCGTCTGGGAGGCCGAGGCGCACCAGGAGGGCGTCGTGCGCCTGCTCGTGTCGGAGAAGCGGGTGGCGAAGAACCCGGTCTACGGCGGTCCCAAGCCCCGGCAGGACACGAGCGAGTGACTCAGGCGACGGCGGAGGGCGCGGCGGTGAAGAGCGGGTGCAGCTCGCGGGCCCGCTCCGGCGGCAGCAGGTCGCGGGCCGCGAGCCAGGCCGCCGCGCCCGCCGCGTCGCGCGCCGTCGCCACGTCCCGGTCCGCCAGCAGGGCGCTCACCGCCTGCCGGACGGGCCCGTCGCTGATGAGCACGCTCCCGGCCAGCACGACCGGCCCGGACACGTGGACGCGCCCCACCGTGGCCGCGAGGTGACCGGCCGCCTCGCGGACGATCTCGACGGCCATCGGGTCGCCCGCCGCGGCGGCCCGGCTCACCAGCGCCGACAGCGACGCCAGCCGCATGTGGTCGGCCTGCGCGAGCCGGACGATCCGGTCGGCGTCGGCGCGCGGCGTGGCGCCCCGCTCCGCCCCCAGGAAGTCCTCCAGGACGAGCTCCACCAGCGGCCCCTCGCGCGTGCCCCGGTCGAGGGCCGCGACCACCGCCTTGGCCGCGGCGCGGCCGATCCAGAAGCCGGAGCCCGCGTCGCCCAGCAGCCAGCCGAGCCCGTCGGCGATGGCCGCCAGCTCGTGGCCGGTGACGCGGGCGGCCACCGCGCCGGTGCCCGACAGCAGCAGCGAGCCCGACGGCTCGGGCGTGCCCGCCACGTACGCGATCACCACGTCGCCCGTCACCCGGGGCCCGGTGGCGACGCCGTGGCCGGCCCACACCTTGGCCAGCTCGGGGCCCAGCTCCGCGACCTGTCCGGCCACGCCCGCCTGGGAGGCCACCACCCGTGAGGGGTCCAGGCCGTCGAGCGCCCGCCCGAGGGCGTCGCCGATCGCCGCGACCGCCTTGCCGAGGCCGTGGGCGCTGGGGTTGCCGGCGCCGGCCCGGGCGTAGCCGGCGCGGGACCCGTCCAGGGCGTGCACCGCCACCCGGGTGGAGGTGGCGCCGGCGTCCACCCCGATCACGAACGAGTTCGTCACGGTCCGATTCTGGGTCTTGACGCGACCGGTAAGCAAGAATAATTTTCGCCAGAAGACCGAGTATTCGGAAGGAATATTCGTGACTTCAGGAGCCCTCGGGCGCGTCGAAACAGAACTGCCCGGTTTGCCGGAGGCGTTGCGCCGGGTCGGCGAGGTGATCCTCGGTGACCCCGCCGAGGCGGCCCGGTCGACGATCATCGCGCTCGCCGAGCGGGCGGGCAGCTCGCCCGCCACCGTCACGCGGTTCTGCCGCGCGTTCGGCTTCTCCGGCTACGCCGAGCTGAGGGTGGCGCTCGCCACCGAGACCGGCCGGGCCGCGCAGGCGGGCTGGGGCGCGGGCGTGGGCCACGAGATCGGCCCGGACGACCCGCTCGACTCGGCCATCGAGGTCATGGCCGCCGCCGACGCCCGCCTCATCCAGGACACCGCCGCCCAGCTCGACTCCGAGACGGTCGCCCGGGTGGCCGACGCCGTCGTCGCCGCCTCACGCGTGCTGCTCGTCGGCGTCTCCACCAGCGGCAACGTCGCCACCATGCTCGAAGGCCGGCTGCGCCGCATCGGCATCCCGTGCTGGAGCGCGGGCGACGCGCACGTCGCGCTGTCGGACGCCGCGCTGCTGGGCGAGGGCGACCTCGCGCTCGGCATCAGCCACCGGGGCCGCACCCGGGAGGTGATGGAGGCGCTGGCCGAGGCCGGCAGCCACGGCGCGACGACGGTCGCCGTCACCTCCTTCGCCCGCTCGCCGCTGGCCGACCTGGCCGACCTGGTGCTCACGACAGCCAGCCGGGAGACCACGTTCCGGCTCGGCGGGCTCGCCGCCGTCCACTCGCAGCTGTTCGTGCTGGACGCCGTCTACGTGGCGGTCGCCCAGCGCACCTACGAGCGCACCAACGAGGCGTTCGAGCGGACCATCAGAGCCGTGGAGAGCCACCGGGTGGAGAGAGGCTGAATGACGTACGCGACCAAGGCCCTGGAGCTGGCGCAGCGGGTGGCCGAGACGCAGGCGGAGCCCGTGGGCCGGGCGGCGGGGCTGCTCGTCGCCGCGCTGCGGGCCGGCGGCGTGGTGAACGCCTTCGGCTCGGGGCACTCCGAGGCGATCGCCATGGAGATCGCCGGCCGGGCCGGCGGTCTGGTGCCCAGCAACCGGCTCTCACCGCGCGACCTCGTCCTGTACGGCGGGGACCCGCCCGGCGTGCTGACCCCCGAGCTGGAGCGCGACCCCGCGATCGCCCGGCGGATCTACGACCTCGCCCCGGTGGCGCCGCAGGACGTGTTCGTGCTGATCTCCAGCTCGGGCGTCAACGGCACGGTGGTGGAGCTGGCCACGATCGTCAAGGACGGCGGCCACCCCCTGATCGCCATCACCTCGGTCGAGCACAGCACCCGGATGACCTCGCGCCACCCGTCCGGCCGCCGGCTGCTCGACCTGGCCGACGTCGTGCTCGACAACGGCTCCCCGTACGGGGACGCCGTCCTGGAGCTGCCGGGCGGCGGCACGTACGGAGCGGTCTCCACGATCACCTCGGCGCTGCTCGCGCAGATGGTCGTCACCGAGGCGGTGGAGCGGATGGCGGCGCTCGGAGAGGCTCCGCCCATCTACCTGTCGGTCAACGTGACCGGCGGCGACGAGCACAACAAGGCCCTGGAGAGCCGCTACGCGGGGCGCATCCGACGCGGAGCCTGAAAGTCAGGAGTACAGCAATCATGTCCAACACCCCCCAGAACATCACCCGGCGCCAGCTCCTCCGGAGCGCGGCGCTCGTCCCCGTGGCCGGCGCGCTCGCCGCCTGCGCCACCCCGGCGTCCAAGACGCCGGCCTCCTCGTCGGCGGCGCCGGTCGCGACCAGCGCCGCCAACCCGTTCGGCGTGGCGGCGAACAAGCCGCTGGAGGTCTGGATCTTCGACGGCGGCTTCGGCACCGCCTACGCCAAGGACATCCACCAGCCGCTGTACAAGAGCAAGTACCCGCAGGCGCAGATCAAGCTCGAGTCCACCAAGGAGATCACCAAGGTCCTGCAGCCCCGCTTCGCCGGCGGCAACCCGCCCGACGTCATCGACAACTCCGGCGCCAACGCCCTGGACTTCGGCGCGCTCGCCCAGGACGGCCAGCTCCAGGACCTCGGCCCGCTGCTCGACGCGCCGAGCTGGGACGACCCCAACGTCAAGGTCAGAGACACGATCGACCCCATCGTCGTCGAGTACGGGACCTATGACGGCAAGTTCTCGGTGGTCGGCTACGTCAACTACATCTTCGGCATCTGGTACTCCCAGAAGGTCTTCCAGGACAACGGTTGGACCGCGCCCAAGACCTGGGACGAGTTCCTCAAACTCTGCGAGACGATCAAGAAGTCCGGCAAGATGGCACCCTTCACCTACGCCGGCAAGTTCCCGCAGTACCTCTACGACCCGCTGCTGACGATGGCCGCGAAGATCGGCGGACCCGAGGTGCTGGTCAACATCGACAACCTCGAGGACGGCGCCTGGACCGCCGAGCCGATGAAGCAGTCGGCCACCGCGTGGGCCGAGATCGGCGCCAAGTACCTCATGGAGGGCACCGCGGGCCTCGACCACGTGCAGACGCAGACGGCACAGAACAAGTACCAGGTCGCCATGCTGCCCAACGGCTCCTGGCTGGAGAACGAGCAGAAGACCACCACTCCGGCCGACTTCGCCTACGGCATGTTCCCGCTGCCGGACTTCACCGGCTCGGACAAGATGCCCTACGGCACGTTGCGTTCCCAGCCCGGAGAGACGTTCATCGTGCCGGCGAAGGGGGCCAACGCGCAGGGCGGCATGGAGTACCTGCGAGCCATGCTCTCGAAGAAGGCGGCCGGCGACTTCAGCCAGCTCGTGCGGACCGTGTCGGTGGTCAAGGGCGCGGGTGAGGGACGCGAGCTGTCGCCCGGTGTCCAGAGCGCCACCAAGGCACTGACCGCCGCGGGCACCAACACCGTGTACTTCCGCTGGGACCGGTGGTACGGCCAGATGAAGGACGAGGCCATCGCCGCCACCGGTCAGCTGATGACCGGCGGCCTCACGCCCGAGAAGTACCTGGAGCGGCTGCAGAAGAAGGCCGACGAGATCAAGGGCGACTCCTCGATCAAGAAGTTCAAGCGCTGATGGTGTTCCAGCGCTACCGCCGCGGGCTGTTCGTCACCGCCTTCCTCGCGGCCCCGGTGACGCTCTACCTGGTGTACGTCATCTCCCCGTACATCCAGGCGTTCTACATCGCCATGACCGACTGGCGTGGCGTGAGCGCCACGCCGCGCTTCATCGGGTTCGAGAACTTCGTACGGCTGTTCTCCGACGGGATCTTCTGGAGGGCGGTGCGGCACAACGCGGCGCTGCTCGTGCTGCTGCCGATGCTGACGATCGTCATCGCGCTGTTCTTCGCCTTCCTGCTCAACGTGGGCGGCGGCAACGGCGGCGTGGGCGGGATCAGGGGGTCGAAGCTCTACCGGGTGATCTTCTTCTTCCCGCAGGTGCTGGCCGTCGCGGTGGTGGCGGTGCTGTTCCAGCAGGTGTTCCGGCCCGACGGCAGCGGCATGCTCAACGGGCCGCTCATGGCGCTCGGGATCAAGCCGGTCGGGTTCCTGTCGAACCCGGACGTCGCCTTCTGGTCGGTCCTCGGCGTCATGGTCTGGCAGGCCGTCGGCTTCTACGTGGTGCTCTTCTCCGCCGGCCTCGCCTCGATCCCGCGCGACATGTTCGAGGCGGCGCAGATCGACGGGGCCGGCCGGGGGAGCATGTTCTTCCGCATCACGCTGCCGCTGCTGTGGGACACCGTGCAGGTGGCGTGGGTGTACCTCGGCATCCTGGCGCTCGACGTGTTCGCGATCGTGTGGGTCATGACCGACCAGCACGGCGGCCCCGACTTCTCGACGACCGTCATGGCGGCCGAGATCTACCGCAACGCGTTCTCGTACTTCCGCTTCGGCTACGCCTCCGCGCTCGGCGTCGTGATGTTCCTCTTCACCGTCGGCTTCGCGATCATCTCGCTGCGCCTGTCGAGGCGCGAACGAATCGAGTACTGATGACAACGACGATGACCTCGGGGACGGTCGCCACCTCGCGCCGGGAGGAGCGGCGCGAGCGCAGGCGGCGCCTCGGACCTCTCAGCGTGCTGTCGCACGTGGCGCTGCTGGTGTGGACCGTCCTCGTCGTGGTGCCGATCCTGTGGACGTTCCTCGCCTCGGTGAAGAGCGAGGACGAGATCTTCGGCGACGCCTGGTCGCTGCCCGAGACCCTGCGCTGGGACAACTTCGGCCGCGCCTGGGAGCAGGCGCACATCGGGCAGTACACGCTCAACAGCGTCATCGTGGTGTCGTTCAGCACGTTCGGCACCATGCTGCTCGGTTCCATGGCCGCGTACGTGCTGGCCCGCTACCCGTTCCGCGGCAACCGGGCCTTCTACCTGCTGTTCGTCTCCGGCCTGGCCTGCCCGGTGTACCTGGCGCTGAGCCCGCTGTTCTTCGTGGTGCAGAACATGGGCAACGTGCCGGTGCTCGGGCCGTTCATCGGGCTCAACACCCACGCCGGGCTGGTGCTCGTCTACATCGCGTACTCGATGCCGTTCACCGTGTTCTTCCTGGCGGCCTTCTTCCGGACGCTGCCGACGGCGGTCGGGGAGGCGGCCATGGTGGACGGCGCCTCGCACACCCGCGTGTTCTTCCAGATCATGCTGCCCATGGCCAGGCCCGGCATCGTCAGCGTCACCATCTTCAACGTCCTCGGCCAGTGGAACCAGTACCAGCTCCCGCTGGTGCTGCTCCAGGAGCGCGACAAGTGGGTGCTCACCCAGGGCATCGCCGACATCTCCACCGCCGCGGGCTACGACCAGGACTGGTCGGCGCTGTTCGCCGCCCTGACCCTGGCCATCCTGCCCATGCTGGTCGTCTACACGATCTTCCAGCGGCAGATCCAGGCCGGGCTGACCGCCGGGGCGCTGAAGTGACCGTGTGACAGGACTCGCGGGGACCCTCGCCTGCCGGGCGCGGCGGGCCTAGGCTGCGGGTGTGATCGCCGACATCCGCGCGCTGCTGGCCCGCCATCTGCCCGGCCACGAGGTCCGCTCCGTCGTCCGGCTCTGCCAGGGCCTGGACAACGTCGTGTACGAGGTCGACGGCGAGCTGATCGTCCGGGGGGCCAAGGTCGCCGACGGCGACGCCACCCGGCGCGAGGCCGCGCTGCTCGCCGCCGTGCGCGCCATCTCCCCGCTGCCCGTGCCCGAGGTCGTCTTCACCGACCCGGAGGCCGCCGTCATCGCCTACCGCAAGCTGCCCGGCCGGCCGCTCAACCTGAGCCCGGTGCCCGACCCGGGCCGGCTGGCCGAGCCCCTGGGAGCCTTCCTCAGCGCCCTGCACGCCGCCCCGGCCGACGGGCTGGCCGAGCTCGCCCCGCCCGACCACTACCCCGCGCCGACGCTGCTCCAGGACGCCGGCCAGGACTACCGCGACGTGGAGTCGCACGTGCCGGAGGAGCATCGCCCGCTGGTGGAGGCGTTCCTGCGCGCCCCGGTGCCCGCCGAGACGGACACCGTGCGCTTCTGCCACAACGACCTCGGCGCCGAGCACCTGCTCGCCGACCCGGAGACGGGCCTGCTGACGGGCGTCATCGACTGGACCGACGCGGCGCTGACCGACCCGGCCCACGACTTCGCCCGGATCTACCGCGACCTCGGCCCCGAGGTGTTCGAGGCGACCGCGGCCCACTACGACGGCGGCCTCGGCGAGGACGACCGGGCCAGGGTCCGCTTCTACGCCCGGTGCGCCCTCATCGAGGACCTGGCCTACGGCGTGAGCACGGGCCCCCGGCACTACGCGGACGCCGCCCTCGCCCACCTGGTCCGCACCTTCAGCTGAGGCTGAGCTCCGCGCGCAGGCGGCGCGTGGCGTCCACCACGTTCGCCAGCGCCGCCTCGACCTGCTCGTACGTGCGCGTCTTCAGCCCGCAGTCCGGGTTCACCCAGAGCCGCCCGGCCGGCAGCGCCTTCAGCGCCTCGCGCAGCAGCCGCTCGACCTCCTCGGCGCCCGGCACCCGCGGCGAGTGGATGTCGTACACCCCGGGCCCGAGCCCGCGCCCGAACCCGCCGACCGCGCCGAGGATGCGCCCGCCCGACCGGGCCGACTCGACCGTGGTGACGTCCGCGTCCAGGCCGTCGATCGCGGTGAGGATCTGGTCGGCGTCCGAGTAGCACAGGTGCGTGTGGATCTGCGTGGCCTCGCCCGCGCCCGAGGTGGCCCGGCGGTACGCGGCGACGGCCCACTCCAGGTAGTCCGCCCGGGAGGCGCGCCGCAGCGGCAGCAGCTCCCGCAGCGCCGGCTCGTCCACCTGGATGACCGGCACCCCGGCCGCCTCCAGGTCCCGCACCTCCTCCCGGATCGCCTCCGCCACCTGGAACACCACGTCGCGCAGCGGCAGGTCGTCCCGGACGAACGACCACGCCACGATCGTCACGGGACCCGTGAGCATGCCCTTGACCGGCCGGTCCGTCAGCGACTGCGCGTGGCGGGCCCAGCGGACCGTGATGGGCGCGGGCCGGCCGACGTCGCCGTGCAGGATCGGTGGCCTCGCGCAGCGGGAGCCGTACGACTGCACCCAGCCCTCGCGGGTGACCGCGAAGCCGTCCAGGTGCTCGGCGAAGTACTGCACCATGTCGTTGCGCTCCGGCTCCCCGTGGACGAGGACGTCGAGGCCGAGCCGCTCCTGGGTCCGGACGGCCCGCTCGATCTCCGCCTCGATCCGCCGCTCGTACTCCTCCTGCGGCAGCGTCCCCGCCGCGACGGCGGCGCGGGCGGCACGCAGCTCGCCGGTCTGCGGGAACGACCCGATCGTCGTGATCGGCAGCACCGGCAGCCCCAGCCGCTCGGCCTGCGCGGCGGCCCGCACGGCGTACGGCGCCCGCTCGCCGGCCGGGACGGGCGCGGCCAGCGGCACCGACGGCGCGGCCGGGGCCGGGCCGTCCCAGGCCGAGCGCGCCAGCTCGACCACCTCGGCGACCTTCTGCTCGGCGAACGCCAGCCGCGCCCGCAGCGCCGGGTCCAGGCCGGTCTCGGCCTCCACGTCGTACGGCACGTGCAGCAGCGAGCAGGACGTGCCGACCACCACGTGGGCGGCGTGCTCGCGGACCGTCCGCAGCGCGTGCGCCGCCCGCTCCGGCGAGGTGCGCCACACGTCGCGCCCGGACACCACGCCCGCCACCACGGTCTTGCCGGCCAGCGCCGCGACGCCGGCCAGGCCGTCGCGCACCAGCTGCCCGCGCACCAGGTCCAGGCCGAGCGCCTCCACCGGGGTGGCCGCCAGCACCGGCAGCGCCTCGCCCAGGTCGCCGAAGGGGGCGGCGACGAGCAGTCCGGGCCGCCCCTCGACGGCTCCCAGCCGCTCGTACGCCTCCCGTACCGCGGCCAGCTCGGCGGCCCCGAGGTCGGTCACCAGCGCGGGCTCGTCGAGCTGGACCCACGCCACCCCCTCGGCGGCCAGCCGTGTCAGCAGCTCCTCGTAGCAGGCCAGCACGTCGCCGAGCCGGTCCAGCGCCGCCGTGCCCCGCTCCGACAGCAGCAGGAACGTCACCGGGCCCACCACCACGGGCCGGGTCTCCAGGCCCAGCGCCCGCGCCTCCCGTACCTCGCCGAGCGGCTTGGCGGCGTCCAGCGCGAAGACGGTGTCCGGGCCCACCTCCGGCACGATGTAGTGGTAGTTGGTGTCGAACCACTTCGTCATCCGCAGCGGCGCCAGCCCGTCCGTGCCGCGGGCCATGGCGAAGTAGGGGTCCTCCGCGTCCAGGTACCTCGTCGGCACCGCCCCCAGCAGCACCGCCGTGTCGAGCACGTGGTCGTAGAGGGAGAACGTGTTGGACGGCAGCGCCTCCAGCCCCAGCTCGGCGAGGCGGCGCCAGGTCCGCTCGCGCAGCTCGGCGCCGGCGCGGTCCAGCTCCTCACGGGTCGAGCGGCCGTCCCAGTACGCCTCCAGCGCGCGCTTCAGCTCCCGGCGCGGGCCGATGCGGGGATAACCCAGCACGGTGGATCGGGGAAAGGCGGGCGGCACGGACATGTCTGCTCCCTGCGTCGTCGTGGCGTGATCAATGCCGGGAATCGTGCCCGCTGCCCCCCGGTGGGTGCACCATGGATTCGTGACGCTTATGCTCCGCGAGATCCAGTGCTTCGCTCGCGTGGCGGACCGGCTCAGCTTCTCGGGGGCCGCCGCCGACCTCGGCATGTCGCAGCCGGCCATGAGCCAGGCGATCACCCGGCTGGAGCGCGCGGCGGGCGTCCGCCTCTTCGAGCGCAGCGCCCGGGCCGTGCGGCTCACGGCGGAGGGCAGGGCGCTGCTGCCGTACGCGGAGCAGGTGCTGGAGTCGGCGTCGGCGTTCTCGGCGGAGGCGGCCCGACTGGCCAGGCCGTCCATTCACCTCGCTTATCCACCGCTCATCGGCTCGCTGGCCGCCCGCGTCGCCCGGAGGCTGGCCGCGCGCACCCCGCCCATCGGCGTGGAGCTGCGCGTCGCCGGTCGCGCCGAGGCGTCCGCGGCCCTGGCCGGGGGAGAGGTGTCGGCCGCGGTGCTCGCCATCCCGGCGCCCGCGCAGTTCGTCACCGGGGCCCGCTTCCACGTCTCCGTGGACCATCTGGCGGTCCCCGCCGGGCATCCCCTCGCCGCGCGTCCCCGGGTCACGTCCCAGGACCTGGCCGGCCGCACGGTGCTGGCGCCGGGCGGGCGGCCGTGGCCGGGGCTGCAGGGCCGGCCGCGGGCGGTGCCCGGCGACGACTTCGCCGCGGCGCTCGACCTGGTCGCGGCCGGCGCGGGCCTGCTGCCCGCGCCGCAGCTCCTGGTGCGGGCGGTGCGCCGCGACGACGTGACGTTCGTCCCGCTGGTGGCGGGTGACCTGCGGATCACCTACGGGCTGGCCTGGTCGCGGGAGCGGGTCACGCCCGAGCTGATGGCGCTCGTGCAGGCCGTGCAGGACGCCCTGTGGACGCGCTGACGTCCCCCGGTCCGGAGGGCGTCAGGCGACCGGCAGGTTCTTCAGCGCCTCGCGACGGCTGAGGCCGCTGATGCCCTTGGCGCGTACGTAGCGGACGACCTCGTCCGGGTTGGTCTTGGCGTACTCGCGCAGCGCCCACCCGATCGCCTTGCGGGCGAAGAAGTCGTTGTCGGACAGGCTCGGCTCGATGCAGGCGTAGAGCAGGGCGGTGTCGGTGCGGTGCTTGAACCGGTTCTGGCACAGGATGGCCGTGCGCCGCTTCCACAGGTCGTCGGCGTGCGCCCACTCCAGCACCAGGGGCCGCATCGCGCCGGGGAACGCGGCCAGCAGCCCGCCCATCCGGTGCGTGGCCAGCTCGTCGACCAGGTCCCACCAGGCGCCGCTGACGATCATCTCCTCGTACATCGGCACCGTGTAGAGCGTCTGGAACTCGCGGTAGTGGGCGTGGCCGGTCAGCTCGATCGCCGCGTAGCGCTCCTCGCGGTACTCGGCCTCGCGCCACAGCGCGAGCACGGCGTGCCGCCACTCCGGCGCGGTGGCCATGCGGTGCCCGGCGAAGACGCGCTTGAGCGCGGCCCGCCGCGGCGCCGCCTGGACGCCGAGGAACGGCATCGCGGACTTCATGTACGCCTGCATGAGCGGGGCCTTGGCGGGCTCGGCCGCCTCCCGCAGGGCCGCGCGCACCGCGGCGCGGACCGTCTCGGGAGCGCTCATCCCTGCTGGCTGCTGCGCTCGCCGGTGGCCAGGCCGTCGAAGAGCACCATGATGTAGTGCTCGGCCAGCCCCGTCGTGTTGAGCCGCCCGCCGGGGCGGAACCAGCGCACCGCCACCCAGATCGTGTCGCGGATCATCCGGTAGGTCAGCTTGGGATCCACGTCGGCGCGGAACTGCCCGGCCGCCTGGCCGGCCTTGATCTGCGCCACCCACATCTGCTCGACCTCGTCCTCGGCCTTGACGAGGTAGTTGAACCGCTCGAACTGGCGCAGGTAGTTCCAGTCGTTCTGCATGACGGTGATCGCGGCGCGGTGCGGCTCCAGCGTGCCGAAGCCGATGCGCACCATCTCCGACAGCACCGTGCGCGGGTCGGAGCCCGATTCGAGGGCGGCGCGGTAGCGGGCGATGAGGTCGTCGAGGAAGGTGGACAGCACCTCGTCGACGATCGTCTCCTTGGAGTCGAAGTGGTGGTAGAGACTTCCGGAGAGAATGCCCGCCTCTGTGGCGATCTCTCGTACGGTCGTGGCCTGGAAACCCTTGCGTGCGAAGATCTCCGCCGCGAGCTTGACCAGGTGGTCGCGGCGCTCGGAGGCCGACCCCGAGGATGTCGCGCGCTGGCGCTTGGCGGGAGCGGCCGTGGTGGAGCTGGAGCTCTTACGCGTTGTCACGCTCTCCATTATGGGCCCTGGGACAATCGCTTGTTCACGGAAGTGTCCCTGCTCATCCGGCGTTCCCGACGCGACCAAGCGCTTGCTACCATGCAGGGGTGAACGAGGCCTACATCGTCGGCGCGGTCAGGACCCCGGTCGGGCGCAGGAACGGCGGCCTGGCCCGCGCCCACCCCGCCGACCTCGGCGCCCACGTGCTGAAGGAGCTGATGGCGCGCACCGGCGCCGACCCGGCCGCGGTGGAGGACGTGGTCTTCGGCTGCGTGGACACCATCGGGCCGCAGGCCGGCGACGTCGCCCGTACCTGCTGGCTGGCCGCCGGGCTGCCCGAGGAGGTGCCGGGCGTCACGGTCGACCGCCAGTGCGGATCCTCGCAGCAGGCCCTGCACTTCGCCGCGCAGGCCGTCCTGTCCGGCACCGCCGACCTCGTGGTGGCGGGCGGCGTGCAGAACATGAGCATGGTCCCCATCTCCTCCGCGATGCTCGCGGGCGTGCCGCTCGGCCACGCCACGCCCTTCTCCGGCTCCAAGGGCTGGAGCGAGCGGTACGGCGCGCGGGAGGTGTCGCAGTTCGCCGGGGCCGAGCAGATCGCCGCCGCGTGGGACGTCTCGCGGGAGGAGATGGAGGCGTACGCCTACGCCTCGCACCGGCGGGCGATCGCCGCCGCCGACGAGGGCCGCTTCGCCCGGGAGATCGCCCCGTACGAGGGCGTCGCCGCCGACGAGGGGCCGCGCCGCGACACCAGCCCGGAGCGGATGGCCGCGCTGAAGGCCCTCGTGGACGGCGGCCGGCTGACCGCCGCGCTCGCCTCGCAGATCTCCGACGGCGCCGCCGCCCTGCTCGTCGCCTCGGAGCGGGCCGTGCGGGAGCACGGGCTGACGCCGCGCGCCCGCGTCCACCACCTGTCGGTGCGCGCCGCCGACCCCGTCATGATGCTGTCCGCGCCGATCCCCGCCACCGCGTACGCGCTGCGCAGGGCCGGGATGGCGATCGGGGACATGGACGTCGTGGAGATCAACGAGGCGTTCGCCTCGGTCGTGCTGGCCTGGGTCAAGGAGACCGGCGCCGACCCGGCCCGCGTCAACCCCAACGGCGGCGCCATCGCGCTCGGCCATCCGCTCGGCGCGACCGGCGCCGTGCTGGCCGTCAAGCTGCTGCACGAGCTGGAGCGCACCGGCGGGAGGTACGGCCTGCAGACCATGTGCGAGGGAGGGGGCCAGGCCAACGTCACCATCCTGGAGCGACTCTGACGGCTCTCCCACGGCCGAAAATGCCACTAGCAAATAGGAAACTTTCCTATTAGATTGCGGGTCATGCCCATCAGCGCTGACCTGCTACGCCTGGCCGACGCCGTCGTCATGCCGGGATTCGAGGGGACGGCCCCTCCCGACTGGCTCCGGCGCAGGCTCGCCCAGGGACTGGGCGGCGTGGTGCTGTTCTCCCGCAACATCGCCGGCCCGGACCAGGTCGCCGCTCTGACCGCCGCCCTGCGCGCCGAGAACCCCTTGGCGCTCGTCGGCACCGACGAGGAGTCGGGCGAGGTGACCAGGCTGGAGGTGGGCACCGGCAGCAGCTGCCCCGGCGGCTACGCGCTCGGCGTCGTGGACGACGTGGCGCTGACCGAGGCCCTCGCCCGCGGCCTGGGCGCCCAGCTCACCGCGGCCGGCGTCACCATCGACTTCGCCCCGTCCGCCGACGTCAACTCCAACCCCGACAACCCGGTCATCGGGCTGCGGTCGTTCGGCGCCGACCCCGCGCTCGTCGCCCGGCACGCCCGCGCGTTCGTCCGCGGGCTCCAGTCCACCGGGGTGGCCGCGTGCGCCAAGCACTTCCCCGGCCACGGCGACACCTCCGTCGACTCCCACCACGGCGTGCCGGTCGTGGCGGTCAGCGGGATCGAGGACGCGCTGCGCCCCTTCCGCGAGGTCATCGCCGAGGGGGTCAAGGCCGTCATGACCGGGCACCTGCTCGTCCCGTCGTTCGACGGCGGGCTGCCCGCCACGCTCAGCCCCAAGATCCTCACCGGGCTGCTCCGTGAGGAGCTGGGCTTCGACGGGATGATCGTCACCGACGGCATCGAGATGACCGCCGTCTCGGGGGCGTACGGCATCGGCGGCGCGGCGGCCCGCGCCGTCGCGGCCGGCGCCGACGCGATCTGCGTCGGCGGCGAGCACGCGGACGAGGCCACCGCCACCGGGGTGCGCGACGCCATCGCCACCGCCGTCACCGAAGGCGTGCTGCCCGAGGAGCGCCTGGCCGACGCCGCTCGCAGGGTCCGCGAGCTGGGCGCCTGGGCCGCCTCCTCGGGCAGCGCCACCACCCCGCCGTCCCCCTCGCTCGACGGGCACGCCGGACTGGCCGCCGCCCGCCGGGCCGTCCGGGTCACCCGCAGGTCCGCGGAGCCCGTGCTGCCGCTCACCGCCGCGCCCCTGGTGGTCGAGCTCGCCCCCGAGATGAACCTGGCCATCGACAAGGCCACCCCCTGGGGCGTGGGGGAGCCGCTGGCCCGCCTGCTGCCCGGCACCGACGTGGCCCGGCTCGCCGCGGCGCAGGCCACCGGCCCGGCCCTGGAGGACCTGCTGCGCGGGGCGGCCGGGCGGCCGCTGGTCGTGGTCGTCCGCGACGCGCACCGCCACGCCTGGCAGGCCCAGGCGCTGCGCCACCTGCTCAGCGGCCGTCCCGACGCCGTGGTGGTCGAGATGGGCCTGCCCCAGCGCTCCGACCTCGGCGCCGTCCACATCGCCACGTACGGCTCGGCGATGGTCTGCGGCCGGGCCGCGGCCGAGGTGATCACCGGTAGGCTCTGACGCCATGGACGTCGAAGGCGAGGACCTGTCCCACTCCGCGCTGACCGAGCGGCTCGCCCCCGGAGAGGTCCACGTCTTCCGCGGCTGCGACCTGACCGGCGCCGACCTGCGCGGCGCGGACCTCGGCGGCGCGCGCTTCGAGTCGTGCGTGCTGGAGACGGCCGACTTCCGCAAGGCCGACCTCGACGGGGCCGTCTTCATCGGGGGCGGCGGGATGGGCGTGCGCTTCGACGACGCCGACCTCGTCGACGCCTCCTTCACCGACGTCGACCTGGCCTCTGCCCGGTTCGGCGGGGCGCTGCTGAGCGACGTCACGTTCACCGGGTGCCGCATGATCGGCGCGTCGCTGACCGCCTCGCGCGGCACCGGGTTCAAGGTCGGCAAGTCCAACCTCACCATGGCCAACCTGGGCGGCTGCTCCCTGCGCGGCGAGCTCATCGAGGGCGTGCGCTTCGACGACGCCGACCTGTCGGGCTGCGACTTCACCGGGGCGACGTTCAGCGACAGCCGGCTGCGCGGCGCCAAGCTGCTGAAAACCGTCTTCGCCAAGGCCGACCTGCGCGGCGCCGACCTGGGCGAGCCCGACGACGCCAAGCTCCGGGCGCTCGCGGGCGCGATCGTCAACCCGGCGCAGGCGGCCGCCATCCTGGCCGCCCGCGGCATCACCGTGATCTGAACCTCCGGACGGTCATCGGGCGGCCCGCGCCAGGTCGACGACGACCTGCGTGCCGCGCCCCGTCTGGTACCAGATCATGCCGTCCTGCCAGTGGAGGGTCGGCGAGGGCTTGTCGCCCTTGCGCGTCGGGGTCGTGAACAGCAGGCCGGTGCGTCCCGTGGCGATGTCGTGCACGGCCGCGGCGCCCCTGCCCGCGGCGTCCCTCTGGTCGAGCATGACGAAGCGACCCGAGGAGAGCGTCCCCCTGGCCCAGCCCGGGAACGCGCGCCGGCCCGTGCCGTCGCGCCGCCACGCCTCGACACTGTTGAGGCACCACGTCACTCCGCAGTCGTCCCACGACGTCCGCCCGGGCGGAGGAGTCGCGTCGCGGGTCTCGCCCGTGACCACGTTCTTCAGATGCTCCATGGGACGGACGACGGGGTGATCCATCCCCCACTCGTTCCGCGGCCAGCCCGCCCACGGCCACTGGACCAGGTGGAAACCCTTCGTCCCCAGGACCTGGGTCCACTCGCCGCCCTTCGACCTCAGCCTCACCCGGTAGACCCCGCCGTCCGCCGCCGACCACACGGCCATGCCGTCCGCGACGGCCAGGTCCTGCGCGCCGAAGATCTCGTTGTCGCTGGAGATCGGTGCCGTGACCGAGGCGAGACGGCGCGGGACACCTCCGCCGACCGGGACGGCCCAGATCTCCATGCTGCGGTCGCGGATCGCCGACCAGGCCAGGTAGCCGTCGCCGAAGACCACCGGATTGTTGTCCATGTACATGCCTCTCGCGATCGGGACGATTCGGGTGAAGCGCCGGTCGTCCACGTGGTACGCATAGATGCTGTCGGGCACGTTCCTGGTGAGCCCCCGCCCCACCACGACCCGGTCGCTGACGAACACGTCCGGCTTGAACGCCCGCCCGCCCGGCGCCGTGGTCGGGATCTCGTGAACCGCGCCGGGCCACACCTGCCCGATCGGCGGCGCGAAACCGCCGGGGGAGGGCGTGGGCCGCACGGCCGGGACGGGCGGGGCGACCGCGCGCGTGGCCACGACGGTGGCCGCCACCACGACGACGATCGCGGCCGCCACCGCCGCCGGCGCCCACCACCTGGCGCCGGACCATCGCGCGGCGGGTCCGGGCAGGACACGCGGCGTCCCGTCGTCCCGCACGGTATCGGCCTTGGCGGCCAGCGCGTCCCTGAGCCGATCCTCGATGCCGGTCATGCCTTCACCTCCAGCTCTCCCAGTTCGCGCTTCAGCCGGTCCAGGGCTCTGGAGGCGGTGGACCGCACGGTGCTCTGCCGGACGCGCGTCGCCCGCGCGATGTCGGCGTCGGACAGATCGAGGTAGTAACGCAGGACGAGGATCTCGCGCTGCCGCCTGGGCAGCCGGCCCAGCGCGGCCAGCATCTCCTGGCGCGCCTCCCCGAGCAGTGCCGCGGTCTCGGCTGAGCCCACCGGCTCGTCCCGCCGTCCCGGCACTGCCCTGGCGGCGACGCCGCGCCTGCGCAGCACCGAGCGGGAGGCGTTCAGCACGCAGACGCGCACGTACGCGAGGCTCAGCGTCTCGGGACGCTTGCCGTGCAGCCTGGAGAAGACGTCCTGGACGACGTCCTCGGCGCTCTCCCGGTCGCCGACGAGCAGCAGGGCCAGGCGCACCAGAGCGAGCCAGTGCTCGCGGTACAGGGCCGCCAGCACCGGCCCGGCTCCTGGCGGGGCGGGCGCCCGAGCAGCTGTCTCACTGTTCATGACCTAAGAACGCGCGTCGCCCCCGATCCGCTGCGTCGCCGCGACTCCCGGAGATCCGCCTCAGGGGGCGGGCATGCGCTTCAGGACCGCTTCCGCCTCCGCCATGATCCGCCCGATCAGCTCCTCGCACGAGGGCAGGTCGCCGAGCACGCCCACCACCTGGCCCGAGGCCATCACCCCGAGGTCGCCGCGCCCCTCCACCATGGCCGCCCGCAGCAGCACCGGCGTGTTCGCCGCCTGGAGCACCTGCGCCCAGGTCAGGTCACGGCCGTGCCGCATGCGCCGCCCCTCCCGGATCATCGCGGCCCACGGCAGGCCGGACAGCCTCCTGAACCGCGCCGCGTTGACCACCGCGCGCAGCAGCCGCGAGCGCTCCAGCGACTCCACGAACGGCGTGCGCAGCACCCGGTGCGGCACGCCGTCCACCTTGGTGGTGACGAGCGTGTCGGCCGCCTCCAGGTAGAGCCGCTTGACCTGGTCCGGCACCGGGGAGTCGCCGGTCAGCAGGAACCGCGTCCCCATGGCGATCCCGCACGCCCCGTACGCCAGCGCCGCCACCAGCCCGCGCCCGTCGAAGAAGCCCCCGGCGGCCACCACCGGGATGTCCACGGCGTCCACCACCTGGGGCAGCAGCAGCGTGGTGGCCAGCGGCCCGGTGTGCCCGCCGCCCTCGCCCCCCTGCACGATCACCGCGTCGGCGCCCCAGGCGGCCACCTTCTCCGCGTGCCGCCGCGCCCCCACCGAGGGCATCGTGACCACGCCCGCGTCCTTCAGCCGGGCGATCAGCTCCCTGCGCGGCGCGAGCGCGAACGAGGCCACCCGCACCCCCTCGCGGATCATCACCTCGACCCGCTCGGCGGCGTCGTCGGCGTCGGAGCGGATGTTCACGCCGAACGGGGCGTCGGTGCGCTCCTTGACGGCCCGGACCGCCGCGGTCATCTCGGCCACCGACATCGTGGCCGCCGCGATGATCCCCAGGCCGCCCGCGCGGGAGGTGGCCGCGGCCAGCCGGGCGCCCGCCACGTACCCCATGCCGGTCTGCACGATCGGATGGCGGCAGCCGACGAGGTCGGTCAGCGCGGTCCTCACCTGGCGGCACCCGTACGCGGCCCCGGAACCTCGCGATGGCGCAGCCCGCGCGGGTCCAGCACCTCGTCCAGCAGCCCCAGCTCCTCGCCGGTCGGCTCCCTGGTCTCGGGCACGACGGCGGGCACGTCCAGCTCGAACCCCGTGGCCGCCACCACCTCCCGCACACTCACCCCGGGATGCGTGGAGACCAGCCGCATCGTGCCGCCCGGCCCGCCGAGGTCCAGCACGGCCAGGTCCGTCACCACCCGGCGCAGCTCGTACGCGCCCCTGTCGGTGCCGACGCCGCTGACCACGTCCACCTCCGGCACGAACACCCGGGGGGAGTGGCGCGGGATCCAGTAGCTCGTCGGGTCGCAGCGCGTGTTGCCCGGAGCGCCGCGCACGCCGAGCAGCTGCGCCTTCGGCATGCTCCAGTCGCCGATGCAGGAGATGTTCGAGTTGCCGTGCCGGTCGATCTGGCTCGCGCCCAGCATCACGTGCCGCCGGCCGTTCAGCACCAGCCACAGGTGGTCGCGGAACGGCAGCCACCCCTCGACCACCTCCGGCGCCTCGCCCAGCGCGGGCACGTCGCCGGTGAGCAGGCAGACGCCGTCGTGCGTCAGCAGGTCCGGCTCGAACGTCAGCCGCGCCAGGCGCGCCCCCAGCACCGTGACGGCCCCGCCGATGCCGGCCGCGAGGATCTCGCCGTCGCCCCTGAACGCCTCGGCGCACGCCACCACGCACACATCAGCCCTGCTCGCCACGGGCGTACTCCTCCCAGGGGGTCTCCACGTAGCGCCGCTGCGCCTCCTCGTCGCGCCCGTAGTCGGGCTCGCACGCGGTGAAGCCCGCCCCGCCCGGCGCCTCCACCACCCCGGTCACCATCGACCTGCTGACCAGCAGCGACTGCACCGGTCCCTCCTTCAGCAGGTCCGCGGTGTCCACCAGCCGCTCGCACGACACGTAGGCGCTCGTCGCCGCCTTGACGTACAGGTCGTCGAAGTACGGGTCCGGGCCGAGGTACTGGGCGTTGCCGCGCCGGTCGGCCCGGTTCAGGTGGACCAGCGCGGCGTCCAGGGTGAGCGCGGGCACGGCCACCAGCTCCTCCCCGTCGCCGCGCTCGTCGTCGTCGTAAGGGGATCGGATGGTCCGCAGGTGCGGGTTGACCCGCATCACGTCGGAGCCCAGCCCCGCCCGGGTCGGCAGGAACGGCAGCCGGTGCGCCGCCGCCAGCAGCCCGAACATGAACATGCCCTCGTCGTACTCGGTGAACGCGACGGCCCCGCTCTGACGGGCCCTGCGGAAGTGGGGTTCGAGCGGGACGGAGTCGAGCGTCACGAACGGGGCGACGACCCTGCGCACCTTGCCCGCGGCGCACAGCATGCCCACGTCCGGCCCGCCGTACGAGACGATCGTGAGGTCGCGCAGCGGGGAGCGGAGCAGGCCGCGGACCAGGGCCATCGGCTTGCGCCGCGACCCCCACCCGCCGATTCCGACCGTCATCCCGCTCTCCAGCCGGCCGACGACCTCCTCGACGCTCATGACCTTGCTTCTGACCGCGCCGCCGCTCATGAGCCCTCCGTGAAGCGCCGGCGGTGCTCGTCGCCCTTGCCGACGAGGTTCAGCTCGAAGGTGAAGCCCTGCTCGAACCGGTAGCTCCGCCTGACGTCCACGGGGTCGATGCCGTTCAGCGACTCCTTCGCCAGCCGGATCACGTACGGGTCCTTGGCGGCGATCCGCCCGGCCACCTCCAGCGCGGCCTCCCGCAGCGCCTCGCGCGGCACCACGTCCAGCACCGAGCCGAACGACAGCAGCTCGGCGGCCGTCACGTTGCGGCAGGTGTAGACCATGGCCCGCATGAGGTGCGGCGGGACGAGCCGGGACAGGTGCGTCGCCGCCCCGAGCGCCCCGCGGTCCACCTCGGGCAGCCCGAAGTAGGCGTCGTCGGAGGCCACGACGACGTCCGCGTTGCCGGCCAGCCCGATGCCGCCGCCCAGGCAGAACCCGTGGACCGCGGCCACCACCGGCACGGCGCAGTCGTAGACCGCGGCGAAGGCGGCGTGGCAGCCCCGGTTCGCCCCGACGAGCGCGCGATGGCCGTCGGCGGACTGCATCTCCTTGATGTCCACGCCCGCGTTGAACCCGCGCCCCTCGGCGCGCAGCACCACGACCCGGGTCGCGGGATCCTGCCCCGCCTGCTGGAGGGCGTCCGCCAGGTCGTGCCAGTGCCGGACGGCGAGGGCGTTGACCGGCGGGACCTCCATGACGACCTCGGCGATCGGGCCGGCGCGCAGCGTGATTCCCATCCCGCTCCCAGGGTGTGTACGCTTGCTTTGTCCTAGCGCTTGCTTGGTACGGTAGCACTCGTGACGGTGACTTACGACTACGCGGGCAAGGTCGTCCTCGTGACGGGAGGGACCAAGGGGATCGGCGCCGGCATCGCCCGCGCGTTCCTGGAGGCGGGCGCCACGGTCGTGACGTGCGCCCGCACCCCACCGCCCTCCCTCAGCCGGGCGGCCGACGGCGCGGCGGGCGGGGTGCGGTTCGTGCGGGCCGACGTCCGCGACCCGGACGACGTCGCCCGCCTCGTCTCCGGGCTCGACCGGCTGGACGTCGTCGTCAACAACGCCGGCGGCTCCCCGTATGCGCCGCTGGACGGCACCTCGCCCCGCCTGCACGCCCGGGTCGTCGAGCTCAACCTGACGGCGCCGCTGCTGGTGTCGCAGCAGGCGTACCCGCCGCTCAAGGCGTCGGGCGGGGCCATCATCATGATCGGCAGCGCGAGCGGCACCCGCCCCTCACCCGGCACCTCCGCGTACGGGGCCGCCAAGGCCGGCCTGCACCACCTGGCGCGCTGCCTGGCGGCGGAGTGGGCGCCGGAGGTGCGGGTCAACTCGGTGGTGGTGGGACTCGCCGCCACGGAGAGCGCGGAGGAGCACTACGCGGGCGGGCAGGAGGCCGTGGCCGCCACGGTCCCGGCGGGCCGCATGGCCACAGCGGAGGACGTGGCCCGGGTGTGCCTGTGGCTCGGCAGCCCGGGGTACGTCACGGGCGCGGAGATCCACGTCCACGGAGGCGGCGAGATCCCGGCCTGGCGCCACGCCCCCTCCGCCGGAGCCCCGTCGGAATCCTGACCCTCCCGGCCACACCCGCGCTCCGGCGCCCGCACTCGGGTGCCCGTGTCCGTCCGCCCGCGTCCCCGCGCGCCCGCGTTCCCGCCCGCCCGGGGCGACCGCCGCCGGGGTCCGTGGCCCCGTTTCTCCGCTTGCCGGTCAGCGGAGGGCGGAGCGTTGCCGGTCAGCGGAGGGCGGAGCGGGCCGCAGGGGAGAGGCGGAAGCGCTGCGGCGCTCCCGCGACCTGTCCTTCCAGCAGGGCCGCCTCCATCTCCAGTGCCTCGTGGGCCTTGCCCGCGTCCTCCTCCCGCTCGAACCGGGCGAACCACACGAAGACGTTCTCACCGGTCCGGACGGGCAGCGCCGGAAAGGTGTTGACCGCGTGCTCGGTCTCGAAGCACGCGATCGGCGGCATCCCGGCCCCGGCAAGCGCGGGCGCGACCCGCTCGGCGAAGAACGCGGGGAATCCCGCGACGCCCTCCGGCACATGGTGCACGGTGGCGACGTAGACGGACGTGGGAAGTCCGGACTCGGGAAGCGTGCCGGACCCGGTAAGGCCGGCCGACTCGGCGAGGGGGGAAGCCGTGCCCGGGAACGGGTCGTCCGCCGGGAACGTGGAGCTGTCTCCGGCAGGCAGTCCTGTCGGAACGGGATGCAGGAGCAGCACGTCGTCGGAGTCGATCATCGTGGCGTTGGCCGCCGTGCGATGGGCCTTCCAGACGGGGCCGCCGTAGAACGCGGCCAAGGCCATCCGACGAGCCTCCATATCCGGAAATTTCCGCATCCAGCAGAAGATGTCCGGCGCGTCCAGGTCTCGGAAGTGCCCCGCCAGGCCGATGCCCGCCGCCTCCTGTGACTCGACGAACTCTCGCTCGAACAGCTCGATCAGCGTGTCGCGCCGTCCGGGGTGCAGGGTGTAGCGCCGCAGTTCGTAGATCATGCGGGCGACGTTAACCCCGAGTCGCTGACACCCTCCGTCAGTGAACCCCGTCGACACTCGAGCAAAATTCTGATCACGCTATGCTATGGATCAGTAACGCTACGTTATAGGATCGGTCTCAGCCTGACCGCCCGCCCACTCACCGGCGAAGGAGCCGAACCATAGTGATCAAGAGCCTGAGCGCCGTCTGCGTCACGGGGGTGACCGCCGCACTCACCTTGCTGGCCACTCCCGCGAGCGCCGACACCTGGACGGACAACTGGAGCCGCAACACCGGCTCCTCGCAGTCCGGCAACACCTTCGGTGACATCGGCGCGGCCAACCAGGGCTGGGGCCGCTCCACCAACGTCAACAACGTCAACGGCATCGCGACGACGGCGTCCAACGGCAGCACCGTCATCACCTACGTCTTCTACTAACCGGCCTGGCCCGTCCCGGATCCGACCCCATCCCGCCCGGCCGCGTCCCCATCCGCCACGCTGCCTGCCGCTCCCTTCCCGGCAGGCCGCTCGGCGCCTGCCACTCCCTCCCTGGCAGGAGCAGTCCACCGCGCACTCCCGCCGGGGGCGCACGCTCCGACGGGTGGTGACACGTGTCGCAGGTCGCTCGTCTCGACGAGTCGCCACCCGCCTCGGTGTGATGCGCGTACCGGCGGGCCGTCACGCGTGCCGGTGCGGCCCCCTCCGGGCCCTTCACCCCGCACCGGGTCACCCCCACACCGGGTTCCTACACCGCCGAACCCTCCGACCCCCGAACCCTCAGACCCCCGAACCCCCGAACCTTGAAGGAGATCCCCCATGAAGAAGCTCTGCGCCACCGGGCTGGTCGTTGCCGCCGTCGGCACCGCCTTCGCCGCGGTCGCCGGTCCGGCCGCCGTCCCCGCGTTCGCGGACACCGCCATCTCCGACTCCAGCTCCAACCGCGAGTCCTCCCAGTCCGGCAACATGTTCGGGAACATCGTGGCCCAGAACCGGGGCACCGGCTCCTCCACCAACGTCACCTCGGTGAACGCCAACACCGCCACCGCCGCCCGCCGCAGCGGCGCGGCCCTGAGCAACCGCGTCGACTAGGAGCTGTTCCCTGGTCAGGGCCTGGTAGCCCGCCGGGCCGGCCGCGCTCCGAGTGCCCCGTACGGGCAGCGGTGCGACCGGTCGACACCCCCTGGCACCCGGCACTCCATGACGCGACCTGCGGTGGGCACTGCGGGAAACCAGAGAGGTGGGGCGGCTCCCGGGGAACGTCAGGCGGTAAGCCGTGGCGAGGCGGACACCCGTCCGTGACGACCCCGGGAGGTGGACCCCGCCGCCCCGGGCCTGCCGGGAGCGGGTCGTAGCATCGTCGCCGTGACTACCTGTGCCTATGTGACATTTGACGACAAAGACGGCCACGACGACGAGCGTGACATCGTGCTGGCCGCCTGGCGGGAGGAGGGCATCGACGGGCGTGCCGAGCGCTGGGACGACCCCGCGGCCGACTGGGCCGCCTACGACGCCGTCGTGGTGCGGTCCGTGTGGGACTACGTCGGCCGCCGGGACGAGTTCCTGGACTGGGCCCGCCGGGTCGAGAGCCACTCGAGGCTGCTCAATCCCGCCTCCGTGCTGGCCGGCAACACCGACAAGACCTACCTCCGCGACCTCGGGCTCCCCGTCGTGCCCACGCACTGGTCGTCGGAGGGCCTGCCCGAGTGGGACGAGTACGTCGTCAAACCCGCGATCTCGTCGGGCGCACGCGACACGATCCGGACCACCGGCCGCGCCGAGGCCGTCGCGCACGCCGCGTGGCTGGAGGCGTCCGGCCGCACGCCCATGGTCCAGCCCTACCTCGACATGGTCGAGACCGAGGGCGAGACCTCGCTGCTGTACTTCAACCGCCGCTTCAGCCACGCCGTCCGCCGCACTCCCATGCTCTCCCCGGGGAAGTCGGGCGCCGACCACGTGCGGGCACAGCTCCGCGCACCAGCCCCGGACCAGGTCGAGCTCGCCGAGAAGGTGCTTGCCATCATCCCGCAAGCCCTTCTGTACGCGCGGATCGACCTGGTCCGGCTGCCCGACGGGACGCCGGTGGTGATCGAGCTGGAGCTCACCGAGCCGTACCTGTTCCTGCGGTACGAGCCGCGGGCACCCCGCAACCTGGCCAGGGCGCTGCGCGAGCTGCTCTAGGCGGTCACACCCCGGGGAGGCGGCCGTTGCGGAAGAGGTCGACGAAGGTCTGGTGGTCGGCCCGCGCCTGGATCCCGTACCGGTGCGCGAAGTCCACCAGCATGCCGATGAAGCCGGGCCGGTCGCCGTCCACCACCGCCACGATCGACTCCTCGGTGGAGTAGTCCACCAGGTCGTGGCTGGACTCGTCGTCGGCCACGGCGTGCATGCGCGCCACCGCCCGCCCGAGATCCCGCATGATCGAGTCCAGCTCGGCCGGCTCGTTGACGTCGTCCCAGTCGAGGTCGGCCGAGTACGGCGAGACCTCGGCCACGAGCTGCCCCACGCCGCCGAGCGTGGTGTAGCCGAGCCACGGGTCCGCGTACGCCTGCAGCGCCCGCTGCGACTCGGCGGTCCGGTGCCCCTGGTGCAGGAAGTAGCCGGTCACCTTCTCGTCGGTGATGTACCTGGCCACGGCCGGCACCTGCGCCTGCTTCATGTAGAGGATGACGTCGTTCTCCAGCGCCTGCGAGCGGCCCTCCAGCAGCATGTTGTACGAGGGCAGCCCGGCCGAGCCGATGCCCACGCCCTTGCGCAGCGCCACGTCCTTGATGACGTGCTCGACGGAGGTCGTCTGCTCGGGCAGCGTGGTCAGGTAGTCTTCGAACGCGGCCAGCACGGCCGCCCGGGTCTCGGGCCCGACGGCCTCCCGCCCCTCCATGATCGCGAAGCGCCGGTCGTAGTCGTCGATGACGGTCTCGACGTCGAGCATCGCCACCCGCGTCCGCAGCCGCGCCGTCTGGAGCACCCGGTGCAGCACGCCGGTGGTGGTGCCGAGCGTCAGCGACCCGATCGCGTCGTCGCCGCCGTGCGCGATGGCGGTCAGCTCGTCCAGGTAGGCGGTGCCGAAGCCGCTCACGAGCGAGCTGATCACCTCGTCGGACAGCGCCTTGGCGTACCCGATGAGCGCCACGCTGGCGGCGAAGCGCTTGAGGTCCCAGGTGTACGGCCCGACGTACGCCTCGTCGAAGTCGTTGACGTTGAAGACGAGCACGCCGGAGGCGTTCATGTAGGTGCCGAAGTTCTCGGCGTGCAGGTCACCGTGGATCCACACCCGGCTGGTGGGCTCGTCGAGGAAGGCGTCGTCGGCGAACTCGCCGGTGAGGTCGGCGTAGAACAGGCTCGCGCTGCCCCGGTAGAAGGCGAACGGCGAGGCGGCCATCTTGCGGAACTTGCGCCGGAACGCGGCCGGTTCGCGCTTGATCGACTCGCCGAACTCGGCCACGAGAACGTCGAGCAGGAAGGAGGAGCGGGTAGCCATACACGGGACAGTAGGACGTGGCCGCCCCTTCCGCCTAGATTGTCATGAAGATGTCGTGGCCGGTCAGGCAGCCGGTTCGGGCTTCGCCCGCTGCGCCGGGGGCAGCAGTCGCGTCCCCGTGACGATCAGTGGCACGATCACCACCGCCAGCACGCCGCACAGCACCGCGGCGGGCCCCCACACCAGCTCGGCGCCCGGCACCGGCCACGCCATGGGCAGGCGCCACGCGAGCAGCAGTGCCCCCGCCGCCGCCAGCGCGAGGCGCACCGAGGGGGCCGACCCGCGGCGCAGGGCGGCGATGCCCGCCACGGCACACGCCACGGTCGCGAACGCATCGGGGTAGGACAGGGACCACAGGGCCAGGAGCGCTTCGGACGCCGAGGTCCACGGCAGCGGCGCCCACGGCAGCAGCGCCGACGGCAGGGCGACGGCCATCGGCAGCAGGAGGCGCCACGGGCGGACGGTCGCCGGCGCATCGGCGTGGAAGCCCGCCAGCAGGGCGAGCACGGGCACCGACGCCATGAGCGCGGCGGGCGGCGCGGCCCAGGTGAGCTGGACGGGCGGCCCGGCGCCGATCAGCAGGAGCGAGACCGCTCCGGCCGTGGCCGCCACGACCTTGGCGGGACCGGTGAAGCCGCGCATGACGGCCGCGAACGCGACGATCCAGAGCGCATCCGCCACCGCGGGGAACGGCGAGGTGGTGGCGTAGGGGGCGGGGAGGTGCGCAGCCGCCGAGGCCGCCCGCCACGCCAGGTCGTGAACGCCCAGCATCGCCTGGAATCCCAGGCCGAGCAGCGCCAGAAGCCGGACCGTCTCACCCCAGGCGGCGGCCCGCGCGCCCGCTCCGCCGAGCCGGACCCGCACCGCCAGCGCGACCACGCTGGCGACCTCGCCCCAGCGCGGGCGCGGGTTGCGCTCGTCCGGCACCTCGCCGGACATCTCCATGAACGCCGCCACCATCTCGTCCTCCCGCTCCACCCGGTAGGAGGCGGGCAGGATCCGCAGGACGGACCGGTAGCGCTGCTCCAGCAGCACCGGGTCGGGCTCGGTCACGCGACACCTCCAGCGGCCGCCGCGCGCGCGGCGAGAGCGGTCAGGGACGTACGGGCGAGCACCGCCAGGGCGGTGGCCGGCCGGGGGGTGGGGGACGGGCCGGCGGACGGGCGGCCGGCCGTCCCGCGGGCGCGCAGCCTGGCCGTGGCGGCCTCGGCGTTGGCCGCCAGCCGGGCGGCCTCGTCGGCGAGGGTCCGGGCGCCGTCGTCCGTCAGCCGGTAGTAGCGGCGCAGCCGCCCCCGCTGGACCTCCTCGCGGTCGAGCTGCACCAGCCCGTCGGCGGCGAGCCGGTCGAGCACCCCGTACAGCGAGCCGATCTTGAGCTGGACCCTTCCCTCCGACAGCCGGTCGACCTCCTGGACGATCCCGTAGCCATGCCGGGGCTCGTCCACCAGCGCGGTGAGCGCGAGGAACATGGGCTCCGTTATGTTCACGTCCCCACTATATCTTGTCGCACAAGATATAAGGCGCCTCAGGGGTGCTGGGAGGAGACGGAGACGACCTCGCCCGTCATGTACGTGGCGTAGTCGCTGGCCAGGAAGACGATGACGTTGGCCACCTCCCACGGCTCGGCCGAGCGTCCGAATGCCTCCCGCGCCGCCAGCTCCGCCAGCACCTCCTCGCTCGTCACCTTCGCCAGGAACGGGTGGACGGCCAGCGACGGCGCCACCGCGTTCACCCGGACGCCGTGCTCGGCGACCTCCATCGCGACGCACCGGGTCAGTGCCATGACCCCGGCCTTGGCCGCCGCGTAGTGCGCCTGGCCGCGCTGGGCCCGCCAGCCGACGACCGAGGCGTTGTTCACGATCGTCCCGGACCCCTGCGGGACCATCCGGCGCAGGGCGGCCCTGGTGCAGCGCATGGTGCCGTGCAGGGTGACGTCGATGACCGCGTGCCACTGCTCGTCCGTCATCGCGGCCAGCTCGGCCGTGCCGCCGAGCCCGGCGTTGTTGACGAGCACGTCCAGCCGCCCGTGCCGCTGCGCCACCGCCTCGAACAGCGCCCCCACCTGGTCCTCCGACGTCACGTCGCACGGCACGGCCAGCGGCTTGACGCCGGTCAGCTCCGCCAGCGCCTCGGCGGCCTCGCCCAGGCGCCGCTCGTGCCGGTCGGACAGGACGACGGTGGCGCCCTCCTCCGCGCAGCGCCGCGCGGTCGCGTAGCCGATGCCGGCCCCGGCCGCGGCGGTGACGAGCGTGACCTTGCCGTCGAGCAGACCGTGTCCGCGCGGGTACGCCGGTGCCATCGTGGTGCCCCTCACTGCCGGGGCAGGCCCAGCGTCCGTTCGGCGATGATGTTGCGCTGGATCTCGCTGGACCCGGCGTAGATGGTGTCCGCCCGGCTGAACAGGTAGAGCCGTTGCAGGTCGTCCAGCTCCCCGTCGCGGGCGACGAGCCCCGCCCTGCCCTGGACGGCCTGGGCCAGCTCTCCGAGCCTGCGGTGCCACTCCGACCAGTAGAGCTTGCCGATGGACGCCTCCGGCCCCGGATCGGGCCGCATCGTGCGCAGCGCGTTCAGCCGCATGATCCGCAGCTCCAGCCAGGCGCTGACCAGCCGGTCGCGCAGCACCGGGTCCTCCGCCGCCCCGGTGCGCCGGGCCGTCTCGATCACCTTGGCCAGCTCCCGCCGGAACCCGATCTGCTGCCCCAGCGTGGACGCGCCCCGCTCGTGGGCCAGTGTGGCCATCGCCACCCGCCAGCCGTCCCCGGGGGAGCCGACGACGTTGGCGGCGTCGGTGGTGGCGCCGTCGAAGAACACCTCGTTGAACTCCGACGTGCCGGTCATCTGCACGATCGGCCGCACCTCGACGCCGGGCTGGCGCATCGGCACCAGCAGGTACGACAGCCCCCGGTGGCGTTCCGAGCCCGGCTCCGTGCGGCAGAGCACGAAGCACCAGTCGGCCACGTGCGCCAGCGACGTCCACACCTTCTGCCCGGTCACCACCCACCGGCCGCTCTCCAGGCGCGCCCGGGTCCGCACCCCGGCCAGGTCGGAGCCCGCGTCCGGCTCGGAGTAGCCCTGGCACCACAGCTCCTCGCCGCGCTGGATGGGAGGGAGGAACCGGGCCTTCTGCTCGTCCGTGCCGAGCTGGAGGATGGTCGGGCCGAGCAGCCCCTCGCCGATGTGGCCCACGCGGGCGGGGGCGTCGGCGCGGGCGTACTCCTCGTGGAAGGCGACCTGGTCGGCCAGGGAGGCGTCGCGCCCGCCGTACCGTGCGGGCCAGGCCAGGCAGGTCCAGCCCGCCTTGCCGAGGTGGCGCTCCCAGGCCAGCCGGATCTCGTGGCCCTCGTGCTCGCGGCCGGGTCCGCCCAGCCCGCGCGCGCCGGCGAACTCGCCGGTGAGGTGGTCCTCCAGCCAGGCCCGCGCCTCCTCACGCAGGCTCAACGAAGCCCCCGTAGCCGCCGCGGAAGAACACCAGCGGCCCGCCCTCCGCGTGGACGTCGAGCTGGAGCACCCGCGCGACCACGATCATGTGGTCGCCGGCGGGGTGCTCGGCCTCGACCGCGCAGTCGATCCAGGCCAGCGCCCCGTCCAGCACAGGGTTGCCGCCGGGCGAGCCGGTCCACTTCAGCCCCGCGAACTTGTCGCCGCCCTTGGCCGCCATCTGGACGCACACCGGCTGCTGGTGCTCGGCCAGCACGTTCACGGTGAGCATCTCGGCCCCGCGTACGCGCGGCCAGCTCGTGCTGGTGTGCGCGACGCAGAACGCCACCAGTGGAGGGTCGAGCGACACCGAGGTGAACGAGTTGGCCGCCAGGCCGCACGGCGTGCCGGTCGCCGGGTCTAGCGCGGTGATCGCCACCACGCCGGTGGCGAAGCGCCCGAGCACCTGCCGGAACCGTAAGGCGTCGAGGTGACCGTTCGCGCTCTGGGGGGTAGGGCCGTTCGGCATGGCGGCTCCGTGGAGGGTCCTGCGCTGGTA
Source organism: Nonomuraea sp. NPDC050383 (assembly GCF_044459125.1). Taxonomy (NCBI): domain Bacteria; kingdom Bacillati; phylum Actinomycetota; class Actinomycetes; order Streptosporangiales; family Streptosporangiaceae; genus Nonomuraea; species Nonomuraea sp. NPDC050383. The sequence continues at coordinate 114,457 of NZ_JBITIP010000009.1, forward strand.
GGGCGTGGGACGGCCGGCACAACCGTCCGGCGTGACCAGCCGGGCAGCGTGTGTGCTCATGTGGACCTCCTTTGTCCGCCCAGTCGAGTGTATCTCACCAAGCGCTTGCTTGGACGGTAGGCGCGGGGCGGAAAGCCTGTCAAGCGGTGCGCCGGCGACCGTCCACCCTGTCACGTTGACACGTCCGGAGCGCGCGGCCTAGCGTGTGTTGATGCCCAAGCGCTTGCTCGCCTTCCGGGATCGTACGGCCGTCGCGGGCGTGGGCTACACGCCGTTCGGCAAGGACTCGGGCGTCAGCACCCTGACCCTGGCCTGCCGCGCCGTCCTGGCCGCCCTGGACGACGCGGGGCTCACCGCGGACGACGTCGACGGCCTGGCCACCCACCGCGTCGGCGACTCCGCGGCCCCCACCCTCGTCGGGCCCGCGCTCGGCATCCGCGACCTGAGCTGGCACCTCGACCAGTTCGGCGGCGGCAGCGTCTCCCACGCCGTCGTCGCCCAGGCCGCGCTCGCCGTGGCCGCGGGCATGGCCGAGACCGTCGTCTGCTACCGCGCCATCAACGCCCGCTCGGAGTTCCGCATGGGCGGCACCGGCCGCGGGCTGCCGCCGGGCCCCGAGGTGCAGTACCAGGCGCCGTACGGCTTCTTCGCGCCGCCGCAGCAGTACGCGATGTACGCCCGCGCGCACATGCTCAGGTACGGCACCACGGCGGAGCACTTCGGCCGGCTGGCGGTCACCCAGCGCGCCAACGCCGTCAAGAACCCCCGCGCCCTCATGCGCACCCCGATCACGCTCGACGACTACCTGGCCAGCCGGTGGATCGCCGAGCCGTTCCGGCTGCTCGACTGCTGCCTGGAGACCGACGGCGCCTGCGCGCTGGTCGTGACCACCGCCGAGCGGGCGCGCGACCTGCGCCGGCCGCCGGTGCTCGTCTCGGCCGCCGCCTGGGGCGGCGGGGAGAGCCACCTGTCGGGCGGGCGCGCCGACCCCACCACCACGGCCGCCGCCGCCCTCGCCCCCCGCCTGTACGGCCAGGCCGGCATCGGTCCGGAGGACGTCGACGTGGCCGAGATCTACGACTGCTTCACCTACTCCGTGCTCGTCCAGCTGGAGGACTACGGGTTCTGCCCCAAGGGGGAGGGCGGCCCGTACGTCGCCTCGGGCGCCACGGCCCTGGACGGGACGCTGCCGGTCAACACCCACGGCGGCTTCCTGTCGGAGGGCTACGTCCACGGCATGAACCACATCGCCGAGGCCGTCTCCCAGCTGCGCGGCGACGCGGGGGACCGCCAGGTGCCGGGCGCGGAGGTGGCCCTGTCCACGGCCCAGCCCGGCTACATCCTGCCGGCGACCTCCGCCTTGATCCTCAGGAAGGGCTGATCGCATGGCTGGTGGCGGGCGTCCGGTGTTCCAGGTGACGACGGACCGCGACTCGGCCCCGTGGTGGGAGCGGACGGGGCGGGGGGAGTTCGCGGTGCAGCGGTGCGAGGCGTGCGGCACGGCGCGCTTCCCCGCCAGGGCGTTCTGCCCGGCCTGCCGCGCCGAGCGGTGGCGTTGGGAGGCGGTGGCCCCGGAGGGAACCGTGGAGAGCTGGATCGTCAGCCATCAGGCGTTCGGCGGGGCAGGCACGGGGGGCGGGGGGCCCTACGTGGTGGTGATGGTGCGGCCGGCGGCGGTGCCCGACTGCCTGCTGCACGGCGGGTGGCGGGCGTCGCGGGAGCCGGTGGGCGGCGAGCGGGTCAGGGGTGTGTTCACGGCAGGGGAGCTCACGCTCGTCGACTGGGAGCCCGCCGGGGAGTGAGCGTCACCCAAAGACGGGTGACATGCGGAACGCGCGTCCTGGCGGGCGTGGGGGACCCGCCAGGACGCGCTTCCAGCCCCATGCGCGGCGACGCCAGGACTCCGGCGAGGGTTGGAGTCCTAGATCGATGGTTCGCGCACGGAGACGGTGGGGGAGTGCGAGGACTCCGGGTGCCGGCAACGCTCGGTCGACCTGGTCGGTACGGGACTGCCATTCCGGGTGTTCGTGCAGGTAAGACCGAACGTATGGCGACGCACCGCGTAACGCAGTAAACGTGGTGCATCGTCTGGGTCTTGCCAGGGCAGGTATGGCGTACCCGCGTGGACCGGCAACACTGGCCCTCACCTCCTCCCGGCCTTTCGATGGATTTGTACCAACGAATGGATGATGCGGCTGCGGGGGCCCTTTGGTCAAGGGGTTGTGGCCTGCTAGAACCAGATCGTCTAAATTGTTGGCACAATAAGGGGTGAAAGTGGCAAGGTCGGTGCTGTACCAGCAGGTGGCTTCCGAACTACGGAAGGCCATCTACTCCGGTGTACTCGGTCCCGGAGCGCAGCTGCCGACTGAGGCCCAGCTCATGGAGGACCATGGGGTGAGCCGCAACACCGTCCGGCTGGCCCTGGGCGAGCTGGTCAACGAAGGGCTGGTCACCCGGACGCCCCGCCGCGGCACGATCGTCCGGGACCGCAGGCCGCTGCTCATCTACCCGCAGCGAGAGCTGGAGCCACAGCCCAGCGGAGAGCTGCGTGAGGCGTTCGCCTACGCCGTCACCCAGGAGGGCCGGGCGCCCAGCCAGCTCATCGAGGTGCTGACCGTCACACCCGTCGAGGAGATCGCCAGCCGGTTGGAGCTGGCCGACGGGGAGCTCGCCGTGGTGCGCCGGCGGCTCCGTTTCGTCGACGGGCAGCCGTACAACACCAATGACTCCTACTTCCCCCGGGATTTGGTGGCCACCTCGGAAATCGCCAGGCCGGGGGACATCGCGCGAGGGGCGAACCGGGTTCTGGAGGAGCTCGGGCATGAACAAGTTCGCGTGATTGACGACATTTGGGCGCGAATGCCCAACCAAGAGGAAGTTGAGAGGCTTCAATTGGAACTGGGCACGCCAGTTGTCGTGTATGTCCGTGTTGGTTACGACAGGGCTGATACGCCGGTGCGCGTCGCGGTCTCGGTGCTACCCGCGGACAAGCACTTGATCAGATACGAGCTCGACAGCCGCTAGTCGAGCTCGGTTGGGGGTGATCCCGCCGGCGGCCCGCCGCGAGTAATCCGGCCTCGCCGGGCTAGGGGAGTCGTGCATACTCCCTAAAACCCAATTTATGCGTGTATATGCATACATATCGCCTTTAAGTCACCCTAGCCGAGTCCGTGCGCCACTGCGCCATCACTCACAGTAGTGACTCGGACACCCAACGCATCGAAAGGGCGAACCATGCACTCCATCACTGCCTTCGGCACCCTCTCCGGCACTTCGGGCTCCGGTACCGCGACCCTCCTGCACCCGCTGGCCCTGCGCCGCGCCGACCGTTCCGACCTCCAGGGCGTCCTCACCCTGCTCGCCGACACCGCCGAATGGCTGCACTCCAAGGGCGTGAGCCAGTGGCCGCGGGGCGGCTTCGGCCCCGAGCGGATCGAGCCGCTGATCGAGGAGCGGGTGCTGTACCTGCTGGACGACGAGCTGCGCTACCTCGACCCCGACGAGGACGTCCCCCCGGTCGCCACCATCGCCCTGGACGGCCACGCGGACCCGGAGTTCTGGGCGCCCGCCGACGACCCCGGCTCGGCGCTGTACGTCCACAAGCTGGCCGTGGCCAGGCCCTGGGCCGGCACGGGTCTCGGGGACGCGCTGCTGGACTGGGCCGGGGACACGGCCCGCGCCACGGGGCGCCGCTGGCTCCGGCTCGACTGCGCCAAGCGCAACCAGGAACTCCAGGACTACTACCGGCGGCGCGGCTTCCAGCATGTCCGTACGGTGGACCTCCCGCACCGCGCCTCGGGCGCCCTCTTCCAGCGCCCCGCCGAGAGCGCCATGGTCGCCGCCTTCCGCGACCTCACCCTCCCCGAGCTCATCGGCGCCTGACGGCCGCCGGCCCCCAGGACCAGCCAGGACGTAACGGGCTTTTGGGGCTTCGCCTGCGGAAAGGGGTAGAGCACCCGATAACCTGCCCTCATGACCGGATCCCTCCTTGAGGTGATCGCGCTCGACGTGCGCGACGCCGTGGCCGCGGAGCAGGGCGGCGCCGACCGCGTGGAGGTCGTCGCCGACATGGCGGCCGACGGGCTCACACCCGCGCCCGAGACGGTCGCCGCCATCGCCGCCGAGTGCCCGCTGCCCCAGATGGTCATGCTGCGCCGCGACGCCACGTTCACGGCCGGGCAGGACGTGCTCGACCGGCTGCGGCGCGACGCCAAGGAGCTGGCCCAGGCCGGTGCGGCGGGGTTCGTCTTCGGGTTCCTCGACGGGGCGGGCGCCGTGGACCTGGCCGCCACCGAGGCGCTCATCCACGCCGTCTCGCCGCTGCCCTGGACGTTCCACCGGGCGGTCGACCACGCGGCCGACGTCCTGGCCGCCTGGCGCGCCGTGCGGCTCCTGCCGAACCTGGCGACCGTCCTGACCGCCGGCGGGCCCACCGGTGTGGCGGACGGGCTGCCGGTGCTCAAGACCCGTGCCGAGGCCGGTGACGGGTCGATCATCCTGGCCGGCGGCGGGCTGCGGCCACCGCACGTGCCGGCCCTGCTCGACTACGGGGTGCGCGCCTTCCATGTCGGCTCCGCCGTACGGGAGAGCTGGTCGGACCCCGTGGACCGGCGGCTGGTCCAGCAGTGGCGCGCCCTGGTCGACCGCGACTGAGCGGCCGGGCCCCGGACGCGGTCCGGGCCTCAGCCGGGGCCGGACAGGGCGGCGTCCGCGCGTGACAGGGCCGCCACGAGCGGCCTGATCGTGGCGGGCTCGTCCATGACCCCGCCGTCGCCCGCCCGCCCCTCCTCCCAGGCCCGCACCCGTTCCCGGTACGCGTCGTACGTCGCCAGATGGAAGGCGTAGACCGCGGCGAACCGGCTCACCAGGTGCGAGGGGTGCATGTCCCAGCCCTGGTGGTACCCGTGGCGCAGCGAGTGCCGTACGAGCTCGGCGTGCCGCCGCCACAGCCCGCGCACGTCGGCGGCCGACTCCGAGGCGGGCGCGGCCGCCAGCGACCCGTCCGACAGCTCCACCCCCGTCCCCGCGAACGCGGTCTGCATGACGTGCCGGGCGTGGTCGCAGGCCGGGTGGTCGAGCCGCTGCTCCTGCGGCGGCAGGCCGATCGCCGCCGTGTGGTCGAACACGCCGAAGTGCGCGGCGGCGAGCCTGCCTCCCAGCGTCTCGGCGAGGTCGCCCCGCAGGAACGCCAGCGTCTGCGGCGCCTCCACCTGTATCTCGAAGCGCAGCCGCACCTCCGCGCCGCCCCCGAGCCCGCGCTCCAGCCCGCGTTCGAGCCGCCCCAGCAGGTCGGCGAACTCCACCAGGTACTCCTCCATGAGCACCTTGGGGAAGGTCACCACGAAGCCGGGCGGCAGCTCGCCGCAGCGCGCCGCCACCTCGGTGAGGAAACCGTCGAGCGTCCGCGCCGAGCGCGCCGGGTCGCCGTCGGCGAACGACTTCACCCGCAGCCCCCACCGCCGCGGCAGCGTCCCCGCGGCCCGCAGCTCCGCGACCGCCTCGGCGGCCCGCACGGCGTGCGCGTCCTCCTCCTCGCCGGGCCGCACCCCGTAGCCGTCCTCGAAGTCGATCCGCAGGTCCTCGACGGGCTCGCGGGCGAGCTTGCGCAGCACCCGCTCGTGCACGGCCGGCGCCAGCCCCTCCGGCACCCCGAACACGTCCACGACCTCGGCGGGACCGGCCAGCCCCGCCCGCGCCAGCGCCAGGGCCCGCCCGCCCCAGTCCGCGACGGTCCCGGCGGAGAACCGGTCGGCCGGCACGTACACCGTGTGCACCGGCTGCCATCCGGGGCGCCAGCCGGGGGAGGCGCCCGGATAGCGGGCCCGCTGGGCCCGGAAGGCGTCCTCGAACGCGGCCAGCGGCACGTCCCCCATGGTCACACGCATGCCCTGCACCCTAACCCGCCGAGGGACACCGGGCTCAGGGGCGGCCTCAGGGGCGGAAGGCGCGCAGCATGGCCTCCAGGCCGGCCAGCTTGACGCGCTCGCCGCGGCCCAGCGTGCGGGCCAGCTCGGCCTCGGCCGCCTCGACGGCCAGCCACTCCTCGTAGGTGACGGGCCGCACCCCGCGCTCGGCCAGCAGCGTGTCGAGGTCCGTCTTCAGCTCGTGCCCGCGGCCCGCGAGGTCGGCCAGCAGCGTGCGGACCGTCTCGGCCGCGTCGGACTTGTTCGTGCCGATCACGCCCGTCGGGCCGCGCTTGAGCCAGCCGGCGACGTACTCGCGCTCGCGCACCCGCCCCGCCTCGTTCGGCACGGTCATCGTCTCGTGGGAGAACGGCACGTCCGGCAGGGGCACGCTCTGGTAGCCGACGGATCGCAGCACCATCCCCACCGGCAGCGTCTCGAACTCGCCGGTGCCCTCCACGCGCCCCTCGGGGCTCAGCCGGGTGCGTTCGAGCCGCAGCCCCTCGACCCGCTCGCTGCCGATGATCTCCACCGGGCGCAGCCAGAACCGCACGTCGAGCCGGCGTGGCCGGCCGGCCGGCCGCCGCTCCGACCACGAGCGCAGCACCTCGATGTTGCCCCGCACCTGGCGCGGGAAGTCGCCGCCGAGCACGACGGCCTCCTCCGGCCGCACGCACACGTCGGCGTTGGCCAGCTCCCCGAGCTCCCGCAGCTCCTTGAGCGTGAACTTGGCGTGCTCCGGCCCCCGCCGGCCGATCATGTGGATGGCCTTGACCTGGCTGGCGCCCAGGCGTTCGAGCACCTCGTGCGGCACGTCGGTCGCGCTCAGCTCGTCGGCCGTCTTGGCCAGGATCCGCACCACGTCCACGGCCACGTTGCCGACGCCGATGACCGCCACCTCGGAGCTGTCGAGGACGAACCGGCCGGCGTCCACGTCGGGGTGGCCGCAGTACCAGTTGACGAAGTCGGTGGCCGCCACGCTGCCCGGCAGGTCCTCGCCGGGGATGCCGAGCCGCCGGTCCACCATGGCGCCCGTGGCGTACACGACGGCGTCGTAGGCGCTCAGCAGGTCGCTCACGGACACGTCCACGCCGAGCGTGACGCCGCCGAGGAAGCGCACCTGCGGCAGCTCCAGCACCCGCCGCAGGTAGCCGGCGATGGACTTGATCGAGGTGTGGTCGGGCGCGACGCCGTACCTGACCAGGCCGTACGGCGTGGGCAGGCGTTCGAGCACGTCGATCTCGACCGGCTCCGACGACTGCTTGACCAGGGCCTCGGCCGTGTAGATCCCGGCGGGCCCCGATCCGATGACCGCCACGCGCAACGCCACGTCGCCTCCCTGCGACGGCGACTCCTCGGCACGGGCCAGGCGTCCGGCCGGGATCACCGTCTCGTGGCGATTGTTCCCCGTGCGAGCGCCTATGACAGCCTCTTTTCGCCGTCAAGAGCGTCCCGTGTCGCGCGGGCGCGCAGGGCGGCCTTGTCGATCTTGCCGTTGGCGTTGGCCGGCAGGGCCTCCACGACCACGACGCGCCTCGGGACCTTGTAGTTGGACATGTTCTCCCCCGCCCAGGCCAGCAGCGCCTCCACGTCCACCTCAGCGCCGGGACGGGGCACCACGTACGCGCAGCCGGACTCGCCCGAGACGGTGTCGGGCACCCCGACGACGGCCGCCTGCGCCAGCGAGCCCTCGCGCAGCAGCAACGACTCCACCTCGGCGGGGGAGACGTTGAAGCCGTTGACGATGTACAGGTCCTTCTTGCGGTCCACGATCGCCAGGTTCCCGGCCGCGTCCAGCACGCCGACGTCGCCCGTGTGCAGCCACCCGTCCCGGTCGACCACCTCGGCGGTCCTGTCCGGCTCGTCCCAGTAGCCGCGCATCACGCCGTAGCCGCGCTGCAGGATCTCGCCGCGCTCGCCCGGCGCGACGTCCTTGCCCTCGTCGTCCACGACCCTGACCTCGATGCCGGGCACCGCCCGCCCGGTCGTGGCCGCGACCACCCCGACCGGGTCGCCGGCCCTGGTCATGGAGACGACCGTGCCCTCCATCAGGCCGTACGCGTTGATCACCCGCTCCATGCCCACCTGCTCGACCAGCCGGGTGATGAGCGACGGCGGGACGGCGGCGGCCCCGCAGATGGCCACCCGCAGCGACGAGACGTCGCACGCTCTGCGGTCCAGCTCGTCCAGCAGCCGGTGGAACAGCGTGGGCGGCCCCGCCAGGACGCTGATCCGGCCGGAGGAGATCAGCTCCATCAGCCCGTCGGGGGTGAACGCCCGGATCGGCATCATCGTGGCCCGCCGCAGCACGCACGCGAGCAGCCCCGCGTTCAGCCCGAAGCCGTGGCTGAACGGCGCGATGACCGGGTAGCGGTCGTCCTCGCCCAGGGTGACGATCTCGGCCCAGTCCCAGTAGCCGCGCAGCACCTGGGCGTGGTCGAGCATGACGCCCTTGGGCGTGCCGGTGGTGCCGGAGGTGGACATGATCTCGCACAGGTCCTCCGGCCGTACGGCCAGCGCCCGCTCCTCGGCGGCGTCCGGCGCGACCTGCTCGCCCCGCTCCAGCAGCTCCGAGGCGGTGAGACGGCCCGGGCCCGGGGGCGCGGAGGCGGGGACGACCACATGGAGCAGGCCGGTGCCCGGCGGCAGGAGGTCCGCCGGCGCCGTCCGCCCCGCCCCCTCTCCGGTGATCAGCACCCGGGCGGCGGTCCTGCGGATCATCGCCGCCGCCTCCAGGCCCTTGGCCCGCGACGAGAGCGGCACGAGGACCGCGCCGGCGCACCAGACGCCGAAGGCGTGGACCACCCAGGACGGGTCGTTCACGCCCCACAGCGCGACCCGGTCGCCGGGCTCCACGCCGAGCGCCATGAGACCCCGCGCCACCCGCGTGGCCGCCTCCAGCAGCTCCGCCAGGCTCGTCCGGTCCGCGCCGTCGGCCAGGACGGTCGCGCCGGGGTGCCGGGCGGCCTGGTCGCGCAGCATGCGGGGGATCGTCCCCCAGTCCGGCACCGGTTCCACGTCTCCCGCGCCTCCAAGCTGAGTCGGTGCGTCACGTCACGAGCGCCCTGTCGCGGCCGAGGTGGTGACCGCGCAGGTCGCTCACCATGCCGGGGGAGGGCGTCTCGGCGACCTCCGGAGCGATCTCCACCGCGAGCGAGATCGGCGTCAGCGCCCGCACGGCCTCCTGCAGGCGCGAGCGCCACATCGGGTTGCCCACCAGGCTGGCCCGGTTGAACGTCACGGTCAGGACCGCCGCGTCGAGCGTGCCCTGCCGGCTGACGCCGAGCTCCCAACGGGCCACCCCGTCGATCTTCGTGAGGGTCCGGCCGATCCGGGGCAGCGACAGCCACACGCCGCGCACCAGCACGTGCTCTCCCACGGTGTGCGCGGGGGCGGGGATCCCGTCGGCCGGGCCGCGCGCCACCTGGCCGGTCCGCAGCACGGCGTCGCCGAGCGCGGAGTGGCCGGCCGGCGTGATCACCAGCTCGGCCGCGCCGGGGGCGTGCGGCAGCAGCTCGTCCTTGCCGAGCGCGGCCAGCCGCAGCAGACCGTCGGCGAGCGGCGTGAGCGGCTCGTCCTCCGCCGCCCGCCAGGCCAGGGCGCCCCCGCTGAACGGGCTGGAGTACACCTCGTGGACCTCGGCGTCGAACTCGCCCGCCAGGTGGCCGAGGGTCCGCTTCGAGGCGATCTCGCCGGTGAGCACGATGTGCCGGAGCCCGAGGTCCAGCGGGTCGAGCAGGAACTCCAGGTGCAGCCGGGCCAGGAAGTCCATGGCGCCGGTGGGGGTCGCGACCAGCGTGGTCGCCCCGAGCGCCGACAGCGCGTGGTGCAGGCGCATCCGGCCGCGCGGCCCCACGGACGCGGCGGCGGCGGCCACCCGGGAGGCGGCCGAGGCCCACAGGGCGCCCGCCGGCTCGGCGAGCGCCACCACGACCCGGTCGCGCCCGCCCACGCCGGCGGCCCGCAACGCGGCGGCGGTCAGCTCCTCCTCGGCCTCGCGGTCGGCGGGGGCGAGCGGGAAGACGCCGGAGGCGTCGGGCGGCACGTGGAGCAGCCCGGTGGCGGCGGCCCCGGCCGCGCCGAGGTCGTCACGGGTGAGCCAGCGGTACGCCCCCGCGCCCGACCCGGCGGTCATGACGCCACCTCGTCCATGAACCGCCGCATGGACGAGGTCACGTGCTCGTGGGCGAGGCCGCCGACCTGGCACTGCAGGATCAGGTCCGTGGCGCCCGCCTCCGCGATGCGGGTCAGCGCCTTGCGCGACCCCTCCACGTCGTCGACCACCACCATCAGGTGCTCGCGCAACGTGGCCATCGCCTCCTCGGGCGGCATCCCGGCCGCGAGCTGGCCCAGCACCCGGTGGGTGGCGTGTCGCGCGTCGTAGTAGTCCGGCGGGGTGACGAGGTTGACCTGGCGGCGGATGTACCACAGGACGGCGTCGGCGGCCGTCGCGGCGGCCTCGTCCCTGGTGGAGCCGACGTACCAGGGGATCATCAGCGCGACCCGCCGCGTGGCCGGGTCGAACCCCGCCTCGGCCAGCGCCTCCCGGTAGCGGGCTATGTCGGTGGCCACGTCGTCGATGCCCTTGAGCATGGTCATGCCGAGCAGGTTGTAGCCGTGCCTGGCCGCCGCGAGGTAGCCGTCCAGCGACGTGGAGGCCACCCAGACCGGCGGATGCGGCACCTGCGCGGGACGCGGGTAGACGGCCACGTCGGGGATCTCGAAGAACTCGTTGGAGCGGCTGACCGGCTCGCCGTCGGCCCGCCAGATGGCCAGCGTGGCCTCCAGGCAGTCCTCCCAGATCTGGCGCGACTTCTCGAACGGGCGCTGGAAGGCCTGGTACTCCAGCGGGGAGGCGCCGCGCCCGGTGCCGAACTCCACCCGCCCGCCGCTGACCACGTCCAGCGTGGCGACCCGCTCGGCCGTCCGGATGGGCGACTGGAACGGCAGCAGCACGACGCCCAGCCCGAGATGGATGCGCTCGGTCCGCTGCGAGACGGCGGCCAGCACGAGGTCCGGGGCGGAGGAGTGGGAGAAGCCCCTCGTGAAGTGGTGCTCCACGAACCACGCGGTGTCGAATCCCAGCTCGTCGCCGAGCACGACCTGCTCGATCACGTTCTGGAACGCCTGTTGCTCGACCTCGCGGGAGCGCCCGCGGACCTCCAGCTCGTACCCCAGGCTGATCCGTAGCGACGTCATCGCGCCTCCGGCGAAAGTAGTAAACCAAGCGCTCGCTTGGTAGAGACTACCAGCGCGAAACACTTGCGGGAAGGGCGCCGTCGCGATCAAAGTGGATGCTCGTGAGGCGAAAGCACGCGCTGCGGCGGGCGAAGGAAGAGGGCGACCTCACTCCCGACGGCGCGCGCCGCCACGAGGCCCTGGGGCGGGTCATGGCGGCCCTGGCCACCGAGGCAGAGTTCATCGAGTCCTGCCGTGACCTCACCTGGTGGCGCGGCTCCGACGACAGCTGGCACCTCGAATGGCGTGACGGGCCGTTCGCCTCCGAGGTGGCCGTCCTGCTCGCCGAGCGGCTGGCCGTGCCCGGCGACGTCACGCCCGCCGGCACCGGCAGCGAGATGTCGGCGGTGCTCGACGTCATGGGCGTCCGCTTCGAGCTGCACGCCATCGACCCCATGGGCACGGCCCGCGTACGGGCCAAGCCTGGGTTCTGGCGGCTGGCCGAGGCGCTCGACACCACGCGCCGCACCAACGCCCGCCATCCCTGGGAGGAGCTCCTCGGCGGCTGACCGGTCCTAGCCGAGGACGCGGGCGGCCAGTCGCGCGCGGTGCGCCTGCGGAGGGCCGAACAACTGCGCGTCGGAGGTGGCCCGTTTGAAGTAGCGGTGCGCGGGATGCTCCAGGGTGACCCCGATGCCGCCGTGGATCTGGATGTTCTCGCCGGCGGCCGTCAGGTACGCCTCCGAGCAGTACGAGCCCGCGATCGCGGCAGCCTCCTCCAGCTCCGCCCCCTCCACTCCCTCCGTCTTCTCCGCGCCGGCCGCACCCAGGGCCGCCGAGCGGGCCGACTCCACCAGCAGCAGCAGATCCGCCAGCTTGTGCTTGACCGCCTGGAACGAGCCGATCGGCCGGCCGAACTGGTGTCTCTCCTTGGCGTAGGCCGTGGCCGTCTCCAGGCAGCGCGCCGCCCCGCCGGTCTGCTCGGCCGCGAGGGCCGCGACGGCGAGGTCGCGCACGCGCGCCCAGCCCGAGCCGTCGCCCGCCCGTCGCGCCGGGACGCGGTCGAAGGTCAGCTCCTCCAGCGGCCGGCTCTCGTCCATCGTCCGGTGCCGCACGCGCCGCGTCGGCTCGGCCTCCACCAGCATCCCGCCCGCGTACACGAGCACCAGGTCGCCCGCCAGGGCGTACGGCACCGTGCCCGACAGGAGGCCGTCCGCCAGGTCGAGGTCGCCGTCGCCGGGCAGCGCCACGGTCGCGGAGCGCCCGCCGCCCGCCAGCACGGGCAGCAGCCGCGCCATGGCCTCCTCGTCGCCGCCCGCCTTGACCGCCTCCACGGCGAGCACCGCCGTCTGCAGGAACGGGTACGGCGACAGGGCCCGGCCCAGCTCCTCGGCCACGGCCGCGACCTCGGCGGGGCCGCCTCCCGCGCCGCCGTACTCCTCCGGGACGGCCAGCCCCGCGACGCCCAGTTCCCCCGCGAACGCCTGCCAGGGGGTGCCGGGACGGCCGGACAGGTAGGAGCGGACCACGTGGCGAAGCTCGTCGGTGACCGTCACGGCCGTCAGACTACCAAGCGATTGGTTGCCTTACCTCGACCAGTCAGTCTTTGCGGTTTCAGTGCGGCCGCATAACCCCTTTATGGTCGTCCGTCCCGAGGATCCAGGGGAGGTATGACCCGGGATGGACATGAAGAAGCCGGCGATCGACTACGCGGACTTCGCCGAGTACGACCGGCGGCAACGCGGCATCGAACGGCATGTGCTGGCGGCGTTCCTCGGGGGGCTGGCCGTCGGCCTCGTCGGCATGCTCGTGTCCCAGAGCGGCCCCGCCTGGCTCCGCCACCTCTACGACCCGTACGCCTACCTGGCCCTGGCCATCGCGCTTGGCGTGACCGCGCAGGGGTTCGGCTGGGCGGCGCTGAGCACGTTCCTCGCCGCCGTGTCCACGCTGGTGGCGGCCATGGGGGCGAGCGCGCTGCACGGCGGCGACTTCACCTTCGACGTCATCGGCGGCAGCGCGTCCGGGCTCAACTGGACCCTGATCATGCTGGTCGGCCTCGGCCTGCTCGCCTACGTGGCCCGCAGGAAGGACCACTGGGGCGACCTCGCGGCGGGCGCCGTGGGCGGCGCGCTGCTCGCGGACGTGGTGGACCGCTCCACGCCCGGCTTCGTCGCCGCCGAGAACGGGTTCTGGCCGGCCGTCGCGGCCGTGGTGGGCGGCCTGTCCATCGCGGCCGTGATCGCCCTGCGCAACTCCCTCGCCGGCCGGCTGCGCGCGCTCGTGATCTCGGGCGTGCTCGCGGGGGTGGCCACCATCGTGCTCACGGACGAGCTGTGGGGCCCGTTCTGGGCCGCCTTCTGACGAGGGCGCCGGGCGCCGCCGGTTTATGCCGAGCGGTTCCTGGTCCGGAGTCGATAGCCTGTAGTCCTCCGTATCCGGGCCGAACAAGGAGTAGCCGTGTTGCTGCGCATGTCGTCGTTGTTTCTTCGCACCCTGCGGGACGACCCGGCAGACGCGGAAGTGCCGAGCCACAAGCTCCTCGTCCGCGCCGGCTACGTCCGCCGCGTGGCGCCCGGCATCTACTCGTGGCTGCCCCTCGGCAAGATGGTGATGGAGAGCGTCGCCCGCGTCGTCCGCGAGGAGATGAACCGCATGGGCGGCCAGGAGGTGCTCTTCCCCGCGCTGCTGCCCCGCGAGTACTACGAGGCGACCGGTCGCTGGACCGAGTACGGCGACCTGCTGTTCCGCCTCCATGACCGCAAGGGCGTCGACTACCTCCTCGGGCCCACCCACGAGGAGCTCTTCGCCGACATGGTGAAGGGCGAGTACAGCTCGTACAAGGACTACCCGGTCACGCTCTACCAGATCCAGACGAAGTACCGCGACGAGGCGCGGCCCCGCGCCGGCATCCTGCGCGGCCGCGAGTTCCTCATGAAGGACTCCTACTCCTTCGACCTGGACGACGACGGCCTCAAGCACTCCTACGAGCAGCACCGCGAGACCTACATCCGGATCTTCGACCGGCTCGGCATCGACTACAAGATCGTGTTCGCCACGTCCGGCGCGATGGGCGGCTCGGCCTCCGAGGAGTTCCTGGCGCCGACCCCCACCGGCGAGGACACGTTCGTCGCCTGCCACTCGTGCGGCTACGCGGCCAACGCCGAGGCCGTCACCACCACGCCGCCTCCCGCCCGCGCCGTCGAGGACCAGGAGCCGCTGCGGGTCCTCGACACCCCCGGCACGCCGACCATCGACACGCTGGTCTCGTACGTCAACGAGCACCACGGCCTGTCCGTCACCGCCGCCGACACCCTCAAGAACGTCGTCGTCAAGGTGACCACCCCCGGCTCCGACAAGGTCGAGACCCTCGTCGTCGGCGTCCCCGGCGACCGCGAGGTCGACTTCAAGCGCCTGGAGGCGTCGCTGGCCCCCGGCGAGCCGGCGATCTTCGAGGCCGAGGACTTCGCCCGGCACCCCGGCCTCGTCCGCGGCTACATCGGTCCCCAGGTCCTGCGCGAGCTCGGCATCCGCTACCTCGTCGACCCGCGCGTCGTCACCGGCAGCTCCTGGGTGACCGGCGCCAACGAGCCCGGCAAGCACGCCGCCCACGTGGTGGCCGGCCGCGACTTCGTCCCCGACGGCACCATCGAGGCCGCCGAGGTGCGCGCCGGCGACCCCTGCCCCCGGTGCGGCTCCGAGCTGTCCATCGACCGCGGCATCGAGATCGGCCACATCTTCCAGCTCGGCCGCAAGTACGCTGACGCCGCCGGACTCGACGCGCTCGGCCCCGACGGCAAGCCCATCCGCGTCACCATGGGCTCCTACGGCATCGGCGTCTCCCGCGCCGTCGCCGTCATCGCCGAGCAGCTCCACGACCAGCTCGGCCTGGTGTGGCCGCGCGAGGTCGCCCCGGCCGACGTCCACATCGTCGGCACCGGCAAGGAGAACCAGATCGAGGCGGCCCTGGAGCTGGCCGCCGAGCTGGAGTCCCGTGGCCTGCGCGTCCTCGTGGACGACCGGGCCGGGGTGTCGCCCGGGGTGAAGTTCAAGGACGCGGAGCTGCTGGGCATGCCGACCATCGTCGTGGTGGGCCGAGGGCTCACCCAGGGCGTGGTGGAGCTGCGCGACCGGGTCTCGGGCGAGAAGTCGGAGATCCCGCTCGCCGAGGCCGCCGACCGCATCACGGCCGCCTGCACAGCCTGACCGTCCGCTCCCGGCCCCCGGCGCACGGGGGCCGATCATGGGCGGCAGCCGCAGGCCCAGCCGGTTGTGGGCCCAGCCGCCTGTGGACCCGGCCGCCTGTGGCCTAGCCGCCCGTGGGCGCGGACGGCGATGCCGGCGGGGAGACGGGCGAAGGGCCGGGGGAGGCGGGTGGCGCGGCGGCGGGCATGCCCGGGAACGCCGTCCCGATCGCCGGCCGGAACGCGTACGAACGCGCCACCGCCTCCTGCATGGCCAGCGCCGCGTACTTGCGCAGCGCCGGGTCGTCGGCGGCGACCAGCTCCAGGTAGGCCGCCGTCACACCGGTCTCGACCTGCACGGCCAGGCGGACGGCGTCGGTGGGCGTGGACGGGACGAGGGGCAGCGAGTAGGACGGCTCGGCCTCGGCGGGCCGCCCGCCCCGGGCCGTGACGAACGCGCGCAACTGGTCACGGCGGGCACGGTGCGCGTCGAAGGCCCGCGTGGCCTTGGACCGCAGAGTCCCACTGGTGCGCGCACCGATCAGCCCGTACGCGAAGACGGCGGCGTGCTCGGCGGCCAGTGCCTTGCCGAGCCTCTCGGCGTCACCGCTCACGAGGACCTCCTGCTGCTCTCACGACCTCACGCTCTCACGAGCCTTCCCACACCCGCACCTCTCACGACCACCCGCACACGACGAGGCCCGCCGCCCGTACCCGCCGTCCGCCACCCGTACCCGGCGACGCGGCTCGCACCCGGCGGATCACTTGTAGACCGCACATGCCGTTCATCCGCCCCATGCTCACCGCCTCCACGCCGGCGACGCCCGTTCCCGCTGCCTGCCGTGCGGTCACAGGGACCGCGGCAGGGCCAGGGCGTGGGCGGCCTCGCAGGCGCCGATGCTGGCGACCAGCTGGGCCATCGAGGGCGCGATCCCGGAGAGCGCGCGGGCACGCCGGGCGGACGCCTTGCGTTCCAGCTCCCGCAGTGACGACAGCGACACCTTGGCCGCCGCACCCGCCGTGGGAGTCCCGGCCGTGGGAGCTCCCCCTGACGGACCTCCCGAGGAGGGCCCGCCCGGAGAGGACGGGGCGCCGGACGCCGGGGAGGCCGCCGCGGGGAAGCGGCGGCGCAGCTCCGCCAGATGCGCCTGGTGCCGGTCGCGGAACGGGGCCAGCGTGTTCGCCCCCTTGGCCATGAGCGCCGCGTACAGGCCGATCACATACTCCTTGTCGGCGATGAGCTGCCGCGCGAGGACCAGCTCCGGCGGCTCCTGGGCCGCCTCCGACGGTCCGGTGCCGCCGGACTCGCCGCTGCACCCCGTGAGCGCCACCGCGGCCGCTCCGCCCGCCAGCACGGCTCGCCGGGACAGGGAAGGGCGCACGGGAAGAGACCTCCAGAACGCGGACGTACGCAGCCCTCTGGGCCACGGCTGGACGTGAGGAGCCCTCCGGGCGGGACAGGACCTGAACGGCCCTCCGCGCCGCGGACGGGACGTGAGTAGCCCTCCGGACTACGGACGCAAGAAGCATCGTACGGGCTCGCGCCCCTGCCCGCCGTCAGGCAAGGCCGCGAGGGCCGCCCTTTCTGACGTCCCGTCCGGCCTCCTGACGTCGCCGCCGAGTCTCCCGGACGTCTCCGCCACGTCCCGGAAGACGTCTCCACCCGTCTCCGGACGTCCCCCGCGTCTCCGGGGACGTCTCCGTCCGTCTCGGGCCCGCCGGGTGTTTGCGCACGTCCGCCGCCCAGGGACGTCTGGACCGTGTCCCCGGACGTCCGTCCCGTCCCGAGGACGTCTCCCGGGACGTTCTCGCCCGCGCCCCTTCGGGGGACCCCGTGACATCGCCGGAGTGTCCGGCTCGTACGCTCAGCCCTACGTCTGGTGCGTCCACACCGACTGGCGCTCTTTGGACGCCCTCCTACAGATAGGGTGTCAACTGTCGTCGCTGGCTGAGCGGCCGGGCGACGGAGAGCCAGGAGAGCCAGAGGCGAGGTCCGCCCGGCTGCAACATGACAATAGGGGAGGTCGATATGGGCAGCGATTCACCCCGCGACCACCTGATGAAGCTCCTTGAGCCCGTCGTCGGCGCGGAGGGCCTCGACCTTGAGGACGTCACGGTCACGCAGGCGGGCAGGCGCCGCCTGCTGCGTGTGATCGTCGACCGCGACGGAGGGGTGAGCCTCGACGACATCGCCGACGTGAGCCAGGCCGTCTCAGCGGCCCTCGACGAGACCGACGCGATGGGCCCCGCGGCCTACACGCTCGAGGTCTCCTCGCCGGGCGTCGACCGCCCGCTGACGGAGCCGCGCCACTGGCGCCGCGCCGCCAGGCGGCTGGTGAAGGCGGAGCTGCGCGACGGCAGCGTGCTGGAGGGCCGGGTGCGCTCGGCCGACGAGAGCGGCGTCGACCTCGACGTCGACGGCGATGTGCGCCGGCTCGACTATCAGGACCTGGCCCGCGGACGGGTGCAGGTGGAGTTCCGCCGGATCGACGACGACGCGGACGACGCGTACGCGGACGTCGACGGCGACGAAGGCTAAGGGGGGAGCCTCGTGGACATCGACATGAGCGTCCTGCGCAGCCTGGAGAGGGAGAAGGACATCTCCTTCGACCTGGTCGTCAAGGCCATCGAGGACGCGCTGCTGATCGCGTATTTCCGCACGGAGGGCGCGGCGCCCAAGGCACGCGCCCAGCTCGACCGCACCAGCGGGCACGTCACGATCTTGGCGGCCGAGCTGGACGAGGACGGCGAGATCGTCCGGGAGTACGACGACACA
The DNA here is from genome assembly GCF_044459125.1 of Nonomuraea sp. NPDC050383. Taxonomy (NCBI): domain Bacteria; kingdom Bacillati; phylum Actinomycetota; class Actinomycetes; order Streptosporangiales; family Streptosporangiaceae; genus Nonomuraea; species Nonomuraea sp. NPDC050383. The sequence goes on from NZ_JBITIP010000009.1 coordinate 132,495, forward strand.
CCGGGCAACTTCAGCCGGATCGCGGCGACCACCGCCAAGCAGGTCATCCTGCAGCAGCTGCGCGACGCCGAGGACGAGATCAACTTCGGCGAGTTCGCCAGCCGTGAGGGCGAGCTGGTCTCGGGCGTGATCCAGCAGGGCAAGGACCCGCGCGTGGTGCTGGTCGACCTCGGCAAGATCGAGGCCGTGCTGCCGCACAACGAGCAGGTGCCCGGCGAGGACTACGTGCACGGTGAGCGCCTGCGCGTCTACGTGGTGCAGGTGAAGAAGGGCCACAAGGGCCCCTCGGTCACCCTGTCGCGCACGCACCCGGGCCTGGTCAAGAAGCTGTTCGCGCTGGAGGTGCCGGAGATCGCCGACGGCACCGTGGAGATCGCCGCGGTCGCCCGCGAGGCCGGCCACCGCACGAAGATCGCCGTCAGGTCGCGCAAGCCCGGCGTCAACCCGAAGGGCGCGTGCATCGGCCCGATGGGGTCGCGGGTGCGCAACGTGATGACCGAGCTGCACGGCGAGAAGATCGACATCATCGACTGGTCGGAGGACCCCGGCGAGTTCGTCGGGAATGCCCTGTCACCCGCGCGTGTTTCCCACGTCGAGGTTCTCGATCTCGAAGGGCGAGTGGCGAGGGTGACCGTGCCTGACTACCAGCTTTCGCTGGCGATCGGCAAGGAAGGGCAGAATGCCCGGCTTGCCGCCAGGCTCACCGGATGGCGGATTGACATCCGTCCTGACACCCAGGCCGAGGATGCCGCCGGTTCCGTAGATGCGTCAACGCGGTAAGCTGGAATATGGTGGCCAGGCGGGCCCGCAGCGCACCTGTGTGGGTTGCAGGGTTCGCACGGCTAAGTCCGAGCTGCTCCGCTTGGTGCGGGTCGGGGACCATGTGGTCCTTGACCTGCGAGGACGGCTTCCGGGCCGAGGGGCTTCACTGCACCCGGCCATGAGTTGTCTGGAGCTTGCCGAGCGTCGCCGAGCGTTTCCGCGCGCGTTTCGCGTGCCGGGGCCGCTTGACGTCTCGCGTGTGCGAGTGCACCTGGACGGGGAGGACCCACGAAATGTCATGTAGGACGCCGAGTTGATGGGCGGAGTCAGATTGCTATGAGCGCCTGATGAGCACGCGGCGATGAAGACCACAAGGTAACGACGGTCCGGACGGCACAGCCAGCCTCCCGGGCCGAGTAAGGGAGTGCAGTGGCGAAGGTCCGGGTATACGAGCTCGCTAAGGAGTTCGGAGTCGAGAGCAAGGTCGTCATGGCCAAGCTCCAGGAGATGGGGGAGTTCGTCCGTTCGGCGTCCTCCACCATAGAGGCGCCGGTCGTCCGGCGGCTCACCGAAGCATTGGGCGTATCCAAGCCCTCCAGGGGCGGCGGATCGTCGTCCAGGCCGCAGCCGCCCAGGGCTGCCCCCCGGCCGGCCGAGAGCCAGGCCGGCAACGGCGCCGCCGAGGCGCCGGCCCCCACGGCCCCGCGTCCGGGTCCGGGCCCCAAGCCCGGTCCGCGTCCGGGCCCTGCGGGTCCCTCGGCCCCGTCGGCCCCCACGAGTCCGGCGAGCCCCGCGGCAGGCACGCCTCGCCCGCCGGTGGCCATGCCTCACGAGCAGCAGCAGCAGCCCGAGGCCGCGCGCGGCGAGACGTCCGGCGCACCGCAGGCGCGCTTCGAGTCCGGATCGGGCACGCGCCCGACGCCGGGTCCCCGTCCGGGCCCCGCGGCTCGTCCCGGCCCCAAGCCGGGCCCCGCGCCCCGTCCGGGTGCCTCCGGCGGCGGCGCCCCCGGCGGTGCTCCGCGTCCCGGCGCCCCGGCCGGCTCCTCCGGTGGCGGTCCGCGCCCCGGCCCCGGTCCCAAGCCGGGCCCGCGTGGTCCCCGTCCGGGCAACAACCCGTTCTCGTCCAACGCCAGCGGCATGGGCCAGTCCCGTCCGCCGCGTCCGGGCGGCCAGCGTGACAGTGGCGGTCCCGGTCAGCGTGAGCGTCGTGACGGTCCGCCGCGCGACGGAGCGATGCCGCGTCCGCCGCAGAGCCGTGAGGGCGGCAGGCCTGCGCCCGGCGGCCCGCGTCCGGGTCCGCCCGGCGCCGCGGGTCCGCGTCCCGGCCCCGGTGCCGGTGGTCCCCGTCCTGGTGGACCGCGTCCCAACCCGATGATGATGCCGCAGGGCCGGCCCGCCGGTCCCGGTGGTGGCGGCGGCGGTGGCCGTCCGGGTGGCGGCCCCGGTGGCCGTCCCGGTGGCGGCGGTGGCCGTCCCGGCGGCGGTGGCGGCGGTCGTCCGGGTGGCGGCGGCGGTTTCGCCGGCCGTCCGGGTGGCGGCGGTGGCCGTCCCGGCACCAGCACAGGTGCTCCCGGCGGCGGTGGCGGCTTCGCCGGCCGTCCCGGTGGCGGCGGTCGCGGTCGCGGTGGCGGCACGGCCGGTGCCTTCGGGCGTCCCGGTGGCCGTCCGGCGCGCGGTCGCAAGTCCAAGCGCCAGAGGCGCCAGGAGTTCGACAACATGTCGGCGCCGGCGATCGGCGGCGTGCAGGTCGCTCGCGGCAACGGCGCGACGATCCGCCTTCCGCGCGGCGCGTCGCTGTCCGACTTCGCCGACCGCATCGGCGCGAACCCCGCCTCGCTCGTGCAGATCATGCTGCACCTCGGCGAGATGGTGACCGCGACGCAGTCGGTCAACGAGGACACCCTGCAGGCGCTCGGCGTCGAGCTGGACTACAACATCCAGATCGTCAGCCCGGAGGAGGAGGACCGCGAGCTTCTCGAGGCCTTCGACATCGAGTTCGGCGAGGACGACGGTGACGAGGCCGACCTGGCCGCGCGTCCGCCGGTCGTGACCGTCATGGGTCACGTCGACCACGGTAAGACCAAGCTGCTCGACGCCATCCGCAAGACCAACGTGGTGGCGCGCGAGGCGGGTGGCATCACCCAGCACATCGGTGCCTACCAGGTCGCCACCGAGCACGAGGGCGAAGAGCGCAAGATCACCTTCATCGACACCCCCGGTCACGAGGCGTTCACCGCCATGCGTGCCCGAGGCGCGAAGTCCACGGACATCGCGGTGCTGGTGGTCGCGGCCGACGACGGCGTGAAGCCGCAGACGATCGAGGCGCTCAACCACGCCCAGGCGGCCGACGTGCCGATCGTGGTCGCGGTCAACAAGGTGGACAAGGAGGGCGCCGACCCCAACAAGGTCAGGGCCCAGCTCACCGAGTACGGCCTGGTCGCGGAGGAGTACGGCGGCTCGACGCTCTTCGTCGACATCTCGGCGAAGAACGGCACCGGCATCGAGGAGCTCCTCGAGGCGATCATCCTGACCGCCGACGCCGAGCTCGACCTGCGGGCCAACCCGACCATGGACGCCCAGGGCATCGCGATCGAGGCGCACCTCGACAAGGGCCGCGGCCCCGTCGCGACCGTCCTCGTCCAGCGCGGCACGCTCCGCGTCGGCGACTCGATCGTCTGTGGCGAGGCCTACGGCCGCGTCCGGGCGATGCTCGACGACAGCGGCGAGCTGGTCGAAGAGGCCACGCCGTCCCGTCCCGTCCTGGTGATGGGCCTGACGGCCGTGCCGAGCGCCGGTGACAACTTCATCGTCGTCACCGACGACCGCATGGCCCGCCAGATCGCCCAGCAGCGCGCGGCGCGCAAGCGCAGCGCCGACATGGCGAAGTCGAGCCGTCGCCGCACCCTCGAGGAGCTGTTCAGCGACCTCGAGAAGGGCCGCGTCGACGAGCTCAAGCTCATCATCAAGGGTGACGTGTCCGGCTCGGTCGAGGCCCTGGAAGACGCTCTGCTCAAGATCGACGTCGGCGACGAGGTCAGGCTCCGTGTCCTGCACCGCGCCGTCGGCGCCATCACCGAGTACGACGTCAACCTGGCCGTCGCCGACGACAACGCGGTCATCATCGGCTTCAACGTCCGGCCTGAGCCCCGGGCGCGCGACCTGGCCGAGCGCGAGGGCGTCGACATCCGCTACTACTCGGTCATCTACCAGGCGATCGAGGAGATCGAGGCGGCGCTCAAGGGCATGCTCAAGCCCGAGTTCGAAGAGGTCCAGATGGGCACGGCGGAGGTCCGCGAGGTCTTCAAGGTGCCGAAGATCGGCAACGTCGCCGGTTCGCTGGTCCGCTCCGGCCTGATCGTCCGCAACAGCAAGGCCAGGATCATCCGCGACGGCGTCGTCATCGCGGACAACCTGACCGTCTCGTCGCTGCGTCGCTTCAAGGATGACGCGACCGAGGTCCGCGAGGGCTTCGAGTGCGGTATCGGTGTCGGCTACAACGACATCCGGATCGACGACGTGATCGAGACGTTCGAAATGCGGGAGAAGCCGCGCGCGTAAGCACGCGGCCGGGCGCTCGGCGGACCATCCGCCGAGCGCCCCTCGCACGCCCGGGCCTGGTCCCCACCGCAGCAGGACCGGCGTGCGTCTCACTCACCAGGACAAGCGGTGGCAACCAACGATGTATGTGGGTGCTCTTACCCTGGACATCCTGCTCGGCGACGTCCACTCGCTGAAGCAGAAGCGCTCCGTCGTGCGTCCCCTGGTCGCGGAGGTGCAGCGGCGCTTTCCCGCCGTGGCCGTGGCCGAGACCGGCCATCTCGACCTGCATCGCCGGGCGGAGGTCGGCATCGCGGTGGTGTCCGCCTCGGCGGCCAACTGCAAGGAAGTGATGGACGCCTGCGAGCGGCTGGTGGCGTTCCGGCCCGAGATCGAGCTGCTGTCGGCCAGGCAGCGGCTCTACAACGACGAAGACTGAACGACTGCACGACAGGAGTCGTGCGTGAGGGGGAGCGAACATGGTGGACGCAGCGCGAGCGCGCAAGCTCGCCGACCGCATCCAGCAGATCGTCGCCGAGATGCTGGAGCGGCGGATCAAGGACCCGCGCCTCGGCTTCGTCACCGTGACCGACACGCGCATCACCGCTGACCTGCGCGAGGCCACGGTCTTCTACACGGTGTTCGGCTCCGACGCCGAGCGCGCCGACAGCGCCGCCGCCCTGGAGAGCGCCAAGGGGATCATCCGGGCGGAGGTGGGCCGGCAGACAGGTGTGCGGTTCACCCCGACCTTGGCGTTCAAGCACGACCCGCTGCCCGACAGCGCGCGGCAGCTCGACACCCTCATCAACGCGGCACGGGCGAAGGACGCCGAAGTGGCGCGCAAGGCCGAGGGGGCCGCCTACGCGGGCGAGGCCGACCCCTACAAGAAGGCCGATGAGGAGGAGGACGACCAGGCGGGACACCCGGCGCCGTGACGCCCGACGTCCACGCCCGGACGGTGCCGCCCGATCACTCGGCGCCTTCCGACCACACGGTGCCGCCCGATCACTCGGCGCCTTCCGACCACACGGTGCCGCCCGATCACTCGGCGCCTTCCGACCACACGGTGCCTCCTGATCGCACGGCGCCTCCCGGCCGCGCGGTCGTCCCGCCGGAGGCCGGCGCCACGGGAGACCGCGGCGTGACGGGCCAGGACCCGTTGGGCGGCGGCGTCCCCGAGGCGGCCTGGGAGCGGGCGGTCGAGCTCATCTCCCGGGCCGACGAGATCGCCCTGGCCTGTCACGTGTCGCCCGACGGCGACGCGCTCGGCTCGATGCTGGCCACCGGCTTCGTGCTGCGCTCGCTGGGCAAGCGGGTCGTCGCGTCGTTCGGCGACCGCCGGTTCGCGGTGCCGCGCCTGCTCGGGTTCCTGCCGGGCCAGGACATGCTGAGCCCGCCCCAGGACTTCCCGGCCGCGCCCGAGCTGATGATCACCTTCGACTCGGCGTCGTCCGACCGGCTCGGCCTGCTCGGCGCGAACGCCGCCGCCGCCCGCGAGCTCATCGTGGTGGACCACCACCCGTCGTGCTCCGGGTTCGGCACGCTCGGCCTCATCTCCCCGAAGGCGGCCGCCACGGCCATGCTCGCCGAGCAGCTCATCTACCGTCTCGGCGGCACCCTGGACCGTGACATCGCGACGTGCCTGTACGCGGGGCTGGTGACCGACACCGGGTCCTTCCGGCACTCCTCGACCTCTCCCGCGGCCCACGAGATGGCCGCGCGCCTGGTCGCCACCGGACTGCGCACCGACGAGATCGCCCGGGAGCTGTGGGACCGCTCGCCGTTCGGCTACCTCAAGGTGCTCGCCGCCGCGCTCGACCGGGTGAAGCTGGAGGACCGGCTCGTGTGGACGTACGTGACGCGGGTCGACCGGGCCGCGTACGGCCTGCCGTACAGCGAGCTCGAAGGCGTCATCGACATCGTGCGCCGGGCCGACGAGGCCGAGGTCGCGGTGGTGTGCAAGGAGGACGACGACGGCGCCTGGCAGGTGTCCACCCGCTCCAAGGGCGCGGTGGACGTCGCGGCGGTGTGCACGGCGATGGGCGGCGGCGGCCACCACAACGCCGCCGGGTTCACCTCGCACGACGGAGTCGAGGAGACCATGACGAGGTTCCGCGAGCAGCTGAGGAAGGTCTAGATGGCCGAGAGTGGCCTGATCATCGTCGACAAGCCCGCCGACTGGACGTCGCACGACGTGGTGGCCAGGATGCGCCGCCTCGCGGGCACGCGCCGGGTCGGCCACGCGGGCACGCTCGACCCGATGGCGACGGGCGTGCTGGTGGTGGGCGTGGAGAAGGCGACCCGGCTGCTCGGCCACCTGGCGCTGACCGAGAAGGTCTACACGGCGACCATGCGGCTCGGCGTGACCACCAACACCGACGACGCCGAGGGCGAGGTCACGGCCACGGCCTCGGCCGCCGCCGTCACCCCGGCGGAGGTCCACAAGGGCGTGGCCGCGCTCACCGGCGAGATCATGCAGATCCCGCCGCAGGTCAGCGCGATCAAGGTGGACGGGCAGCGCGCCTACAAGCGGGCCCGCGCCGGCGAGGAGGTGGAGCTGGCCGCCCGGCCGGTCACCGTGTACGGCTTCGAGGTGCTCGACGTGCGCGCCCACGACGACGTGGTGGACGTGGACGCGGTGGTCACCTGCTCCAGCGGCACCTACATCCGGGCCCTGGCCCGTGACCTCGGCTCGGGCCTCGGCGTCGGCGGCCACCTGACCCGGCTGCGCCGCACGCGGGTCGGCCCGTACGACCTGTCGATGGCCCGCACGCTGGACGAGCTGGCGCAGGAGTGCGTCGTCCTGCCCATCGGCGAGGCGGTCGCGGCGGCCTTCCCCCGGCGCGACGTGACGGCCGAGCAGGCGACGCTGGTCCGCCACGGCGGGCGGCTGCCCGCCGCGGGGCTGGGCGCGGGGCCGATCGGGGTGTTCGGCCCGGACGGCGACCTGCTGGCGCTGGTGGAGGAGCAGGGCCGCACGGCCCGCCCGCTGGCGGTCTTCGCCTCCTAGCGGCCCCCTCCCGCTATGCGGTGGATCGGGACGCGAGAGAGCCGATCCCTACGGCTTGCGGGCCACCATGAGGTCGCGCACGATGGCCTGGTCCACCCAGTGCTCGAAGTCGGGGAGCGCCGCCACCTCCAGCCCCGCCGAGGCGAGGATGGCAGCCAGCTCCTCCCGGCCGCCGCCGTAGGTGTTCCACGACACGCCCAGCGCCCCGCCGGGCCGTAGCAGCTCCGCCCACACCGGCACGGCCTTGGAGATCAGCTCCAGGGGGCTGCGCGACAGCCCCTTGCCGCCGGCCCGCCCGCCGTGGCTGCCGTGCTGCACGCCGTACGGGGCGTCGGTCACGATCACGTCGAACGAGCGGGGCTTGAAGAACTCGCGGCTGCGCAGGGTGTCGGCGTTGACCACGGAGACGTGCTGCACGTCGCCCGCCTTGAACCCGTCCTTCGACAGCGCGAAGGCGACGTTGAGCCGCCTGCCCACCAGCGCCCGCTCCCGGCGCACCGGCACGGTCTCGGCCGTGTGCTTGAGCCGCTTGTTGCGCAGCCACGTCTTGATGAACCCGGTGTAGGCCTCGACGTCCTTGCCGTCCACGTCCAGCCCGTAGGCGTCGTAGCCGTACATGAGGGCCTGGTTGAGGGTGGTGCCGCGCCCGCACATCGGATCGAAGACGGACAGCCTGCCGCCGAGCGGGAAGTCGGAGGCCAGCACGGTGACGTTGAGCAGCAGCTTGGTGAAGTGCTCGTTGGTCTTGCCCGCGTACTTCTGGATCGTGAGCAGGTCGCTGCTCAGCCGGTCGAGCGGCCGCATGGCCAGCGGCCGCAGCAGCTCGCCCTCCGTCCCGGACCCCTCCATCCCGAACAGGGCGTAGACCGATGAGAGGTTGGACAGCAGCGCGACGTCGTCCTCGCCCAGCGGCTCGGGCGTCTCGAACGTCACGTACGGCAGGCCGCCGATGCGCGTCTCGCCGATGTCGGACACGGCGCCGCGCAGCCCCCGCTCGCTGAAGACGGCCAGTTCGGCCCGGGTCAGCCGGGGAGAGCTCTCGCCGTAGACGCGGTTGTAGGCGGGCAGGATCAGCAGCGCGTATCGAGGCATGGTGCGACCGATGGTACCCCTCTCCATCGCCCCCCTCGATTGGAGCGAACGCCCGGCCGCATGGCAGGCTTGGGGGGACTGATCCGCCACGAGCGAATGGGGCCGGCGTGCAGGGTGGCGTGCAGGGTTCGGAGAGATCCGTGGTCGCCGTCGGCGTCTTCGACGGCGTTCACCGTGGACACCGGCGGGTGATCGAGCGGGCCGTCGCCGCCGCCCGCGAGCTGGGGGCGCGCTGCGTGGCCGTCACGTTCGAGCCGCACCCCGACGACGTCGTCGTGCCCGGCTCGTGGACGCCCAGGCTGACCACGCCGCGGCGGCGCGCGGAGCTGCTGACCGCGCTGGGCGTGGACGAGCTGTGCGTGCTGGAGTTCACGCTGGAGCTGTCGCGCACGAGCGCCGACGACTTCGCCGAGACCGTGCTGTCCGACCGGCTGCGCGCCGCGACGGTCGTGGTCGGCGAGGACTTCACGTTCGGTCACCGCGCGGCGGGCGACGTCGAGACGCTGCGCGCGCTGGGGGACAAGCACGACTTCACGGTGGAGACCGTCCCGCTGCTCGACGGGGTCTCCAGCGCCGGTGTCCGGGAGCGGCTGGTGGCGGGCGACGTCGAGGGCGCCGCCGCGGCGCTCGGCCGCCCGCACCGGGTCGAGGGCGTCGTGGTGCGCGGCTACCAGCGCGGCCGTCAGCTCGGCTTCCCCACGGCCAACGTCGAGACGCCGCCGCACACGGCCATCCCCGCCGACGGGGTCTACGCCGGGTGGATGGAGTGCGTGCCCGTCGCCAACCTGCCGGTCGTCTACGCGGGCGAGCGCTGGCCCGCCGCCATCTCGATCGGCACCAACCCGACGTTCGAGGGCGTGCCGCGCACCGTCGAGGCGTACGCGCTGGACCGCGACGACCTGGAGCTGTACGGCGTGCACGTCGCGGTGGAGTTCGCGGCCCGGCTGCGCGGCAACACCCGCTTCGACTCGATCGAGGCGCTGGTCGAGCAGATCAACGCCGACGTCGCCGCGGCCCGTCGCCTGACCGCCTGACCGCCGTCGCGGCCCGCCTCCTGAGCCGCCTCCCGGGCCGTCTCCTGGCCCCCGGCGTCACGCGGAGTACGTGGACACGCCACCCGTGGTGGTACTCTTGCATGTCGGCTCTGTGACGGCGCCGCAGCGCGCTGCCCTGAAGGCCTTCGCTGCGGTGACTGTAGGCACGCACGGTCGCTCGCTCTTCCTGTTCGCAGGCGTGCCCGTAGATTGAAGGAGAGCCGTGTCCCTCGACACCGCTGCCAAGAAGACCATCATCGCCGAGTACGCGACGGCCGACGGCGACACCGGGTCGCCCGAGGTGCAGATCGCGCTGCTCAGCAAGCGCATCAGCGAGCTGACCGAGCACCTGAAGACGCACAAGCACGACCACCACAGCCGTCGTGGTCTGCTGCTGCTCGTCGGACGCCGGCGCCGCCTGCTGAAGTACCTGCAGAAGGTCGACATCGCGCGTTACCGGTCGCTCATCGAGCGGCTCGGCCTGCGGCGATAACATGGTGAGGGAGCGGCGTCCGCGTCGCTCCCTTCTCATATGGCGCAGAAGGCCGGTGTGTCGCCGCTGACGCGGTGGGCATCTGGCATACAACTGAAGATCCGAGACACTACAGCCCCCGCGTCCGCTCAGCACCATGCGACCCGCGACGCCTGCGGGCCGGTCCTCGGTAGTGGCTTCCGGTAAGCAAGACCGGGCGCTTCGATCGAAGACCGGCGCTGCACCTAACGAGGGTGCCGGTGAGAAAAGAGGGCGCGGGTGACCGACCAAAAGGAGGTCCCCCGTGGAGGGTGTCCACACCGCCGAAGCCGTTATCGACAACGGCGCGTTCGGCTCGCGCACGATCCGGTTCGAGACCGGTCGTCTGGCGCGTCAGGCGGCGGGTTCGGCCGTCGCGTATCTCGACAGCGACACGATGGTGCTGTCCGCGACCACCGCGTCCCGGCAGCCCAAGGAGAACCTCGACTTCTTCCCGCTCACGGTGGATGTCGAGGAGCGCATGTACGCCGCGGGCCGCATCCCCGGCTCGTTCTTCCGGCGTGAGGGACGTCCCTCCGAGGACGCCATCCTCACCTGCCGCCTGATCGACCGGCCGCTGCGCCCGTCGTTCGTCAAGGGCCTGCGCAACGAGGTCCAGGTCGTCGCGACCGTCATGGCGCTCAACCCCGACCACCTGTACGACGTGGTCGCGATCAACGCCGCGTCGCTGTCGACGCAACTGGCCGGCCTGCCGTTCTCCGGCCCGATCGGCGGCGTCCGCGTCGCGCTGATCGACGGCCAGTGGGTGGGCTTCCCGACCCACTCCGAGCTGGAGCGGGCCACCTTCGACATGGTCGTGGCCGGCCGGGTGCTGGCCGACGGCGACGTCGCCATCATGATGGTCGAGGCCGAGTCCACCAAGGACACGCTGAAGCTGGTCGCCGACGGCGCCGTGGCCCCGACCGAGGAGACGGTCGCGCAGGGCCTGGAGGCCGCCAAGCCGTTCATCAAGGTGCTGTGCGAGGCGCAGTCGCGCATCGCGCAGGTCGCCGCGAAGGAGACCGCCGAGTACGCCGTCTTCCTCGACTACCAGGAGGACGTCTACGCCGCGGTCGAGAACGCGGTGAAGACCGAGCTGGCCGCCGCGCTGACCATCGCTCCCAAGCAGGAGCGCGAGGCGGAGCTGGAGAAGGTCAAGGCGCTGGCCGCCGAGAAGCTGCTGCCCGAGTTCGAGGGACGCGAGAAGGAGATCAGCGCCGCGTTCCGCTCGGTGATGAAGAAGCTCATGCGTGAGCGGGTCATCAGCGAGGGCATCCGCATCGACGGCCGTGGCACCAAGGACATCCGCGCCCTGTCGGCCGAGGTCCACGTGGTGCCCCGGGTGCACGGCTCGGCCCTGTTCGAGCGTGGCGAGACCCAGATCCTGGGCATCACGACGCTCAACATGCTGCGCATGGAGCAGGTCATCGACACGCTCAACCCTGAGCGGACCAAGCGCTACATGCACAACTACAACTTCCCGCCCTACTCCACCGGTGAGACCGGCCGGGTGGGCTCGCCCAAGCGGCGCGAGATCGGCCACGGCGCGCTGGCCGAGCGGGCGCTGATCCCGGTCCTGCCCACGCGTGAGGAGTTCCCGTACGCGATCCGGCAGGTGTCGGAGGCTCTCAGCTCCAACGGCTCCACCTCGATGGGCTCGGTCTGCGCCTCCACGATGGCGCTGCTCGACGCCGGTGTGCCGCTCAAGGCCATGGTCGCGGGCATCGCGATGGGCCTGATCGGCGAGGGCGACAGCTACGTGACGCTGACCGACATCCTCGGCGCCGAGGACGCCATGGGCGACATGGACTTCAAGGTCGCCGGCACCAAGGACGTCATCACCGCCTTGCAGCTCGACACCAAGCTCGACGGCATCCCCGCCAGTGTGCTGGCCGGTGCCCTCAAGCAGGCCAAGGGCGCCCGCCTGGCGATCCTCGACGTGATGCAGGAGGCGATCGACTCCCCGGCGGAGATGAACCCGACCGCGCCGCGCATCATCACGATCAAGGTCCCGGTCGACAAGATCGGCGAGGTCATCGGCCCGAAGGGCAAGATGATCAACCAGATCCAGGACGAGTCGGGCGCCGAGATCACCATCGAGGACGACGGCACGATCTACATCGGCGCCACCGACGGCCCGTCCGCCGAGGCGGCCCGTTCGGCGATCAACGCCATCGCCAACCCGCACATGCCGGAGGTGGGCGAGCGCTACCTCGGCACGGTCGTCAAGATCGCCGCGTTCGGCGCGTTCGTCTCGCTCATGCCGGGCAAGGACGGCCTGCTGCACGTCTCGCAGATCCGCAAGCTGCACGGCGGCAAGCGCATCGAGAACGTCGAGGACGTCATGAGCGTCGGCGAGAAGATCCAGGTGGAGATCGCCGAGATCGACCAGCGCGGCAAGCTCTCTCTCGTGCCCGTCGAGGTCATCGAGAAGGAGGCCGCCGAGCAGGAGGGCAAGGCCGAGTCCGGGGGCGAGCAGGCCTCGGCGGACGGGGCCCCGGCCGCCGACGACAAGCCCCGTGAGGAGCGGCCCCGCCGCACCCGCACGCGGGTTCGCGCTCCCCGTGACGACGCCGACGACCGCAACTCGTGACCCTCACCACCACGCTGCACCCCGGCCGTGAAGGGGCCGGGGTCGTCAGGCGCACCGTTCTCCCCGGTGGACTGCGCGTGGTGACCGAGACCATGCCGACCGTGCGCAGTGTCGCGGTCGGCATGTGGGTCGGCATCGGTTCCCGGGACGAGGCCCCCGAGCACATGGGGGCCACCCATTTCCTCGAACACCTCCTGTTCAAGGGCACCCCCACGCGTGACGCGATGGAGATCTCGGCCTCCATCGAGGGCATCGGCGGCGAGATCAACGCGTTCACCGCCAAGGAGTACACCTGCTACTACGCGCGGGTCCTCGACGAGGACCTGGCCGTCGCGGTGGATGTGCTCGCCGACGTGGTGACCAGCTCGCTCATCACCGACGACGACGTGGAGTCCGAGCGGGGCGTGATCCTGGAGGAGATCGCCATGCACGACGACGACCCGTCCGACGTCGTGTACGAGCAGTTCGCGGCGGCGCTGTACGGCGACACCCCGATCGGGCGGCCCATCCTGGGCACGGTCGAGTCGATCAACGAGCTCCCCCGTGAGCGGATCGCCGAGTACTACCGCCGCTACTACGAGCCGCGCCGCACGGTCGTCTCGGTCTGCGGCAACGTCCGGCACGAGGATGTCGTCGAGCTGGTCGCGCGGGCGTACGAGCGGGCGGGCGCGCTCGGCGGGCCCCTCGACTGCGACCCGCCGCGCACCACCGGGCCGGGCGTCGAGACGCACTCCGGCGTGACGGTGCTCGACCGTCCCACCGAGCAGGCCAACCTGGTGCTCGGCACCACCGGCATGTCCCGGACCGACGACCGCCGCTTCGCGCTCGGCGTGCTCAACGCCGCGCTCGGCGGCGGCATGTCGTCGCGGCTCTTCCAGGAGATCCGGGAGAAGCGCGGACTGGCCTACTCGGCCTACAGCTACACCTCGGCCTACGCCGACACCGGGCAGTTCGGCATCTACGTCGGCTGCCTCCCGTCCAAGATCGACGATGTGCTGAAGATCTGCCGGGACGAGGTCGCCCGGGTGGTCTCCGAGGGGCTGGACCCCGACGAGATCGTCCGCGGCAAGGGCCAGATGCGCGGCGGGCTCGTCCTCGGCCTGGAGGACACCGGCTCGCGCATGTCGCGGATCGGCAAGAACGAGCTGGTCTACGACGAGCTGCTGTCCGTGGACGAGGTACTGGCGCGCATCGACGCGGTCACGCCCGACGAGGTAGCCGAGGTGGCCGCCGACGTCCTCACCCGGCCGCTCACGCTCGCCGTGATCGGCCCGTACGGTGACAAGGACTTCTCCGGCGCCATCTCCTGACGCCGGCCGCTCCGCGCGGGTCCTCCTGTGGCCCGCGCGGACCGGCCGTATAGGGTTGACCGTGTGATCAAGGTAGGTGTGCTCGGCGCCCGCGGTCGTGTCGGCGTCGAGGTGTGCAAGGCGGTCGAGGCGGCCTCCGACATGGAGCTGGTGGCCGCGCTCGACAAGGACGACGCCGTCGAGGGCCTGCAAGGCGCCGAGGTGGTGGTCGACTTCACCCATCCCGACGTCGTCATGGGCAACCTGGAGTGGGCGATCGGGCACGGGATCCACCCGGTGGTCGGCACCACCGGGTTCGACGCCGCGCGGCTCGACACCGTACGCGGCTGGCTGGCGGCCTCACCGGGCACCAACGCCCTGATCGCGCCCAACTTCGGGATCGCGGCCGTGCTGATGATGCACTTCGCGCAGCAGGCGGCCCGCCACTTCGAGTCGGTCGAGATCGTCGAGCTGCACCACCCGAACAAGGCCGACGCCCCCTCCGGCACCGCCCGCCGTACCGCGGAGCTGGTGGCCGAGTCGCGGGCCAAGGCCGGACTGGGCGCCATGCCCGACGCCACCAGCACCGAGCTCGACGGCGCGCGCGGAGCCGACGTGGGCGGCGTCCACGTGCACGCCGTCCGGCTGGCGGGGCTGATCGCGCACCAGGAGGTGCTGCTCGGCGGCGGCGGCGAGATCCTCACCATCCGGCACGACACCATGAGCCGGGCCGCGTTCACCCCGGGCGTGCTGCTCGGCGTGCGCAGGGTGCGGGAGCTGCCCGGCCTCACCGTGGGCCTGGAGCCCCTGCTGGACCTCTGAGACTCGGAGCCCCGGAGAGACACGGCGTGCCCACCGCCTGCGAGCAGGCGAGTGGGCACGGGTGCCGAAGGAGCCTCGGCGCCGCACCGCCGAGCCACACGCTCTGCACACTATTACAGAGGCGCCGTCCCGCCCGAACATGAGACCGTGTCGCCATGGTGCGATGGGCCGACGCCGGGGAACTGCCCGGCCTGGTGGAGATAGAGCTGGCCGCCGACGCGTTGTTCGAGCAGGTCGGGATCACGTTCCCGGGGGGGACGACGCTGGTAGAGGAGGTCCGGGACCCCTCGTCGGTCCTGGTCGAGGGGTCCCCGCCGGTGGGCTTCGCCCTGGTGGGACGGGTGGACGGCAACCTCCACCTGGAACAGCTCGCCGTGCGTCCCGAGCGGATGCGGCAGGGGATCGGCGGGCGGCTGGTCGCGGCGGTGCGCGACCACGCGCTGGCGTGCGGCGCTCCCTCGGTGACGCTGACGACGTTCCGGGACGTGCCGTGGAACGCCCCCTGGTACGAACGGCACGGCTTCGGCGTGCTGCCGGAGGAGGCGTGGGGGCCGGAGCTGCGGGCGCTGGTGGAGCACGAGCGCGAGCTGGGCATCGAGGTGGCGCCCCGTGTTGTCATGAGCGCGGCGTCGTCATGAGCGCGGCGTCGTCATGAGCGCGGCGTCGTCATGAGCGCGGCGGTCCGCTGACGACGGATGACAGCCGCCTTCGGCCTGCCCGCGCCGCTCGCCTTCGGCGAGCGGGTCAGAGGCTGACGGCCAGGCCGATCGCGAACAGCAGGCCGTACGCCATCTGCAGCTTGCCCGTCGCCTGCAGCACGCCGATCAGCGCCGGCCCGACCGCGCCGTGCAGCACCGTCTTGACCGGCATGACCGCCAGCGGCGCCGCCAGCACCGCGAGCGGGGCCAGCGGCGCCCACGGGAGCATCGCGACCGCCACCACGAACGGCGCGATCAGGCACACGGCGTACAGCGTGCGCGTGCGCTCGGCGCCCAGGACCACCGCGAGCGTCCGCTTGCCGGCCGGCCCGTCGGTCGTCACGTCCCGCAGGTTGTTGACCACGAGCATCGAGCACGACAGCAGCCCCACCGGGATCGAGGCCAGCAGCGCCGCCCACGAGAGCTGCTCGGTCTGCACGTACGCCGTGCCCATCACCGGCACCAGGCCGAAGAAGACGAACACGGCCGCCTCGCCCAGCGCCCGGTAGCCGTACGGGTTCTTGCCGCCCGTGTAGAACCAGGCGGCGGCGATCGACGCGGCGCCCACGAGCAGGATCCACCACGCCCGGGTGGCGATCACGAGGGTCAGCCCGAGCACCGCCGCCGCGGCGAAGCAGCCGAGCGCGGCGGCCAGCACCTGCGGCGGCGTCGCGGCCCGCGAGCCGACGAGCCGCATGGGGCCCACTCGCTCGTCGTCCGTGCCGCGCACGCCGTCGCTGTAGTCGTTGGCGTAGTTGACGCCGATCTGCAGCAGCAGCGCCACGAGCAGCGCGACGACCGCGCGCCACCAGATCGGCTGTCCCTCGCCGATCGCCACGCCGGTGCCGACCACGACGGGCACGACGGCGTTGGGCAGGGTGCGGGGACGCGCGCCGGCGATCCACTGGCCGGGGGTTGCCATCTCGGAAATCCTTAGCTGATGTCGGTGGTGAGCCTGACCATGCGGATCGAGCGACCCATGTCGAGCACGCGCTCGGCCATGTCCTCGCCCCATCCGGCCGACTCCAGGAAGCCCAGCACCGCGTAGTTGTCGGCGAACACCCACGTGGCGATCTGCCGGTAACCGTCCTGGCGCAGGTGGTCGACCGTCGCGTTGAGCAGGCGGCTGCCGTGGCCGCGCCGGACGAAGTCCGGGTCCACCAGCAGCGTCAGCATCTCGGCCACCTCGGTGGGGTCGAGGTCGGGGTCCTCGGCCGGCGCGTGCGAGGCCAGGCCCACCACGCGCTCACCGCCTCGCGGGGTGGCGGGGACGCCGCTGCCTCCCACGCCGAGCGCGGGGAACCCCTCGGTGTCCAGGATGGTCTCCACCGCGACCAGCACCCGGTGCCTCGACGTGGGCGGGGCGACGATCGCCTCGTCCCACTGGCGCAGCCACATCTTCTCGGCCGCCGGGCCGGTCATCTGCTCCAAAGGGCCCTCGGGCAGGAAATCCCGATAGCCGTAGCGCCAGGCGCGGATCTGAACATTCGCCACCTGGAGCACATCCTCGCGCCGGGCCGCCCGGACGCCTACGTCTGCCATCTCGGCCCGCTCCTTCGCCTGCCGTTCGTGCCACAAGGCACGAGTTACACCGTATCGGTGTTTGAGGCTTGGAGACGACGCGAACCCTGCTTCCTCGCCCGGTAGGCGCGCGTTTTGGTGCGGTTGCCGCAGACCCGCATGGAGCACCACGAGCGAGATCGATTTTTCGAGAAGTCGATGAACGCCCACTCGCAGGTGATCTCCGCGCACACCTTGAGCCGGTCCCAGGAGGCGTCGGTGACCGCGGCGGCGATCACGGCTAGCGCCCCCGGGATCCCGCTCTCGACCGCCACCAGCCGGGGCCTCGGGTCGATCGCCAGCCGGAGCGGCAGGAGGGGTAACCCGCCGCTTCCGCCGTCCTGCCGGCGGAGCGCGGCGCGCAGCCCCTCGCGCAGTGCCAGCGCGGTGGTCAGGTCGTCGTCCGCGGCCCGGTCGAGCGGGCCGGCCAGGCCGCGCTCGCGCAGCCACAACGCCAGCTCCGCCGGGGAGGCCAGCTCGTCCGCCCCGGACTCCACGTCCAACGTGTTCACGAAGTCGCGCACGAGCTCCGCGGGTGCCGGCATGCCACCACTGTACGGTGATCCCTATGATCGTTCGCACCTGGCGGGGATGGACCAGGGCCCAGGACGCCTCGGCCTACGAGGACTACCTGATGCGCACCGGGTTCCCCGGCTACGCCTCGACTCCGGGCAACCGGGGGGCCTACTTCACCCGGCGTGACGACGGCGACCGCACCGAGTTCTTCCTGATCTCGCTGTGGGAGTCGTGGGAGGCGGTCAGGGCGTTCGCCGGCGACGCGCCGGAGACCGCGGTCTTCTACCCGGAGGACGACGCCTACCTGGTGGACCGGGAGCTGATGGTCGAGCACTACGAGGTCTTCGCCGGCCCGCACTCATGACACGCGGTGGAGCGCGTCGGCCAGCCGCCGCACCCCCTCCGCCAGCTCGGCCAGGTGCGTCGCCGCGATGTGCGTGACCCGCACGCGCGGCCCCGGCGGCTCCGACGGGTAGTACATCCGGCCCGGGCTCACCAGCACGCCGTTGCGCTTGGCCGCCTCGACCAGGGCTGTCTCGTCCACCTCGGGCGGCAGCCGCAGCCACAGGTGCATGCCGCCCCTCGGCAGCAGGTGCGGCTCCGCCTCCGGCATGCGCCGGGCCAGCTCGGCCGCCATCGCGTCGCGGCGGGTCGCGATCTCGGCGTGCAGCGCCGACAGGTGCCGCCCCCACGCCGCCGAGCCGAGGAACTCCACCGCCGTCTCCTGCAACGGCCGCGCCACGAAGAACGACTCCACGAGCTGGCTCGCCCGCAGCCGGTGCGCCGCCGGCCCGCGCGCGATCACGGCCGCCACCCGCATGCTCGGCGACAGCGCCTTGGTGAGCGAGGCGATGTGGACGACGACGCCGTGCTCGTCCATGGAGACCATCGGCGGCGGCGCCTGGTCGGTCAGGTAGCGGGCGAAGTCGTCCTCGACCACGAACGCGCCCGCCGCCCGTGCCACCCGCAGCACCTGCTCGCGGCGCTCGCGCGGTGACGTGACGCCCGTGGGGTTGTGCAGCGTCGGCTGGGTGAAGAACACGCGCGCTCCCGTCACGGCGAACGCCTCGGCCAGCAGGTCGGGCCGTACGCCGTCGCGGTCCATCGGCACGGCCGTGGGCCGCAGCCCCGCGGCCCTGGCCGCCGCCAGGGCGCCCGGGTAGGTCGGCGTCTCCACCAGCACCGGCGTGCCGGGGGCGGCGAGGGCCCGGAAGGCGTGCGTCAGGGCCGCCTGGCCACCGCTCACGATCAGCGCGTCGGCGGCCGTCACGTCGCCGCCCGCCTCGGCCGCGAACCAGCGGCGCAGCTCGGCCAGCCCGTTCAGCGGCGGCATCGCCCAGGCGTCCGGCCGGCGGACCGCCCGCGCCGCCGCGGCCGCGAGCTGCCGGTCCGGCCGCAGCCCCGGGTGCGGGTAGCCGCCGGTCAGCGGCACCACGCCCTCGGGCGGCCCGCTCAGCAGGGCCACCACGGCCGACTCGTCCACCACCCGATCGCCCAGCGCGACCGTCTGCCATGACAGGTCCGGAGCGGCGGCGGGCCGCTCGGTGCGGTGCGCCACGAACGCGCCGCTGCCCGGCCGCGTGACCACCACACCCTCGGCGGCGAGCCGGCCGAGGGCCCTGGAGACGGTCACCGGGCTGACGTTGTGGCGCCGCATGATCTCCCGGCTGGACGGCAGGCGGTCGCCGGGCCGGAGCCGGTCGGCCTCCTCGCGCAGTATCGCGGCGATCTGGGCGATACTGCTATCGTTGTCCATGAAAGAGCAGAATAGCGCTATCGTCGCGGACGAGATAGCGGTCCGCCCGCCCCAGGTCACGAGGCAGGGCGGGACGGGGCTCGCCTTCCTCGGCGTGCTGGCCTTCTCGGGCTCGATGCCGGCCACCGTGTTCGCGATGCGGGGCTTCGACCCGTGGCTCGTCGCCGTCGGCCGGGCCGTCGTGGCCGCCGTCATCGCGCTCGCCTGCCTCCGGGCCGCCCGGCTCCCGCTCCTGCCGCCCCGGCGCCAGTGGGGCTCGTACGCGCTGATCTCGCTCGGCGTCGTGTTCGGGTTCCCGGTCTTCAGCGGCCTGGCGCTGCATCTCGGGGCGACGACCGCCCACTCGGCCGTCGTGATCGGCCTCCTCCCCGCCGCCACCGCCGCCTGCGCCGTGCTGCGCGCCGGCGAGCGCCCCCGGCCGCTGTTCTGGGTCGCCTGCGCGGCCGGCGCCCTCGCGATCACCGCGTTCACGCTCACCCGCTCCGGCGTGACGGGCACGTGGGCCGACCTGCTGCTCGTCGGCGCGCTCCTGTCGGCGGCCGTCGGCTACACCGAGGGCGGCCGGCTCGCCCGTGACACGCCCGGCTGGCAGGTCATCTCGTACGCGCTCGTCGTGTCCCTCCCGTTCACCGCGCCCGTGACCGCCGTGCTGGCCGTGACGACGCCGGTCCATCCGTCGGCCGAGGCGCTCGCCGGCTTCGCGTACGTGGCGGTGGTGTCGATGTTCGTCGGCTTCATCCCCTGGTACGCCGGCCTGGCCAGGGGCGGGATCGCCCGCGCGGGCCAGACGCAGCTCGCGCAGCCGGTGCTCACGCTGGTGTGGGCGTGGTTCCTGCTGGGGGAGCGGTTCGGGGCGGTGACGGTGGCGGGGGCGCTGGCCGTGCTGGCCTGTGTGGCGATCACCCAGCGCACCCGTACGTGAACCCGCCGCGTCATGCGGCTCAGACGCTTGCCAGGCATGACGGCTCCGCGCAGGATGGGGGATGGAGGTGTCACATGGCGGACCTCACGATCCCGGAGGGCGGCTTCTGGCCGGCCCCGGAGATCCCGCAGCCGAACATTTACCCGATGGAGTGGCGGGTCGAGACGGCCAAGCTCGCGGCCATCTACGAGAAGTCCAAGCGCACGGTCTGGAACCCCGCCGACCTGCCCTGGGACGGCCTCGACCCGGCCGACTTCACCCGCGAGCAGCGGCTCGGCATCATGTACTGGTTCGCCGTGCTGGCGAACTTCGACGCCTCGGGGCCGGCGGTCTTCGCCCGGGCCACCATCCAGGCGTTCGAGAAGCACGAGGAGGACCCGGTCCGCAAGTGCTTCTTCTCCATCACCCGCGACGAGATGAACCACGAGGAGTGCTGCCAGCGCGCGATCGCCAAGCTCTGGCCCGGCGGCCCCCTCGACTGGACGCCGTCCGACGACCTGGAGCGGGCGGCGCACAACAACATCGGCTGGCTGTACCACAACGGCGGCCGCTACTGGAACGGCTACAACACCGCCGTCGGCAAGTACAGCCTGCCCGTGCTGTTCACCAGCTTCATGATGGGGGAGATGGCCGCGTCCACCCTGTTCAGGGGGATGGCGTCGGGCACCACGCACCCGGTGTTCGGGGAGATGTTCCACCGCATCGGCCGCGACGAGTCGCGGCACCTCCAGATCTGCATGACCATCCTGGAGAACGAGTGGCCGGGCCTCACCGACGACACCCGCGTCCTCATCACCCGCCAGCTCCGGGCCGGGTTCGTGTTCCTGTCCATGATCCTCTGGGAGCCGCCCGGTGGCTTCTGGGAGCTGCCGCCGTACTTCCTGGCCAACCACCGCGTCCTCATGGACCACGCCCGCGACGCGGGGCTCGGGGTGCTGTCGTACGAGGATCAGGCGGAGAACTGGCGGGTGGCCATGGCCCGCGTCCGCGCCATCGTCGAGCGCTGGGGGATCGACTTCCCCGCCATCCCGGAGCTCGACCTCGAAGGCGTGCCGGTGGACTTCATCGACCCGGAGGACATCATCCCGGTGTTCTGAGGGGGCGGGCTGCCCCTCATGTCCCTTCATATCGGAATCGTTCGAAACGTTCGTAGTGCCCTATATCCTGGGCCTATGGCGGAGGCTGCGGTTTCACCGGATCCCGACGTGGTCCGCGCGTTGCGGGCGCTGTCGAACCCGATGCGCCTGCAACTGCTGTCGTGGCTGCGCGAGCCGGAGCGCCACTTCCCGCCCGAGCAGGCGATCGCCGACCAAGCCGAGGTCGGGGTGTGCGTGAGCCACATCCAGGCCAAGGCGGGGCTGGCCCAGTCGACGGTGTCGGCGTACATGGCCGAACTGGAGCGGGCCGGCCTGGTGCGGTCCACCCGCGTGGGCAAGTGGACCCACTACAAGCGCGACGAGCAGCGCATCGCCCAGCTCGTCACCGTCCTCGGAGAGACCCTCTAGGGGTTCGCGGACCTTTCTGTCGCCGCCCGGGTTGCCTGTCATATCGAGATTCTGCGATAGTCCGATATGTTGGCAAATATGGCACGTGGACAAGGAGGCGTTCGATGGGCAGCCTGGATGGCCTGGAACTGGGGACGTACGGCGTCTGGACCTTCGACTTCGAGGGTCAGCCCGCCGCGCGGATGCGCGACGAGATCCAGGAGCTGGAGGAGCGGGGATGGCGGACGTTCTGGATCCCCGAGCTGATGGGGCGCGAGGCGCTCACCCACGCCGGCTACCTGCTCTCCTGCACCCAGCGGATGCACGTCGTCAACGGCATCGCGCAGATCTGGTCGCGCGATGCCCGATGGACGCAGGGCGCCGCCCTCCTCCTGGCCGACGCCTACCCTGACCGGCACGTGCTCGGCCTGGGATTCGGCGGCCTCGCGCGACCGGGGGTCAAGCCCCTGGCGGCCATGGCCGAGTACCTCGACGCGATGGACGCGGCCGACACGCCCAACCCCAGGCCGGCGGCCCCGATGCGCCGCATCCTGGCCGCGTACGGGCCGAAGATGCTCGAACTCGCCCGCGACCGCACCGCCGGCGCCCACGCCTACCACGTCAACGTGGCCCACACCGCGCAGTCGCGGGAGATCCTCGGGCCGGACGCGTTCCTGGGCGTCGAGCACCCGGTGCTGCTGGAGTCCGATCCGGCCAAGGCCCGCGCCGTCGCGCGGGAGCACCTGCACCCCTACCTGACCAGCCCGTACAACATCGCGAAGTTCCGCCGGCTGGGCTACACGGAGGAGGAGATCGTCAACGGCGGCAGCGACCGCCTCGTCGACGACCTGGTGTTCTGGGGCGACCTGGACGCCGTCGTCGAAAAGCTCCACGGCCACCTTGAGGCCGGCGCGGACCACGTCGGCGTCCAGGTGATCGGCGTCGAGCCGGGCCGGACCGCGATGCCGCACTGGCGGTTGCTCGGCGACGCCCTCCTGCCGTAGGGCGCCAAGGCGTGTCCGTGATCAGGTGGCGGGGCGGCGGAGCCGGATGCGGATGGAGGCGACGTCGATGCTGCCCCGGTGGCGAGACGCGCGTGGCAGGATCGGGACAACGTGCGGCCTCCGGAGGAGATCGGCTATGTCGATGGACCCAGTAACCCCCTTCGACCATCGCGCCGGCGTGGAACCGTTCTGCGAGGAGGACGCGTGACAGCGGCACGAGTGCTGGTGCTCGGCCTCGATCCCGCCAAGATCCAAGGCTGGGACCCCGAGCCTGTCCAGGCGGCGATAGCACGCGGTCGGGCCCGTTTCGACGACTACGGCGTCGAGGCCGACTGGTGCCTGGTGGCACTGGAGGAGAACCCAGAAGGTGCGATCGAGGAGGCGCTGACCCGCGAGGACTACGCCTGCGTGGTGATCGGTGGCGGCATCCGCACGCACGAGCCGTTGCTCGAACTCTTCGAGAAGGTGGTCAATTTGGTCCGCCGGCACGCGCCCGACGCGGCCATCGCCTTCAACAGCAGCCCCGAGAACTGCGCCGACGCGGCTCTGCGATGGCTGCCCCAGCGCATGTCGCGTGACCCCGGCACAGGGTCGCGGGACGGAGCCTAGGAGATCCGGTCCAGGGGGTAGTCGTACCGGACGAACCCGTTGAACCGCGCCACCTTGTCATACAGGGCGCGGGCGGAGGCGTTGTCCTGCTTGGTCGTCCAGTACAGCCGAGCGGCGCCCCGCCTGCGCGACTCCTCGGCCACCCACTCGATCAGCCCCCGAGCCGCCCCCTGCCCACGCGCCGCCTCGCCGACGAACAGGTCCTGCAGATAGCAGGACTCGGCGGACCAGAAGGTCACGTGGAACAGGTAGTGCGCGATGCCGACCAACTGCCCGTCCAGCCACGCCCCGACCCCGTGCACCTCCCGGCCGTCCATCAGCCGCCGCCAGGTCTCCTCGTACCCCTCGTCGGGGACGTCGGTGCGGTAGAACGACTTGTACCCACGCGCCAGCACTTCCCAGGCGGCACGATCCTCAGCACGCAGCGGGCCTATGTCGATCACGCCGGTCATCCTCGCACACCCCGTACCACTTGCTCGAGGCGAGAACCGCACGGAGCAATCCGTCCCGAAACCCCTGACGAACCTCATGCCCTGATCGAGTCACTCTGCGCCGTCGTAGCCGACCGCCGCATGTCCGCCGGTGTAGCCGTTGGCGAGGAGGCGGAAGTCCACTAGGCCGGCCCCCGCCTCAAGGGCCCTCAGACAAGGCGCGCACGTCGGCGGCGTGGGCGTCGGCGACGACCTCTCGGTCGGCGGCCCACCGCTTGAAAGAAGGCGTGCGGGACCGCGAGAGGAGGCCATGTGGCCCTCCCATGTCCGCCTCGCACCCTCAGGTCGGTGTCGGGTGCATGGGCGACTCCTTCGACTCGGCATCGCCCCCGTCCGCCGTGACGGGCCACGAGTCCTTGGGGCAGACGTAGCTCCCACGCTGCGGGACCGTGTAGATCCACCCTTGCGCACGAAGCAGCGCCATCGCGCGTCGCACGGTCTCCCGCGCGACGCTGTACTGTCCCACCAGCACGCTCTCCGCCGGAATGGGTCGCCTCGGTGGCAGCTCACCGGCCATGATGCGATCGCGGAGCTCCTGCGCTATCTGCTGATAGAGCGGCATCTTCTGAGCATCGCGGGACGTGTCTCTTCGGGGGCCCACGAACGTGCCCTCGCCCTGGACCGTGTGAACGAGACCTTCGGCGCGGAGAACACCGATCGCGCGCCGCGCGGTCGTGCGGGCCACGCCGAAATCCCGCTGGATCTCCGCCTCGCTGGGCACCGGCGAGCCGGGCCGGAGCTCGTTGACGATCCGGGTGCGGAGGATGGAGCTGATCTGAAGGTAGAGATGAGTGTCACCCTCGGGATCGACCATGGGGCTCAGCGTACGAGGGTTGCCGTGACCTTGGAGGACTACTGCTGGTGTTCGTCCGGCCACTTGTCGCGGGTGCTCACGAACGTGCCCCGGTAGGGGACGGTGAACACCCAGCCCAGGTCTCTGAGGTGAGCCACCGCCTGCCGGGCGGTGACCTTGGCGATGCCGTATTCGCTCATCATGGACTTCTCGCCGGGGATTGCCCGGTTCGGCGGGAACTCACCTTGCTTGATCCGCTCGGCGATCTCTTCCGCGATCTTCTGGTACAGCGGCACCTTCCGCGCCGCCCGCGGTCCACCCGGCTGTCCGACGAACGTGCCCTCGCCCTGGATGGTGTACGCCATCCCCTGCTCACGCAGCTCGCGCGCGACTCGCCGGGCGGTGGTGCGGGCGATCTCGTAGTCCCGCTCCAGCTTCGCCTCGCTGGGGACGGGGTCGCCCGCTTTCAGTTCTCCGCGTTCGATCTGCTCGCGGATCAGATCGGCGACCTGCTTGTAGATCGGCACGGGACCCTCACGATCAAGCACCCAGGGAGTATAGACCAAACCGTACATCAAAGTACAAAGCAGACGCACGTGCGAACCAGTAGATACGAGCTAGACCTATGAAGACGTATGCGGTACGATCCTGAGCATGTCCTCGGAACTGGAGTTCTGCCGCAGCTGTCAGGTGGCGTTGCTCGTCGGGGCGGCAATGGATATCGACTGGGAGCCGGAAGTGGATTGGAGTGAACGGGTGCGGGTGTGTGACTACGCCCCGGTCTGCCGGCACGTGCTGTACGAGCTCTGTCAGGCCGGCGGCCTCAGGTTCATCCGGAAGGTCAACAAGCGAGGTAGGCGAAGAATGATGCTGGCATCACCCCGAATGATCGCGGCCAGGGCCAATGCTGTGTGGCGACGGGTGGGGATACCTGCTTGAGCTGGATGACGGTGTGCGAGGACGCTTCGCTGGAGTCATGGGCGGTACCTGCGGGTTGTCGCGTAGCCCTTGTATCGTCTTGGCCTTTGTGGGCTCCGGCTGGTGCCCGGTCCGACCATGTTTTGGGTGACCGTCGGCGTGCAGATCATGCGCTCACTCGCAACGGGCGCCACTTGTGGGCTGCCAGCCCTCACGGGCCTGGGCGCGACGGTTCGATCGTGTCGCGTCAGTCATGTGAGGCACCCAGGTGTGATTCCTACGGCTCACCCCCTCTTCCCGGCGCCCAAGGATGTGGGGCCTGGGGTAGCCGTCTCCGTGAACGCCTGACGCCATGCTCGCCGATCGCGACTCTCGCGATGACAAGTGCCCGATCATAAGCCGCAGGCGTGCCCGCAGATCATTCGCGGGGACACCGATCCGGCACCGGCCGGGCTCACCGTGCGCCACATGTGCACCAAAACCGCGCCGACATCCGCCAAGCGTTCGCCCGGCCGCCTACGGCTCCTCTGCCGGCGACGACCTGCATCATCGCGTTCGGAGTCATGAGTCGTGCCTTGTTCAGCCGTCTGCTGCATGTCGCCGCTTGTACGAGATCGCGTAGCCGCACGGGGAGACCGCACGTCTCCATGCCGGCGGGGATGCCATCAGCGATCTGTTGGTTCCGATTCTTCGCAGGCCCTGTCGCGGCCTGCGACACCAAGCCCTCCATCGGACGCGTGTCGCTCGCATCTGATGGAAGTGGGTCTTGCCGAGTGTGTGAACGCTCACTCACCACGCCCGCAAGGCCCCGGGTATCCCGGCCGCCCAGCTGCCGCAAGAGGTGGCCGGGGCGGTCCCTCTCGCAGGCCCTGGTTCGCTCCCTGGGGCTGCGAGGGGGACACCTTCCTTGGAGGAGGGACGCGGTCCCGCGCTTTCCGGGTGTCGCGGGACCGCGTCGCGGCGGGTGCCGGCCTGGAATCTCCGCCACGGCCGTCCCGCGCGGAAAGGATGGCATGCGGTCTCATGCCGTCACTGGCGTTCCGCGCTATCGGCGGGATCATGGCTTTTGGGCGGCCTGCGGGCTGAGGGTGCGGTATCGAGGCTTCCAGGGCAGTGCTCTGGGTAGCCGGCGCGGCGCGGAGATCGGCCGGGCGGTTCATGGGGTGGTGGGCAAGAGTACGTCTCAGTAGGTGTCGATGACGATGGTGTTGTCGGAGTAGTCCCGCTCAGGCGCCGAGGTGGTGGCGGCGGCTCGCAGGTGAAAAGGGCCGCCTGCGGATTCCTGGCGCTTGACCTTCACCTCGAAGTACTGCGGGAAGGGACCGTACCCCAGGTCGCAGGTCGCCCCGAAGTGACCCAACTGGCACAGGGCAGTGCCGTTTCGTACCCCGGTGATGACCTGGCCCTGGGAGACATAAAGGTCGAGCTTCACCCGCCCCGCCTGGTTGTCCGCGCCGACGCTCACGATGTAGGTGGCATAGCCGGGTTCCGTGCCGTTCACCCAGACATTTCCGATCGTCTCGGCATGGGCAGGGGCAGCGAGCATGGTGCCGGCGGCAAGAGCGCCGAGGGCGCATCGCTTCATGAGAACTCCTTGTCAACAGATGTGACAGGGCCAGCATTTGAAGGTTGCCGCGGCGCGTCAGGGAGCTCAATTACCCATAGGGTAATGCGATCTTGCTTCGAAGGCCGCGCCGGTAGATCCGCGTTCGGGCGCGTGACACGGTCAGGGGACCGGGATGCGTTTCCATGCCGAGTCCGTGATGATCAGATGGTCGAGGAAGCGGAGGCCGACCGTGTGCGCGGCCGCCGCCAGTCGAGCCGTGGCCGTGAGGTCGTCGTTGCTGGGGTCGAGCGAGCCGCTGGGATGGTTGTGGGCCACAGCGAAGGCGGCCCCGCCGGAGGTCAGGACCGTCGCGATGATCTCCCGTACCGGCACGGCCGTGTGGTCGGCGCCGCCCTCCGTGAGGACCGTGCGCCGCAGGACCGCCCCTCGTGGGTCGCACACCACCACGACCAGCCGCTCGCGCGAAAGCCCCTGGAGCAGCGGGGCCGCGACCGTGGCCAGGTCGGACGTGCTCGTGATCCTCGGCCGCTCAGGATCGGCCTGCGCTCGGCGTACGAGATGGAAGGCAGCCGCCACCCGCGCCGCCTTCGCCGGACCCACGCCCGGCACGGCCAGCAGGCGGTGCGGCTCGGCACGGGCCAGGCCGTCGAGATCGCCGCAGTGCTCGATCACCTGGGAGGCCAGGTCCATCGCGCTCGTCCCGCAGAAGCCGGAGCCCAGCAGCACGGCCAGCAGTTCACGGTCGGCGAGCGCGGCCGGCCCGCTCGTCATGAGTCGCTCTCGGGGCCGCTCCCGGGAGGGCAGGTCTTTGACTCGCACAGAATGGTTGTATCAACGAGGACCGACAAGCTTGGGCGGCGAGCTTCTGACTCGGTCACGCCGGTCCTCGGATGGCGAAGGTGCTCCAGCCGGCCCGCGTAGAGGAGGGAGCGGCGGGTCTGTGCGCTCGCGCGGTGGTCCGCCTGCACAGGGGAGGAGGCGTTCTGGGTGAACGGCCTGTGCGGGGCGTCTTCCGTGGGCGGATCAGTTGACGGGCATGCTGTACATGACCCGGAAGCGGTCGCCGGGGAGCACGATGTCGCTGGTCTCGACCGGTCGCTCGCCGGCCCAGTGGGTACGTTCCACGTGCAGGACGTGCGTGCCCGCCGCGAGTTGCAGGGCATCCGCCTCGCCCGGGCGCGGCACCCGCGTGTGCACAGTCTCCCGGATCTCCGTGATCTTGACGCCGTGCGCGTACATCCTGGCCACCACGCTGCGCCGCTCCTCGTCCAGATGGGCCGCGAACTCCACGGACTCGTACGAGGTCGCGAGCTGGAGCGGTCTCCCGTCGCCGCGGTACAGGTAACGGGTTCTCGTCAACTTGGCCGACAGCGGCACCCGCAGCCGTCTTGAGATCTCGGGAGTGGCCTCGGCGGAGTCGCTCTGCCATTCCCACGTCACACGCCGGCCCTGCGTCTGCAGATCGGCGGCGAACGGGGTGGGGTGGTCCGGGAAGCGCCATCTGTGCAGGGGCCACAGAATGGGACGCTCCCTGACGTAATGGCCCGATCCCACGCGGCCGATGATGAGGCCCTCGGCGACCAGCACACGGAGTGCATGACGAGCCGCGGTCTCGCCGACCTGGTATTTCCGGGTCAACTGCGCCCGTGAGGGGATGGGCGCGCCCGGGGAAAGGGTGCCGTCGTTGATCTGCCGTCGAATGTCCTCTACGACGCGCAGGTAGACCGGATCTGAGGTGGCCACTAATTCATCCCTGGGGGGTTCGGGTGAGGCGTTGCCCTATGTTGCCGTATTCGGCAGGTAACCGACCGTCATCGACGACCCTTGGAGCCCCAACTTTGCGGCAGCGCAAAATTATCGGAGAAACCTTGTAACGCCGATGTAAGACGGCGCGATTGTCCGATAGAGGTCGTCGATGTGTGTACCCCCGAGCACATATCGGCGACCTCTTCCAATGAGGGGTGGTAGGGGGCCTGTGTCGTAGGCACCCGCCGATCTTCCCCGCCCCGCTCTCCTTCCTGGGCCGCTCATGCAAGAGCCACCCCACACCGGCCGTCGGCGAACGACCGTCGCTCGCCGCCTGGCGGATGACGGCGCCCGGTTCTCGAACGGCGATGCCAGGGGCCGCGATCCTGGTCCACCACGCCCCGACCTGGGCGGGGGCGGTGACCGTTGGCGCGAGCCGGGGATGTCCGGGATGTCATGGGAAGTGGTGCCCTGGATGGCCTGTGAGGTGGGCGAAGCGGGGTGGCGGCGTCCAAGGGTTTTGGGAATCCAGGTAGCGTTCGCACTATGGCATCGCCAACTGGAACCACGGAAGCGCCCTTCGGCCGCATGCTGACCGCCATGGTCACGCCGTTCACCGCCGACGGCGCGGTCGACTATCCGGCCGTTCGGCGGCTCGCCGTCTATCTGGTGGACGAGCAGCGCAACGACGGCCTGATCGTGAGCGGTACGACGGGCGAGTCGCCCACCACCTCCGACGAGGAGAAGCAGCGTATCCTCAGTACGGTCCTCGAAGCGGTCGGGGATCGGGCTACCGTGGTTGCAGGGGCGGGTACGAACGATACGCGGCACAGTGTCGAGTTGGCGAGGGCGGCGGCGCGCGCCGGTGCGCACGGCCTGCTCGTGGTCACGCCGTACTACAGCAAGCCCCCGCAGGAGGGCCTCTACCGGCATTTCGCCACGGTGGCCGATTCGACGGACCTGCCGGTGATGCTCTATGACATTCCTGGACGCAGTGGCGTGCCGATCCAGACCGCGACCCTGATCCGGCTGGCGCAGCACGAACGCATCGTCGCCGTTAAGGACGCCAAGGGCGACCTGTTCGCCGGCAGCCAGGTGATGACGATGACCGATCTCGCCTACTACTCCGGCGACGACGTGCTCAACCTGCCGTGGCTGTCGGTCGGCGCGGCCGGTTTCGTGAGCGTCGTGGGTCACGTGGTCGGGGCGCAACTGGCCCGCATGATCGAGCTGTACCGCGACGGAGACGTCGCCGAGGCGCTCGCCGTGCACCGCCAGCTGGCCCCCGTGGTCGAAGGAATCATGATGAGCGCGGGTGGCGCGATCATGGCCAAGGCCGCGCTGGCCATGGTGGGCGTGCCTGTGGGTCCCGTACGGTCGCCGCTGGTCGCCGAGACGGAGAGACAGAACGCCGAGCTGCGCGCTTGCCTGGTGGCAGGCGGAGTGAAGTTGACAGACACCTAAAACGGGGAGGAACCGGAAGTTTTGAGAACACGATTCAACAAGGGGACACGAGCATGAGTCATCCACATCCGGAGCTCGGGCCCCCACCGGCGCTGCCTGAGGGTGGTCTGCGCATCGTCGCGTTGGGCGGGCTCGGTGAGATCGGCAGGAACATGGCGGTCTTCGAGTACGAGGGCCGTCTGCTGATCGTCGACTGCGGGGTGCTCTTCCCCGAGCCGGACCAGCCGGGCGTCGACTTGATCCTGCCCGACTTCGAGTACATCAGGGACCGGCTCGACGACGTCGAGGCCGTGGTGCTGACGCACGCCCACGAGGATCACATCGGGGCGGTTCCCTACCTTCTGCGCGAGCGGCGCAACATCCCGCTCATCGGATCGAGGCTGACCCTGGCCCTCATCGAGGCCAAGCTCACCGAGCACCGCATCCAGCCGACCAAGCTCGAGGTGATCGAGGGCGAGCGGCACAGGTTCGGGCCGTTCGAATGTGAGTTCCTCGCGGTCAACCACTCGATTCCCGACGCCCTGGCCGTCGCCATCCGGACGCCCGCGGGCATCGTCCTGCACACCGGCGACTTCCGGATGGACCAGTTGCCGAGCGACGGCCGGCTCACCGACCTGGGCGGGTTCGCCCGGCTCGGATCCGAGGGCGTCGACCTGCTGATGTCCGACTCGACCAACGCCGAGGTGCCGGGGTTCGTCACCAGCGAGCGGGAGATCGGGCCGGTCATCGACGAGGTCATCCGCACCTCCGAGCAGCGGGTCATCGTCGCCAGCTTCGCCTCCCACGTGCACCGCATCCAGCAGGTCATGGACGCGGCCGCCCGGCACGGTCGCAAGGTGGCGCTCGTCGGCCGCTCCATGGTGCGCAACATGGGGGTGGCCCGTGATCTCGGCTACCTCAAGGTGCCGCCGGAGCTGATCGTCGACTCCCGCGACATCGAGGCGTACCCGCCGGAGGACGTGGTGCTCGTCTGCACCGGCTCCCAGGGCGAGCCCATGGCCGCGCTGTCGCGGATGGCCAACCGCGACCACCCGATCCGGGTCACCGAGGGCGACACCGTGCTGCTCGCCTCGTCGCTGGTACCCGGCAACGAGACCGCGGTCAACAAGGTGATCAACGGGCTGACCCGGTGGGGGGCTCGCGTCGTCCACAAGGGCAACGCCAAAGTGCACGTCTCGGGGCACGCCGCCGCCGGCGAGCTGCTGTACGTCCTCAACCTGACGCGTCCGTCCAACTTCATGCCCGTCCATGGAGAGTGGCGGCATCTGCGCGCGCACGCGAGACTCGCGGAGCTCACCGGGGTGCCGGAGGACCACATCGTGATCGCCGAGGACGGCGTCGTGGTGGACCTGGTCGACGGCCGAGCGAAGATCGTCGGCGCGGTCCACGCGGGTTACGTGTACGTCGACGGCTCCTCGGTCGGTGAGATCACCGACACCTCGTTGAAGGATCGCAGGATCCTCGGCGACGAGGGGTTCATCTCGGTGGTGATCGTGGTCGACTCGAACTCCGGGAAGCTCACGGCGGGGCCGGAGATCCACGCCCGAGGCTCGGGCATCGATCCCGCGCAGTTCGACCAGTTCATCCCGCAGATCGAGAAGGCCCTGGAGGCCAAGGCCGCCGACGGGGTGGTCGACATGCAGGAGATTCGGCGCGTGGTCCGGCGTACGGTCGGCCGCTGGGTGAGCGACACCTACCGTCGCCGCCCGATGATCATCCCTGTGGTGGTCGAGGTCTGACGCCTGCCTCAGCGAGGCTCGCGGTCCGGCGCAGTGCTTTCGCGCTGCGCCGGATGCGCACGCGCACGCCGGCCGGTGGCGCATGACCGCTCGGCCTCCGTGGCCGGGCGCGGGCGTCGAGTGGTGAGGTGCGAAGCCGCCTTCCACGCCCCCGAAAGTCGCTTGCCCGGACGAACAGGCCGTGAGTAGCGTCGTCGGCTGTGACGCCGACTCTGTACACGAAACGGCTGGTTCTGGAGCCGTACGTTCCTGAGGACGAGGAAAGCTTCGTCGCTCTGTTCCAGGACGAGAGGGTGTCGCGGTGGATGGGGGAGGGTCCTTCTCCTGAGGAGGAGGACCGGGCGCTGTTCGGACGCGTCTTCACGAAGGTCTACGCGCGAGACCTGTTCGACGTCTGGGCGGTCCGGCGGGACGGGGTGCATGTCGGGCATGCCGAGATCAAGCCGACCGACGCCGTCGGAGGGCACGAGATCATCTACGCGCTGGCGCCGGCGGCCTGGGGGTCCGGCCTGGGAACCGAGCTGGCGGAGGCGATCGTCGCGTACGGCTTCGAGACCCTCGGGCTGGCGGAGGTCTTCGCCACCGTGGCCGCCGAGAACCTGGTGTCTCTGGCCGTCCTGGAGAAGATCGGTTTCCGGCACGTCCGGGACATCGAGGAGGACGACGGCGGCACGACCCGCGTGCTGATCCGGACTTCCGCTCTCTAGGGGGCGTGGAGGAGACGGTCGCCGGCCGGCAGAGGCGTCAACGCGGAAGGCGTGTCCCGTGGAGATTCCTCCAGTTACTGCGCTGATTGCTGTTCGAGTGTCCATGGCGTGGCCCCGTGGGCGGATGGTTGTCTTGTCGGCGTGGAAACCATGACCTCCGAAGGGCGGACCATCGTGCCGCCCCCACGGGGCTTGCGGTGCGGGTGGCCGCCGGTCAGCGGGACCGATCTTGACGGCGGCCGAGCCACCTCAGAAGGGAATCTGACATGACCATCGAACATCCTGCGTCCCTCCCCGTACGGCTCGGCGGCCTCGACCTGGCCAACCGGTTCGCGGTCGCCCCGATGACCAGGGTCTCCGCCGCTCCCGACGGCACGCCGACCGCCGAGATGGCCGACTACTACGCCGCGTACGCCGAGGGCGGCTTCGGCCTGGTGATCACCGAGGGCACCTACACCGACACGGTCTACAGCCAGGGCTACCTCAACCAGCCCGGCATCGCGTCGGACGTCCACGCCGGGGCCTGGCGCGCCGTCACCGAGCGCGTGCACGCCGCCGGGTCACGTGCCGTGCTGCAGCTCATGCACGCCGGCGCGCTGTCCCAGGGCAACCGGCACCGCGACGACACCGCGGGCCCCTCCGAGGTGCCGCCCCTGGGCGAGAAGATGCCCGAGTACGGCGGGCACGGGCCGTGGCCGACGCCCAGGGCGATGACCCAGGACGACATCGACGTGGCGGTACGCGGCTTCGCCGACTCCGCCGTACGGGCCCTCGACGCCGGATTCGACGGCGTCGAGGTCCACGGGGCCAACGGCTACCTGCTGGACCAGTTCCTCACCGCGTACACCAACACCCGAGACGACTCCTACGGCGGTCCGGTCGCCAACCGGGTGCGGCTGGCCGCGGAGGTGGTCGCCGCCATCCGCGCCGAGGTCGGCCCGGAGTTCTGCGTCGGGGTGCGACTGTCGCAGACCAAGGTCAACGACTTCGTCTACCGCTGGCCCGGTGGCGCGTACGACGCTCGGATCATCTTCACGGCGCTCGCCGAGGCCGGTGCGACGTACCTGCACATCGCCAGCGAGGGACGCGACTGGATCGAGACGGCGCGGCTGGATGGCGACACGACGATCACCGGGCTCGCCCGCCTGGCGACGGGCCTGCCCGTCATCGCCAACGGCGGCATGCACGAGCTGTCACAGGCCGCGCAGGTGCTGCGGGACGGTCACGCCGACCTGGTGTCCATCGGCCGGGGCGCGCTGGCCAACTCCGACCTGCCGCGACGCGTGACCGGGGATCGGCCGCTGGAGGCGTTCGACCATATGATGCTGCAGCCGATGGCCACGCTGGCCAACGCCGCCCAATGGCGGCAGGCCTCCGCACGCGTCGCCGTCTGACACCCACCGGAGCACCTGGAACGGCATCATGAGCGAGAACTGGCACGGCGGCGCCGCGGCCGTCGTCACGCTGACCTTCGACGTCGACGCGGAGACGCCGATCCTCGCCGGGGGACGCGACTATGCCCGGCATGCCAGCACCATGTCACACCAGGCGTACGGTCCGGACGTCGGGCTGCCGCGCATCCTCGGCATACTGGACGAGCTGGAAGTGCCGGCCACCTTCTTCGTGCCGGGATGGGTGGCCGAGCACCGTCCGGCGCTGGCACAGTCGATCGCCGAACGCGGGCACGAGGTGGCGCACCACTCCTACAGCCACCGGCCGCCCACCTCGATGACGCCGGAGGAGGAACGCGCCGACTTCGAACGCGGCATGGAGGTCTTCGCCGACCAGGGCATCGAGATCGCCGGGCACCGGGCCGCGCTGTGGGAGGCCACCTGGCAGACCGCCGAGCTGGTCGCCGAGTACGGCCTGCGCTACGACTCCTCGCTCATGGGCGACGACCGTCCCTACCGCGTCCCCACGATGTCGGGTGACGTGGTGGAGCTGCCCGTCCACTGGTCGCTCGACGACTGGGAGCAGTACGCATTTCTGCCCGCGCCGCACGTCGGCTCGGTCATCGAGTCGCCGCAGAAGGTGCTGGAGCTGTGGCGGGCGGAGCTCGACGGGATGCGCCACTACCGGTGCCTGTTCAACCTCTGCGTGCACCCGTTCCTGTCGGGCCGGCCGGGCCGGGCGATGGCTCTGCGCCGGCTCATCGAGTACGCGCTGGAATGCGGCGACGTGCGCTTCGCCCGATGCCGTGACGTGGCCGCCGCCGCGCTGACCGACCCGGATCTGCCGGTCCGCCGGTCACAGGCCCCCGTCGTGGACCCCGACGTCTATCCCCTCTGAGGCTGTCACGCGCCACTCATTCCATCGCGTCGATGGTCAGGGCGAGGAACAGGTCCACGAGGTCCTCGATGCGGCCGACGTCCCTGCCGGTCAGCTCGGTGACGCGGGCCAGCCGGTTGCGCAAGGTGTTGACGTGGACGTGGAGGGCGGCGGCCGTGGCCGCCCACTGCCCGTCATGGTCGAGGAACGCCCGCAGCGTCGGCTCCAGGTCGCTGCGGCGTTGCGCGTCGTACGCGCGGACCGGGGCGAGCAGGTCGTGCGCGGAGGCGCTCAGCGTGGCCGGATCCACCAGGCCGAGCAGCAGCCGGTGCGTGCCCAGCTCGCTGAATCTCCGCACGGCCGGGCCGCCGGACGTGCGGCGCAGCACCCGGCAGGCCTCGCGCGACTGGAGCAACGTCCGCCGCAGGTCGCCCGCATACGCGGCGACGCTGCCGAGACCGGCCACGGGACGCCGCCCGGGAAATCTCTGCGCCGTGCTCTCGACCAGGCGTTCTGCCAGGACGGGCAGCTCGTCTTCGGGCTGCCGCCAGGTGAGCAGGGCCACCACGTCGTTCGTGCCGCCGGCGACGACGGCGGGAACGCCCTGGGCCGCGAAGAACTCGCCGACCACTTCGGCCAGGCCGTGCTCGGTGGCGGCGTCGTCGGCGAAGGCCAGCGTGCAGACCGCCAGCGCGCCTGTGGGGTCCACCCCGAAGGCTCGCAACCGGCTCGCCACCTCCGGCGCCCGGTGCCCGCCGGACAGCACCATCTCCAGCAACTCGCCGGCGAAGCGCATCTCGATCGCCTGTACCGCCTGCTGCCTGGCCACCTCCAGACTGAGGAACCTGGCGGCCTGCTCCAGCGCGTCGCGCTCGGCGGCGGACAGCTCGGCCAGCGGCCGCAGGCAGATGAGCGCCGCATCGGCATCGCCGAGCGCGCCTACGGGGAACAGCGCGGCGTGCCCGCCGCCCAGGTCCAGCTCCAGCGCGGGCGGGCGGCGGGCGAGCCCCGCCGCCACGATCTGCAACTGCGCGGTGTCCAGGTCGGTGCCGGACGCCGCCAGCGGCCGGCCCATCCGGTCCACCACCGCCAGCGGCAGATCATGGTCGCGAGTGAGCACGCGCAGCACTCCCGACGCGCCCGCGCCGCGGGAGATGGCCGTGGCCAGCGCGTCGCCCCGGCGCACCATGCCGATCACTTCCTGCTGACGCTGGTCGGCGTACGTCGCGGAGACCGCCTGGGAGATCGCGGTGAACGGGACCGCCTGCGAGATCTCCAGCAGAGGCAGGTCCGCTGCCCGGCACGCGGCTATGAGCCCAGGCGGGGTGCGCGGCTGCTGGGCACGCAGCCCGAACACGATCCCGGCCGCCTTGGCGCGCTTGACGTTCGCCACGAATTCACCCGGGCTCACCTGTCCGTCCCACAGGCCGTTGGTCAGCACCAGCTCCTTTTCCCGGATGTACGGGGACGGGTCAGGCAGCTCGGTGTTGTGCACCCATGTCACCGGATTCTGCAGGGCACCGGGCGGGCCGGGCTCCAAGATCCGCAGCTCCAGCGCCGCATTGCCGACGAGTCCTTCGAGGGTGAGCATCCTGTGAATATAGACAGTGATCTTGGATATTGCTAGAGATTCGTCCACTACTCCTCTGTGTTGAGTGAGTGGTTGTGTGGGGCTAGTCACACAAGGAGAAGCCCATGACGACCATCGATCAATCAGAGGCGGTCCGCTTCGACGCCCACGGCATCGAGCCGATCCCCGCGGCGGCACGCGACTCGACCCCGTGGCAACAGTTCTGGATCTGGTCGGGGGCCAACATCGCCCCGATCAACTGGGTGCTCGGCGCTCTCGGGATCAGCCTGGGCCTCACCCTGCTGGAGACCGTGGCCGTGATCGCCCTCGGCAACCTCGTCGGCTGTGCCGTGTTCGGCCTGTTCAACGTGATGGGGCACCGGACCGGCGTGAACCAGATGGTGTTGGGGCGAGCGGTCTTCGGCCGGCGCGGAGCGATCATCCCGGGGCTGGTCCAGGGCCTGCTGGCGATGGGCTGGGTCGGGGTCAACACCTGGGTCGTGCTCGACCTGGTGATGGCGATCCTGGCCCAGATGGGCGTGCACGGCGGGACCACATTGAAGTACCTGGTGGCCGGTCTCATCATGGTGGTGCAGCTCGGCCTGGCGCTCTTCGGCTTCTACGCCATCCGCACCTTCGAGAAGTACACCGTCCCCGCGACCGTCCTGCTCATGGCGGTCATGACCGTGCTCGCGGTGGCACAGGTCCATCCCCAGTGGGGGGCCGGCACCGCGGCGGCGGGCGGTTCCAAGCTCACCGCCGTGACTCAACTCCTCACCGCGATCGGCATCGGCTGGGGGATCAGCTGGCTGCCCTACTCCGCCGACTACAGCAGGTTCATCCGGGTCGGTGTGTCCGACCGTAAGGTGTTCTGGTCCACGGCCCTCGGCATGTACGTGCCGACCGTGTGGCTGGCAGCGCTCGGCGCCTACCTGGCCGGCGGAGGTGGCGGCGCCGATCCGTCCAGCCTGGTGACGAGCGCCTTCGGGGTGATGGCCATCCCTGTACTTCTGCTGATCATGCATGGCCCGGTGGCCACCAACATCCTCAATCTCTACTCGTGCTCGCTGGCGGCGCTGTCGGTCGGCATCAGGATCGCCCGGTGGAAGATCACTCTCATCGCTGGCCTCGTCGCATCGGTGGTGTTGGCCGTGTTCGTCCAGGCCGACAGCTTCGCCCACGCCTTCGATCAGTGGATGGCGTCGATCCTGGTCTGGATCAGCCCGTGGGCGAGCATCGTGCTCATCGACTTCTTCGTGCTGCGCAGGGGCCGGGTGGACGTGCCCGCGCTCTACGACGGCGAGCCGTCTGAATCCTCGCTCAGCGGCTCCTCGCCGTCGTTGTACGGGTTGGTCAACCGGAACGCTCTGATCAGCCTGGGCATCGGTCTGGTCGCGGCGTGGAGCTGGCAGTACGGCCTGACCCCTGCCACGCAGGGCCCCATAGCACTGGCCACGAACGGCACGGACTTCTCATGGCTGTCGGGCAGCCTGGTGGCGGGCGGGCTCTACTGGCTCCTGAGCACCCGGACGGCCCGTGCTTCCGCCACCGGCCAGGCCACGGGGCGGGCCGCCGGGCAGGTCACCGGGCGGGCCACCGGCCAGACCACCGGGCGGGCCGCCGGGCGTACGCCGCAGAGGGCCCGAAAGCGAATCGGCTGACCCACCACGCAGGTTGGGCCGGTCATCGGCCTGGCCCTACAGGTGCCTATCTGGTTCTGCACCTTCCTCGCCCTGCCCGGCATCTGCGCTTCACGCTGACCGGGCAGCTGGCATGGGGCGGAGATGGGCGCGTGAGTTCGAGCAAGCCGAGACGGTCACCGGCCAGGGGATGGTCCTCGGCGAGTGGGAGCGGGCGGCACGGTCACGCAAGCGGGTGGCGGGGCCGGCCAGAACGGGGGCGGATGTCCTGGCTCGGGCGGGAGCGGGTGTCCTGGCTCGGTCGGGAGCAGGTGCCCTCGCCCGGGCGGGAGCAGGTGTCCTGGCCCGGACAGGAACAGGCGTTCTGGCCCGCTCGGGAACAGGTGTCCTGGCCCGGGTGGCGGTCAGATGTCTCGGTGGCGTAGGAGCCAAGTGCCCGCCAGCACGGGTAAGAGTGCGTATGCCGCGAGAACGGCGACCGCCGCGGCGGGAGAAAGACTCGCGCCGTACACGGAGCTCTTGAAGGGCACCCCGCTGATCTCCCGAGGCAGGGCGCTGATCATCACGGAGCCGAGCCAGTCCTTCCACGGGGAGGGAAGCTTGCCGACGATGATCGGGACGACGTACACGAGTCCCACGAGGACGGCCACGGCCCCGGCCGTTGACCGCGTCAACGCCCCCAGACCGAGACCGAGCAGGGCGAACACGCAGACGGTGAGGCCCGTCGCGAACAGCGTAGGAAGTCTGTCGACGAATGGTGTCAGGTAGGCGCCGGAGAAGCGGTCGCCGATCAGCCGGCGCGCCAGGAAGTACGTGGTGAATACCGTCACGCTGCCGGTCAGCAGGCCGAGGGCGCCCACGACGGCGGCCTTCGCCGCGAGCACGGGCCAGCGCTTCGGTGTGACGGTGAGACTGGTCCTGATCATGCCGGTCGCGTATTCGGAAGTGATGGCCAGCACGCCGAGGATGCCCATGCAGAGCTGCGGCACGATGATCGTGACCTCCTCAAGCTCCGCGATCGAGGCCGTCGCGCGCTTGGCGGGAGCGGCGTCGTCGTACATGCCGGCCGCCATCCAGGCGATCGCGACGCCTAGCAGGATGGAGCCGAGGCTGAGCACCAGCAGGAGTCCGGTGGAGCGGACCGAGCGGAGCTTCAGCCATTCGGAGCTGAGCACGTTCATGGGACATGTCTCCGGGAGCGTTCGCGTGGTGATGGTTGAGGGGACCGGTGCCGGCTGAGGCGTGACGGCTCGTCATGCATCCCGCCTGCCGAGCATGTGCAGGCCCGCCCCGAGCGCCACCGCGGCATAGGCGAGCAGAGCCAGCAGGGCGGCCCAGGGCGGCAGGATCCCGTCGCCCAGCCGGCTGGAGAGCCGCTCGCCGGTGAGCTGCGGCGTCAGGTTGGGCAGCATGAAGGCGGCGATCCTGGTATTCCAGGGGGCTGGTAGGTAATTGGCGATGCCTGGCAGCACGAACAGCAGCGAGACCACCGACACCAGCGCCCCGGCGGTGGAGCGGATGGCGGCGCCGAGACCGAGCCCCACGATCGCCAGCACGGTCACCGACAGCACGGAGGCCAGCAGCGTCGGCACGTCCGCGGCGAGCGAGGACTCGTTGAAGCCCAGCCGCCGGTCGCCCGCTATCACCCTGCTCGCCGCGTACGTGGTCATGATGATCGCGCTCGCCGCCGCGAACGTCACGACCGTGACCACCGCCGCCTTGGCGAACAGCAGGACACCTCGTCTGGGTACGACTGTGAGGCTCGTACGGATCATGCCGGTGGCGTGCTCCGCCGTGATGGCGAGCACCCCGATGACGGCGAGGCTGATCTGCACCAGGGGAAGGAACCCCTCCTCCGGGGCCGCCGCCCGAAGGGAGCCGCGCTCGTCCGCCAGGCCGCTCACGTAGACGCTCCACACCACGCCGAGCAGCACCATGAGGCCGGCCACCCCGAGCGCGTAGGAGGTGGAGGCGACGGAGCGGAGCTTCAGCCACTCCGAGGAGACGACGGATCTCATCGCGCGGCTCCGAACTGCACACTGCCGGCCGTGAGCGCGAGGTAGGCGTCTTCGAGCGTCGGATGACGGGTGGTGAGCTCCTGGACCGTGGCCTCGGCGATCAGCTTGCCACGGCCCACGATGACGATGCGGTCCGCCGTCAACGCCATCTCGCTCATCAGATGGCTGGACAGCAGGACGGTGCGGCCCTCCGCGGCAAGCGAGCGCATGAGATCGCGGATCCAGCGCACACCGTCGGGATCGAGGCCGTTGACCGGTTCGTCGAACATCAGGACGCGTGGGTCGCCCAGGAGCGCCGTCGCGATCCCGAGCCGCTGCTTCATGCCCAGGGAGAACCCGCGCACACGTTGGCGGGCCACACCGGCCAGGCCGACCAGGTCGAGGACCTCGGCCACCCGCTGTTCACCTATGTCGTTGGTGCGGGCCAGGCAGAGCAGATGATGGTAGGCGGTGCGGCCGCCGTGCACCGCACCGGCGTCCAGCAGCGCGCCCACCTGCGTCATCGGCCTGTGCAAGGTCGCGTAGGGCCGGCCGTTGACCAGGGCCTCGCCCGAGGTGGGGGCGTCCAGGCCGAGAATCAGACGCATCGTCGTCGACTTCCCGGCTCCGTTGGGCCCGAGGAAGCCGGTCACATGGCCGGGCTCGACGGTGAAGGACAGGTCGTCCACCGCGAGCGTGCCACCGTAGCGCTTGGTCAGGTGGTTGAGTTGGATCACGTCGTCGAGGATGGGGTACGGCGGGTCGCCGGCACATCGGACCACGGTCCGAACCTTGATGTCAGACCCTGGGTTGACGTGCGGACCCCGGCACGTTGGCTACCTTCTAGGCGTGCACGAGCCGAACCCCCTCTTCGCCAGGCGCCTCAGCCGAGGCCAGCTGGTCATGCTCGACCTGCTGGCCGGGGTCTGCTTCTCGCTCCTGTTCCTGACGGCGCCGCCGCCGGTCTTCGACGTGCCCTGGTGGGGCTGGCTCAGCGTCTCGTTCGGCCTCGGGCTGCCGCTCGCCCTGCGGCGCGTGTGGCCCGTGCCGGTCTTCTGC
The DNA here is from genome assembly GCF_044459125.1 of Nonomuraea sp. NPDC050383. Taxonomy (NCBI): domain Bacteria; kingdom Bacillati; phylum Actinomycetota; class Actinomycetes; order Streptosporangiales; family Streptosporangiaceae; genus Nonomuraea; species Nonomuraea sp. NPDC050383. Next base: position 173,653 of record NZ_JBITIP010000009.1, read on the forward strand.
CTCGTGCTGGCGGTGTCCGTCGCCGCCGTGGTGCTGGGATTGGTGAGCATCGCCTACGTCGCGCCCGCTTACGCGCTGTACATCGTGGCGCTCACCGACGACCGGGGAGCGCCGGCGCCCACCATGGCGATCGCCGTGCTGACCTTGATCACGCTGGTGGGGCTGGTCGCGATGGGGGGAGCTCCACATCCCAGCGGGCCCCTCTGGGTGACGCGTCTCGACGTGCCGCTGCTCGGCATCGCGGCCCTGGGAGGCTCCTGGACGGTCGGGCGTGCCGTGCGGGAGCGCAGAATCTACGCGGCGCGCGACGCCGAGCGCCTTGCCGAACAGAAGGTGACGGAGGAACGGCTGCGGATCGCACGAGAGCTGCACGACGTGGTCACGCACAGTGTGGGACTGATCGCGGTGAAGGCGGGCGTGGCCAACCATGTCATGCGAACCAAGCCGGAAGAGGCACACGACGCCTTGCGGGTGATCGAGACGGTCAGCCGCAGCGCGATGGTCGAGATGCGGCATCTCCTGGGGATTCTCCGTTCCAACGATGATGTGGACATGGGGCCCCTCCCCGGGCTTGCCGGGATTCGGGGGCTGGCGGAACGCGCCCGCCTCGCGGGGGTGGAGGTCGAGCTGGACATGCGCATCACGCCCGCGCAGGAGTCCGATGTCGCGGCGGGGAGCGGCCCTTGGGGATCCATGAGGGAGCACCCGGCCCCGGGAGGCAGGCATCCGGCGTCAGGGGGACGAGATCCGGCGCCAGGGGAAGGGCGCCCGGCGTCTCGGCTGGTACACGTAGAAGAGGATCCGGTACGCGTGGGAGCGGAAGAGAGCCGGGCAGGCGCAGAAGAGGAGAGGCCGGACCGGGCTCGGAAGGACGCGGCTGAGGCGCCTGGCGGGTCGAGGGCCAAGGGTTCCGAGGCCAAGGGTTCCGCACCGGACGGGCGGCAGGAGCGGTGGGAGGAGGCCGGCAGCCGTGGCCGGGGTTCCGTGGAGAGGTGGCTGCCCGAAGGGGTGGAGTTGTCGGCGTATCGCATCGTGCAGGAGGCGCTCACCAATGTCGCCAAGCACTCGGGGCCGGCACGTTGCTGGGTGTCTGTGGTCGCCGACTCCAGCAAGGTACGGATCGAGGTGACGAACGACGGCGCCGCAGGACGTGGGCCCGGGAGTAGACCTGGCGGTTGGGGGCTGGTCCGCGGTGAGGTGGCGATGGAAGGTGCCGGGCACGGACTGATCGGGATGCGGGAGCGCGTGATGATGTTCGGCGGGGCCTTCGAAGCCGGGGCGCTTCCCGGTGGAGGATTCCGCGTGCTGGCGACATTGCCCTACGGGAGTGCTGCGTGATCCGGGTCGTCGTGGCCGATGATCAGGCATTGCTCAGGGGGAGTTTCCGGGTGCTGGTCGATTCGGAGCCGGATCTGACCGTGGTCGGGGAGGCCGCCACGGGGGCCGAGGCGGTGGCTGTCACGCTGGAGCAGCGTCCCGACGTGGTGCTGATGGATGTTCGCATGCCGGAGATGGACGGCATCGAGGCCACCAGGCGCATCGGTGACGCTTCCCGCATTTTGATCGTGACCATGTTCGATCTCGATGCGTACGTGTACGACGCGCTTCGGGCAGGAGCCAGCGGGTTCCTGCTCAAGGACACGCCGCCGGCGGACCTGGTGGCGGCCATCCGGGTGGTGGCCGGGGGCGAGGCGTTGCTGGCGCCGTCCGTGACGCGCCGCCTGATCGATGAGTTCACCCGGACTCCGGTCTCGGCGCGGCCCAAGGGGCTGGACGGCCTGACCGAGCGGGAGCGGGACGTCCTCGTGCTCATCGCCCGGGGGCTTTCCAATGCTGAGATCGCCGGTCATCTGCACGTGACCCTGGCGACGGTCAAGACCCACATCACGCGCCTCCTGGCCAAACTGAGGGCCCGGGACCGTGCTCAGCTCGTCATCGCGGCGTACGAGAGCGGGCTGGTGGGGTCGGTGGGCTGACAGCCAGGGGGACGATCTGACACGACATCAGGCCGGGGCAGCGAGGCCATGCGGGCATTCTCGCGTGGGTGGTGGGTGGTGGGTCGTGGGTCGTGGGTCGTGGAGGCGGGACGGCATCAGGAGGCGGCCCTGCGATCTGGCGGCCGCGCCGGCCCTGTGTACCGGTCCGGGCCGGAACGCTCGCCTACGGGCAAGGGCCTGCTGGGGAGTCAGCTGATCAGGCGGAGGGCTTGCTGTATGGCCGACAGGCGGTGGGGGGAGGCCAGGCCCGCGTGGTACAGGTGGAACTCCGATGCTCCCGCCTTGGCGTAGGCCCGGAGGAGGTCCGCCTGGGCCTCCGGGTCGGCCGGGCGTGGGGGGAGGCCGAGGACGTAGGCCCCGACGCGCTGGCCGGGGCGGCACAGTTCGACGAGACGGGCGAGGCGGGCCGTGTCCGTGGCCGGGTCGCCCCAGCAGTTGGCCACCAGCACGTCCGCTCCCGGCTCACCCTCGGGGAGGGCGGCGAAGGCGGCCGTGGCCCACGGGTCCGGGTTGGCGTGGATGGTGATCGGGACGTCCGGGGCCGTGTCCCGGGCCGCCGCGACGAGAGTGCGCCGGAGCGAGGCCGACAGGTCGACGCGCACGGCCCGCACCTCGTCCGCCAGGGTCCCGAGGGCCTCCTCCACGCAGGTGAAGGTGGGGGTGCTCGCGGTCGACGTCTGGGGGGCACGCGTTCCGGGGGCGGGGGAGTGGTCGACGGCGGCCACGTGGTCGCGTGTGTCTGCCGGGTAGCGGTCGATGGCGGCCACGTGGTCGCGTGTGCCTGCCGGGTAGCGGTCGATGGCGGCCTTCACATGGTCGCGTGTGCCGGCCGGGTAGCGGTCGGCGCAGGCGCGGCAGAAGCAGAGCGACAGCAGGTCGCTGTCCACCGGGTCCCAGTCGGCCCCCGCGGTCTTCTCGTGGATGCTCTGGTGGCCGAACCCCATCGGCCCGCACGACTCCAGGATCAGCGCGTCCGGCCGTCCCACCGTGAGGATCTCCCGGACCAGCCGCTCGCAGTAGTCCACGACGTCGTCGAAGGCCGGGCAGAGCGCGTGCGGGTACGGGTCGCCGAAGGCGTTGCGCACCACCAGGTCGGGGTGCTCACGACCGAGGACGGAGTTGTGCGTGAGGACGGTCCAGGCGTGGACCTTCAGACCCGCGGCGCGTAGGGCGTCGCCGGCCTGGAGGTAGGCGTCGGGTGTCGTCCACGACGGTGACTTCGGCACCAGGCGGCCCCACGCGGAGGGCCGTACGGGCAGGTAGAACGCGGCGTGCGGCACGTCGAGGACGCGGTGGGCCGGGTGATACGGCGTGGCGGCGCGGGTGGCGTGGTAGCTGGCGGCCAGCGCGACGGCCTCGACGCCCAGCGCGGCCAGCCGCTCCGGCGCCGCCGGGTCACCGACGATGTCCCAGGGGTAGGCGTAGGCGACGTTCATCAGGAGCTGCTCCTGGTGGCCGAGGTGGGTTTCCGGCAAGGGGAGTCTGCGGGGTGGGTGTTCGGGGGGACGTCGTCCGTGTGGCGGGGGCGGGCGTTCATGGGGCGACCCCACCGGGCGGGAGGAGCTTGCCGGCAAAGGCGTTCACCAGGATGCTTTCCTCGTGGTGAAGGCAGGCTCGAAGCGCCTCATGTACCCCTGGTCGTCGCGGAAGGTGATCCCGCACTTCAGGTACTGCTCGTGCATCACGGCCAGGGCGTCGCGGTCGAGCTCGACGCCCAGGCCGGGGCCGGAAGGCACGGGGACCGCCCCGTCGGTGAAGCGCAGGCTGCCGGGCGCGACCACGTCCTGGCCGTCCTGCCACGGCGTGTGCGTGTCGCAGGCGTAGGTGAGGTTCGGGGTGGCGGCGGCCAGGTGGGTCATGGCGGCCAGGCTGATGCCGAGGTGGGAGTTGGAGTGCATGGACAGCTCCAGCCCGAACGTGCCGCACAGCGCGGCGATCTGCGAGGAGCGCACCAGCCCGCCCCAGTAGTGGTGGTCGAGGAGGAGCACCTTGACGGCGCCCTGCGCGATGGCGGGCGGCAGGTGCTCCGGGGTGACGACGCACATGTTGGTGGCCAGCGGCATGGGCACCTCGGGAGCGACCGCCGCCATGCCGGAGATGTCCGGAGTGGGGTCCTCCAGGTACTGGAGCTTGCCCTCCAGGGCGCGGCCGACGCGGATGGAGGTCTCCACGGTCCAGGCGGTGTTCGGGTCGAGGCGGAGCGGCAGGTCGGGGAAGGCCGCATGCAGCGCCTCGATGGCCGCCACCTCCTCCTCGGGCGGCATGACGCCGCCCTTGAGCTTGATGGAGGTGAAGCCGTACTCCTTGATGAGCAGCGCCGCCTGCGCGACGATCCCGGCCGGGTCGAGCGCCTCGCCGAAGCGGTCGGGCTCGGCGCCGGGGTGGCCGGCCCACTTGTAGAACAGGTAGGCGCTGTACGGTACGGCGTCGCGCACACGCCCGCCGAGCAGGTCCACGACGGGCACCCCGGCAGCCTTGCCGCGGATGTCCAGGCAGGCCACCTCGAACGCCGCGAACACCCGGTCGACGCTCTTCTCCTTGGTGGAGACCCCGGTCAGCCCGTGCAGGTCGCTGACCACGTCGCCGACGACGGAGGCGATCCGGGCGTACATCTCGTGGGCGGCGTGCACGTCCAGCCCGACGATCGCCTCGGCGCACTCACGTACCTTGGTGAGGTGAGCGAGGTCTCCGTACGTCTCTCCCAGCCCGCTCAGGCCCTCGTCGGTGACGACCTCGACGACGGTCCGCAGGGCCCACGGCTCGTGGACGCCGGCGGCGTTGAGGAGGGGCGGGTCGCGGAACGCGACGGGCGTGACCTGGACATCCCGGATGAGCATAAATGCCGCCGTCCATATATGTGAACAACTGCCAGATTTGTGGACAGGTGCCGCAACTGTAAGAATCGACCTCAGAGAGTGTCAAGACTGCGAAGGGCCAATCCATGATTCACGGATACGATCCCAGGACCGGTGAGACCGTGGGCGCCGCGCTGCCGGAGACCGACGCCGCCGGAGTCGACATGATCGTCTCCGCTGCGGCGGCCGCCGGCCAGGCGTGGCGCGCCACTCCGGCGGAGGGGCGGGCGCTCGTGCTGGAGGCCGTCGCCGACGCGCTGGCCGCCCACGTGGACGAGCTGTGGCGGATCGCCGACCAGGAGACCGCCCTCGGCGAGGTACGGCTGCGCGGCGAGGTGGCCCGCACGGCCGGCCAGTTCCGGCTGTTCGCCCAGGTCGTCAGGGACGGCGGCCATCTCGACGCGATCATCGACCACGCCGACCCGTCGGCCGCCCCGCCCCGGCCGGACGTGCGCCGCGTCAAGCGCGCGCTGCCCGGGGTCGTCGCCGTGTTCTCGGCCAGCAACTTCCCCTTCGCCTTCTCCGTCGCGGGCGGCGACACCGCCTCGGCGCTGGCCGCCGGCTGCCCGGTCGTGGTCAAGGCCCACCCCGGCCACCCCGGCACCTCCGAGCGCGTCGCCGCCATCGTGCGCGACGCCCTGCCGGACCCCGGCCTGCTCGGCCTGGTGCAGGGCATGCAGGCCGGCAAGGACCTCGTCCAGCACCCCCTCGTCGTGGCGGCCGGGTTCACCGGCTCCGTCGCGGGCGGCAAGGCCATCCAGGCGCTCATCGACGAGCGCGAGGTCCCGATCCCGTTCTTCGGCGAGCTGGGCAGCGTCAACCCCGTCGTCGTGCTGCCGTCGGCCCCCGCCGCCGAGGTCGCGACCGGCTTCGCCGCCTCCCTCACGCTCGGCGTGGGACAGTTCTGCACCAACCCCGGCCTGATGTTCGTCCCGGACGACGACGAGCTGCGCAAGGCGCTGGCCGCCGCCGTCGAGGGCACCACCGGCGGGCCGATGCTGGCCGAGCGCATCCGTGACGGCTACCTGGGCGGCCTGGAGCGGCTCGGCGCGCTGACCCTGCTGGCCGAGGGCAAGCCGGGGGAGGGCAGCTGGGCGGTCACGCCGAAGGTGTTCACCACGGACCTGGAGTCGTTCGCCGATGGCCTGCCGCACATCGCGGACGAGTGCTTCGGCCCCGCCTCGATCGTCATCACCTACCGGGACGCCGCGGACCTGCGGCCGGTGCTGGAGCGGCTGGAGGGCTCGCTGACGGCCACCATCCACTCCACCCGCCCGGGCGAGGCCGGCGAGGTGGCCGAGGTGCTGTCGCGCAAGGCCGGCCGGCTCATCTGGAACGGCTGGCCCACCGGGGTGGCCGTGTGCTGGGCGATGCATCACGGCGGCCCCTGGCCCTCCACCACCGTGTCCGCGCACACCTCGGTCGGCGCGACGGCCATCGACCGGTGGCTCGCCCCCACCGCGTACCAGGACTGGCCGGCGGAGCTGCTGCCCGACGAGCTGAAGGACGGCAACCCGCTCGGCATCCCGCGCCGCGTCGACGGCACTCTCACCGTCTGACCTCTTCCGAAGGCGCCGTGTGACCTGTCCCGAAGGCGCCGTCTGACCTGTTCCGAACGGCTCCCGCCGTGGCCGGCCTCCTGGGGCGCGGCCACGGCGGGCGTCTGTGTCACCAGGCGTCAGGAGGCGGGTACGGCCCCGGTGGCGACGGCCTCGCGGAACCAGTGGGCGCTGTCCTTCCACGTCCGCTCCAGCGTCTCCCGGTCCACGTACACGATGCCGAACCGCTTGGCGTACCCCCGGGCCCACTCGAAGTTGTCCATCAGCGACCACACGAAGTAGCCCCGCACGTCCGCCCCGGCGTCGATGGCGTCGGCGACGGCCGTCAGGTGACGGCGCAGGTAGTCGACGCGCCGCTCGTCCCGGACACGGCCGTCGGCGTCGAGGACGTCGGCGAACGCCGCCCCGTTCTCGGTGATCATCAACGGCAGCGCCGGGTACTCGTCGCGCAGCCGTAGCAGCAGCTCGGTCAGGCCCGTCTCGTCGATGTTCCAGCCCATCTCGGTGTACGGTCCCGGCTGCTGGACGAACTCGACGTCCTCGCAGGCGATCCACGGCGAGGCGGAGCCGTCGGCGTGCCCGTCGGCCGTCTCCCTGGGCGTGGTCCCGTCCCACTGGCGTACCAGCACGGGGTTGTAGTAGTTGACCCCCAGCAGGTCCAGCGGCTGGCAGGCGGTGGCCTCGTCGCCGTCGCGGACGAACGCCCAGTCGGTGACGGAGGACGTGGCCTCGATGAGGTCGCGCGGGTAGGCGCCGTCGAGCATCGGCCCGAGGAAGGCGCCGTTGGCCAGCGCGTCGGCGCGCCGCACCGCGCCGGCGTCGCGCTCGGAGACTCCCCGTACGTGGTGCAGGTTGAGCGTGACGGCGACCTGCGCCGCCGGGTCGGCGGTGGCGCGCAGGGCCTGGACGGCGAGCCCGTGCCCGAGGTTGAGGTGGTGGACGGCGGCCAGCGCCGCCGCCGGGTCGGTACGGCCCGGCGCGTGCACGCCGGAGGCGTAGCCGAGGTAGGCCGAGCACCACGGCTCGTTGAGCGTGATCCAGGTGTGGACCCGGTCGCCGAGGGTCTCGCCCATCCGGCGGGCGTACTCGGCGAACCGCAGCGCGGTGTCGCGGTGCGGCCAGCCGCCGGCGTCCTCCAGCTCCTGCGGCAGGTCCCAGTGGTAGAGGGTGGCGACCGGGGCGATGTCGCGCGCCAGCAGCCCGTCCACGAGCCTGGAGTAGAAGTCGAGGCCGGGCTGGTTGAGCCGGTCGCCGCCGCCGGGCAGCACCCGGGGCCAGGAGATGGAGAACCGGTAGGCGCCGACGCCCAGCTCGGCGAGGATGTCGAGGTCCTCCTCCAGCCGGTGGTAGTGGTCGCAGGCCACGTCGCCGGTGTCGCCGCCGTCCACGAGGCCGGGGGTGTGGGAGAAGGTGTCCCAGATCGACGGTCCGCGGCCGTCCTCGGCGGCGGCGCCCTCCACCTGGTAGGCGGCGGTGGCCGTGCCCCACAGGAAGCTCTCGGGGAAGGCCCGGGCGGGGGTGGTCGTCATGGAGGGATTCACTCCTTGGAGTCGGGGGAGTCGAGGACGATCTGGAGCTCGCCGGCCGCGGCGTCGGCGGAGGCTCGGGCGCCCGAGGGGACGGACAGGTGCCACGGAGCTGGGGCGCCTTCCAGGCGGGCCGCGTGGAGGCGGTCACCGCTGCGCGACACCTCGAACACCGCCCCGACGCCGCCCTCCGTGGTCGGGACCGTGACCGTGCGGCGCTCGCCGTCGGCCAGCCCGTGGACGTTCAGCGTGACGCCGTCGGCGTAGTCGTAGTCGGGCCGGTCCGAGCGGGCGCCCGTCGGCACGACGGCCCCGGGACGCACCAGCAGCGGCAGGCTGTCGAACCCGTGCCGCTCGGTCCGCCAGCCGGGCCCTTCCACGGTGGTGCCGTCCAGCAGCCTGGTCCAGGTGCCGGCCGGGACGTAGTAGGATACCTCGCCCTCGGCGGAGAACACCGGGGCGACGAGCAGGTCGGGACCGAGCATGTACTGGGCGTCGAGGTAGTCGCATGCCCGGTCGTCCGGGAACTCCAGCTGCATGGCCCGCATCACCGGCATGCCCTCGCGGGAGGCCTGGACCGCCGCGCCGTACAGGTAGGGCATGAGGCGGTGCTTCAGCTCGGTGAAGGAGCGCAGCACGTCGACCGACTCCTCGTCGAACAGCCACGGCACCCGGTAGGAGCCGCTGCCGTGCAGCCGGCTGTGCGAGGACAGCAGGCCGAAGGCGATCCACCGCTTGAAGACCGCAGGGTCGGGCCGTCCCTCGAAGCCGCCGATGTCGTGGCTCCAGAAACCGAACCCGGCCATGCCCAGCGACAGGCCGCCGCGCAGGCTCTCGGCCATCGCCTCGAACGTCGACTCGCAGTCGCCGCCCCAGTGGACGGGCAGCCGCTGGCCGCCGACGGTCGCCGAGCGGGCGAACAGCACGGCCTCGGCCGCCCCGTTGCGCTCGGCCAGCACGTCGTGGACGGTCTGGTTGTAGATGAGGCTGTAGTAGTTGTGCATCCGCTCGGGGTCGGAGCCGTCGGCCCAGGCCACGTCCGTGGGCACGCGCTCGCCGAAGTCGGTCTTGAACGCGTCCGCCCCCATGTCGAGCAGCGCGCGCAGCTTGCCGGCGAACCACTCGCGGGCACCGGGGGCGGTGAAGTCCACCAGCGCCCGCCCCGCCTGCCAGTGGTCGTCCTGCCACACCCGGCCGTCGGGGCGGCGCAGCAGGTAACCGCCCTTCCTCCCCTCCTCGAACAGCGCCGACGCCTGCCCGATGTACGGGTTGAGCCACAGGCTGATCTTCAGGCCGCGCTCCTTGAGCCGGCGCAGCATGCCCTCCGGGTCGGGGAAGACGTCCGGGTCCCAGACGAAGTCGCACCAGCGGTACTGCCGCATCCAGAAGCAGTCGAAGTGGAACACGCTCAGCGGCAGGTTCCGCTCGGCCATGCCGTCGACGAACGACGAGACGGTGGTCTCGTCGTAGTCGGTGGTGAACGAGGTGGACAGCCACAGGCCGAACGACCAGGCCGGGGGGAGCGCCGGGCGGCCGGTGAGCGCGGTGTAGCGGCGCAGGATGTCGGCCGGGGTGGGGCCGTGGATGACGAGGTACTCCAGGTCGTGGCCCTCGACGCTGAACTGCACGCGCGAGACGGTCTCGGAGCCGACCTCGAAGGAGACCCGGCCGGGGTGGTTGACGAAGACGCCGTAGCCGCGGTTGCTCAGGTAGAACGGGATGTTCTTGTAGGCGATCTCGCTGCTGGTGCCGCCGTCCTCGTTCCAGACGTCGACGGCCTGCCCGTTGCGCGTGAGCGCCCCGAACCGCTCGCCGAGCCCGTAGACCAGCTCGCCGGCGCTGAGGCGGAGCTGCTCGACCATGAAGTGCCGGTCGTCCGGGTCGGTCATGACGCCGAGGCACTTGGCGCCGCTGCGCGTGAGCTCGCGCCCGCCCGCGGTGAAGGTCATGTCCCACGGGGTGTCGCGGCGCAGCCGGACCTCCAGGGAGCCGCTGGCCAGGCTCGCCTCGTCGCCGTCGACGCTGACGCGCACCGGAGGGGCGTCCGGGTCCTCGCGTACGTCGAAGGCGGGCGCGTCCGGGACCGAGCCGGCGAAGTGCACCACGCGGACGCGGATCACCTCCGCCATCGGCGACGACACGTCCACCGTCAGGACGGGGCCGTCGATGGTGTTGCCGCGGCGGGTGATGGGCCGCGTGGGGGCCAGCACCCGCAGCGCGGCGGCGTCCGCCGTCACGTCGTGGGCCGCGGTGGCGTACTCGCCACGCACCCCGGGACGCATCCGCCAGTAGCCGTCTTTGAACTTCATGCCCTTCCGTTCCGTGAGGGGGGCTTGGGTGAGGGTGGGGTCGGGCCGGCGTCAGCCCTTCAGGCCGCCGGCCACGAGGTCGAGGCGCCAGAAGCGCTGGAGGAAGAGGAACAGCGCGATGATCGGCACGATGGACAGCAGCGAGCCGGTGATCACCAGGCTGTACAGGGCGGGCTGCGAGGCGCCGCGGTTGAGCAGCGAGTAGAGCCCGACGGTGAGCGGGAACCGGTTGTCGTCGGCCAGCATGATGTACGGCAGCAGGAAGTTGTTCCAGATGCCGATGAACTGGAGCAGGAAGACGGTGACCAGCCCCGGCGTCATGATCGGCATCGCGACCGACCACAGCAGCCGGAACTCGCTGGACCCGTCGACCCGGCCCGCCTCCAGGATCTCGTCGGGCACCGCGGTGGCCGCGTAGATCCGGCACAGGTAGATGCTGTACGGGCTGATCACGCTGGGCAGGATGACCGACCAGTACGAGCCGACCATGTTGACCTCCGACAGCAGCAGGTACTGCGGGATGGCCAGGGTGATCTGGGGGACCAGCACGCCCGCCAGCAGGGCGCCGAAGATGAGCCGCTGCCCGGCGAAGCGGTACTTGGCCAGCGCGTAGCCGGCCGCGGCGGACACCACGACCGTCAGGAACGCCCCGCCGCCGGCGTAGATGAGGCTGTTGAGCATCCACAGCCAGAACCGGCCGTCGCCGTAGTCGCTGAGGGCGGACACGTTGCCGGTGAAGCCGCCGTTGAAGCTGGGCCAGCCGGAGAAGGTGGTGAACAGCTCCTCGGGACCCTTGGTGGCCGCGAACAGCACCCACAGCAGCGGCAGGACGGCGTACAGCCCGCCGAGCAGCAGCAGGAACGTGGGCAGGATCTTCGCGCGGGCGCCCCGCCCCGCGGGCGCGGTGGCGCTCCCTCGCCCGCTCATCGGCCGCTCCCCGCGCCACGGAGCCGGAAGACGGCGAGCGCGGCCAGCGACAGCAGCACGGTCGCCCCGGCCAGCAGCACCGAGCTGGCGGCTCCCAGGTAGATGTCGTTGTCGACGAACGCCTGCTGGTAGATGCGCATCAGCGGCACCCAGTCCTGTGTGATGGTGTTGGTCATGGGCCGCAGCGTGGCGGGCTCGCTGAAGACCTGGAGCATGCCGATCAGGGTGAAGACCGAGGTCATGATCAGCGAGGGGCGCAGCAGCGGCACCTTGATCCGCAGGGCGATCTGCCACTCGGCGGCGCCGTCGAGGCGGGCGGCCTCGTACAGCTCCTTGGGGATGGCCCGCAGGGTGGTGTAGAGGACCACCATGTTGAAGCCGACCGAGCCCCAGACGGCGATGTTGGCGATCGAGAAGAAGATCGACACGTCGCCGAAGAAGTCCGGGACCGGCAGGCCGGCGGCCTTCAGCGCGGCGTGGATCGGGCTGACCGCCGGAAGGTACATGAACCCCCACAGCAGGCTGGCGATCACGCCTGGCACCGCGTACGGCAGGAAGATCGTGATCCGCGAGGCGCGCTTGCCCCCGACCCTCGGGGCGTCGAGCAGCAGGGCGAACAGCAGGGCCAGGCCCATCGTGGCCGGCACCATGATCAGGCCGTAGCCGAGCATGTGCTGCAGCGCCGAGCCCAGCGCGGAGTCCCGGACCGCGTCCAGGTAGTTCTCCAGGCCGGTGAACACCTCGGTACGGATGCCGAGGCCGGCGCCCCGCACCCGCATGGCGTGCAGGCTCAGCCAGACCGCGTACCCGATCGGCACCAGGATGAAGACGACGAACAGGAGGACGGCGGGGGCCGTCATCAGGTAGGGGGCGGCGAGCGGCCCGCGCCGGCGGCCGGCGCGGGGGCGTGGGGTGGTGTCGTTGACTGTGCTCATGGGTCGTCTCAGCCGCCGACGACCTGGTAGCCCTGCTTCTTCAGGTCCGCGACGCTCTGCTGCTGCACCTGCGTGGCCACGGCCGCGAAGTCGGACTTGCCGCGCACCGCCTTGGGCATCAGGTTCTCGAACGCGCCGTAGGTGACGTTGGTGTTCGGGCCCCAGCTGCTGAACCCGCGCGCGGTCTTCGCGATCTCGGCGGCCGACTTGTAGTAGTCCGCCTGCTCGCTCATGAAGTCCGGGGCGACGTCGAGCATGCTCTGCCCGGCGAGGGCCGAGGGGTAGAGGCCGATCTCGATGAGCACCTTCAGCGCCTCGGGGTCGCTGCTGATCCACCGGGCGAACTTCGCGGCCTGCGGCTTCTGCTTGGAGGTGGCGCTGATCGCGGTGGACGACCCGCCCCAGAACCCGGTGACCTGCTCACCCGCGCTCCACTGCGGCAGCGGCGCCATCCGCCACTTGCCCTTGCTGGAGGGGGCGACGCCGGCGAGGACGCCCGCGCCCCACACCGCGCTCGGCCAGGCGATGATGGTGCCGTCGTTCATCTGGCTGTTCCACTGCGGGGTGTACATCGGGTCGCCGAGGATCGCGCCGGAGTTGACGAGCTGCCCCCAGAAGCCGAGCATCTTCTGGGTCGCGGGGTCGTTCACGGCGACCTTCCAGGAGCCGTTCTCGTTGGCCCACCAGTTGGCGCCGGCCTGCTGGGCGAAGCCGGCCAGCCAGCCGGCGTCGCCGGGCGAGAACGTGGTGAGGTAGCGCTTGGGGTCCTTCGAGCGGACCGTCTCAGCGAGCGCGCCGAACTCCTCCCACGTCGTGGGCACCTTCAGGCCCATCTTCTCGAAGATGTCGGCCCGGTAGAACAGCATCATGGGGCCGACGTCCTGGGGCACGGCGTAGGTGGCGCCGCCGAAGGAGGTCAGGTCCCAGGTGCCCTGCGGGAAGGAGGACTTGATGGGCGCGATCGCGCTGGTCAGGTCCTGCAGGGCGTTGTTGGTGATGAGCGTCGGCAGCGACTGGTACTCCGCCTGCAGGACGTCGGGGGCGTTGCCGGCCTTGACCGCGGTGAGGAACTTGGCGATCAGCTCGTCGCTGGCGGCCTGGCCGCTGAGCTTGACCTGCTGGGTGGGGTTCTTGCTGTTCCAGAGATCGACGACCTTCTGGATGTTCTCGGCCCAGCTCCAGAAGACGATCGTGGCCGGGGCGTTCTCGTCGCCGGCGATCGGGGACGGGGCGGCCTGGTCACCTTCCCCGGACGTCGAGTCGTCGGCGCCGCAGGCGGACAGGAGCAGGGCCGCGGCGGAGGCGGCGGACGCTGTGAGGAAGGTTCTTCTGCGCATGGGGTTCTCCTAGGTGGGGATTCGAGGGCCGCGAGAAAGTCGGAGGAGTCAGGCGAGGGGGCGCAGCGCGACCACGGCGCGCGGGGCGAGCGTCACCGTGCCGTCGGCGCGGGACCCGGTCAGCAGGTCCTCGGCGGGCTCGGTGACGGGCACGCGTGCCTCCCGCGTGCCGTGGTTGAGCAGGAACAGGACGGGCCCCCGGCGGACCGCCTCGACGCCGGGGGGCGGCGGCCCGGCCAGCGCGCCGGACACGCCCGCGTCGGCCAGCGCCCGGCCGGTCAGCTCGGCCAGGGCGTCGTGCTCGGGCAGGGTGGCCACGTACCAGGCGGTGCCGGCGCCGGTGCGGTGCCGCAGCACCGCGGGGCGGCCGGCGAGGTCGCCCTCGGTGAAGACGGCGACCGGCTCGGCCCCCTCGGCCCGCAGCAGCTCGGTCCAGGTGCGGGCGTCGAACGGGGTGCCGTCCGCCCACGCGCAGCGCACGGGCCGGTCCTCGGGGGCGGGCAGCCACTCCTCGCCGGAGGCGCCGAGCACGTCCCGCAGCGGCGCGGGGAACCGGCCGGTGCGGATGTGCCCGTTCGGGTCGGCGACGCCGGAGAAGGGGCCGACGACGAGCACGCCGCCGTCGCGGACGTACGCGGTCAGCGCCGCGGCGTCCTCGTCGCTCACCAGGTAGAGGTTCGGCACCACGGTGAGGGCGTAGCCGGACAGGTCGGCCGACGGCGGCACCAGGTCCACCGCCACCCCGCGCTCCCACAGCGGCCGGTAGAAGCTCAGGAGCTGGTCGGGCACGGTGAGCCGGTCGCTGGGCCGGCCGGCCTCCTCCAGCGCCCACCAGCTCGGCCAGTCGTGCACGACGGCGACCCGCGCCGGCACCGGCTGCCCCGCCACCTCGGAGAGCCGGCGCAGCTCCGCGCCGTGCGCCCGCACCTCGGCGTGCAGCCGGGTGTCGGGACCGGCGTGGGGCAGCATCGCGGCGTGGAAGCGCTCGGCGCCGAAGCGGGAGGCCCGCCACTGGAAGTAGCACGACCCGTCCGAACCGCGGGCCACGGCCTGCAGCGACTCCAGCCTGAGCTGTCCGGCGGGCTTGGGCAGGTTGTGCGGGCGCCAGTTGACCGCCGTGGTGGCCTGCTCCAGCAGCAGCCAGGGCCGGCCGCCGCCGAGCGAGCGGGTCAGGTCGTGGGTGAGCGCGGAGCGCACCGGGAACAGCGGGTCGGCCGGGTCCGGGTACCAGTCGTTGGAGACGATGTCCTCCTCGGGCGCCCACTGCCAGTAGTCCACCGGCTTGAACAGGCCCATGAAGTTCGTCGTGACCGGCACGCCGGGGGTGCGCTCGCGCAGGACGTCGCGCTCGGCGCGGTAGTGCTCCAGCAGCGCGTCGGAGCAGAACCTCGCCCAGTCGAGCTTCTGCGTGGGGTTGATCAGGTACGGCGCGCGGCGCGGCGGGATGACCTCGGCCCAGTCGCTGTAGCGCTGGCTCCAGAACGTGGTGCCCCACGCCTCGTTGAGGCCGTCGAGGTCGCCGTGGCGCTCGCGCAGCCAGCCTCGGAAGGCCGCGGCGGAGTCGTCGCAGTGGCAGATCTGGCCGTACTCGTTGCCGACGTGCCACAGGGCGAGCGCCGGGTGGCCGGCGTAGCGGTCGGCGAGGTCGGTGACGAGGGCCAGGGCCCGCTCGCGGTAGACGGGGGAGGAGGGGCAGAACTGGTTGCGGGCGCCGTACCAGAGCCGGTGCCCCGACTCGTCGACCGGCAGCGTCCCGGGCCAGCGGTGGCCCAGCCACGGCGGCGGCGAGGCGGTGGGGGTGGCCAGGTCCACGGCGATGCCGGCGCCGGCGAGCAGGCCCAGCACCCGGTCCAGCCAGCCGAAGTCCCGCGCGCCGGGCTCGGGCTCGATGCGCGCCCAGCTGAACACGCCGACGGTGACCAGGTTGACCCCGGCCGCCCGCATCAGCTCGACGTCCTCCTCCCAGACGTGCTCGGGCCACTGCTCGGGGTTGTAGTCGCCGCCGAAGAGCAGGCCGCGCCCGGCGGTGAGGGTGTGCGTGCCCAGCGGTCCCGCCATCCTCATGCTCCCTTCTCGCTGGTGGTACGGCTCGCGGACAGGGGCCGGGGCGGCCCCGAGCTGTCGCCGGCCATCAGCCGGCAGGGCACGAGGTGATGCTGGGGGGTGTCGTCGCCGCGCAGCCGGTCGATGAGCATGCGGGCGCCCAGCCGGCCCAGCTCGGAGCTGGGCGGCTCCAGCGTGGTGAGGCGGGGGTGGTACATCTCCGCGACCCGGGCCGAGGAGAGCACCAGCATCAGGGTCAGGTCGCGCGGGATCGACCAGCCGCGGGCCGCGACGGCGGCGATCACTCCGACCGCCGCGTGGTCGCTCATCACGGCCAGCGCGGTGACCTCGGGGTGCCGGTCGAGCAGCCGCTCGAACGCCTCGCGCCCTTCGTCGGCGGTGCCGGCGCGGAACGCGTCGACGTAGCCCAGGCCGGCCCGTCCGGCGGCGGCGGCGAACTCCTCGCCGGTGCGGATGGTGGGGCCGTACTGGGTGGAGTAGGCGCCGGGCGAGTGGTTGAAGAAGGCGAACGAGCGGTGCCCGAGCTCGGCCAGGTGCGCCACGGCCTCCTCGGCGGTGCGGGCGAAGTCGATGTCGGCGTAGCTGATCGCCTCGGGGTCGCGGGTGCGTCCTATCATGCTGAACGGGATACCGGCCTGCGCGAGGAAGTCGGGCCGCTCGTCGTCCAGCCGCACCTCCATGAGCAGCGCGCCGTCGATGAGGCCGAGCCCGGTGAAGTGCCGCAGCTCCTGGACGGGGTCGCTGTTCTCGGGCGAGAGCAGCAGGTGGTAGCCCTGCTCGGCGGCGGCCTCGGCGGCGCCGGTGGCGAACTGCATCTCGGTCAGGCCGAAACCGCTGTGCGGGGCGGGGAACAGCAGCGCCAGGATCTGGGTGCGCTTGCTCACCAGGCCGCGGGCCAGCAGGTTGGGCCGGTAGCCGAGCTCGGCCGCGGCCCGCTCGATCCGGCGCCTGGTCTCGGCCGCGACCGGCCGGGTGCCGTTGAGCGCGGCGGAGACGGTACTGATGGCGACCTGCGCCCGTTCCGCCACGTCACGTAGGGAAGTCATGCTGCTCCGGCCCTTGGCTGCGGGTGTCGAAACGTTTCGCGCGAAACGTTTCGCAAAACCTAGAGTCGGTTTTATGGATATGTCAATAGTGTTACGTGGGATGTCCGAAACCCGGCCGGGGACGCGAGCGAGCGCCCCCCGGTCACCGGGAGGCGCTCGACGAGGCGGGACGATCAGGGGAGGGTCAGGCTCCGGCGACCTCCAGGCCGTCCGCCAGGATCTTCTCCAGCAGCTCCACATGCTCGGGAAGCGGGTCCACCAGCGGCGCCCGCACCCCGCCCACGTCCAGCCCGCGCAGCCGCACCCCGGCCTTGACCAGCGACACGGCGTAGCCGGGCACCAGGTCGCGCAGCTCCACCAGCGGCAGGTAGAAATCGGTCAGCAGCAGCCGCGCCCGCTCCTCGTCGCCGCCCGTCACGGCGTCGTGGAAGGCCAGCGCTATCTCAGGGGCGAACGCGAACACGGCGCTGGAGTACAGCGTGACCCCGAGCCCCCGGTAGGCCGGCACGGTGAGCTCCGCCGTGGGCAGCCCGTTGAAGAAGGTGAACTCCCGGTCCGTGGTGCGGCGCACGGTCAGGATGATGCGCTGGAGCAGGTCGAAGTCGCCCAGCCCGTCCTTGAAGCCGATCACCTGCGGCAGCTCCGCCAGCTCGGCGACCGCGGCCGGGGAGAAGCGGGCGGTGCCGCGCTGGTAGACCACGGCCGGCAGCCCGGCGGCCTCCGTCACCTCGCGCACGTAGCGGACCAGGCCGCCGGGCGGCGCGGTGACGAGGTAGGGGGGCATGACCAGCAGCCCGTCGGCGCCGCTGTCGGCCGCGGCGCGGGAGATGGCCCTCGCGGTGGGCGGCACGCCGCCCGCGCCCGCGAAGACGGGCACCCGCCCGGCGGTGGCGGCGACGGCGGTGGTCACCGCGGCGGTGTACTCGGGCAGGTCCAGCGCGTTGAACTCGCCCGTGCCGCACGCGGCGAACACTCCTCCCGCCCCGGCCGCGACCCCGCCGGCGACGTGCTCGGCCAGGACGTCCTCAGCGACGCCGCCGCCGGCGCCGAAGGGGGTCACGGGGAAGAAGAGAACACCATCGAGCCGCATGGACGGTCCTTTCTAGCGGATGCCCTCCCGCCGGAGGGTGGCAGCCAGCTTGCGGGTGTGCGTGATCACCGCTTCGGTGACCTCCTCGACCCCGGCGGGCGGCAGGCCCGCCGGCATCGAGCAGCTGATCGCGTCGGTCGCGGGGATCCGGTAGTCCACCGCCACCGCCACGCAGGCCACGCCGGGCGTGCCCTGCTCGCGCTCGTAGGCGTAGCCACGGGTGCGGACCTGGTCCAGCTCGCCGGTCAGCTTTTCCAGGTCGATGATCGTGTGATGCGTCATCGACGGCAGCGGTTGCGGCAGCAGGGCCGCCACCTCGTCGTCGGTGAGCTGCGCCAGCAGCGCCTGTCCGAGCGCCGTGACGTGGGCGGGCAGCCGCCGGCCGACCCGCGGGATCACGTGGTGCGCGTCGCGCGACTCGCGGGTCGCGAGGTAGATCACGTGGGACTCGTCGCGGCGCGCGAAGTGGGCCGTCTGGCCGATCTCCGCGCGCAGGTCCTCCAGCGTCTGCTGCGCGAACGGCAGCGCCGGGTCCTTGTCGAGGTAGGCGGTCCCGGTCAGCAGGGCGTGCGGCCCGATGCCGAACGCGCCCCTGCCCGAGTCGTTCTCCACCCATTTGAGCTCCACCAGCGTGCGCATGAGCGCGTGCAGGCTGCTGCGGGGGAAGCCGGTGCGTTGCTGGAGCTCCGACAGGGTCAGGGTCTCCTGAGAGCCGGCCAGGGCCTCCAGGATGCGGACGGTCCGTTCGGCGGACTTGACCAACTGCGGCTCCATGATCATCCCATCCCTGTGACGGCTCCTCGGTGTCAGCATATTGGATGGCGTCCACGTACATGGACACCTAACCTTTGATGGCGCCGCTTGTCAGACCGCGCATGAACTGCCGCTGGAAGGCGAGGAAGGCGATGATCGACGGCAGCAGCGCCAGCAGCGAGGCCGCGAGCAGCACGCCGATGCCCACCTCCTCGTCCGAGCGGAGCGAGCGCAGCGCGATCGGCAGCGTCCACATGCCCGGCTCCGGCGCCACGATCAGCGGCAGCAGGTACTGGTCCCAGATCATGGTGAAGCCGAAGACGCCGATCACGCCGAGGGCCGGCCGGCACAGCGGCAGGATGATCGTGAAGAACGTGCGCAGCTCGCCGGCCCCGTCGATGCGCGCGGCCTCCTCCAGCTCCACCGGCACCTCCTTCATGAACTCGGTCATGACGAGGATGGAGAAGCCCCAGGCGCCGAGCGGCAGGATCATGCCCGCGTACGTGCCGATGAGGTCGGTGTGGAAGAGCGGCAGGTCGGCGAGCACCAGCGACAGCGGGATCGCGATGATCTCCTCGGGCAGCATCATCGTCGCCAGCATGATCAGCATGACGATCGCCATGCCTCTGAACTTCTTGCGCGACAGGGAGTAGGCGGCGAAGACGCTCACCAGCATCTGCAGCAGCAGGCCGAATCCGACGACCACGAACGAGTTGAGCAGGTAGTCGTAGACGTTCTTGTCGGCCGCCTGGACGAAGTTCTGGAAGGTGAACCCGTCGGGCCACAGCGAGAAGCTGGTCGGGTCGAGCGTCTTGCTGAACGCGCTGACCAGCAGGCCGATGAGCGGCCCGGTGAAGACCAGCACCATCAGGGTGTAGACGACGACCTTCAGCGCGGTCGCGACCGGCCCCCGGCGTGACTCCAGCCCGAGGGCGCTGTCGAATCTCATCATGCCGCCTGCCTCCTGCGCATGACCTGGACCAGGACGGTGAGCAGCAGCGTGGCCAGGAACAGCAGGATGCCGCCCGCCGAGGCCACGCCCAGCTCGCCCTTCTGGAAGCCGAGCTTGTACACGAGTGTCATGAGCACCTCGGAGGAGCCGTTCGGCCCGCCGTTGGTGAGGACGTACACCTCGACGAAGACCCGCAGGCCGCGGATGGCCGCCAGGGTGAACAGGATCCAGAACACCGGCCGCAGCGCCGGCAGCGTGATGTGCCGCAGCCGCTCCCAGGTGGACGCGCCGTCCACGGCGGCGGCCTCGTAGAGCGTGCGGTCCACGCCCACGAGCCCCGCCAGGAAGATCATCATGTCGTACGGCGTGCCGCGCCAGATGCTCATGCCCATGATGGACAGCAGCGAGGAGTGCTCGCTGGCCAGGAACGGCTGCACGCCCCCGCCGAACCAGCCGAGGATGCTGTTGATCATGCCGGTGTCGGCGGGGTGGTACATGATCCGCCACACCTCCGCCACGACCGCCATCGTGGTCACGACCGGCAGGAACGCCGCGGTCCTGACGAACCACAGGTAGCGGGAAGGGCCCTCGATGAGCAGGGCCAGGCCCAGGCCGAGCACCAGCGAGCCGGCCGTGGTGCCGAGGGCCAGCACCGTGCTGTGCCAGATGGCCGAGATGAACGCGTCGTCGGTCAGGATCGTCCGGTAGTTGTCGAGACCCACCCACGAGCTGTCGATGTAGCGGATCTCCTGGAAGCTCATCACCAGGCCCTTGGCCATCGGGATGAACTTGAAGTAGAGGAACAGCAGCAGTGCGGGTGACAGGAACGCCCACGCGACGAGCGTCCCCCGCCGCCGCGCCCGCTTGGGGCGGCGGCGGGGGGCCGCCACGGGCGGCGGCGCCTGCGCGACGGCGGGCGGGCTCACGCTCCGGCTCATGTCAGGAGGCCTTCTGGGACTGCAGTTCCTGGTTGAGCTTGGTGTTCAGGCCCTCCATCGCGGTCTTGACGTCGGCGGAGCAGTCGGCCCACACCGTGTTGATCGCGTCGGCCGAGGTCTGCCGGATGGGCGCCCAGTTCGGCACCGGAGGCGCGTAGACGGCGTTGGCGTAGGACTCCTGGAACACCTTCCAGCGCGGGTCCTGCCGCTCGGCGGCCATGTCGATCTGGGTGTTGACCGGCAGGCGGACGATGACGCCGTCGGCGTCCTTGTTCATGCCGATCCGCTGGCCGTCGGCGGAGGAGGCGTACTCGGCGAACTTCCGCTGCCCCTCCTCGTTGTCCGAGCCCGCCATGAGGTAGACGTTCTCGCCCTCGCCGAGGGTGCCGGGGCCGCCGGACGGGCCCTTGGGCACGGGGACGACCTCGACCTTGTCGGTGCCGATGTTCTTGACGAAGCGGGCGAGCACGTACGGGCCGACCAGGTAGATGCCGGCCTGGCCCTTCTCGAACACCTCGTGGGAGACGGTCGTGTCGTTGCTGACCGCGCCGGGGTTCACGGTCTTGGTCTTGCAGAACTGGTCCTGGAGGTACTGCACCGCCTCGACCGTCTTCGGGTCGTTGACCACGGAGGTGAACTTGCCGGGGGCCGTCGCCTTCACGAAGTCGCCGCCGTTGGCGTAGATGAGGGAGGAGGCGTACCAGGAGGCGTAGCCGCGCTTGGTGCCTCCCGGGATGACGAAGCCGGCCGTGTCCTTCTGGCCGTTGCCGTCGGGGTCCTTGTCGGTGAACGCCTGGGCGAGCTTGGTGAGGTCCTCCCACGTCCTGGGCGTGTCGAGGCCGACCTTCTCCCGCCAGTCCTTGCGGACGATGAGGGCGAACGCCTGGGCGGAGAACGGCACGCCGTAGTACTTGCCGTCGCCGCCCTGTGCGGCCTTCCACGCCAGCTCCGACAGCTTGTCGGCGCCGGCGAGCTTGGCCTTGTCCACCTCGCGCACCCAGCCCTGGGTGTGCATGTTGCCGAGTTGTGCGGTGTCGTTGATGACGATGTCGGGCAGCTTGCGCTGCGCCGCCTGCTGCTGCAGTTTCGTCTCGAAGTCGTCGAAGATCGCGACCACCTTGGTCTTGATCCCGCTGGACTTCGTGAAAGCGTCGGCCAGCTTGACGGCCGTCTTCGCGGAGAGGGACTCAGGCGCCTGCCTGATCCAGATCTCCAACGCGTCGTCGCCTGAGCCGGACCCCCCGGAGCCGCAGCCTGTCATCGTTACGGCCAGGGTCGCCGCGAGCGCGACCCCGAGCAGATGGCGTGACATCAGACCGCCTCCTGTTCACATATATGGACATGTGCCGCCCATGTGGACCTCGTCAGGTGAACGTAACGAGTGACCTACATCACGGTCAATATTCAAGAATGTGAATTTAAGTCACCGTTGTGTACAAGGGGACCATGCGCATTCTCATGACCGGCGCGGCCGGGAAGGTCGGCACGCTCCTCCGCCCCCGCCTGGCCCGCGAGGGCCGTGTCCTCCGTCTGTCCGACATCCGCCCGGTCGACACCGGCCCGGGACCGGGGGAGGAGGAGGTCACCGCCGACCTGACCGACCCCGCCGCGATGGCCGAGGCGATGAAGGGCGTCGACGCCGTGCTCCATCTCGGCGGGCAGAGCCGCGAGCACCCGTGGGCCGACATCGTGCGGGCCAACATGGACGGCACCCACGCGCTCCTGGAGGCCGCCCGCGAGGAGGGGGTGCGGCACGTGGTGATGATGGGCAGCCACCACGCCGCCGGCTTCCACACCCGGCCGCCCTCCGGCGAGGACCTGCCCGACTACGCCTTCCCGCGCCCCGACACCTTCTACGGCGTCAGCAAGGTCGTCATGGAGGCACTGGGCAGCCTGTACCACGACCGCTTCGGCATGAACGTGACCGTGATCCGGCTCGGCACCTGCAACGAGGCGTCCGGCGACACGCGCGGCCTGGCCACCTGGATCTCGCCCGACGACCTGACCCGCCTGGTGGAGGCCGCGTTCACCGCCCCCGGCTACCACGTCGTCTGGGGCGTCTCCGACAACGCCCGGCGCTGGTGGTCGCTGGAGGAGGCCCGCGCCATCGGCTACGTCTCCCAGGACGACTCGGAGGCCCACGCCGCGCCCGTCCTGGCCGAGCAGGGCGAGCCGGACCTGTCCGAGCCGCTCCACGACCGCGCCGGCGGCGTGTTCACGCTCAGGGAGCTGGGCGGCAAGTGGTGACCCGGACGGCCTGACCGGCGGGGGGCGCGCCTCCCCGCCGGACACGTTCCGTAACCGCCTCCGGCGGCCCGTCGGCGCTCCTAAACATGCAACCGGTTGTAGTCCCACGACGCCAAGGCCAAAACGTTAACTGACCTCATCTTCCCTGTTCGCCCGCGTGAGCTGGGGTTTCCGAGTTGACGATATATCGGTAACGGGTTTGTAACGTCTGCAAAGGGTTGACGAAACTTTTCGCATCCCTATAGGAAGGCGCTATCCGATCCCGCCGTGCCGGGGAGGCCCTGGAATGAGGGATGCATGAATCCATGTCTGATTCGCTGTCCGTAACCCCGGAACGTGTGCTCACGCCCGTGCCGTCACGGCCGGGCCGCCGGCAGAAACCGGCGGTGAACGCTCACCGGAAGCGTGAGGCCCTGACGGCCTACGTCTTCCTCGCCCCGTGGTTCGTGGGGCTGTTCGTCATCACCGTGGGGCCCATCCTGGCCTCGCTGTACCTGTCGCTCACCGACTACAGCCTCCTGGAGGAGGGCTCGTGGGTCGGGGCCGACAACTACGTCAAGATGTTCACCCAGGACGACCGGTTCCTCACCTCGCTGAAGGTGACCACGATCTACGTCGTCGTGTCGGTGCCCCTGCAGCTCGCCTTCGCGCTCCTCCTGGCCCTCGCCCTGGACCGGGGCCTGCGCGGGCTGCCGTTCTACCGCTCGGTCTACTACCTGCCCTCGCTGCTGGGCGGCAGCGTCGCCATCGCCATCCTGTGGCGCAAGCTGTTCGGCGTCGACGGCCTGTTCAACGCGGTGCTCGCGATCTTCGGGATCGAGGGGCCGGGCTGGGTGTCCAGTCCCGACACGGCGCTCGGCACGCTGATCCTCCTGCACGTGTGGACGTTCGGCGCGCCGATGGTCATCTTCCTGGCCGGCCTGCGGCAGATCCCGCAGAGCTACTACGAGGCCGCCTCGGTGGACGGGGCGAGCCGGCTGCGCCAGTTCCGGTCGATCACGCTGCCGCTGCTGACGCCGATCATCTTCTTCAACCTCGTGCTGGAGGTCATCAAGTCGTTCCAGTCGTTCACCCAGTCGTTCATCGTGAGCGGCGGAAACGGCGGGCCGGTCGACTCCACGCTCTTCTACACCCTCTATCTCTACCTCAAGGGCTTCAAGAGCTACGAGATGGGCTACGCGGCCGCCATGGCCTGGGTGCTCCTGCTCATCATCGCCGGCCTGACCGGCGTGAATTTCCTCGCGTCGAAGTATTGGGTCTTCTATGGCGACACGAAGTAACGCGGTCCCGTTCCTCTTCCGCCCGATGAGGGGCGGCCGCCTGCTCAAGCACCTCATGCTCGCGGGCTTCGGCCTGGTGATGCTGTACCCGCTGCTGTGGATGATCTCCAGCTCGCTCAAGCCCGAGGAGCTGATCTTCCGGGAGCCGGGGCTGCTGCCGAGCACCGTCACGCTGGACAACTACAGCGAGGGCTGGAACGCGCTCAAGCACTCGTTCGGCTACTACCTGTGGAACTCCGCCGTCATCACCGGCCTGAGCGTCCTGGCGAACCTGGTCGCCTGCTCGCTGGCCGCCTACGCGTTCGCCCGGCTGAACTTCCCCCTGAAGAAGCTGTGGTTCGCGGTCATGCTGGGCTCGATCATGCTGCCGCACCACGTCACGGTCGTGCCGCAGTACATCGTGTTCTCGAAGCTGGACTGGATCAACACGATCTGGCCGCTGATCGTGCCGAAGTTCCTGGCGACGGACGCGTTCTTCATCTTCCTGATGGTGCAGTTCATCCGGACCCTGCCACGAGAGCTCGACGAGGCCGCCGCGATCGACGGCGCGGGCTACTGGCGCGTGTTCCTGCAGGTGATCCTTCCGCTGTGCGTACCCGCGCTCGCCACGACCGGCATTTTCACCTTTATCTGGACGTGGAATGACTTCTTTAGCCAGAACCTGTATCTGACGAACAGCGATAACCTCACGGTGGCCGTCGCCCTCCGCCAGTTCCTGGACTCGAGCGGGGAGTCGTCGTGGGGACCGATGTTCGCGATGTCGATCGTGTCACTCGGGCCCATTTTCGGGTTCTTCCTGGCTGGACAGAAGTACCTGATCCGCGGTGTGGCTACCACCGGCCTCAAGTAGCCGATTCACCCCCCGCATTCTCCTAGAGGAGGTAGAGCTGTGAGTCTCGGCTCTCGTAAGAAGATGTGGACGGTTGCCGTCATGACGGCGGCCGTGATGACGGCGGCGAGCGCGTGTGGCGGTGGCAGCGGCGGCGACAGCGGCGGCTCCGGCGACAAGACGAAGATCGTCTTCTCCTACTGGGGCAGCGACGCCCGCCAGAAGCTCACCGAGCAGGCCCTGAAGAAGTTCGAGGAGAAGAACCCGACGATCGACGTCGAGGGCGACTTCTCCAACTGGGACAGCTACTACGAGAAGCTCGCGACCAAGGTGGCGGCCAACGACGCCCCCGACGTCATGAGCATCGAGATCCGCGGGCTCAGCGAGTACGCCGGTCGCGGCGCGCTGGCGGACCTGGCCGGCAAGGTGCCCTCCGCCGACCTCGACCAGCAGGTGCTCACCAGCGGCCAGGTGGACGGCAAGCAGTACGCCATCCCCACCGGCGTCAACGCCTTCTCCATGCTGGCCAACCCCTCCGTGCTGGAGAAGGCCAAGCAGAAGCTGCCCGACGACAAGAGCTGGACCTGGGACGACTGGATCAACCTGGCCAAGCAGGTGTCGGGCTCGGGCGGCAACGTGATGGGCGCCGAGTACAACCCCAACCCGGCGTGGCTGCAGATCTTCGCCGCCCAGCGCGGTGAGAAGTTCTACGACGGCAACAAGATCGGCGTCTCCGTCGACACCATCAAGGCGTGGTGGAACATCAGCCAGCAGCTCATCCAGGCCAAGGCGGCTCCCGAGCCCGCCAAGAGCGCCGAGCTGCTCACCGCCGGCCCCGAGCAGTCGCTGCTGGCCACCAACACCGGCGCGATGGGCATGTGGTGGAGCAACCAGCTCAACGCCCTGTCCAAGGCGTCCGGCCAGGAGCTCTCGCTGCTGCGCATGCCCAAGGACAAGGGCGCCACCAGCGCCGGCATGTTCCTCCAGCCGGCCATGTACTACACCGGCTCCGCCAAGTCCGAGCACCCGGCCGAGGCCGCCAAGCTGATCGACTTCCTGGTCAACGACCCGGATGCCGCCGCCATCCTGCTGAGCGACCGCGGCCTGCCCACCAACGCCAAGGTGCTGGCCGCCGTCAAGGACAAGCTGCCCCCGGTCGACCAGCGGACCCTCGCCTTCATCGACGAGATCAAGGGCGAGCTGAGCCCGATCAGCGCCCCGCCGAAGGGCGCCCTCCAGATGGAGGACATCCTCAAGCGCAACACCGACGAGGTCCTCTTCGGCAAGACCACGCCGGACGCGGGCGCCCAGAAGTTCCTGTCCGAGGCGAACGCCGCCATCGCCGGCTGACGCCGGCCTCCTGACCGTCCCACGAGGGGGCGGTCACAGCACCGCGGGCTGGGGGACGAGCGCCCCCAGCCCCTCATCTCGAATCTCGGGGAGAGCACGTTGAGCACCAGGTACGCTTTCGTCGGCCTCGGCCACCGCGCCCAGATGTACGTGGACGCGCTGCTGGGCGACTGGAGCGACGCGGGGACCATCGCCGGTCTCTGCGACACCAACCGGACCCGCATGGCCTACTACGTCGAGCGCATCGGCCGCGAGGTGCCCTGCTTCGCCCCCGACGAGTTCGGCAAGCTGCTCGACCTGGCCGACACGGTCATCGTCGCCACGGTCGACGCCACCCACGCCCGCTACGTCTGCGCTGCCCTGGACGCCGGCAAGGACGTCATCGTGGAGAAGCCGCTCACCGTCGACGCCGAGAGCGCCGCCGCGATCGCGGAGGCGGCCGGGCGGGCCACGGGCCGGCTGGTGGTCACCTTCAACTACCGCTACTCCCCGCGCAACTCCGCGGTGAAGCGCCTCATCAGCGAGGGCGCCATCGGCGAGGTCACCTCGGTCCACTTCGACTGGGCCCTCGACACCATCCACGGCGCCGACTACTTCCGCCGCTGGCATCGCGACCGCGCCAACTCGGGCGGCCTGCTCGTCCACAAGTCCACCCACCACTTCGACCTGGTCAACTGGTGGCTCGCCGCCGCGCCCCGCCTCGTGTTCGCCCAGGCCGACCTGCGCTTCTACGGCACGGCCCTGCCCCGGGGCGAGCGCCCCGAGCGCTCGCACGGCGCGCCGGGCCTCGGCACCGACCCGTTCCTGCTCGACATCTCGGCCGACCCCCGGCTCAAGCGCCTCTACCTCGACGCCGAGCACGAGGACGGCTACATCCGCGACCAGGACGTCTTCGCCGACGGCGTGACCATCGACGACACCATGTCGGTGCTGGTCCGCTACGCCAACCGCGCGATCCTCACCTACTCGCTCACCGCGCACGCCCCCTACGAGGGCTACCGCGTGGTCTTCAACGGCACCGAGGGCCGCATCGAGCTGGAGGTGTGCGAGCGGTCGTGGACCCCGCCGCAGGCCGCCATCGACCCGAGCGCCGCGAGCAAGGAGCACGCCGCGGGCTCCTGGGAGCGGCTCGTCCTGCACCGCCACTGGCAGCAGGCGGAGGAGATCCCGATCGAGCGGGGCGCGGGCGGCCACGGCGGCGGCGACCGGCTGCTGCTGAACGACGTCTTCCGCGGCCCGGGGGACGACCCGCTCGGCCGCCCGGCCGGCTACCGCGACGGCATCCGCAGCGTGCTGGTCGGCGTCGCCGCCAACCGCTCGGCCGCGACCGGCCTGCCCGTCGTCCTCAGCGAGGACGGCACCAGCCTGGCCGATGCCTGAGCGAGGATCCGGGCAGGCGCCCGCGCTGCGCCACCTCGGGGAGTTCTCCGGGCTGGCCGAGGTGGCCGCGCGCGGGCGTGGCCTGTTCCCGGAGGCCGCCCCGGGGCCCGCGCTGCGGCGCGCCGCCCGCGACGCGGTCGGCGTGCTCGACCTCGCCGCGGACGACGTGCGCGTGGAACGGTCCTGGACCGCGGGCGACCTCGACGGCGAGGAGCTGTCCTGGTCGCTCGGCTACGGCCCGCGCACCCGGGCGTACCTGCTCAGGCCGCGCGGCGTGACGGGACCGCTGCCGGGCGTCGTCGCGCTGCACTGCCACGCCGGCATGAAGTTCGCCGGCAAGGAGAAGATCGCCGACGGTCCCGAGCCGCCGTCGCCCGAGGTCGCGCGGCTGCGCGGCCGGATCTACGACGGCCGGGCCTACGCCGGTGACCTGGCCCGGCAGGGGTTCGCCGTGCTCGTCCACGACGTCCTCGGCTGGGGCAGCCGCCGCTTCCCGCTGGAAGCCATGCCCGAGCCTGTGGCGGCGCTGGCCGCCGGGGGCGGCCCTGAGGGGCTGTCCGAGGCCGACCGCTACGACCGGGCGGCGGCGCAGCACGAGCACCTGCTGGAGAAGTACTGCACGCTGCTCGGCACGTCGCTGGCGGGCGCGGTGGCGGGGGAGGACCTGGCCGCCGCGGCCTACCTGCGGGCACGCCCGGACGTCGGCCCGGTGGGGTGCGTGGGGCTGTCGGGCGGCGGCCTGCGCGCCGCGCTGCTCGGCGCGTTCGACCCCGGCGTCCGGGCGGTCGCCGTCGCGGCCATGATGGCGTCCTACCGCGACCTGCTCGACCGCCACGTCGCGTCGCACACCTGGATGCTCTACCCGCCCGGCCTGTCGCGGGTGTGCGACTGGCCGTCACTGGCGGCCGCACGCGCTCCGGAGCCGCTCCTGGTCCTGTACGGCGAGCGGGACGAGCTGTTCCCGCCCGCCGGGATGCGCCGGGCCCACGAGATCATCTCCCGCGCGTACCCGGAGGGCGGCTACGAGGGCGTCTTCTTCGACGCCCCGCACGCCTTCACCCTGCCCATGCAGGAGCACGCCTTCGCCTGGCTGTCGCGGCACCTGGCGGCCTGAGCGCGAGGCTCAGGCCGTCGCCTCGGTCACCAGATCCGGGACCTCGCCGGGCGCCAGGCGGCCGTCGGCGACGACCACGGTGACCCGGCGGGCCAGCACGTCGCCGAAGACCAGCGGCGTGTCCCAGGCCAGCGCCGTGCCCACTCCGGGGTACTCCGCGACCCGCACGAACCACGGGTCGTCCTCCTGGGCGAACACCAGTGTCCAGTCCTCCGACGACAGCGCCAGCCACGGCGCCCGCGACCCGTGCACGGCCTGCTCGCCCTCGGCCTCCCCGGTGAAGACCCGCAGCCCCGGCGAGCCGGCCGGAGCCCGCCAGAAGAACCCGCCGTACCCTGCTCCGGCCCGGCCCTTGGTGGCCGAGCTCTGGATCGTCAGCGGCGAGCCGGTGAGGTTGCGCAGCGTGAAGGAGAAGCGCAGCGCCCAGCCCCGCGACAGCGGGACCGCCCGCGCCGTCCGCTCCTCGCGCACGACCGGGTCCTCGCCCGGCCGCTCCCACAGCAGCGTCTCGGCGAACCCCGCCCGGTCGCGGCCGGTGAACTCCACGTGCCGCTGGACGCCGTGGTCGTCGAGCCAGGTCGGCCCCTGGTCGCGGACGAAGGTGCGCCCGCCCCAGAAGTTGCGTCCGCCCACGTCCGTCACGGCCACGCCGGCGCCCAGGTGGTGCGGGTGGTCCTGCGGCCGCACCTCGGTCACGACGACGCCCCCGAGCGTGCGCACCGGATGCAGGTACGGCCGGGGTGACTCGGTGAGCGGCAGGTCGGGACGCGTCACGTACTCGGCGACGACCCCGCCTCCGGCGACCAGCGGAACGGCCCAGGGCGCGCCCACCTCGGAGAACAGCGCGAGCCGGTCCGCGCATGCGTCCACCAGCCCGGCGACGCCCGGCAGCACCCGGCCCTCGCCGGAGCGGTCCTGGTGCTCGTCGGCGATCGGCAGCGGGTCGGGCGCGAGCCGGATGGCCTCCAGCACCTCCATGAACGCCCCGGTCCTGCCGACGGGCACGAGCAGCGGCTCCCCGGAGCGGAGGTGGTCCACCAGGTTGCGCAGCAGGTCCGTCCGGCCGAACCGCCGCACGGGCCCGTCGTCCACCTGGACCTCGTCCAGCGTGTACCTGAGCGTGATCCGTCCCCGCTCGCCGTGGACGACCACGTACGGCTCGTCCCGCTCGGCGGCGCACAGCGTCACGGCGGCCACGATCGGCGGCCCGCCGGCCGTGGTGACCCGGACCGCGGAGGTGTCGTCCGACTCGATGGCGTTGGCGTGGAACAGCTCCGTCTCGACCGAGGCGACGGCGCCGCGCCCCTCGGTCCCGGCCACCGCCAGCGCGGTCGCCAGCGCGTGGGCGAACGGGTTGGTCAGCGCGCCGTCCACGACGTCCACGCCGTCGAGCCGCCGCCGGCCCGCCCACGCGCTGCGCGTGAAGTAGGACGCGGGCCGCGGCCACGAGCCGGCCACGCCGATCCCGGTGACGCGGCCGATGACGCCCTCGGCGATCATGCCCCGCACCGCCGGGACCGCCGCCGACCCGAGGCTCTGGAACCCCACCTGGCAGGCGAGCCCGGCCTCGGCGGCGGCGCGCTCCATCCGGTCGAAGTCGGCCAGCGTGGCCGCCGTCGGCTTCTCCACCAGCACGTGCGCCCCCGCCGCCAGCGCGGCCAGCGTCAGCTCGGCGTGCGTCGGGATGGGCGTCGCCAGGATCGCGATCTCCGCGCCGGTCCGCTTGATCAGCTCCGGCAGGTCCGTGGAGAACTCGGGCGCGGCGTCGCCGGGGCCGAGCCCGTCGAGCGCTCCCGGCTCCGGCGGCACGGTGTCGCAGACGCCGGCCAGCTCGACCACGTCCCTCATGTGCCGCAGCCGCTCCAGGTAGTGGGCCCCGAATCCCCGGGTGCCCGCCAGGACGACGCGCATGCTCACCTCCAGCGGAGCCCGAGGCCCCGGTGCTCTCCGACGCTCAGCTTCCCACCCGCGACCCGGACGGGGTACGGCTCCTCCAGCAGCCCGAGGGCCGCGAACGAGGCGTCCTCGACCTCCTCGGCCATGCACGGCAGCGGCAGCGTGAGCGCGAGCTGCGCCGACAGGTCGGGCAGCAGGTGCGGATAGACGGGCACGTCGAACGCCCGGGCCAGCTCGGTGATCCGCAGGAACGGCGTGATGCCGCCCACCCGGACCACGTTGGGCTGGACCACGTCGCAGGCGCCCGCGGTCAGCAGGTCACGGAAGCCGTAGACGGTGTAGACGTTCTCGCCGACCGCGATCGGCACGTCCACCGACCGGCGCAGCTCCACGTGCGCGGCCACGTCGTCGGCCGGCAGCGGCTCCTCCAGCCAGTGCAGCCCGTACGGGGCCAGCGCGTCGACCGCGCGGCGGGCCCGGTGCAGGTCCCAGCGCTGGTTGGCGTCGATCATCAGCAGCGTGTCCGGCCCGACGACCTCGCGGACCGCGGCCACCCGCTCGACGTCCTCGCGCAGGTCGGGGCGGCCGACCTTCATCTTGACGGCCGGGTAGCCGGCCGCCTTCCACCGCTCGGCCTGCGCGACCAGCTCCTCCAGCGTGTAGTGCAGGTTGACGCCGCTGCCGTAGACCGGCACGGTGTCCCTGCGCCGGCCCAGCACGTCCACGATCCCGCGCCCGCCGCAGCGCAGGTCCCACAGCGCGAGGTCCACGCCCGCGAGGGCGACCGTGGTGACGCCGCCCGGTCCGGCCTCGCGCAGGTGCCGCCAGAGGCGGTCCCACACCACCTCCGGGTGCGGGTCGAGGCCGATCACCGCCTCCCGGATGTCGTGCTCCAGCAACGCCTGGACGGCCCGCGCCCCGATCTGCGGCGTCCAGGAGAAGCCCGTGCCGGTCCGCCCGTCGTCCAGGACCACCTCGACCACCAGCACGTGGTTGGCGGGCACGTCGGGCCCCCACGGCCGCGGCAGGGCGGCCGTGCGGGCGCTCACACGCAGGTCACGAATCATGGGCCGCCGCCACCTCCTTGCCCCGCCGGATGAGCTCCTCCAGCTCGGCCACGTGCTCCGGCGCGGCGTCCACCAGCGGGGGCCGCACCGGGCCGGCGTCCAGGCCGGTCAGCCGCACCCCGGCCTTGACCAGCGACACGGCGTACCCCGGGACCTTGGAGCGCAGCCGGACGAGCGGCTCGTAGAACTCGGTGAGCAGGTCGCCGGCGCCGGCGAGGAAAGCGGTGGCGATCTCCGGCGCGAACGCGAAGACCGCCGAGGAGTAGAGCTCCACGCCGATGCCCCGGTAGGCGCCCATGGTCAGCTCGGCCGTCGGCAGACCGTTGAAGAACGCGAAGTCGGGGCCGATCTCGCGGCGGACGGCCAGCACGATCCGCTGGATGAGGTCGATGTCGCCCAGGCCGTCCTTCAGGCCCACCACGCCGGGGATCCGGGCCAGCTCCACCACCTGCTCGGGGGTGAGCACCACCGACCCGCGCATGTAGATGATCACCGGCAGCACCTCGGCGACCGCGCGCACGTAGGCGGTGAAGCCCTCGCGCGGCCCCACGGCCAGGTACGGCGGCATGAGCAGCAGGCCGTCGGCGCCCGCGTCACGGGCCGCGCGGGCCTGTCGCAGCGCCGAGCCGAGCGGCCCGCCCGCGCCGGCGACCACCGGCGCCTCGCCCCGCGCCGTCTTGACGGCCACCTGCACGGCCGCCTCGTGCTCGGCCTCCGACAGGGCCGGGAACTCGCCGGTGCCGCACGCCACGAACACCCCGCCCGGCCGGTGCGCGAGCCCGCGCCTGATGTGCTCGGCCAGCACCTCCTCGGCCAGAAGCCCGGCCGCGTCGAACGGCGTTACCGGGAAGAAGAGGATCCCGCTGAGGTTCATCCGATCTCCAGTTCGGTTCGCCAGTCGCGCTTGGGGGTCCAGCCCAGCAGCCGCTCGGCCTTGGCCGAGGTGAAGGCGGGGGCGGTGCCGGTCAGCGCGGCGGCGGTGGCCGCGGTGGCGGGGTTGACGGCGGGCAGCAGCTCCGCCAGGGGCTCACGGGCGAGGGCGTCGGCGGCTCCGGCGAAGAACACCTCGCCGTTCGGGATGTCCCACATCCGGTCGATCAGGACGGAGAGCATGTCCGAGGCGTCGCGCGCGTCGATGTAGTTGAACAGCGACACCCCGGCGATCTCCGGCCGGTCCAGCCGCTCCGCGATGGTGTGGCCGGACTGGGTCGGCGCGCCGGCCCACTCCTCCGGTGCCACCACGAAGCACGGCCGCACGGCCGCGAACCTCGTCTCGGAGTCGCGCGCGAAGGCGGCCATGGTCTGCTCGGCCACCAGCTTCGACAGGCTGTAGGCGTTCCACGGCTCGGCCGGGTGCTCCTCGTCGATCGGCAGGTAGCGCGGCGCCCAGCCGCGGGGCGCGCCGTAGCCGATGACGGTCGGGCTGCTGGCGATGACCACGCGGCCGACCCCGGTGTTGCTCGCCGCCTCGCAGACGTTGAAGGCGAGCTGGGTGTTGGTCCGGTAGATGACGCCCTCGGGCCGGCTGAACGGGGTGGCGATGGCGGCCAGGTGGACCACCACGTCCGGGCGGAAGCGGGCGAGCACGTCGTAGGCCTGGCCGAGGTCGGTCAGGTCGGCGGGCAGGGTGGACGCCGCCTCCGGCGGGGTGCCCGGCACGACGTCGACGCCGATCACCTCGTGACCGGCCTGCGCCAATGTGGCGACCACGCTGCGCCCTAGCCGGCCGGCGCTCCCGGTCACCAGTGTTCGTGTCATCGGATCTTTCACCACTCCTGGGGTTCGCGTTCGGCAACCGGTTGCAAAAAGTATTGAGGTTTCGTTCCGGCAACGTCAAGCGGCGGAGGCGCGCCCTCCCCTCCCACTTGGGGGAACATAGGGGATAGGGTGGTGCGCCGGCGGTCCCTCCCGGGCGGCGACGACGCATTGACAGCGATACAAACGCTTGCACTAAAGTACAAGCTGTGGTCGGAGGAGGCCAGGCGTGGCGGTGACGATTCGCGACGTGGCACGCGCTTCCGGCGTCCACGTCTCCACGGTGTCACGTTCCTTCTCCGCGCCCCACCTGGTCAACCCGGAGACCCGCACCCGCGTGCTGGCCGTCGCCGAGGACCTGGGCTACCGGCCCAACCGCGCCGCCCGCGCGCTGACCACCGGCCGCACCCACAACCTCGGCCTCATCGTGGCCGACATCGCCAACCCCTTCTTCCCGCCGCTCATCAAGGCCGCCCAGGCCCAGGCACGGCTGCGCGACTACCACGTGTTCGTGGCCGACACCGACGAGGATCCCAAGGCGGAGGAGGATCTGATCCAGACCCTCACCAAGCAGGTGGACGGCGTCCTGCTGTGCAGCCCGCGCCTGACCAACAGGACGATAGAGCGCCTGCGGGAGGAGATCCCGTTCGTCCTGGTCAACCGGCGCGTCCGGGGCATGCCCACGGTGCTCATGGACGTGGGGCGCGGGGCCCGGCTCGCCGTCGAGCACCTGACGGAGCTGGGGCACCGCCGCCTGGCCGTCGTCACCGGCCCCAGCGGCTCCTGGACCAGCAAGGAGATGCAGGAGGCGGCCGCCGCGATGAGCGAGGTGGACGTCGTCTTCCTCGGCCCCAACCCGCCGACCGAGCTGGGTGGCCTGGCCGCCGCCGCCGACGTGCTGGCCTCGGGCGCCACCGGCGTCCTCGCCTACAACGACCTGGTCGCCATCGGCCTGATCGAGGGGCTGTCCGAGCGCGGGGCCGAGGTGCCGCGCGACATCAGCGTGATCGGCGTGGACGACATCGTGGCCGGCCGGCTCGGCCGTCCCAAGCTCACCACCATCGCCATGCCCACCGCCGCCGCCGGGCGAATCGCCGTCGACATGCTGCTGCAGTCGGTCGACTCCGAGGGGGCCACGGGTGTCACGATGCTGGAGACCACCCTGATCGTCCGAGAGTCCACGGGAGAGGCACACACATGATGTTCGGAACACTGCCGTCGGGCGAGCGCGTCGAGCGCTTCGAGCTGACCTCGGGGCGGCTGCGCGCGGCCGTGCTCAGCTACGGCGCCGTGCTCCAGTCCTTGGAGGTGTCCGGCGTCAACGTGGTGCTCGGACTCGACACGCTCGAGGACTACCTGACCCGCAGCCGCTACTTCGGCGCGGTCGTCGGCAGGTACGGCAACCGCATCGCCGGCGCCGCGTTCACCCTCGACGGGGTCGCCTACACCCTGCCCCGCAACAACGGGCCCAGCAGCCTGCACGGCGGCGTCGAAGGCTTCGACCGCAAGGTGTGGACGGTCGCCGAGGCCACCGGCTCCTCCGTGACGCTCACCCTCACCAGCCCCGACGGCGACCAGGGCTACCCGGGGACGCTCACCGCCTCCGTCACCTACACCGCCGACGGCGACGCGCTGCGCATCGACTACACCGCCGAGACCGACGCGCCCACGGTGCTCAACCTCACCAACCACTCCTACTTCAACCTGGCCGGCGCCGGCCGGGGCGACGTCCTCGGCCACGAGATCGAGATCGGCGCCGAGCACTACCTGCCGGTGGACGACGACAAGATCCCGACCGGTGACCTCGCCCCGGTCAAGGGCACGCCGTTCGACTTCACCACGCCCCACGCCATCGGCGCGCGCCTCGACGGCGCCTACGACCACTGCTTCGTGCTGGACGGATCCGGCGGCATGCGCGTCGTCGAGCCGGCCGGCGGCCTGACCATGGAGGTCACCACCACGGAGCCGGGCGTGCAGTTCTACGCCGGCGGCATGCTCGACGGCGTCGCCACCCCCTTCGGGCCGCACGCGGGCTTCTGCCTGGAGACCCAGCACTTCCCCGACTCGCCCAACCAGCCGCAGTTCCCCTCCACGGTGCTGCGGCCGGGGGAGCGCTTCACCTCCAGCACGACCTACCGCTTCCCGGCCTGACGCCCGGCTTACACCCGTTCGCGAACGGCATCGGCGAGCCTGAGTGCGTTCGCCACCGTCTCGGAAGTACCTTTGGCATCATGGCCACCCGTACGCCGAAAAGCGCATCGAAGGGGCCGGCGAAGCGGTCGACCACGCCGCGCCCGGCCCCCGCGAAGCGGGGATCCACGCCGTCGGGGCGCCCGAGGGCCAGGGGATCATCGTCGGCCCGCAAGGCGTCCCTGACCCATCAGGACCCGATCACCTGGGTCTTCACGATGATCGGCAAGCTCGTCGTCGGGCTGTGGATGCTCGTGGCCAACGGCATCGGCGGCGCGGCGCGGGCGCTCGGCAAGAACGCCCGCGAGCTCGACCCGGCGCACCGGCGCGACGGCGTGGGCCTCGCGGTCCTGGCCGGCGCCATCGTGCTGGCCGCGATGACCTGGCGCGCCTCCGAGGGCACGGTCGCCACCGTGGTCAACGTGGTCGTGCGCGCGATGTTCGGCTCGCTGGCGTGGGCGCTGCCGCTGCTGTTCGGCCTGCTGGCCTGGCGGTACCTGCGCCACCCCGACCAGAACGCCGACACCGGCCGCATGGTGATCGGCTGGAGCGCGCTGCTGATCGGTGTGCTCGGCGTCATCCACGTCGCCAACGACGTGCCCTACCCCAACCCCGCGGGCACCGCCAACGACGGCATGGACCGGGTCTCCCAGGCGGGCGGCCTCATCGGGTTCATCGTCTCGGCCCCGCCCATGAGCATCCTGCCCTCCTGGATCACGATCCCGCTGCTGCTCATGCTGTCCGGCTTCGGGGTGCTCGTGATCACGGCCACGCCGGTCCACCGCATCCCCGAGCGGCTGTCGGAGCTGCGGCACCTGCTGTTCGAGCAGCGGGGCACCGCCCCGGCCGGCGCCCCCAGGCCCGAGGTCCGGCGACAGCGGCGGGTCCGCAAGCCCGCCGAGCCCGGCGCTGAGCGTGAGGGCGAGCCGCCGTACGACACGCCCGTCCTGTCCGACCAGGACAAGCGGGCCGACCACGCGCCGGAGATCGTGCCGGGCCTGGTGGACGAGGAGCCGCCCGCGCCCGAGCCGGCCAGACGGCCCGAGCCGCCGGAGCCGACGCCCGCGCCGCGCAAGGTCGAGCAGCTCGTGCTCTCGCCGCAGGCCGGCCCGTACAGCCTGCCGGACCTGCAGTTCCTCAAGCCCGGCAGCCTGCCCAAGCCGCAGACCAAGGCCAACACCACCGTGGTCAACGCGCTGACCAGCGTGCTGGAGCAGTTCGCCATCGACGCGCAGGTGATCGGCTTCACCCGCGGCCCGACCGTCACCCGCTACGAGATCGAGCTCGGGCCCGCCGTGAAGGTGGAGAAGGTCACGGCGCTCACCAAGAACATCGCGTACGCGGTGAAGTCCGCCGACGTCCGCATCCTGTCGCCCATCCCCGGCAAGTCGGCCATCGGGGTGGAGATCCCGAACGCCGACAAGGACCTGGTGGCGCTCGGCGACGTGCTGCGCTCGCAGGTGGCCCAGGCCGACCACCACCCGATGATCGTGGGGCTGGGCAAGGACGTCGAGGGCCGCACGATCGTGGCCAACCTCGCCAAGATGCCCCATCTGCTCATCGCGGGCGCCACCGGCGCGGGCAAGTCCGTCTGCGTCAACGGCCTCATCACCTCGATCCTCATGCGCGCCACCCCCGACGAGGTGCGCATGGTGCTCGTCGACCCCAAGCGGGTGGAGCTCTCGGTGTACGAGGGCATCCCGCACCTGATCACGCCCATCATCACCAACCCCAAGAAGGCCGCCGAGGCCCTCGAATGGGTCGTGGGGGAGATGGACCGCCGCTACGACGACCTGGCGGCCTCCGGGTTCCGGCACGTGGACGAGTTCAACAAGGCGGTGCGGGCCGGCAAGCTCCAGCCGCCGCCGGGCAGCGAGCGGGTCTACCAGCCGTACCCGTACCTGCTGGTGATCGTGGACGAGCTGGCCGACCTCATGATGGTGGCCCCGCGCGACGTCGAGGACTCGATCGTGCGCATCACGCAGCTCGCCCGCGCCGCCGGGATCCACCTGGTCATCGCCACCCAGCGGCCCTCCGTGGACGTCGTCACCGGTCTCATCAAGGCCAACGTGCCCTCCCGGCTGGCCTTCGCCGTCTCCTCGCTCACCGACTCGCGGGTCATCCTCGACCAGCCCGGCGCCGACAAGCTGGTCGGCCAGGGCGACGCGCTGTTCCTGCCGATGGGCGCGAGCAAGCCCATCCGCATCCAGAACGCGTTCGTCTCGGAGAAGGAGATCGCCGAGATCGTCGCGCACTGCAAGACGCAGATGCAGGCCGAGTACCGCGACGACGTGGCCGCCGCGCCCGTCAAGCGGGAGATCGACGAGGACATCGGCGACGACCTGGAGCTGCTGATCCAGGCGGCCGAGCTGATCGTGACGACCCAGTTCGGCTCCACCTCGATGCTCCAGCGCAAGCTGCGCGTCGGGTTCGCCAAGGCCGGGCGGCTGATGGACCTGCTGGAGAGCCGCTCCGTGGTGGGCCCCAGCGAGGGCTCCAAGGCCCGTGAGGTGCTCGTCAAGCCCGACGATCTGGCGGCTCTGCTGGCCGACCTGCGCGGCGGGTGACCCCGGTGCGCCCCTGCCGGACGGTTACTGGTTGAATAGGGCTGGTTACGGTTCGTCAGGGGCTGGGAGGCGTGCGCCGTGGAGGACCAGAGCACACAGGAGCAGGAAGCGCCGGCACAGGGCGCGGACAGGCGGAGCGTCGGAGGCATGCTGTCCACCGCGAGACGGTCGGCGGGCATGACGGTCGAGCAGCTCAGCGCGGTCACCCGCGTTCGCGAGGCGATCATCAACGCCTTCGAGCGCGACGAGTTCGCGCAGTGCGGCGGCGACTTCTACGAGCGGGGGCACATCAAGGCGCTCTCCAGAGCACTCGGCCTCGATCCCGAGGCCATGGTCCAACGCTACGACGAGTTCAACGGCGGGCGCCCGCCCGCGCTGCAGATGGCCGGCGTCTTCCGCACCGACCGCGTGCTGCGGGCGGCCGAGCGGCGCGGTCCCACCTGGTCGATGGGGCTGGGCGTCGTGCTCAGCCTCGTCGTGATCTTCGGCGTGGTCCGCGTCATGGGCGGAGAGACGCACCCGGCCGCGGTGGAGGAGATCTCCGCCGGCCAGGGAGCGCCGGCCGCCGAGCTGCACCAGCGCGCCAAGCCGGCGCCGCCCAGGGCGAGCGCGACCGTCGTCTCCAACGAGGTGGTCGTCCAGGTCAAGGCCAAGCGCTCGTCCTACGTCAACGTCCTCGACGCCCAGGGGCGCAGGCTGTTCGCCGGGACGATGCAGCCCGGCATGACATCCACCTGGCGGGCGCCGAACCGGGTCGACCTTGAGGTCAGCGACGCCGGCGCGGTGTCGGTGCAGGTCAACGGCAAGAAGGTCGGCAAGCTGGGGTCGCGGGGCGAGACGGTGCGCCGCTCGTTCGGGCCGCCGGCGCCACCGGCGAGGTAGCCCGTGCATCGGGTGGTGGCCAACTCCCGATACCGTAGTGTTCACCATGTCATCCCGCCGAACCGCATCGCTGATCACCCTGGGCTGCGCGCGCAACGAGGTCGACTCCGAGGAGCTCGCCGCGCGACTTGAGGCTGCCGGCTGGCAGCTGGGCGACGACGACCCAGACGTCGTCGTCGTCAACACGTGTGGCTTCATCGACTCGGCGAAGAAGGACTCCATCGACACGCTGCTGGCCGCGGCGGACTCCGGCACCAAGGTGGTCGCCGCGGGCTGCATGGCCGAGCGTTACGGCAACGAGCTGGCCGAGGCACTGCCCGAGGCCAGCGCGGTCATCTCCTTCGACGACTACGCCGACATCGGCGGCCGCCTCGACGACGTGCTCGCCGGGCGGCCGCTCAAGCCGCACACCCCGCGTGACCGCCGCACCCTGCTGCCCATCTCGCCCGTCGACCGGGCCGCGGCCCCCAAGGCCGCCATCCCGGGCCACGGCGACCTGCCCGACGGGCTGGCGCCCGCCAGCGGCCCCCGCGTGCTGCGCAAGCGGCTCGACGAGAGCCCGGTGGCCTCGCTCAAGCTCGCCTCCGGCTGCGACCGGCGCTGCACCTTCTGCGCCATCCCGGCCTTCCGCGGCGCCTACGTCTCGCGTGACCCCGAGGAGCTGCTGGCCGAGGCCGACTGGCTCGCCCACCGCGGGGTGCGCGAGCTGGTCCTCGTCAGCGAGAACTCCACCTCCTACGGCAAGGACCTCGGCGACCTGAGGGCGCTGGAGAAGCTGCTGCCGCGCCTGGCCGCCGTCGAGGGCATCGACCGGGTGCGCGTCAGCTACCTCCAGCCGGCCGAGCTGCGACCGGGGCTGCTGGAGGTCATCGCGGGCACCGAGGGCATCGCCCCGTACTTCGACCTGTCCTTCCAGCACGCCAGCGGCACGGTGCTGCGCCGGATGCGCCGCTTCGGCGACCCGGAGCGCTTCCTGGGGCTGCTGGAGAGCATCCGCGAGCACGCCCCCGAGGCGGGTGTGCGCTCCAACTTCATCGTGGGCTTCCCCGGCGAGACCGAGGAGGAGTTCGGCGAGCTGGTCGGCTTCCTGGAGCAGGCGCGGCTCGACGTGATCGGCGTGTTCGGCTACTCCGACGAGGACGGCACCGAGGCGGCCGGCTTCGACGGCAAGCTCGACCAGGAGACCGTGGACGAGCGTGTGCGCGTGCTGACCGAGCTGGCCGAGGAGCTGACCGCGCAGCGGGCCGAGGAGCGCATCGGCACCGAGGTCGACGTGCTCATCGACGACGACCTGGGTGACGGCGGCTATGAGGGCCGGGCCGCCCACCAGGGTCCCGAGGTGGACGGGTCCGTGACCGTTCAGGGCATCGGCCTGGTGCGCGGCCAGATCGTGCGCGCGGTGGTGGTCGACGCCGAGGGGGTCGACCTGATCGCGCGCATCAAGGCCGGTCCATGACGAGGGACGAGCGCCGCGTGGTCAGCCCGTGGAACATCGCCAACGTGCTCACGGTCCTGCGGTTGGTGCTCGTCCCCTTCTTCGTCTTCTGCCTCTTCATGCCGGGCATGGGCTGGCGCCTGGGCGCGCTGGCCGTCTTCGGCGTGGCGTCCATCACCGACCATCTCGACGGCGAGCTGGCCCGCCGCTACGGGCTGATCACCGACTTCGGCAAGATCGCCGACCCGATCGCCGACAAGGCGCTGACCGGGGCGGCGCTGGTGTCCCTGTCGCTCCTCGGCGAGCTGCCGTGGTGGGTCACGCTGGTGATCCTCGGCCGTGAGCTCGGCATCACAGTGCTGCGCCTCATGCTGATCCGCCGCGCGGTCATCCCGGCCAGCTACGGCGGCAAGGTCAAGACCGTGCTGCAGATCGCCGCGATCGTCCTGTACATCCTGCCCGGCGTCTACGACCCGCTCCGCTGGACGGTCATGGGCGCCGCCCTGCTGGTCACGGTCGGCACGGGCATCGACTACGTGGTCCGAGCCGTCAAGCTCCGCAAGGTGGCGCGGCAGGTCCGGGGGGAGTGACCATGGCTGCGGCCGCCGAGGCCATCACGCTGCTGGTGGAGCGGGGGGCCACGCTCGCGGTGGCCGAGTCGCTGACCGGGGGGCTCATCGGGGCGACCCTCACCGCCGTCCCGGGGGCGTCCAAGGCGTTCCGGGGCGGGGTCGTCTCCTACGCGACGGACCTGAAGCAGGCGCTCCTGGGGGTCCCCGGCGACCTGCTGCGGCGGGAGGGGGCCGTGCACCCGGACGTCGCGGCGGCGATGGCGGCGGGCGTGGCCAGGGTGTGCGAGGCGACGTACGGGCTGGCCGTGACCGGGGTGGCGGGGCCCGAGCCCCAGGACGGCAAGCCCGTCGGCACCGTGCACGTGGCCGTCAGCGGGCCCGGCGGAGAAATATGGCTGCGGGAGTTGAGACTCCAGGGGTCGCGCGAACGTATCAGGGTAAAGACGGTGGACGAGGCGGTTGATCTACTAACAGGTGTGCTTAAGCCGAACAAGGGGGAACATTCCGGGTGATTACCGTGTTACGTCCCGAGCGAACATGACAGGCACGGTCTGACGCGGTGTCGGTCGATACAGGTACGGTGGAGCTGTGAGTGAGGTCCGAGAGCCAACGTCAAGCAGCGAGCGCCCGGCAGGCAGGCCGGGTGCGTCGCATGACGGGCCGGGAGCGACGATCCGGGGACGGCAGGGCCCCATGACGACGGCGAGGAGCATGTACCAAGCGAAGAAGAAGGATGGGCGGCACGATCCGATCGCGCGGGGCGTGGTGAAGTCTTCCACGCCGGGGAGGGAGCGACAGATGATTTTGCTGCGTCAGCTGCTCGGCGATGTGCTGAGGCGGTTGCGCGTGCGGCAGGGACGCACTCTCCGAGAGGTGTCCACGTTGGCGCGGGTCTCGCTGGGCTACTTGTCCGAAGTGGAGCGTGGCCAGAAAGAGGCGTCGTCCGAGTTGCTGGCCTCGATCTGCGGCGCCCTCGGCGTTCCGCTGTCGCAGGTTCTGCGTGAGGTGTCCGACCAGTTCGCCCTGGCTGAGCTGCAGGCTGCCCCCGTGCTCGCCGACGTCCCCGACCACGAGCGCATCCCCCTTGCCGAAACGGTGCCCGGATCGATCTCCGACTCCGTGTTCCCCGAGGTCAAGGACATGGTGGCCGCCTAGCTCGGCTGGCAGGCGCCGCACCACAGGATCAGCCGTTCCTGTGGCTGTGCCCCCATCTCCCCACGGCTGATGCGCGTACCGCATCGGCGGCACGGCCGCCCCGCCCTGCCGTAGACCCAGGTCTGCGCGCCGGGACGGCGATCGCCTGTCGTCACGGTGCCCGCGTGAGCCTTGTTCGCGTTCAGCAGCCGCTGGGCCAGCGTGACCATCCCCTCCAGGTCCGCCACGTCCCCGACCTTCCGCCACGGCCAGACTCCTCTGAGGAACAGCGTCTCGGCGCGGTAGATCGTGCCGATTCCCGCAAGGTTGCGCTGGTCGAGCAGCGCCTCCCCGATCGTCCTGTCCGGCTCCAGCAGCAGCCGCCGCACCGCCTCGGCGGGGTCCCAGTCGTCGCCGAGCAGGTCGGGCCCCAGATGCCCCACCACCCGTGACTCCTCGGCGGTCCGCAGCAGGTCCACCATCCCCAGCCGGTGCCCGACCGCCTCCCACTCCGCGTTGGCCAGCACGAGCCGGACATCGTCGCCGCCCACGCCGCGTGCTCCGGGGCTCTGGACCGCGCCGTTCCGGGTCCGCCTTCCGGCCGGAGCGATGCGCCAGCTCCCGTCCATGCGCAGGTGGGTGTGCACGGTCAGGCCGCCCTCGACGCGGGTGAGCAGGTGCTTGCCCCGCGACACCGTCGTCAGCACGGTCCGCCCGCGCAGGTCGGCGGTGGCGTGGCGGGGCACCCGGAAGTCGGATCTGGTCAGCACCCGCCCGTCGAGCGCGCCGCGCAGC
The DNA here is from genome assembly GCF_044459125.1 of Nonomuraea sp. NPDC050383. Classification (NCBI taxonomy): domain Bacteria; kingdom Bacillati; phylum Actinomycetota; class Actinomycetes; order Streptosporangiales; family Streptosporangiaceae; genus Nonomuraea; species Nonomuraea sp. NPDC050383. The sequence continues at coordinate 216,434 of NZ_JBITIP010000009.1, forward strand.
CGGCCGGCGGCACGGTGGACGGCGTCTCCTTCGGGCATGCCACCAGTCTAGGAACCCGGTGCGGGGTGTCCTCTCGCCGGTCTCGGAAGGATCAGTCCCAGGCGGCGGGGTCGGCGGCGAGCTGGCGCACCCGCTCCGGCAGCACACCGCTCGCGACCTGCTCCAGCGTGACCTCTTCGAGGATGGAGCGCTCGGTGGACCGCAACGCGATCCACACCTGCTGCAGCGACTCCGCCGGGCCGCGGTAGCCGACGTGCTCGGGGCGCTCGCCGCGGACGTTGGCCAGCGGCCCGTCGACCGCCCTGATCACGTCGGCGAGCGAGATCTCGCCCGCAGGACGTGCGAGCACGTAGCCGCCCTCGGGGCCCCGCTGGCCGCGGACCAGGCCGGCGCGGCGCATCTGGAGCAGGATGTTCTCCAGGTATTTGGGCGGCATGTCCTGCTCCTTGGCGAGCTCGCCCACGGTGGTCGGTCCGGCACCGGCTGCGGCGAGTTCGGCGGCGGCACGGAGGGCGTAGTCGACCCGAGCGGAAAGGCGCATGTTGTCGATTATCCCTCCTGGTCAACAGTGGTTATGCGCAAGGCCGCCGAAAGCGTGAGGTGATCGGAGACCTCGCAACCGCCCTGCCTGGGCGGACATCCCGTAGACGCCTTTTCGGTCCTTTTCGGGCCCTTCGGCTCGTCCGCCGGCCAGGAGGAAAGAATGGGAGCGTGCCCAAAGGGCCGGTTTTGCGAGGAATCCTCGCGTTCACCTGCGGTGATCAGCGACAGGAGGAGCGCTAAACTTCCAACAACCTTTTCGATTAGACGGTGGGATACAGCGTGGAGCGACGCCCTGGTGTGCCCAGACTGCTCAGGGAGATCAACGACCGGGCCGCGCTCGAGTTGCTGCTCTCCACCGGTCCGATGACCCGGGGGCAGATCGGCGAGCTGACCGGCCTGTCCAAGGTCACCGCCTCCCAGACGCTCGCCCGGCTGGAGGAGCGCGGCCTCGTCGAGGTCGTCGGCGCCCAGGCGGGCGGCCGCGGGCCCAACGCGGCGCTCTACTCCGTCATCCCCTCCAGCGCGTACGTGGCCGGGCTGGAGGTCGGGCCGGAGCTCGTCTCGGCGGCCGTCGCCGACATCCACGGCCGCACGGTGGCGGAGGTGACGTTCGCCCCCAACGGCCACGACGACCTCGTCCCCGTCGTCCACGGCGCCATCATGAAGGCCTGCCGCAGCGCCAAGGTCAGCGCGGCCCGGCTGCGCGGCGTCGTGATCGGCACGCCCGGCGTGGTCGATCCCCGCACCGGCGACGTCCGCTACGCCTTCGACCTGCCGGGCTGGCACGACGGCAGCCACGAGGCGCTGGCCGGCGACCTCAAGCGCGCGGTCACCATCGAGAACGACGTCAACCTCGCCGCCATCGCCGAGCGCGCCGACGGCGCCGCGGCGGGCATCGACGACTTCGTGCTGCTGTGGGCGAGCCGCGGGCTCGGCCTCGCGGTGATGCTGGGCGGCAAGCTGCACCGCGGCAGGTCCGGCAGCGCGGGCGAGATCGGCTACCTGGCGGTGCCGGGCGCGGCGCTGCCCGAGGAGATCCGCACCTCGCCGGGGCGGCTGCCCTCGCTGGCGGGCGGCCTGCAGTCGCTGGTCAGCGCGGAGGCTGTGGCCGAGCTCGCCGCCGGCTACGGGTTCGTGGCGGCGAGCGCGAGGGAATGCGTGGAGGTGGCGGTCGCGGCGGGCGCCCGGGGCGAGCCGCTGCTGGACGAGCTGGCCCGCCGGCTGGCGCTGGGGGTGGCCGCGGTCTGCGTGATCCTCGACCCCGGGCTGGTCGTGCTGGGCGGCGAGGTGGGCCACGCGGGCGGCCGCGCGCTCACCTCCCGGGTGGAGGAGGCGGTCGCCCGCGTCTGCCCGGTACGGCCCCAGGTGGCGACGAGCACCGTGGAGGGCAACCCGGTCCTGCGTGGCGCCGTCCTGGCCGCCCTCCATCAGGCCCACGAGGAGATCTTCGCCTCCTGACGTGGCCCAGGGGTCCGGTCAGGCCGTCAGCAGCTCCATCGCGGCCTGGGCGTTGGCGCGGGCCGCCCCGTACGTCGCGATGTAGGCGGCGCTGCCGGGCCGCCACACCGGCAGGCCCATCTCCACCACGATCGCGTCCGGCCGGGCGGCCACCAGCGCCGAGACCAGGGCCCGGCTGTCGGCGTAGCGGTGGGCGTCCTTGACGACCACGACGAGCGACCGGCCGGCGGCGCGTTCCAGGAGCGCGCCCGCGTCCGCGTCGGCCGGCCGTACCCGGAGGACCTCCGCCTGCGGCAGCCACGGCGAGACGCCCCACGGCACGTCGCCGACCGCGATGGTCGGCGGGGTGTCCACCTCCACCACCAGCGGGTCCGTCAGCGGCCCGGCCGAGCCGTCGAGGCGGACGGCCCGCCTGGCGGCGTGCAGGCCGATCGGCGGCACGCCGCCGCCGCGCGTCTCGTCCGGCGCGTCGGCGGAGCGGACCTCGTGGGCCACGCCGGCGCGGGTGCCGAACCAGGTGCGCAGCGCCGTCGTGCGGGCCGCGGCCTCCTCCAGGCGCGCCACCGGCAGGCGGCCGTCCCGGGCCGCCGCCACGATCGTGTCGATGATCCACGCGACCTCGTCCGGGCCCGGCCTGGGCCCCAGGCAGAGCAGGTCGGCGCCGGCCGCCAGGGACTGGACGGCCCCCTCGGCCAGCCCCACGCCGTCGGTGATGGCCTGCATGTCCAGCGCGTCGGAGATCACCACCCCGCGGTAACCCAGCTCCTCGCGCAGCAGCCCGGTGAGCGCGGCGGAGGACAGCGTGGCCGGCCGGTCACCGGTCAGCGCCGGCACCGCGACGTGCGCCGTCATGATCGACTTGGTGCCCGCGCCGATGGCCGCGCGGAACGGCGCCAGCTCCCTGGCGCGCAGCACGTCCAGCGGCACGTCCACGACCGGCACGTCCAGGTGCGAGTCCACGGTGGTGGCGCCGTGACCGGGGAAGTGCTTGACGCAGGCGGCGACCCCCACGGCCTGCAGCCCCTCGACGGCCGCCACGGTGTGCCGGGCGACCAGCTCGGGGTCATCGCCGAAGGCCCGGGTGCCGATGACGGGGTTGTCCTCGGCGGTGTTGACGTCGGCGTCGGGCGCCATGTCGAGGTTCACGCCGCAGGCGACCAGCTCCGCGCCGATGGCCCGGTAGACGCGGCGGGTGAGGTCGGGGTCGTCCACCGCGCCGAGCGCGGCGTTGCCCGGGTACGGGCTGCCGACGTGGTAAGCGAGCCGGGTGACGTCACCGCCCTCCTCGTCGAGCGAGACGACGGGGTCGCCCGCGGCCCGGAGGGAGGCGGTCAGCTCGGCCAGCCCGGCCGGCTCGGCGACGTTGAAGCCGAAGAGCGTGACGCCGCCGAGGCCGCCCTCAAGCTCTCTCAGCACCCAGCCGGGCGCGGTCGTGCCCGTGAACGCGGCCAGCAGCGTGCCCGCCGCGAGGCGGCGCAGCCCCCGATCACTGTGACTCATGGCTCCTCATCGTGGGATGGGCGGCCCGCGGCACGGCCCGGCGCGTGGAGGAGCGCCGGCCGTGCCGGGGGCCGCGGGGGAAGGTCAGCCCTTGACGGCCCCGGCCACCAGACCGGAGACCATGCGGCGCTGTACCAGCAGGAAGAAGGCGATGACCGGCAGCGTCATCAGCGTGGAGGTCGCCATGATGGCGCCCCAGTCCGTGCCGCGCTGCCCGAAGAAGAACTGCAGGGCCACCGGCATGGTGTAGCCGGAGCTCTCCTTCATCAGCACCAACGCGAAGATCAGGTCGTTCCACGCGGTGATGAACGAGAAGATGCTCGTCGCCACCAGACCCGGCGCCACCAGCGGGAACAGCACCTTCCTGAACGTGGTGAACCGGCTCGCGCCGTCGATCCACGCGGCCTCCTCCAGCGACTTGGGCACCGCCGCGACGAACGTGCGCAGCATCCAGATGCCGAAGGGGAGGGTGAGGCCCACCTGGATCACGATGAGCCCGAGCAGGTTGTCGTACAGGCCCATCCGCTTGACGTTCAGGAACAGCGGGATGAGCAGCGCCTCGCACGGGATCATCTGCACGATGAGCAGCGTGATCAGGAACCCGGTGCGGCCCCTGAACCGGAAGCGCGCCACCGCCGTCGCCGCCAGCAGCGCGAACGCCGATCCGACGAGCACGGTGCCGAGCGCGACGATCGCGCTGTTGCGCATGTAGATCCAGATGGGGTTGCCCGCCACGCCCTCGGTGAGCACCCGCTCGACGTGGTCGAAGGTGAAGTGCGTGGGGAACGGGACGAAGTCCGTGGTGAAGATCTGGTCGTTCGCCTTGAACGAGGTGGAGATCATCCAGTAGACGGGGAAGACGGCGAAGAGGAAGACCAGCACTCCGGCCGTGTTCAGGGCGGCCCTGGCGAGCCGCTTGCGGGCGAGCGGGTTCATGCCAGGTCCTCCTGCTTGACCATCTGCCGGGTGTAGAAGGCGGTGACGATCAGCAGCATGATCGTCAGCACCACCGCGATCGCCGCTCCCGTGCCCATCTTCGGCGGCGCCTTGAACGCCTCGGCGTAGGAGTAGAGGGACAGGTTGAACGCCTCGCGGTTGGTGGGCCCGTTGAGCAGCACGTAGAGCTGGCTGAGCACCTTGAAGTCCCAGATGATCGACAGGATCGTCAGCACGGCGAAGACCGGCTTGAGCAGCGGGAAGGTGATCTTCCTGAACGTGCGCCACGGGGTGGAGCCGTCGACCCGGGCCGCCTCGTACAGCTCGGACGGGATGCCCTTGAGCCCGGCCAGCACCGAGACCGCCACGAACGGGAACGACGCCCACACCACGGTCAGCACCAGCACCACGTACACCGACCAGGCGTCGTTGAGCCACGGCTCGCCCGTCCAGTCGGCCCGGCCGAACACCAGCGTCGACAGCCCGTCGGGCAGCAGGTTCAGCGCCCAGTTGATGATGCCCGCCTCGGCGTCGAACAGCCATCGCCAGATCGTGCCCTGCGCCACCGGCGGCACCGCCCACGCGGACATGATGCCGATGATGACGAAGGTGGACATCCGCTTGCTCAGCCGGTGCAGCAGCACCCCGACCGCCGTGCCCAGCACCAGCGTGAGCGACACGGTGACGACGGCGAAGACGACCGTGTTGCGGAGCGAGGACCAGAAGATGTCGTTGTCGAGGATCTGGGTGTAGTTCTTCAGCCCCACCCATTTCGGCTCGGCGACGCCGCGGATCACCCGGAGGCTGATGTCCTGGAACGACATGAGGACCATCTGGACCATCGGGTAGAGCAGCAGACCCGCGATGACCACCGTGCCGGGGACGAGCAGGACGTACGGCACCGCCCACGCCGGCAGGCCGCCGGCGCGGGAGGGCTTGCGTGAGCCGCTGCCCCGCCGGGGGGCGGAGGTGTCTCCGCCCCTGGCGAGCGTTGAGGTGTCCGTCATGGTCACGACTGGTTCAGGATGTCTTCGAGCTCCTTGTTGGCCTTGGCGAGCGCGTCGTCGGCCGTGGCCTTGCCCTCGATGACCGAGCGGGCCGCGTTCTGCAGGACGGCCTTGGTCTCGTTCGCCTCGGTCCACTGCGGGTCCGCGGGGAACGCCTTGGCCTTGGCGAAGGCGGCGGCGAACGGCGCCTGCGCCGGGTCCTTGGCCAGCTCGGCCAGCGTGTCCGGGTAGACGGGCAGCAGGCCGCCGTCCTTGGCGTAGCGGTCGGCCCACTTCTTGCCGGAGGCCAGCTTCACGAACTCGGTCGCGAGCTCCTTGTTCTTGGCGTCGTTCCAGACGGCGATGTCGTTGCCGCCGAAGAACGCCGGGGTCTCACCGCCGGCCTTGGAGGGCAGGGGGAAGAACGCCATCTGGTCGTCCTTGATCTTGCCCTTGCTCTCCTCCTTGATGGTGGCGATGTCCCACGAGGCCGTGAGGTACATGCCGACCTTGCCGTTGGAGAAGCGGGTGCGGATGTCGGTGGTGTTCTGCGTCAGGCGCGACTTGCTCGACACGCCGGAGGTGACGATCCCCGTGTACGTCTCGAAGCCGGCCTTGAAGGCGGGGTCGGTGAGCTTGGCCACCCACTTGTCGCCCTCCTTGACCGCGTACTCGCCGCCCTGCGACCAGGCGAGCGCGCCAAGCAGGTGGTTGGCGTCGGAGCCGCCGTTGAAGGCGAACCCGTCGACGTCCTTGCCCTTCTTGTCCTGGATCTTCTTGGCGGCGGCCACGAGCTCGTCCCACGTCTTGGGGACCTCGATCTTGAGCTCCTTGAACCAGTCCGTGCGGTACATGACCGCGCGGGTCCCGGCGCCCCACGGCATGGCGTAGACCTCGCCGTCGATGGTCTCCAGGCCGAAGAGGTTCTTCGGGATCTGGGCCTGCTCACCGGCGGTGGTGATCGACGTGACGGGGGCCAGGGCGTCCTGGCTCTGCCACAGCGGCACCTGGTCGTTGCCGATCTCCGTCACGTCAGGACCCTCGCCGCCCGCGGCCGCGGCCGTGAACTTGTCGTTGACCTGCGGCCACGGGATCCACTCGACCTTCGTCTCGGCGCCGGTCTGAGTCTTGAAATCGGCGACGAGGTCGTCCATGTACTTCTGCGACGGCTCGTTGGGGTCGCCGAGGCGCCAGACGGTGAGGCTCTGGCCCGCGAACTTGGGCCCGGCCGCCGAGGCGGACTGCGCCGGCTCGCTCTTGGACGGCTCCGTGGAGCCGCCGCACGCCGCCAGGCCCAGGGCCAAGGCGGCCGTGGTGACCGTAGTGGCCGTGGTCTTCGCGATCCTCACTAGGGTTCTCCCTTCCCGGCGAAAACGCGTCGGGTCTGCGCTCATACGGGTGCCGAGCCCGGGGGTCCGCACCTGGCTGATCGTCAGTGTTGAATGGTGGTAAACTAACAAGAAACTTTCTTAAAAGAAACCGGCGTTAGCGTTTCGTGACGAGAGGGGAGGGAGCCCGTGACCCGCAACCCGGGCGTCCCCCGGCTGCTGCGCCGGCTCAACGACCGCAGCGCGCTCGACCTGCTCATCTCCGAGGGCCCGCTCACCCGGGCCGAGCTGGGCGAGCGCACCGGCCTGTCCAAGGTGACGGCCGGCCAGCTCCTCGCCCGCCTGGAGGAGCGCGGGCTCGTCCACGTCGCGGGGGAGCGGGCCAGCGGCCGCGGCCCCAGCGCCGCCCTGTACGGGGTGGTTCCCTCCAGTGCGCACGTCGCCGGGCTGGAGGTGCTGCCCGACGCCATCACCGTCGGCGTGGCCGACATCACCGGCCGCGTCGTCGTCGAGATCGTCGTGGACCCGGCCGGGGGAGAGGACCCGGTCGCCGCCGTTCACGACGCCGTCCAGCGGGCCTGCGCCTCGGCCCGCATCACCCTCGGCCGGCTCCGCTCGTTCGTCATCGGCACGCGCGGCGTGGTGGACCCCGGCACCGGCGACGTCCGCTTCTCGTACGACCTGCCCGCCTGGCACACCGGCGTCCTCGCCAGCCTCCGCCGCACCCTCGGCGCGTCCGTGACCATCGAGAACGACGTCAACCTGGTCGCCCTCGCCGAGCACCGCCACGGCGCCGCCGCGGGGCACGACGACTTCGCCGTCGTCTGGGCGGGCGTCGGCCAGGGACTCGGCGTCATGCTGAACGGGCGGCTGCACCGGGGGATCACGGGCGGGGCGGGGGAGATCGGCTGGCTCCCGGTGCCGGGGGAGCCGTTGCCGGACGACGTGTCCCAGCCGCAGAGCGGGTCCTACCAGCGGCTGGTGGGGCATCAGGCGCTGGTGGCGTTGGCTCGGGAGTACGGGGTCCTCCGGAGGCCGGAGGGTGCGGGTGTCCTCGTCTCTCCCGACGGGACCGACGGGGGCCTCGCCGGCAGCGGTGACACCGGCGCCCGCGCCCTCGCAGGCCATCGCGGCCTTTCCGGCCCTTCCGCGGGCCGCTCAGATGCTCCCACCGACCATCACGGCGCGGTGCCGGTCGCCGAGCTGGTCCGTGCCGCGACCACGTCCGGCAACGACGGATTCCTGGACGCGGTCGCCGCCCGTCTGGCCGTGGCCGTCGCAGCCGTCAGCGTCGTCCTCGACCCCGGGCTCATCGTGCTCGCCGGCGACATCGGCAAGGCGGGCGGCGCGGAGCTCGCCGCCCGCGTCGAGGAGGCCGTGGCCGCGATCAGCCCCAGCCGGCCCAGCGTCGTCGCCACCGGCGTGACCGGGAACCCCGTGCTGCGCGGGGCTCTGGTGGCCGCCCTGGAGCAGGCCCGCGAACAGGTCTTCTCCGACACTGTGTGAGAATTGCTGCACATGTGGCACCCAACTGGCGGCATCGTGCTGATCTCCGACCCGCGTGTCGCCGCGACCCTCCTCCACGACAACGGGGAGCCGCTGGCCGACGTCCGCGGCCGGCTCCGGGTCGATCACCGGATGGCCGACCCGGAGGGCGCCTACGCCCACCTGCGCCAGGGCCTTCTCGACAGGCTGGAACGTGCCGAGCGATCCCTGCCGGACGGGTACCACCTGCTGATCGTCGAGGGACACCGGTCCATCGCGTCGCAGCGCCAGATCTTCGACGGCTACCGGGCCGAGCTGGCCGAGCGCTTCCCCGGCCTGACGCCGGACGAGCTGCACGCCGCCACCAGCCGCTACGTCTCGCCCATCGAGGTGGCCCCGCACACCGCCGGCGCCGCCGTCGACCTCACGCTGTGCGACCCGGACGGGATCGAGTACGACATGGGCACGGCGGTCAACGACACCCCCGAGCGGAGCGGCGGCCTGTGCTACACGGGCGCGCTGGACCTGCCGGGGGCCGCGCGGCAGCACCGCAAGATCCTGGCGGCGGCGCTGGAACCGGTCGGGCTGGTCAACTACCCCACGGAGTGGTGGCACTGGTCCTACGGCGACCGCTACTGGGCCTTCACCACGGCCGCCCCCCACGCCCTCTACGGCCCCACCTCACTCTGACGCCCGGCTTCGCCCTCCACGGGACGGCGTCCAGGCGGCCCACGGTGCGCACGTCACGGTGGCCGGCCGGGGAGCCGGAGGAGCGTTCCCCTGGACAGAGCCCGGCCCCGCACGGCGGGTGGGCCTTTCCGTGCCTGCCGTAAAGGGGGGCTTGAACGGGAAGATCCGTGGCCGGTACGCCGTCCTCGGCGTCTACGTCTCGAACTGGGCCGGCGCGGCGAAGATGTAGGAGGACCAGGCGTGCAGTGCCGGTCCCGCACGCCCGGCCGTCAACCCTCCCCGCGCTCCCAGCGGCTCACCACCACCAGCGCCCTGGCGAACTGCGCGGCGACGATCGACGCGATCGCCGGGTCGCCGGACAGGCCGAGCTTCTTCAGCACCGCGCGCAAGTCGCTGTGCCACCCAGCGATAGGCTGTGAACAAACATCTGATCTGTTCATATGGAGATAGCATGCCGCCGGCGTTTTCGGAGGAAGAGCGGGCGCGGATCATCGAGCAGTTGCTCGACACCGCCGTCCGACTCTTCTCCACCCAGGGCCTGCGCAAGACGTCCCTGGAAGAGCTGACCGCTCCCGCGGGCATCGCCAAGTCCTCGCTCTACGCCTTCTTCGCCTCCAAGGAGGACCTCTACTTCGAGGCCATGCTGCGCCAGAGCGAGCAGGTGCGGCGGCGGGTGATCGACGAAGGCCTCAACCGCGGCGCCGACACCCGCGACGCGCTGCGACGCTTCCTGCGCGCCACGGTCGCAGAACTCGACACCAACCCGCTCTACCGGCGCCTGGTGTCCCACCCCCAGGAGATGGCCGCGGTCGCCGCCAAGCTCACCCCGGAGAGGATGGCCGCCGCGGCGGACGGCCCGATGGCCGCCCTGCTCCAGTTCCTCAGCACCCATGTGAATGGCGACCCCCAGGTTCTGCTCGGCGTGCTGCGCGCGGTCCTGCTGACTCCGCTGCACGCCGAACACCTGGGCGCCGAGATCTACCCGGCCGTGATGGACCGCCTGATCGACGCGGTCACCGAGGGGATCACCTCATGATGAACGGCCTGCCGTACCTGTCAGCCGGTACAGGACCACCTCTGGTCGTCCTGCTCCACACCCCGCAGGCGGTCAACCCGACGGGCCTGGCGCGCTGGTCCACGATGCGGATGGTACGACCGTTCAGCGAGCACTTCACCGTCTACGTCGTCAACCGACCACCCGGGCTGCCACCGACCACGACGATGGCCGACCTCGCCGCGGTCTACGCGCAAGCGATCACAACCACCTTCGAGGGTCCGGTGAGAATGCTGGCCATCTCCACCGGCGGCTCCATCGCCCTCCAACTCGCCGCCGACCATCCCGACCTGGTCGACCGCCTGGTCCTGGCCGGCACGGCCGCCACCCTCGGCCCTGTCGGCAGGCGGGCCCAGCGCACCTACATCGAACGCGCACACCAAGGCAGGCGACCGAGTCCCGCGCTGGCCGAGATCGTCACCGAATCGGAAATCGGCCGGCGACTGCTCAAAGGCCTGCTGTGGCTGTCGGACAGCGGGCAGAAGGACCACACCGACGCCGTCACCGTGCTCAACGCCGAGGACGGCTTCGACCTGCGCGGACGGCTGCACGACATCAAGGCCGCCACGCTGCTGATCCAGGGAGGCAAGGACCTCGTCTACCCCCTGGAACTGGCTCGGCAGACGGTAGAAGGGATCCCCGACGCCCAGCTCATCGTCTATCCGGGCCAAAGCCACAGCGCCACATTCACCGACAAGCGCTTCGCTCCCGACGCACTCGCCTTCCTGACAGACAGTTGATCAACGCTGATCACCGGGCTGCCGCCGGATCTCGTTCCGGGTACCGAGATGTTCGAGGCTTGAAGTGCTCTGGAGTCCGCCGGCCCTGCCAGATCGCTCCGGCGAACTCGGCCGGCCTCAGCCCTGGCGGGCCTCGGGTGCAGCGGGCTTCGGTACACGCGGACTCGGGACTCGCGACTCGGCGGGCTTCAGGTGCAGTGACGTGCAGGTGCCGTGGGATGCGCGGCACCCTCGAACCTCACTCAACCTCAGCCCAGCACCGCCCCTTACGGATAGTCCTCCTCCACCTCCACGCCCTCCTGCTCCAACGCCTCCTTGATGACCCGGAACGCGAGGCCGGACGGGTAGCCCTTCCTGGCCAGCATGCCGGCGAGGCGGCGGGTGCGGGTCTGGGGGTCGAGGTTGCGGGTGGAGGAGAGCTTGCGGTCCACGAGGCGGCGGGCCGTCTCGGCTTCCTGGTCGGGGTCGAGCCGCTCCACGGCCTCGTTCACCGTCTCCGAGTCGACTCCGCGGTGGCGCAGCTCGGCCGCCAGAGCCCGTTTGGCGAGGCCGCGGCCATGGTGGCGCGAGTCGACCCACGCTTCGGCGAACGCCTCGTCGTTGATCAGGCCCAGCTCGGAGAACCGGTCGAGCACTGCCTCGGCCGCCTCATCCGGTACGTCACGCTTGCGCAGGGCCTCGGCGAGCTGGGCGCGCGTCTTGGGCGCCATCGTGAGCAGCCGCAGGCAGATGGCCCGCGCCACCGACTCGGGATCGGCCGGAGGCGCGGATGCCGCGGGCGACTCCTCGTCGGGCCCGTCAGACAACCAACCCCGGCCCGCGCCACCGGACCGCCTCCCTCGCCCGCCACGCCCAGACCCGAAACGTCCTCCTCCGGAACGTCCTCGCCCGGACCGACGCCCACGACCTGCGGGCCCCTCCTCGGCCGCGCCGTCACCCATGCCGTCACCCACGCCGTCATCGGCCCCGCCGCCCCACAGCGACCCTGCGTTGGCGTTGGCGTTGGCGTTGGCGTTGGCATTGGCGTCGGTGTTGGTGCTGGTGTCGGTCGTGCCGGTGGTGCCGAAGGTGACAGCGCTGGTCTCGGTCGTGCCAGCGGTGGTGCCAGTGGTGACGCCCATGGTGCCATTCGTGTCGTTGGGGCCGACGCCTGTGGTGTCCGCGGGACCAGCAGCGCCTGTCATGGTGCCGGTCCCAGTGATGTCAGTCCCCATGGTGCCGGTCCCAGGGGTGCTGGTCCCAGTGGTGCCGGTCCCAGTGGTGCCGGTCCCCATGGTGCCGGTCCCCATGGTGCCGGTCCCAGGGGTGCTGGTGTCGTCCCCGGCTCTGTCGCTCCACGGTGACTCGGCGCCAATGCCGTCGCCAGCCGCAGCGCTCCCTGGCGCCACTAGGCGCGTGTCGTCACCAGTCCTGTCACTCCACAGCGACCTGCTACCAGCGTCGTCATCAGTTGTGTCGGTCCACGGCGACTTGGCACCAGCGCTGTCACCACCCGCGTCACTCCATGGTGCTGCGACGTTCGGGCTGTCACCGGCCGTGCTGCTCCATGGTGCTGCGACGTTCGGGCTGTCACCGGCTGTGCCGCTCCACGGTGCTGCGACGCTCGCGAGGTCGTCGGCTCCGCCTGTCCACGGCGACTCCGTACTCGCACCCGCATGATCGTCCGGCTCCGGCTCCTCCAGCGGTGACCAGGTGCCCGAAGGTGCCCTGGCCATGAATGGATCGTCCGCGTCGGCGGACTGCCCGGTGGTCGCAGGTGCGTCGGCGTTCCCGGACGGGGTGGTTGGTCCGGCGGCCCAGAAGGGGTGCGTGCGGTCCAATGACTGTGTCGGCCAGGTGGGGGCGCCATCCTCGACGCCATCCGGGTGGCCGGCTTCCGTTGCCTCAGTGAGGGCTGGGGGCTGGGGGTCCTGGTCGTTGAGCTCCTGGGGGCGCTGACCTGTGAGGTCGGATGAGGGGAGGTCAGGCTCCGGGGCGGCGGAGGTGGCGCGTTGTCTGCGTTGTTCGTGCCATTCGGTCAGTGAGGGCCAGCCGTCCACCGACGGCGAGGTGTCCCCTCCCTGACCGCGTGAGCCACTCCACCCCTGGCTCCTCGACGTGTCCGAAGCGTCGTCCGGTGAGAACCCGCGCCTCCGGCGGCCGCTCGCCGCGCCCTGGCTCTGGCCGGAAGCCGCGTCCGAACGACGGCCGGACCGGGATGTGCCGGACCGGAACGTCGAGGACGAGCCGGACCGGGACGTGGAACCGGAGCCGGACGTGGAACCGGAACCGGACGTGGAGGCGGAGCCGGGCTGGCCGCGTCTGCTCGTACGGCCGGCGGATGAAGGCGGGACGTCTGGCCAGGCGCCCCAGTCGTGGTCGTGGGGCGCCTGGTCGTCGCCGCTCATGCCGAGGCCGATGGCCGGTGTTCACTCATGGGAGGCCGATCAGACGTCACCGGGCTTCGGCGCGGCGGCGGCCTTCGAGCCGCGGCCCGTGGGAGCAGCGGCGGCCGCCGGGGCGGCAGGGGCGGCCGGGGCGGCTTCGGCCGGGGCGTCGACGCGCGGACCCACGCCCAGCTTGTCCTTGATCTTCTTCTCGATCTCGTTGGCCATGTCGGGGTGGTTCTTCAGGAAGTTGCGGGCGTTCTCCTTGCCCTGGCCGAGCTGGTCGCCTTCGTACGTGTACCAGGCGCCGGACTTGCGGACGAAGCCATGCTCGACACCCATGTCGATCAGGCCGCCCTCGCGGGAGATGCCCACGCCGTAGAGGATGTCGAAATCGGCGACCCGGAAGGGCGGGGCCATCTTGTTCTTGACGACCTTCACGCGGGTGCGGTTGCCGACCGCCTCCGTGCCGTCCTTGAGGGTCTCGATGCGGCGGATGTCCATGCGGACCGAGGCGTAGAACTTGAGCGCCTTACCGCCGGTCGTGGTCTCGGGCGAGCCGAACATGACGCCGATCTTCTCGCGAAGCTGGTTGATGAAGATCGCGGTGGTGCCGGTGCTGTTGAGGGCGCCGGCGACCTTGCGCAGCGCCTGCGACATGAGGCGGGCCTGGAGGCCGACGTGGCTGTCGCCCATCTCGCCCTCGATCTCGGCCTTGGGCACCAGCGCGGCGACCGAGTCGATGACGATGATGTCGACGGCGCCGGACCGGATCAGCATGTCGGCGATCTCCAGCGCCTGCTCACCGGTGTCGGGCTGGGAGACGAGCAGCGCGTCGGTGTCGACGCCGAGCTTCTTGGCGTACTCGGGGTCGAGGGCGTGCTCGGCGTCGATGAACGCCGCGATGCCGCCCGCCCGCTGCGCGTTGGCCACCGCGTGCAGGGCCACCGTGGTCTTGCCGGAGGACTCCGGTCCGTAGATCTCGACGATCCGGCCGCGCGGCAGGCCGCCGATGCCCAGCGCCACGTCGAGAGAGATGGAGCCGGTGGGGATCACCTCGATGGGAGCCCTGGCGTCATCGCCGAGGCGCATGACGGAGCCCTTGCCGAACTGCCGCTCGATCTGGGCGAGGGCGGTCTCGAGGGCCTTCTCGCGGTCGTTGATAGCCATGGGAGCTCCCCCTGAAGGGTCGTGGTCCGATTCAGTCGAGTGAAAGCTACGGCCTGCCACCGACATTTTTCTGTGGGTCGTCGGGGAGGGCGGAGTCCCCGGCGTCTCTCATGGTAGCCGAACGGCTGTTCGATCACACCGGTAACACGCTGCCCGGGAGTCGCCGATCGCCGTGCCGCCCCGCTGCGCCCTGCCGGCGCCCGATCGCCCGCTCTGCGTGGTACCGGCCGCCCGCTCTGCGTGGTCCCGGTCGCCCGCCCTGCCCCGCGTCCGGCTGCTCGCCCTGGTCGGCCGCTCGCGTCGCTGGACGCCGCCGTTGCGCGGCGTGACGGCTGCGCGTGCGTGTTCTCCGGCGTGGCACCGGCTCCTCGCCCCGCGTGCACTCGGCCGTTTCCCCGCGGGCGATCCTGAGTGGTCCGGGGTCGGCGGCGGGGCGGTCGTTCAGGGCGGGGACGTGACCGTGGTGGTGTCGTCGGTGTCCGTGGTGCTGGGCGAGCCGTGCAGTCGCACGGCGGCTCCAGGGCGGCGCTCCGGTCGCCGAGCGATCGGCTGCCGTCGGCTCTCTCTGTGAGTGCGCCGCGACGGTACGTCCAGATCGACCGTATATGCGGTGGTTTGCGGCATACGTGTTGCCAGCCGATATGAGCCGGGGAGACTCATGGGTGGAGGGTTGGAGGCGACGACGTGGCGAACACGTACACCGGGGAACGGCGCGCCCATCTGGAGGCTCTCGCCGAGCTGCTGCCCGAGCAAGGACTGGTGAGCCGCATGATAGGCGGCGACGATCCGATGCTCTGGGTCTGGCATCCGGACACCGGGCGGCAGACGATCATCTTCGCCACCCCCTCGCGCGGGGGATGGATCTTTCTGTGGGCGCCCGGCGGTCAGGGACGGGTGGAGGAGCTCGCGCGCACGGCCGGGGCGCTGAGGCGGACGCTCGACGCGTCCCCCCGGTGACGTCCTGAGGTCACCGGAGCGACGACGCCACGTTCTCCACCTGGCAGACCGCTCGCCAGACGCTCTTCGCGCTCTCGCCCTCGGCCAGCGCCTGCGTGACCGTGCGACCGCCCAGGGGCGCCAGCACGTAGTCGCGGGCCCACGAGTCGGCGTAGGTGTCGCCGAAGTGGGCGCGCATCCGCCTCCAGAACTCGGTCAACCGCATCACTCAAGTATGGGACCACCGGCGGCATGGGTAGGACACCCGCATGGCCAAGACTCACAAACCCTCACCCCCGAAGACCAACAAGACCAAGGCGAACCGTGCCAGGCGCCGCGAGTTACGCCTGGCGCAACGTCTCGCCGTGCAGAAGGACAAGGCGGAAAGGTCCGAACGGCACGCCGGCATCAGGCAGGCACCCCGCGCGGGCGAGCCGAGGACGCGCCGGGCATCGCGGCGGTAGGCCGTCCCGCATCCAAGGAGCGGCGACAGGCCGTACCGCATGGAGAGAGCGGCGGCAGGTCGCAGGGCATCGAGACAGCGGCGACAGGTCGCGCCCCGTCCGAACACAGGGCGGACATCGGCACGGCGGCTCGAAGCGCGGGTTCCGAAGTGGGTTCAGAGCACGCGTGAGCCGTACATCTCGCCGAGGTGGTCGGCGAGCAGCTCCAGGCGGGCGCCGTCGGGATCCCGGAAGTAGATGGAGGCGCCGCTCTCGATCTGGTGCGGCACGCCGGCCACCTCCAGCTTCCCGCGCAGACGCTCCCACGTGGCCGTGTCGACGGAGATGGCTATGTGGTGCAGCCCGCCGAGCACTTCCTGGTACGGGCCGAGGTCGAGCCCCGGGAAGTCGAAGAAGGCCAGCAGGTTGCCGTTGCCGATGTCGAAGAAGAAGTGGCTGGAACCCTTGTAGTCGCGGTTCTCGATGATCTCCGTGAGCGGGAACTCCAGAAGCTCCTGGTAGAACCGGATCGTCCGCTCCAGGTCCGAGGACACCAGCGCGAAGTGGTGCAGCCCGCGAGCGCTGCTGGGTGGCCGGTGCGGTAAGAGGTAGCGCTCCCTGATCTCCTCGCGGCGCGCGTCGATGGCTGCTTGGTCGATGCTCACGGTCGCTCTATGTCCGCCTGTGTGCCCGCTCAATCACCAGGGGCCGCCACAATGCGTTTTCTGTCGGTACGGCGAGGCACTATGGGCAGGTGAGCTCGCTCGACCATTTCAGCCAGGTGACCAGGCAGTGGTTCGCCGGAGCCTTCGTCGCGCCCACGGCGGCGCAGGAGGGGGCCTGGGAGTCCATCGCCCGGGGTGACAACACGTTGGTCGTGGCGCCGACGGGCTCCGGCAAGACGCTGGCCGCGTTCCTGTGGTCCCTCGACCGGCTGGCCGCCGAGCAGTCGGAGCACCTTGAGCAGGCCGAGCGCCCCGAGCCGTCCGCGCCGGCCGAGCCGGCCGGGCGCTCCAGGACGGCCGGGAGTGAGAGGGGCGTGTCCCGGAGGACCAAGGGCGCCGGGGGAGCCAGGGCCGCCTCCGGGGGGACGAAGGGCGCCGGAGGGGCGAAGGGCGCGTCCGGGGGGACGAAGGTGCTGTACGTCTCCCCGCTCAAGGCGCTGGCCGTCGACGTCGAGCGCAACCTGCGCGCACCCCTGACCGGGCTCAAGCAGACGGCCCGGCGGCTGGGCCTGCCCGTGCCGGAGATCTCGGTGGCCATCCGGTCCGGCGACACCCCGGCCCAGGACCGCAGGCGGTTCGCGGCCAAGCCGTCCGACATTCTCATCACGACGCCCGAGTCGCTGTTCCTGCTGCTGACGAGCCAGGCGCGCGAGGCGCTGCGCGACGTGCGCACGGTGATCATCGACGAGGTGCACGCCGTCGCGGCGACCAAGCGCGGCGCGCACCTGGCGCTCAGCCTCGAACGGCTCGACGCGCTGCTCGACCGGCCGGCCCAGCGGATCGGCCTGTCGGCGACGGTCCGGCCGGTCAGCGAGGTGGCGGCGTTCCTGGGCGGCTCCCGGCCGGCGACCGTGGTGCAGCCGCCCTCCGACAAGCGCATCGAGGTGGAGGTCGTCGTCCCGGTCGAGGACATGACGGAGCTGGAGGGCGGGCCGCGCCGGGGCGACGGCGACGACCTGGTGCCCGATCCGGCCAGCCGCTCGATCTGGCCGCATGTCGAGGACCGGCTGTTCGACCTCATCGGGGCGCACAGCTCGACGATCGTGTTCGCCAACTCCCGGCGGCTGGCCGAGCGCCTCTGCACACGCCTCAACGAGCTGGCGTACGAGCGAGCCCATGGACCCGGGACGGCCGACGCGATCGACCTGTCGATCTGGGAGACCGACCCCCACCGCGAAGGTGACAGCGGCGGCGACGGCCACGGTGACGGCGATACACCCGGCCCCCGCGCGTCCGGCCCCGGCGCGTCCGACCCTGGCACGCCGCAGTCCCGCACGCCGGACGGCCCCGACGTGGGACGGCTGGTGCGGCGGAGTCCCGCGGAGATGATGGCGCAGGCCGGCGCGAGCAAGGGGGTGGTGACCGAGATCGTCCGTGCCCACCACGGGTCCGTCTCCAAGGAGGAGCGGGCGCAGATCGAGGAGGCGCTCAAGTCGGGCCGGCTCCCCGCCGTGGTCGCCACCTCCAGCCTGGAGCTGGGCATCGACATGGGCGCCGTGGACCTGGTCGCCTGCGTCGAGGCGCCGCCCAGCGTGGCGAGCGGCCTGCAGCGCATCGGCCGGGCCGGCCACCAGGTGGGCGCCGTGTCCAAGGGCGTGATCTTCCCCAAGTACCGCGGCGACCTCGTGCAGACCGCGGTCGTGGCCGAGCGCATGAAGAACGGCGAGATCGAGGAGCTGCGCTACCCCCGCAACCCCCTCGACGTCCTCGCCCAGCAGATCGTGGCGATGACCTCGCTCGACGAGTGGACGGTGGACGAGCTGGAGGCCGTGGTGAAGCGGGCCGCCTCCTACGCCACCCTGCCCCGCTCCGCGCTGGAGGCCACGCTCGACATGCTGGCCGGCCGCTACCCGAGCGAGGAGTTCGCCGAGCTGCGCCCCCGTGTCGTGTGGGACCGGGTGACGGGGACCCTGCGCGGTCGGCCGGGCGCCCAGCGGCTGGCCGTCACCAACGGCGGCACCATCCCCGACCGCGGGCTGTTCGGCGTGTTCCTGGTGGGCGAGAAGGCGTCGCGGGTCGGCGAGCTGGACGAGGAGATGGTGTACGAGTCGCGGGTCGGCGACGTGTTCGTGCTCGGTGCGACGTCGTGGCGCATCGAGGACATCACGGCCGACCGGGTCCTCGTCTCCCCGGCCCCCGGCCAGCCGGGCAAGCTGCCGTTCTGGCACGGCGACGCCCCGGGCCGCCCGGCCGAGCTGGGCAGGGCTATCGGCGCGTTCCTGCGCGAGCAGGCCGCGAACGGCTCGACCGAGCGGGCGCGGGCCGCCGGGCTGGACGAGTACGCCGCCGCCAACCTCCAGTCCTACCTGGCCGAACAGCGCGAGGCGACCGGTTACGTGCCCGACGACCGCACGCTCCTGGTCGAGCGGTTCCACGACGAGCTGGGCGACTGGCGGGTGGTCATCCACTCCCCGTACGGCGCGCGGGTCCACGCGCCCTGGGCGCTGGCGATCAACCGGCGGCTCCAGGAGCGCTACGGCGTCGACGTGCAGGCGGTCCACTCCGACGACGGCATCGTGCTGCGCATCCCCGACACGCTGACCGAGCCGCCGTCCGACGTGGCCGCGTTCGACGCGGAGGAGATCGAGCAGATCGTCACCGAGGAGCTGGGCGGGTCGGCCATGTTCGCCTCGCGGTTCAGGGAGTGCGCGGGCCGGGCGCTGCTGCTGCCGCGCCGCACCCCCGGCCGCCGCAGCCCGCTGTGGCAGCAGCGCCAGCGGGCGGCCAACCTGCTGGGCGTGGCCTCGCGGTACGCGTCGTTCCCGATCGTGCTGGAGACGATGCGCGAGTGCCTCCAGGACGTGTTCGACGTGCCGGGGCTCGTCCGGCTGATGCGCGACATCGCCGCCCGCCGGGTGCGGGTGGTCGAGGTGGAGACGTCGCAGGCGTCGCCGTTCGCGGCGTCGCTGCTGTTCCACTACGTGGGCGCGTTCATGTACGAGGGCGACGCGCCGCTGGCCGAGCGCCGGGCCCAGGCGCTGGCCCTCGACACCTCGCTGCTGGCGGAGCTGCTGGGCCAGGCCGACCTGCGCGAGCTGCTCGACCCGGACGTGATCTCCGACGCCGAGCGGGAGCTGGCCCGGCTCGACCGGCCGCTGCGCGACGCCGAGGACCTGGCCGACCTGCTGCGCTCGCACGGACCGCTGCTCGCGCCCGACGTGAGCGTGCGGGGCGGCGACCCGGCCTGGCTGGAGGACCTCGAACGGGCACGGCGGGCGATCCGGGTGCGCGTCGCGGGCGAGGAGCAGTGGGCGGCCATCGAGGACGCGGCGCGGATGCGCGACGCGCTGGGCGTGCCGCCGCCGGTGGGCGTGCCGCACGCGTTCCTGGAGCCGGTCGCCGATCCGCTGGCCGACCTGGTGGCGCGCCATGCCCGCACGCGGGGGCCGTTCCACGCGGGCACGGCGGCGGCCAGGTTCGGGTTGGGCGTGGCCGTGGTGCGCGACGCGCTGCACCGGCTGGCGGCGTCCGGGCGGGTGGTCAACGGCGAGTTCCGGCCGGGGGGCCGGGGCGAGGAGTGGTGTGACGCGGGCGTGCTGCGCATGCTGCGGCGCCGCTCGCTGGCCCGGCTGCGCAAGGAGGTCGAGCCGGTCGCGCCGGAGACGCTGGCCCTGTTCCTGCCGGCCTGGCACGGCATCACCGGCTCCTCCGGGACCGCGGGGCCGGCAAGGCAGGCGGGGGCGGCGCGGGCGATGGACGCGCTCGTCCACGCCGTCGAGCAGCTCCAGGGCGCCGCCGTGCCCGCCTCCGCGCTGGAGACCCTGGTCCTCCCTTCGCGGGTGCCCGGCTACCATCCGTCGCTGCTCGACGAGCTGACCTCCTCCGGCGAGGTGATCTGGTCCGGACAGGGGTCGCTGCCGGGCGGCGACGGATGGGTCTCGCTCTACTTCGCCGACACCGCGCCGGTGCTGCTGCCGGAGCCGGGCGAGATCACGATGACGCCGGTCCACGAGCAGGTGCTGGAGGCGCTCGGCGGGGGAGGGGCGCTGTTCTTCCGCGGGCTGTCCGAGCGGCTCGGCTCCCTGGACGACGCGGCGCTCGCCACGGCCTTGTGGGACCTCGTGTGGGCGGGCCGGGTGTCGGGCGACACGCTGGCGCCGCTGCGGGCCACGCTCGGCTCCGGGCGTCCCGCCCACCGGCCGGCCACGACGCGCCGCCGCCGGGCCGTGCTGCCCACCCGGAGCGGGCCGCCGACCGTGGGCGGGCGATGGTGGCTGCTGCCGTCACCGGCCGGCGACGCGACCCAGCGGGCGCAGGCGCAGGCCGAGGCGCTGCTCGAACGCCACGGGGTGCTGACCCGCGGCGCGGTGACGTCCGAGCGGCTGCCCGGCGGGTTCTCGCCGGTCTACCAGGTGCTGCGCGCCTACGAGGAGAGCGGCCGATGCCGGCGCGGCTACTTCGTGGAAGGGCTGGGAGGCGCCCAGTTCGCGCTGCCCGGGGCCGTCGACCGGATGCGGGCCATGGCGCCCTCGAGCGCCCCGGCCGTTCCCCCCGCCGAGCTGTCCACCGGTGCGGCCGGTGGTGCGGGGACGCGGCGGGCGGTGGTGCTCGCGGCGGCCGATCCGGCGAACCCCTACGGAGGCGCCCTGTCGTGGCCGGCGCACCCCGGCGACGTCGCCCACAAACCCGGACGCAAGGCCGGCGCGCTGGTGGTGCTCGTCGACGGGTTCCTCGTGCTGTACGTCGAGCGGGGCGGCAAGACGCTGCTGTCGTTCACCGACGACGAGCGGCTGCGGCCCGCGGTGGACGCGCTGGCGCTGGCCGTGCGCGACGGCGCCCTCGGCAAGCTGACCGTCGAGCGTGCCGACGGGGCCTCCATCACCGAGTCGCCGTTGGCGGAGGCGCTGGAGGCCGCGGGCTTCCACCCGACTCCCCGGGGGCTGCGCCTGCGTGCCTGAGGGACGAAATGGGTTTCCGGCTTTCAGTGAGGTGAGCCCCATTGGGCCCCCGCCGGAGGCGAATGCGGGACACATGTGACTTGTGGGGTTTATGGCATTGACCGGAGGGGAAAGAACGCGCCCGTGCCCCCCGCCGGCACGGCCGGGACGTGCGCGCACGGGCCCAGGGCGCGGCTTGTCGTACGCGTGCCATTTCCGGGATCGCACCATATCCGGGCGAATCACGAGAAGCCATCCCGTAAGACACGCTTGATAACCCGTTTGCTTGCTCGTGACTTCTCCGACGCATAACCTCGACGGCAGTGAGGAGTTACTCCGCGCTGCGCGGATTGTCATACCGGTGAAGTACGGACGAACGAGCTTGTTCCATCGAGGCGGGCGAGGCCCCGGCTGTCCCAGTCGGTGCCCGGCCGAGCTCGGCCTGGCTTTCGTCTCGGCGAGACAGCCTCGGCGAGACCTCCGTCGTCGTGACGACGCCGATCGGCGTTCCGCGCCGCGCATGTGACCCCTCGCGTTCTGTGGCCACGTTTACGGGTGTTGACGACGCGAGGAGGGCGGGGAGCACATGGGGCCGCTTGTCGTGGTGCTGTCGGTGGCGGTGCTCCTGCTCACGTTCGGGATGATCGCCGCGCTGCTCATAGTGGTCCGCCGCACCTCGGGGCTCCTGCCGCAGGCCGCCAAGCCGTCCCCCGAGCAGGTCGAGGCCGTCCACGAGGAGCTGGAGCAGGCCCGCCAGGAGGCGGGGGAGATCCGCGGCAGGGCCGAGTCCGACGCCGAGGAGATCCTGCGCCGGTCCGAAGACGCGGCCGAGAGCGCCGCGCGCATGCGGCGCGAGGTCGAGGAGGAAGGCCGGATCCTCAAGTCCGAGCTCAAGGAGCTGCGGGCCGACCTCGAACGCCGCGAGACCCGCCTGGCCGAGCGCGAGGAGCGCCTGGACGAGGAGGCCAGACGGCAGTCCGAGCTCCAGCGCAAGCTGGGCGAGGCCGAGGCGCGCCTGTCGGAGCGGCGGGCCGAGCTGCTCCAGGTCGAGGAGGAGCGGCGGGCCATCCTGGAGCGGGTCGCCGGGCTGACCGCCGACCAGGCCAAGGCCGAGCTGGTCAGGCAGATCGAGAACCAGGCCAAGCGCGAGGCCGCGCTGATCATCCGGGAGATCGAGGGACAGGCCCGCAAGGAGGGCGAGAAGCGCGCCACCAAGATCGTCACCCTGGCGGTGCAGCGGGTTGCGGCCGAGCAGACGGCCGAGTCCGTGGTCAGCGTGCTGCACCTGCCGGGCGACGAGATGAAGGGCCGCATTATCGGCCGCGAGGGCCGCAACATCCGGGCGTTCGAGTCCACGACCGGCGTCAACCTCATCATCGACGACACCCCCGAAGCGGTGCTGCTGTCGTGTTTCGACCCGGTGCGGCGGGAGACCGCCAGGCTGACGCTGGAGAAGCTCGTCCTCGACGGCCGCATCCATCCCCAGCGCATCGAGGAGGCGCACGAGCGCAGCCGCGCCGAGGTCCAGGACCTGTGCGCCAGAGCCGGCGAGGACGCGCTGGTCGAGCTGGGCATCACCGACATGCATCCGGAGCTGACGCTGCTGCTCGGCCAGCTCCGCTACCGCACCTCCTACGGCCAGAACGTGCTGAAGCACCTCATCGAGTCGGCGCACATCGCCGGCATCATGGCCGCCGAGCTCAAGCTCGACCAGCGGCTGATGAAGCGCTGCGCCCTGCTGCACGACATCGGCAAGGCACTCACGCACGAGGTGGAGGGCAGCCACGCGCTGATCGGCGCGGAGATCGCCCGCCGGTACGGCGAGTCGGAGGACGTGGTCCACGCCATCGAGGCGCACCACAACGAGGTCGAGGTCCGCACGGTCGAGGCGGTCCTCACCCAGGCGGCCGACGCGATCAGCGGCAGCCGTCCCGGCGCGCGCCGCGAGTCCCTGGAGGCGTACGTCAAGCGGCTGGAGCGGCTGGAGGAGATCGCGCAGTCGTACGAGGGTGTGGAGAAGGTGTTCGCCATGCAGGCGGGCCGGGAGATCCGGGTGATGGTCAAGCCGGACGCGATCGACGACATCCAGGCGCAGGTGATCGCCAGGGACGTGGCCAAGCAGGTCGAGGAGGAGCTGACCTACCCGGGCCAGATCCGCATCACGGTGGTCCGCGAGTCCCGCGCCACCGAGTTCGCCCGCTGAACCACCGCCCCGTGGGTGGTGGGCGGCATGTCCTCAACGGTGTCCGGGTCCGCGGGCATCCACGCTGGCAGCGACCTGGCGTCCGCCTGGCAGGAGGGTGGAGGGGGCTGAGGGGTGGAGGGGCTCGTCGCGGGCAGGGGCCGGAGGGCCGCCGCCCGGTGCGCGAGCCGCGCCACAGGGGCGGGGGCCCGGCACGAGCCCGCAACCGACCAGGGGAGAGTCATGACCGAGGGGTACGACCGGGTCGCGATCATCACGGGAGCCGACTCCGGCATCGGCAAGGCCACCGCTGTGATGCTGGCCGAGCAGGGGTTCGACGTCGGGATCACGTTCCACTCCGACAGCGACGGCGCCGAGGACACCGCCGGGCAGGTGCGCGAGCTGGGCAAGGCCGCCGCGGTGCGCCGCCACGACCTGACCGACCCCGAACGCGCCGCGGCCGTCGTCGACGACCTCGCCGAGGAGCTGGGCGGTCTCGGCGTGCTGGTGAACAACGCCGGCACCGGCAGCTCCGAGCCGCTCATCGACATGGACTACGAGCGCTGGCGGTCGGTCGTGGCGGTGGATCTCGACGGCCCGTTCCTGTGCTCGCAGCGGGCCGCGCGGCGGATGGCCAGGACGGGGCGGGGCGGGCGCATCGTCAGCGTGACGAGCGTCCACGAGGAGTACCCGCGCGTGGGCTCAGGCCCGTACTGCGCGGCCAAGGGCGGCCTGCGGATGCTCAGCCGCGTCCTGGCCCTGGAGCTGTCGGAGTACGGCATCACGGTCAACACCGTGGCGCCCGGCGAGATCGCCACGCCCATGACCGGCCAGGACGATCTGCCGCCGCAGATCGGCACCAGGCCCGGCTACCCGATCAACCGGCCGGGTGACGCGCACGAGGTGGCCGCCGTGGTGGCCTTCCTGGCGAGCCCGGCCGCGTCGTACGTGACCGGCTCGACGGTCTTCGTCGACGGCGGGCTCGGCCTCATGGGGCCGCAGGCGGCGGGCGCGCTCGGGTCGGGGGAGTGGCGCAAGGGCTGACGGCGCTTCGCGTCAGCTGAAGATCTGCTGGTAGAAGGCCAGCTCGGCGGCGAGGGCGGTCGCGACGGTCTCGGTGCGGCGGAACCCGTGCGACTCGCCCTCGAACGCCAGGTACGTGCACGGCACCCCGCGCTCGGCCAGGGCGTCGGCGAACGCCTCCGACTGCTCGGGCGGCACGGCCGGATCGTCGAGCCCCTGGAGGAGCAGCATGGGGCAGGTCACCCCGCCGACCAGGGCGAGCGGCTCCCGTTGGGCGTACAGCTCCGGGTCCTCCGGCCCGACCAGCCACTCCACGTACCGCGACTCGAAGTCATGGGTGTGGGCGTTGAGCGGGGCGAGCGCGCTGACGCCGTAGTAGGACACCCCGCCCGCGAACACGCCGGATCGGCAGCAGGCCGCCATCACGGTCCAGCCGCCCGCGCTGCGGCCCCGCACCGCGACCCGGCCGGGGTCGGCCAGGCCCTCGCTCGCCAGCCACTCGGCCGCCGCGACGACGTCCTCCACGTCCACCACGCCCCACCGGCCTCGCAGCAGCTCGCGGTAGGCCCGGCTGTAGCCGGTGGAGCCGCCGTAGTCCACGTCGAGGACGCCGATGCCGCGCGAGGTGAGCAGGGCCTTCTCCAGGTCGAGCGCGGTGCCGGCGTGCGCGGTGGGCCCGCCGTGCACGAAGACCACGTACGGCGGGAGCGTGCCGGGCTCGCCCGCGGTGGGCGGGTAGAGGTGGGCGTGGACGCGGCGGCCGGCGCGGCCGGGCAGCTCCACCGCCCGCGGCGACGGCAGCAAGGCGCGCTCCGGCAGCCACCCGGCGTCGCGGGCCAGCGTCTCGGCCTTCCCCGTCGCCGTGTCCACCCGCAGGACGGTCCGCGGCGCCGTGGGACCGTACCCGACCCCTACCAGATCCCCGCCGTCCACGGCCAGCGCCGGGTCCCACCCCTCGCAGGGGACGTCCAGGTCGCGCAGCAGCCCGGACCCCGGGTCCAGCACACCCAGCCGCAGGTCGCCGCGCCCGTGCAGCACCGCGAGCCGCCCGTCGCCCAGCACGCCGTACGGCAGGCCGCCCAGCCGCCACAGCGGCCCGGCGAACTCCTCCTCGGCCGGGTACAGCGCCCGGCAGGGACCGCCGGCCACGGGGACCTCGTGCAGGTTCCACCAGCCGGAGCGGTCGGAGACCAGGTAGAGGTGGCCGTCGTCCTTCCACTGGGGCGCCAGGACCGACTCGGACGGCCCGCCCGCGACCGTCCACGAGACGCCGTCGGCCAGGCGGGTGACGCGCAGCTCGGTGCCGTGCCACGGCATGCGGGGATGGCTCCAGCAGACGCAGGCCAGGTGCCGCCCGTCGGGGGAGAGGGTGGGGAAGGCGTAGAAGTCGGCGCCGGTGACGTGCTCGCGCAGATCGCCGGGCCGGTCGAGGGCGAATGAGACGACGGAGCGCGTCACCTTGCCGTCGTGGTGGCGCTCGCGCACGCACCACACGCGGCCGTCGCGGACCAGCAGGTCGGCGTAGCGGGAGCCGTCGTCCGCCGGGGTGAGCGGCACGGGGTCGTCATGGCCGAGGTAGAGGCGCTGGTCGGCGAGGTTGCAGAAGACCACCTCGCCGGCGGGCGTCACCGCGTAGGGCCGGCCGCCGTACTCGTGGACCCTGGTGCGCGCGCACCACGGCGCGGCCAGCAGCTCGCGGCGCGTGCCGTCGGCGGCGCGGCGCACGATGGTCGTCCGGCCGCCCTCGTCCGGCCGGTCCTCCGTCCACCACACCTGCCCGTCCCGCGCGGTGGGCCAGGCCGGCCGGAGCCCGGACCGGGCGACGTCGGTCGTGGAGATGGGGGAGCGCCAGAAGGGCATAGGGGCATCCTGCCGGAAGATCAGAGACAGTGAAGGGCGGTCACCCGACCAGGTGACCGCCCTTACCCGTGTTCCGGTGTTCCCGAAGGGATCAGTCGATGACGACCCCGCCAACGCCACCGGCGGCCGCGCCGATCATCGCGTCGGGCGGCTCGACCGGGCCGGTCGTCAGCTTGCGGCTGCGCCGCGTGTGCCGCTCCAGCAAGTTCGCCAGGTAGCTCAGCGACATGTTGAGCGCCACGTAGATGATCCCGATGACGATGGCGGCCGGGATCAGCGACCCGAAGAACACCGCGGGCAGGATCTTGAAGCCGGTGTTGAGCAGGTCGACGTAGGCGATGATGTAGCCGAGCGCGGTGTCCTTGAGGAGGACCACGAGCTGGCTGACGATCGCCGGCATCATCGCCGTGACGGCCTGCGGCAGCAGTACCATCCGCATCACCTGGTTCTTGCGCATGCCGATCGCGTAAGCAGCCTCCGACTGCCCTCGGGCCACCGACAGCACGCCGGCCCGGACCACCTCGGCCAGCACCGAGCCGTTGTAGAGGGTCAGGCCGAGTACCACCGCGAAGAAGGCGTAGTCGCCGCCGCCCATCACGCTGGGCGCCAGGTAGAAGATGAAGAAGATCAGCAGCAGCAGCGGGATGGCGCGGAAGACCTCCACGACCAGGCCCGCCGGGACGCGGATCCAGGCGTGGTCGGACAGCCGGGCCAGACCGAACACCGCGCCGAACAGCAGCGCCAGCACCGCGGCCGCCGCCGCGGCCTTCAGCGTGCCGATCAGGCCCGGGATGATGAACTCCTGCCAGGTCGAGGCCTGGAGGAACGGCTCCCAGATCTTGCCCGCCCACTGGCCCTTGGCGTCGAAGCCGCGGTAGACGCCGTACAGGACGGCGGCCACCAGCACGACGCTGACGACCGTGAGCAGGTGGTTGCGCACCCTGGCACGCGGGCCGGGGGTGTCGAACAGAACGTTCGTGCTCATCGGACCACCGCCAGCCTCCGCGACAGCCACCCGGTGAAGTAGCCGATCGGCAGGATCAGGACCATGAAGGCCGCGATGACGCCGAGGAAGATCGGGATGGAGGCGCCGGTCGTATCAAAGACGATCTTCATTGTGGCCGCGGAGTCGGTGAGGAGGCCGCCGGCGGTCGCGACCGTCGTGTTCTTGATCATGGCGATGACCACGCTGCCCAGCGGCGCGATGACCGCCCGGAATGCCTGCGGCAGAATGATCATAGTGAGGGTCTGGAAGAAGGTCAGCCCGATCGCCCGGGACGCCTCGGCCTGCCCCATCGGCACCGTGTTCATGCCGGCGCGCAGCGCCTCGCCGACGAAGGCCGCGGTGTAGACACCCAGGCCCATCGCCACGAGCCAGAAGGAGTTGGTCTGAGGCTGGCTTGAGAAGACCAGGCCGAGCTGGTCGCTCAAACCCAGCGCGGAGAAGGCCAGCACCAGTGTCAGCGGGGTGTTGCGCACCACGTTGACGTAGACCGTGCCGGCGGCGCGCAGCACCGGCGTCGGCGAGACGCGCATCCCCACCAGGACCGTGCCGAGGATGAAGGAGACGACCAGCGCCACGAGGGCGAGCTTGACGTTCTCCAGGAAGCCCTGAGCGAGCTCGGGCGCGTAGGTAATCAGTTCGTCCATCGTGCTCCACCGCATAGGACGGCGGCGACCGGGTCGCCGGCCGCCGCCTCGGACGTGTTACTAGGAGCAGCCCTCGGCCGGCGGCGCGGTCTCGGACAGCTTCAGACCCTGGATGCCGCCGAACCACTTCTGCAGCAGCTGCTTCATGGTCCCGTCGTCCCACAGCGCCTTCACCGCGGTGTTGACGGCCTCGCAGGTCTTGGTGTCGCCCTTCTTCAGGCCGATGCCGTACTTCTCGTCCGTGAAGCCCTGGCCCAGCACCTTGAAGTTGCCGCCCGCCTGCTTGGCGAAGCCCGCCAGGATCAGGTCGTCGGTGGTGAGCGCGTCGAGGTTGTTGCCGCCCAGCTTCTGCACGCACTCGGAGTAGCTGGCGGCGTCGACCGTCGTCGCGTCGAGGTCGAGCTGGCCGTCCGGCGGCGGGTCGGTGATCCGCTTGTAGGAGTTGGAGCCCGCGGCCTTGCAGATCTTCTTGCCCTTGAGGTCCTGGGGCGTGTTGATCGAGGTGTCGTCCTTGCGCACCATCACGTCCTGGTGGGCGATGACGTACGGCCCGCCGAAGGTGACCTTCTTCTTGCGCTCCTCCGTGATGGAGTACGTGGCGAAGACGATGTCAACGGTGCCGTTGGCCAGGAACGGCTCGCGGTTGGACGACGCCGACTCCTTCCACGTGACCTTGACATCCTTGCCGCCGGCCATCTTGTTCAGCACGGCCTTGGCCACGTCGACGTCGAAGCCCTCGGGCTCGGCGCCCTTCTTCAGACCCAGGCTCGGCTGGTCCCACTTGGTGCCGACGACGACAGTCCCACCGTCCTTGACCTTGTCCGCAAGGCTGGCGTAGGTCTTGTCACCGCCTCCGCAGGCGGCCAGACCGCCCACCATGGCTGCAAGCGAGAGCACCGCTCCGGTTCGACGCATGTGCATGTGTACCCACCTCAATAGTCAGTGCGTGAGAATCTTCGACAGGAAGTCACGCGCGCGGTCGGTCTGCGCGTTGGTGAAGAACTCGTCCGGGGTGTTCTCCTCCACGATCTGCCCGTCGGCCATGAACACCACCCGGTTGGCGGCCTTGCGGGCGAACCCCATCTCATGCGTGACGACCACCATCGTCATCCCGTCACGTGCCAGCCCGACCATGACGTCGAGCACCTCCTGGACCATCTCCGGGTCCAGAGCGGAGGTCGGCTCGTCGAACAGGATCATCTTCGGGTCCATCGCCAGCGCCCTGGCGATCGCCACCCGTTGCTGCTGCCCGCCGGACAGCTGCGCGGGGTACTTGTCCGCCTGGGCCGCGATCCCGACGCGCTCCAGCAGCTCCATCGCGCGCTTGTCCGCCACGTCCTTGGCCACCTTGCGGACCTTGAGCGGCCCCAGGGTGACGTTCTCGCGGATGGTCTTGTGCGCGAAGAGATTGAACGACTGGAACACCATGCCGACCTCGGAGCGAAGGCGGGCCAGCGCCTTGCCCTCGGCCGGCAGGGGGTGACCGTCGAAGATGATCTGTCCGCTGTCTATCGTCTCCAGCCGGTTCATCGCCCGGCAGAGCGTTGACTTACCGCTACCCGACGGGCCGATCACCACGAGGACCTCGCCACGGGAGACGGTCAGGTTGATGTCCCTCAGGACGTGCAACGTCCCGAAGTGCTTGTCGACGTTCTCCAACTTGACCAGTGGAGTGACGTCCCCGTTCTCCGTCATGGGTCAAAACCTAGGGTGCGTTAGGACGCTGCGCACTAACCAGGTGGTACCGATCCGATCACATCATGCCGTCGAGCTGGACTTTTGGCCCCGTTCGGTCTCTGGTGGCCCCACAACGACTACCCTAGAACCCGCCATGACTGTGACCCACGAGAGCCCCCGCACGTACGAGGTCCGCACGTACGGGTGCCAGATGAACGTGCACGACTCCGAGCGGCTCTCGGGCCTGCTGGAAGACGCGGGCTACGTGCGCGCGGCCGACGGCGACAGCGCCGACGTGGTCGTGTTCAACACGTGCGCCGTCCGCGAGAACGCCGACAACCGCCTGTACGGCAACCTCGGCCATCTCCGCCCCGCCAAGGTCGCCAACCCGCGCATGCAGATCGCCGTGGGCGGCTGCCTGGCGCAGAAGGACCAGGGCGAGATCGTCCGCAAGGCGCCCTGGGTGGACGTGGTGTTCGGCACCCACAACATCGGCTCGCTGCCGGTGCTGCTGGAGCGCGCCCGCGTCGCCGGCGAGGCGCAGGTGGAGCTGAAGGAGTCGCTGGAGGTCTTCCCCTCGACGCTGCCCACCAAGCGCGAGTCGGCCTACGCCGCCTGGGTGGCCATCTCCGTCGGCTGCAACAACACGTGCACGTTCTGCATCGTGCCGTCGCTGCGCGGCAAGGAGAAGGACCGGCGCCCCGGCGACGTCCTCGCGGAGGTCGAGACCCTGGTCGGGCAGGGGGTGCTGGAGGTCACGCTGCTCGGCCAGAACGTCAACACCTACGGCGTCGAGTTCGGCGACCGGCTGGCGTTCGGCAAGCTGCTGCGGGCCTGCGGCACGATCGACGGGCTGGAGCGGGTCCGCTTCACCTCCCCGCACCCGGCCGCGTTCACCGACGACGTCATCGCCGCCATGGCCGAGACGCCCAACGTCATGCACCAGCTCCACATGCCGCTCCAGTCCGGCTCCGACCGGGTCCTGAAGGCGATGCGCCGCTCCTACCGCGCCGAGCGCTACCTCGGCATCATCGAGCGGGTCCGCGCCGCCATGCCGGACGCGGCCATCTCCACCGACATCATCGTCGGCTTCCCCGGCGAGACGGAGGAGGACTTCCAGGCCACCCTCGACGTCGTACGGCAGAGCCGCTTCGCCAACGCCTTCACCTTCCAGTACTCCATCCGCCCCGGCACCCCGGCGGCGACCATGGACGACCAGATCCCGAAGGAGGTCGTCCAGGAGCGCTACGAGCGGCTCGTCGCGCTGCAGGAGGAGATCTCCTGGGAGGAGAACAAGAAGCAGGTCGGCCGGACGCTGGTGGTGCTGGTCGCCGAGGGCGAGGGCCGCAAGGACGACGCCACCCGGCGGCTGTCCGGCCGCGCTCCCGACAACCGGCTGGTCCACTTCGCGGCCGGCGAGGAGACGCCGCGGCCGGGCGACATGGTGACGGTCGAGGTCACCTACGCCGCGCCGCACCACCTGGTGGCCGACGGCGCGGTCCTCGGCCTGCGCCGCACCCGGGCCGGCGACGCCTGGGAGGCACGCCAGGGCGCCGCGGCCGAGGCCGCCAAGGGCGTCATGCTGGGCATGCCGTCCATCGGGCGCCCGGCCGTCGCGCCGGCCGCCTCCGTGGGGGGCTGCCCGGCCTGAGCCGGGTCACCGGCCGCCGAGGAGGCGGTAGCAGTAGTCCCGGCGGAAGTCGGGGAAGGTGGCGCACGGGTCCGGCGCGGGAAGCGGGTCGCCGGTGACGGCGCTCGCCGTTTCCGGCTCCTGCCGGCGGCGCTCGGCGGGTCCGGCCGGGACGTCCGGCTCGGCAGCGGGCGCGGGAAGCGTACGGGGGTGTGGGGGCGCGGGCGGAGCGGGCGACGCGGCCACCCGCGCGGCGGGCGTCGAGGTCTCGCCTTGCGAGTCGTCCGTCTGCGGAGACGGGGACGGCACCGGCCCGGATGGGGCGGTCTCCTGACGGCTGTCCAGGGCCTCGGGGAAGGCGGTCCCCGGGCGGGAGCCGGGAGCGGGCTGCCGGGGGGACTGCGCCGGCGTGACCCAGGGGGACATCACCGGGGGGAGCCCCAGCACGGGCGGCTGCGGCTGCGGTGCGCGGTCCCGGTGTCGGCGGGCCGGCGGACGGACGGGTTCGAGCCAGCTGTCCGGGTCCAGAGGGCCCGGGGCCCGGGCGAGCGCCGGGGTGGGGCCGGGCGCCTGTCCCGGCCGGCCGTTCGCCCAGCCGTTCGCCCAGTCCGTCGGCCAGCCGCCGGGCCTCGGCGCGCGGGCCCGGGGAGGCGCCGGAATGCTGGAGACAGCGGTAAGCCGGCTTTTCTGATCATTTGACGATGCGCTTTTCTGGGCGGGCCGTGGCGTGCCGATGAATGCCAGCAGGACCCCCATTCCGGCGATCATGAGCACTCCGGCCACACTCGCCGCCGGCGCCATCCGGTCCTGACTACCTGCGCGAATGCACTCAAGGCGGGACAAGTCGTGATTCCTTTGTGATTGATGCTGTGAATGGTGCGCGAGCATTCCACTGATGCCGCTAGTGTGGTCCATCACCCGCGGAAGCCGGCGAGCTTTCCCGATACGACCGCAGGGAGTTGTGGCACCATGCAAGATCCGAACGAGCCGGATCGCCAGGAGATCCTCGCAGGACCGGGCGACGACCCCAGACCGCCCAGGTCTGCTCGTTCCACCCGTAAGAGCCGCAAGACCATCCTCATCGCCGCGTCCGCACTCGTGGCGGTGCTCGGGGCGGGCGGCGTCGGGTTCGCCCTCGCGGGCGGCGGCTCAGCGGCCACGCAGCAGAGCGGGCCCGCCCAGAAGGGCTCCCCGGAGGCCGACGCCGGCCTGGCGGGCGACGAGGAAGCCTCCATGGGCGACGCGGTCACGGACGACCCCGGCGACGGGGGCACGGCCGCGGACGAGGACTCGGGCACCGCCACCACCGGCACCGAATCGGCCGCGGACCCCGGCGCCGACTCCGGTACGACGGACACGGGCGCGGCCGGCAAGGACAGCAAGGACAGCAAGGACAGCAAGACGGCCACGGGTTCGGTGAAGAAGCCCACGGACTCGCCGGCCAAGCCGGTGCAGAACCAGCCGGCCGACCCCTCCGACGGCGCCGCGGACGGCCCGGCCGGTCAGGTCGCGGGCCAGTGCGCCACGAGCGGCTGCTGACGCTTCCCCTCCCCGAACTGGCTCGGCCCTTCGCGCTCCCAGTGGACCTGTGACCCGGTCCGCCGCCGCCCTAGGGTCGGCCCTATGACGAGCGACGAAGAGGCCGTCGGCGACGACCGGCCGCCTGCCCCGGTGGAGGCCGCGACCCTGCTGCGGAGCCTGCATGTGCCGGGCGACCCGCTGGTCCTGCCGAACGCCTGGGACGCGGCCTCGGCGCGGGCCGTGGTCGAGGCCGGGTTCCCCGTGGTGGCCACGGGCAGCGCCGCAGTCGCGCCGGTCCTCGGGTACGAGGACGGCGAGGGGACGCCCGCCGCCGAGATGATGGCCGCGATCGGCCGCATCGCCAGGGCCGTCCCGGTCCCGGTCACCGCCGACGTCGAGCGCGGCTACGGCCTGCCGCCGGCCGAGCTGGTGGAGCGGCTGCTGGCCGCCGGGGCCGTGGGCTGCAACCTGGAGGACTCCGACCCGCGTACCGGCGAGCTGGTCGATCCGGGCCGGCAGGCGGAGTTCCTGGCCGGGGTGCGGGCCGCCGCCGGGCCGCGACTGGTGATCAACGCGCGGGTGGACACGTACCTCGCCGGCGACGGCACCCGTCAGGAGGCCGTGCGGCGCGCGCGGCGCTACCTCGACGCGGGCGCCGACTGCGTCTACCCGATCGGGGCGAACGACGAGAAGGAGATCGAGCGCCTGGTCGCGGAGGTCGGTGCGCCGGTCAACGTCCTGTTCCGGCCGGGCACCCCACCTCTGTCCCGGCTCGCGGAGCTGGGCGTGGCCCGGGTCAGCTTCGGCCACGGGCTGCACGGGGCGGCGCACGCCTGCACGAAGCGCCTCATCCAGGCCATCGCCGAGGGCCGCGACCCGTACGCGTGACCGCCCCCTGCGCTCTGTCCCGTGCCCATGGGGGCGTACGGGTGGGCATACGCTGGGCGTGTGCTTGTCGCCGCGGCGGTCTGCCCGCATCCGCCCTTGATCGTCCCCGAGCTGGCCGGCGCGGCCGCCCACGAGCTGGACGGCCTGCGCGCGGCGTGCCGGGAGGCGCTCGCCGAGCTCGACGCCGCCGCCCCCGACCGGCTCGTCGTGGTGGGCGGAGCCGAGTCGGCCTGTTCGTACGGCAGCCGGTCGGCGGGCACTCTCCGGCCCTGGGGCGTGGACGTCACCGTGGGCGAGGGCGAGCCGGTGCTGCCGCTGTCGCTGACCATCGGCCGCCGGCTGCTGGGCGAGCGGCGGGCGGACGGGTTCGAGGCCGTGGCGTTCGACGCGGAGCCGGCCGGCTGCCTGACGCTGGGGGAGGCGCTGGCGCGGGAGGGCAGGGTGGCGCTGCTGGTCATGGCCGACGGCTCCGCCCGGCTGACCCCGAAGTCGCCGGGCTACCACGACCCGGCCGCCCAGCCGTACAACGACCTCGTCGTCCGGGCGGTGGCCGACGCCGACGCGGCGGCGCTCGCCCGGCTCGACCCGGGGGAGGCCGCGGAGCTGTGGGTGGCGGGGCGCGCCGCCCTCCAGGTCCTCGCGGGCGCGGCGGGCCGGAAAGGCTCCGGAGGGCTCAAGGGGCGGCTGCTGGCCGATGCGGCCCCCTACGGCGTCGGCTACTTCGTGGCCACCTGGACCTGACCACGGCTGCCCCGGGCCTGGCCCTGGTCGCGGCGCCGCGCTCGCGCGCGCAGCGCTAGGTTGATGCGATGCCGCTCGTCGCGATCACCTACGCCCCGCACGTCGCCGAATCCACGCTGCGTCAGCTGGCGTCGGCGCTGCCGCACCTGGTGTCGAAGGCCGTGGAGTGCCCCGAGGAGCCCTATGACGGAGACCTGCGGCCCGGGGACGTGGACCTGAGGTTCCGGCCGTACGGCCCGCTGGACCGCGGCGGCCTGGACGTCGTGATCGAGGTGCGGTCGAAGTGGTTCGAGAGCAGGGCCGCGAACCGTCAGGAACGCGTGGACCTGCTGCACGAGGGCATCGCCGCCGCGACCGGGCTGGACGACTTCGGCGTCTACCTCTCGCTCCCCGTGGCCGCCTGGTCGCAGGGCGGCTGACCGGCGCACCGGTGAGCGCCCGCCGTCACCGGACCGTCAGGTGGCGGGGGCGGCGGGGGACGGGGACGGTCGTCAGGTCACGGGCGAGGACGACGTCGCCGTCGTAGTGGCGGCGCGCCTCGGCGAGGAAGACCGGCTCGTCGGCGAAGCCGTACCGCTCCGAGAAGTGGGTGAGGACCAGGCAGCGGGCGCCCGCGCGGGCGGCGACGAGCCCGGCCTGCTCGGCGGTGAGGTGGCCGTACTCCCGCGCGAGCGGCTCCTCGGCCGACAGGAACGTGGACTCGACGACGAGCAGGTCGGTGCGGTCGGCCAGCTCGAAGACGGCGTCGCACAGGCGGGTGTCCATGATGAAGGCGAAGCTCTGGCCCGGCCGGACGACGCTGCACTCGTCGAGGGTGACGCCGCGGACCGACCCGGTGCGCTGCAGCTCGCCGATCTCCGCCCCGCGGATGCCGTGGGCGGCCAGCCGGTCGGGCAGCATGCGCCGGCCGGTGGGCTCCTGGAGGCGGTAGCCGTAGGACTCGACGGGGTGCGACAGGCGGCGGGCGGTGAGCTGCCCCAGGACGGCGTGGTCGCCGTCGAGGGGGTGCTCGGCGATGACGTCGGTGTCGGCGAAGGCGGCGGCGTGCCGCAGTCGCTGCCAGTAGGCACGTCCGGAGGCCGGGAACAGGGCCCGTACCGGGTGGCGCACCTTGTCGCGGGCGATGCGCTGGATGACGCCGGGCACACCGAGGCAGTGGTCGCCGTGGAAGTGGGTCAGGCACAGCCAGTGCACGTCGCTCGCGCTCAGCCCGGCGTACGCCATCTGCCGCTGCGTGCCCTCGCCCGGGTCGAACAGGTAGCCCTGACCGTCCCATCGCAGAAAGTACCCATTGTGGTTACGGTGGCGGGTAGGCACGGCGCTGGAGGTGCCGAGCACCACGAGCTCACGCGAGGACATGATGACCACAGTGGCGTTCGCCGAGGTGTCGACCCCGGTGGGGACGCTGGTGCCCGCCGTCACCGAGGAGGGGCTCGTCGCCCTCGGTTGGGGCAGGGCCATGGCGGCGCACGAGCGCCTGGGGCCCGGCCTGGCTGAGGTTCATGACCCGGATCGTACGGCCTTGGTGGTCTCCGAGCTGAACGCTTATTTCGCCGGAGAGCTCCGGGTCTTCGAGACCCCGATCGACTGGCGGCTGACCTCGGGCGCGCGGCGGGTGGTGCTCCAGGCGCTCCACCGGGTGCCCTACGGCACGGCGGTGACGTACGGGGAGCTGGCCGCGCGCAGCGGTTCGGCCGTGCTGGCCCGCGGGATCGGCTCCATCATGGGCTCCAACCCGATCCCGATCGTGGTGCCCTGCCACCGCGTGATCGCGGGCAACGGGCTGGGCGGGTTCAGCGGCGGCGAGGGCGTGGAGACGAAGCGCCGGCTGCTGACCCACGAGGGCTACCTGCAGCCGATGCTGCTGGACCTCTAGCCCGCTCCGCCGGCTCGGCCGTCCCGGGGCCGAGGGTCAGCCCTCGGTGCCCTCGGCGGGGCCGTCCTCGTCGCCCAGGTCCTGGCCGGGGCCCGCGGTGGTGCCCCTGGGGCCGCCCGTGGTGCCGCCGGTGGGGCCGCTCGTGGTGCCGCCCGTCGCGTCGGCCGGGCGGTCGCGCAGGCCCTCCATCGGATCGCCCTGCTGGGGTACCTGGTGGTGCTTGCCGTGCGCCCCGAACATGTCCTTGATCTTCTCGATGATGGACATCTGATCCCCCGATCAGTGATCCCCCGGACGGTGCCGGGGGCCGTCGGTCATCCCATACCCCGACAGTTGACACACTTATCGGTGTGCGCCAGCAGCCAGTCATCGCCGTCGTCGGTCCTACGGCCGCCGGGAAGTCCGACCTCGCCGTGGACATCGCCCTGCGGTTGGGGGGCGAATGCGTCAACGCCGACTCCATGCAGCTCTACCGCGGCATGGACATCGGCACGGCCAAGCTGACCCCGGAGGAGTGGCGCGGCGTCCCCCACCATCTGCTGGACATCTGGGACGTCACGGTCACGGCGAGTGTCGCCGAGTACCAGAAGCTGGCCAGGGCGCTGCTCGACGCGCTGGCGGTGCCTGTGCTGGTCGGCGGCAGCGGCCTCTACGTGCGGGCGGCCGTCGACGACCTGGAGTTCCCCGGCACCGACCCGGCGATCAGGGCCCGCCTGGAGGCGGAGCTGGCCGAGACGGGTCCCGCGCCGCTGTACGAGCGGCTGACGCGCGAGGACCCGGTCGCCGCCGCGGCGATCCTGCCCAGCAACGGCCGTCGCATCGTGCGCGCGCTGGAGGTGATCGAGCACTCCGGCCGGCCGTTCTCGGCGACCATGCCGTCCTACGAGGGGGTCTACCCCTGCGTGCAGATCGGGCTGGAGGTGCCGAGGCCCGAGCTGGACGAGCGGATCGCCCTGCGGGTGGAGCGCATGTGGGCGGCCGGCCTGGTGGAGGAGGTGCGGGGCCTGCTCGACCGGGGGCTCGCGCGGGGCCGCACGGCGAGCCGCGCCCTCGGGTACGCCCAGGTGCTGCGCTTCCTGGAGGGGGAGTGGACGGAGGAGCAGGCGTTCGCCGAGACGGTCCGGGCCACCAGGCGCTTCGCCCGCCGGCAGGAGTCGTGGTTCCGCCGTGACCCGCGGGTCCGCTGGCTGCCGTACGACGCACCCGACCTGCTCGACCGCTCCCTGTCGCTCATCGCCGGCGGCGCCACGGCCTGAGAGCCCGCACCCACGGAATCTCGTCCGGGACACCTGTCATCCGAACGCGCCTCCCAGGCGGTAGTCATCGCCGGAGACGACGATACGGAGAAGGTGGATGGACGAAGAGTTCGCCGCATACGTGGCACAGCGGCACTTACGGCTGTGCCGTATGGCCTACCTCCTCGCCCGGGACTGGGGCACGGCCGAGGACCTGGTGCAGACGGCACTGGCGAAGGCGTGGGTCGCCTGGCGGCGGATCGAGGGCAACCCCGATCCGTACGTCTATCGCATCATCGTGAACACCCACGCCTCGTGGTGGCGCCGGCGCTGGCGTCGCGAGGTCCCGGCCGAGAGCTTCCCCGAGACGGCCGACGCCCGTGACCGGGCCGCCGAGGTGGACGACCGGACGGCGCTGTGGAGCGCGATCGGCACCCTCTCCCCACGCCAGCGCGCGGTGATCGTCCTGCACTACTTCGAGGGACGGACGCTCACCCAGGTCGCCGACATCGTCGGCTGCTCACCCGGAGCGGTGAAGAGCCAGCTGAGCCGCGCCCTCACCCGTCTCCGCGTCGATCCGGACATTCAGACCATGAACCTGGAGAGGGCCCAGCGATGAGGCACACCGAGAGCGACCTGCGCGACTTCCTGGCCGAGCACGCCCGGCACCGGACCGGCGGCGAGCCGTCCCCCCAACTCGACGCGATCGTACGGCGGGGCCGCCGCATGCGGCGTACCCGGCGGGCGGCGACGGCCCTGACGGCGACGGCGCTGGCCGTCACCGCCGCGGGACTGGTGAACGGCCTGGTGGCGGGGCCACCCCGGGCGCAGCATGCGGCGGTCGCGCAGCGTCCGGTGGACATGGCCCAGGTCAAGACGGGCCCGGAGCTGCCCGGGGAGTTCCACGTGGTGCTGGGGGCCGAGAAGTACGACCTCCCCCTCCTCCACTCCGAGCGGTTCGCGACGACGGGCGTCGGCCGGACGGTGACCTTCACTCCGACCAGCTTCTCCACCGGGGTCCAGGTCGTCTGCGACGATCCCCGGGCCTGGGTGGTCACGGTGCTTCCGCTCAAGGGCGGTGAGACGGGCGGTACGGCCGGGCGGTGCACGGGAAGAGGGGGCGGGCACCACGACGAGCTCTCGGCGCCCTCCGGCTGGCTGAAGGGTCCGCAGTCCCTGCAGGTCTGGGTCTTCCCGGCTGACGCTCCGGTGCGGGAGGCGGCGAAGGCTCTCACCGACTGCCGGCTGGCCCCCAAGTCCGGGTCGAAGGGCTGTGACGACGAGTCGGCCCAGGCCCGGGCGCTGATGCGCCCCGGCGTGCGCGAACGGCTGTCCGCCCTGGTCGGCGAGCGGCCGGGCAGGTGGGCCGTCGGCGTCTACGACCGGCCGGCCGGAGGCACGCCCTGACCGGGCGGCGAACCGTCGGCGGAAGCCAGGGGCGCGCGGGTCCCGCCGCGCCGCCGGGCCTCCCGCTGAACAGCTGGTCCCCGGGCTGGGCATAAAATTGCTCAATGCGCTTTCTCAAGGGGCACGGCACCGAGAACGACTTCGTCATCCTGCCCGATCACGACGGCGAGCTGGAGCTGCCGGCCTCGCTCGTGGCGACCATCTGCGACAGGCGCGCCGGCATCGGCGCCGACGGCGTGCTCCGCGTGGTCCGGACCAAGCTCAGCCCGGAGGTGTCCGACCTGGCGGGCGAGGCCGAGTGGTTCATGGACTACCGCAACGCCGACGGCCACGCGGCCGAGATGTGCGGCAACGGCACGCGCGTCTTCGCCCGCTACCTCGTCGACGCCGGCCTGGCCGAGCCGGGCGAGTTCGCCGTCGCGACCAGGGGCGGGGTCCGGAGGGTGACCCTCGACGTCTCCGGGGACGTGACGGTCGACATGGGCCTGCCCGTCGTGCACGGCCGCAGCGTCGCCACCGTGGCGGGCCAGGAGTTCGAGGGCCTGCACATCGACATGGGCAACCCGCACCTGGCCTGCGCCACCGGCGAGCCGGTGGTCCAGCTCGACCTCAGCCACCCGCCGGCCTTCGACACGTCGATCTTCCCCGGCGGCGTCAACATCGAGCTGTTCAACCCGGTGGGCCCGGCGCGCGCGGTCATGCGCGTGTACGAGCGCGGCTCGGCCGAGACCCGCTCGTGCGGCACCGGCGCGGTCGCGACGGCCGTGGCGGCGGCGGCGCTGAGCGGCGACATCACCGGCACCTGGACCGTCGAGGTGCCGGGCGGCACGCTGACCGTCACGCTGGGCGTCGAGACGAGCTACCTGGCGGGCCCGGCGGTCATCGTCGCGGCGGGGGAGCTGATGCTTGCAGAATGATGTTCTCCTGAGGGATGCTCGGTTCACTTTTCGAACCGAGAGGGGTGGACCATGGCGGATCCACGTACCACCGCGCGGCTGGTGAAGGGACCCATCGGTCAGTACGGCGGCGGCTTCATGGTCTCGCGCGAGGCCAAGGCGCTGTGCGAGAAGCTCGGCCTGGGCGCCCGCGAGCTGTACTTCCGGGGCCGCTGCGGGGTGCTCGGCGAGTGCGCTGCCGACGTCGTCGCCTCGGTCGCCGTGTTCTTCCCGCGCGCCCACGTCGAGGAGAGCTGGAACGGCGGGCGCCGGCTGCCCGTCGGCGAGGCCGTCGCGCTCTACGCCGGGGCGTGCCACGCCTGGGGGCGGCGCCGGCTCGGCGACCACGACGGCTGCGGCCGGATCGCCGAGCTGCTCGAACGGGTCGTCGAGCACGCCCCCGCGCCCGGGGCGCCGCTGTTCGCCGGATGGCGGGCCGTACCCCTGCCCGACGATCCGCCCGCGCGGGCGGCGCACCTCATGCACGTCGTCCGCGAACTGCGCGGCGGCCTGCACGCCAACGCGGTGATCGCGGCGGGCATGGACCCCCTCGACGCGATGCTCGCCGCCCGGCACGACGGATCGCCGTTCGGCCAGGTGACCGGTGAGGCGATGGCCGCGTTCTTCCAGTGGCCGGAGCCGTATCCGCAGCCGGGGCCGGAGCTCGTCGCGCGCCGAGCGGCCGTGGAGGATACGACGGACGATCTCCTGGCACCGGTTTTTTCCGTGCTGAACAGTGACGAATCGGACGAGCTCATCGAGCTTCTGCGTTTTGGGCAGGCTCGTTGACCTGGCAGACTGGCTTGCCATGGACGTGGACATCTGGGCCTGGGTCGGCGATACCCAGCAGCAGCTTTCTGAGGCGGGCAACGTGGGCCTCGCCATGGCGCTGGGAGACCTCCCCGCACAGGCCTACGAGGGCCGGTACCCGCAGCTCGACGTCATGGCTCCGGCCATCGCGCAGCAGGCGGAGACCCTGGAGTTGCCCTGGCTGGAGTTCTACGCCCGCTACTGGCACCTGATCGGCCGCGTGGGCGACCGCGCCCAGGGCGCGGTCGCGGTCGGCGACGCCGAGCAGCTTCTCGCGTTCGCCGAGCGCGAAGACGTCCGCGACTGTCCGGCGGCCCCGGCGGCCGTCGAGGCGCTCGCGCTCGCCTGGGCCAACGCCGACGGCCCCGGCTACGCGCCGCAGCGCCTGGAGAAGCTCGGCGCGGCCATCGAGGCCGCCGACCCGGCCGGCCCGGTCTACACCGGGCGGGTCACGCAGTACGTCTCGGCCCTCACCGACGCGGGCCGGGCGGGCGAGGCCGTCTCCTACGCCGAGGCCGCCGTCGAGCGGCTGAGCGCCGCCGGCCGCCAGGCGACCTGGGAGCTGGGCGCGGAGAGCGCCCGCGCGCTGCTCGCCGCCGGCCGCGGCGAGGACGCGCTGAACGCGCTCCAGGCCGCCGCCGACTTCCAGGCCGACGACCCGGTGGCCAAGCCCCACCGTGACGGTGTGCGCCGCGCGCTCATCCTGGCCACGCTGGGTCGCGTCGCCGAGGCCGTCGACGCGCTGCCCGACCTCGACGTGGTGGGCGAGCACCCGGGCGACTGGGTCGAGTGGACCCGCGCCGTCAGCCTGCTGGCCGGCTCCTCCCAGATCACCAACACCTGGCAGCTCGGCCGGGTGATCCGCCAGTGGATCGACTACTTCGGCATGATGGGCGGCTACCGCTCCCGCGTCGAGCTGGCCCTGATCGCCGGCGACCTGGCCATCGCCCGGCAGGGCGTGTGGCAGGCCCGGCTGCTGGCCGGCCTCGCCGAGTCCGGCACGGTCGAGCTGCGCGACAGCACCGGCCTGGCCGAGCGGATCGCGGCCCTGCGCGCCGCCGCCGACGCGACCCCCGAGCCGCCCGCGCCGGGCCCGGTCGCCGAGCGCGTCGCCTACTTCGACGCCGCCGACGGCCACAACGCCGACCCCGAGCGCTGGGCCGGCTGGCTCTCGCCGCTGTCCGGCCAGGACCTCGAGACCACCCGCCGGCACGCCACCACGCTCGGCTACCTCGGCTACCCCGCCACGGGCGCCGACATCTACTGGAAGCTGCTCGTCGACGAGGGCGACGTCGCGACCGCCAACGCCGACGACATCGCCTACCTGACCACGCTGCTCGTCGAGGCCCGCCAGGACGAGCGGCTGGAGCAGATGGCCGCGATGCTCCCGCACGACCAGCAGCAGCTCACGCTGGCCCGCCTGCACATGGCCCGCGAGCGCTGGCCGGAGGCGCTGGAGGCCGCCGAGCACGCCGTCGCGGCCGGCTCGGGCATCGAGGGCCGCCGGATCGTCGCCGCCGCCGCCCAGCAGCTCGACGACAACGCCAAGGGCGCCCAGGCGCTGCTCGCCATCCTCGACGAGCTCACCGAGGAGGACACCTGGCGCATGGTCGTCATGGCCACCTCCGCCGAGGACTGGGACACCGTCCGCAAGGGCGCGGCCAAGATCGGCATGCCGATCAAGACGACCACGGGGCCGATCGAGGAGGAGATGGGCCTCATCCGGGTCATCCTCCCCGCGCCCGACGGCGGCCAGCGCCAGGTGCTGTCCATCCGCACCGGCCCGGCCACCGCCCGGCTCGCCCTGCCGCAGCCGCGCGGCATGGACTACAACGCGGGCGACCTCGTGGTGTTCGACCCGCAGCTGCTGGAGCCGGTCCCGGACGACCCCCAGGAGGCGCAGAACTTCGTGCCCCCGTTCGCGGCGGTGCGCATCCTGCGGCCCGGCGGCTACACCAGCTACTTCTTCGACGGCGCCGCGCCGAGCGAGGAGGACTGGGCGGAGTTCACCGAGGTCATGGCCGAGCGTGGCTGGCCGATGTGGGTCTACAGCGACGACAACTACACGATCACCCACCCCACCAGCGGCGAGCCGCTGCCCGGTGTCTTCGGCTGGGTGGCGGTCCCGCCCGGTGTGTCGGCGGTCGAGGTCGACGCCCTGCTCGACGACGCCACCGAGCGCTGGTCGCACCCGCTGGCCTGGCTCGACCTGGCGCGCGAGGTCGACGTCGAGGTGGAGCGGCACGAGC
Organism: Nonomuraea sp. NPDC050383; assembly: GCF_044459125.1. Lineage (NCBI taxonomy): Bacteria > Bacillati > Actinomycetota > Actinomycetes > Streptosporangiales > Streptosporangiaceae > Nonomuraea > Nonomuraea sp. NPDC050383. The sequence continues at coordinate 259,355 of NZ_JBITIP010000009.1, forward strand.
GCATCGTGAAGGAGTACGGCCTCTAGCCGGGGTCACGCGGTCACGGGCGCCCGCGTATGGGCGCCCGGGTCGTGGTCGCGGGGTCGGGTGGTCCGGTGAGGGTGATCCGCCGGGGCGTGCGAATGGATCACCTGGTAACTTGCGCTCCGGATCGGAGAACGGCCCGCGACGCGCCCCGGGCCCTCTCCGATGCCGTGAGACCTCGCGCGGGGGGCACTGCCCGCGCGACAGACGTGGAGGGGACGATGCAGGACATCGACAGGCTGGCCGCGGTCATCCGGGACGAGCGCCCGTGGGGCGGCTTCGAGCGGTTCACGCTCAACGAGCCGTCCACCGTGAAGATCATCGAAGTCCTGCCCGGGGAGCGGCTCAGCCTCCAGCGGCACGAGCACCGCGACGAGCTGTGGGTGGCGCTCGACCCGGGCAGCGTGTTCGAGGTCGACGGCAAGCGCCTGGAGCCCGAGGTGGGCGAGCGCATCCTGATCCGGCGTGGCCAGACCCACCGGCTGAGCTCGTCCGGCCCGGCCACGCGCATTCTGGAGATCGCGTTCGGCCACTTCGACGAGGACGACATCGAGCGACTCGAGGACTCCTACGGCCGCTCCTGACGGCCCGCAGCGGCCGGCTGCCTTTGTTCGGCGAGCCATCGTCGCCGGCTGATCCGGCGCTTGCTGCGTAATAAGAACCCAGAGGACGCATGGTGGGCCGGCCGCGTCCGGTGATCCACGGAGCCGGCATCGTCGGCTGTGCCCTGGCCGACGAGGTCACCGAACGCGGCCGGGCCGACGTCACCGTCGTCGAGCAGGGCCCGCTCCACGCCACCGGGGGCTCCCACGCCCCCGGCCCGGTCTTCCGGATCGACCCGTCGAAGGCCATGACGGAGTTCGCCGCGTACACGGTCCGCGAGTACGGCGGGCTGACCCTCGGCGGGCGGCCCCGCTTCGACCGGGTCGGCGGACTTGACGTGGCCACCAGTCGCCGGGCCGAGGCGTGAGGGGTCCAGGCCGAGCTGGTCGACCCGGCGCGGTCCGCGCGGCTGTGGCCGTCGCTCGGCGCGGGCCGGGTCCTGAGCGGTCCCCACGTGCCGGGCGACGAGCCGGCGGCGGTGGCGGGCGCTGAGGCGCGGGCACGGCGCGCGGCCGACCGGGGCGCGGGGTTCGTGGCAGCCCCCGACGGCTTCCGGCCGGCGGCCGAGGCTCCGGGCCCGGACGGGTCCTGGGTGGCGGAGGCGGTGCGGGTGACGCGTTCGGCAGGCGTGGCCGAGGCCGTGGCGGAGCCGCTCGCGACGGGTCGTCCCGGTGTCGACCCGCACGAGTGTGAGCTCGATCGCTTCGAGAAGGTCCAGCTCGCCCCGGTCTTCGGCGAAGAGCGCGGCCGGCGGAACTTCGTCGAGGTCTACGACGTCCTCCACCCTGTCCAGGGTATGGATTCGCCCCGGCCATGGCGAACCGCCCCCTGCCTCTCCCGCCGGCGCGAGCTCGGGGTTCTTCCTGCAGCCGTCCGGGTGGGAGCGGCCCGCGCCCGCCCGCACGGCCGACGGGCACGGGGCGGACGTGCCGGTCCGCGCCTCGTACGCCGCACATCTGGCGGAACGGCTCCTTGACGCCATGGCGGGATACTTGGGCAATTGGGGGTAATTGCTATACCTAGGCTTTACACATTTCTGAAGTCTGGGGTGGGCACGTGCGGGTGCGGGCGGGTTTGGCCGGAATGGCCGCAGTGGTGGCACTTGCCGGGTGTGGTGGGTTATCGGCCCGGACGGGGGCGGACACCTCGTCGTCCACGTCCTCGAAGTCCGACAAGGCGGACGTCGGCGAGGCGCGGAAGAAGCTCGGCAAGCTGGAGGTCAAGGGGCGGGCCCCGCGGACCGGGTTCGAGCGGGAGAAGTTCGGCCCCGCGTGGTCGGACGTCGACCACAACGGCTGCGACACCCGCAACGACATCCTGAAGCGGGACCTGCGCGAGGAGAAGTTCAAGGCCGGAACGCACGACTGCATCGTGCTCAGCGGCGTCCTGGACGACCCGTACAGCGGGAAGACCATCACCTTCAAGCGCGGCCAGGACACCAGCACGGCGGTGCAGATCGACCACCTGGTGCCGCTCTCCGACGCCTGGCAGAAGGGCGCCCAGCAGTGGACGGCCGCCAAGCGCAAGGAGTTCGCCAACGACCCGCTCAACCTGCTCGCGGTCGACGGCCCGCTGAACAACCAGAAGAGCGACTCCGACGCCGCCACCTGGCTGCCCCCGCGCAAGGCGTACCGGTGCGCCTACATCGCCCGTCAGATCGACGTGAAGGCGAAGTACGGCGTGTGGGTGACCTCGGGCGAGAAGGACGCCATGCAGGGCATCCTGTCGTCCTGCTGAGGGTCCCCGGCAGGGACGCCCTCCGGCCGGTCGGCCGGAGGGCGATCGTGTCACGTGGCGGGGCTCCGGTGCCGGAGCGGGAGCGTCCGTCAGTTGTCGTGGTCGTCGTGGTCGTCGTTCCGGCCGTGCCGGTCGTCCCGGCCGTCGTTGTCGTCCCGGTGGCCGTCGTCGGCCTTGTTGGACAGGACCTTGCCGGTGGTGGCGTCGATGTCCAGGTCGCTGCGCGTGTCGCCCTTGACCACGTCGACTTCCCAGACGTCCTTGCCGTCGTCGTCCCGGTCGAGCGACACCTCCTCGACCCAGCCGCCCGGCACCTCCTTGGCCGCGATCTTGAGCGCCTGCTCGGCGGGCACCTTGGGCGCGGAGGGGGCCGCGACGGAGACGGCCCGGTCCCGGGGCCCGTCCTCGGAGGTGGCGGCCGCCGCCAGCGCGTAGCTCCCGCCCGCGAGCGACAGGACGACCCCGGTACCAACGATCATGAATCTCTTCGTGAGCTGCATGTCCTCAGGTAAGCGCGGCGGGCGGTAAGCCGGCGCTAAGCCACGGTTATGTACTGGTTGGCGCCGTACGCGGTCGGGTCCCGGGCGAGCTCTCAGGCCGTTTCCTCCCCGGCGTCCGCCGGGGCGTGCAGCTCGGCCAGGTCCACGATCTCCTGGAGCTGGTCGAGCTGGTAGTAGCCGGTGCCGAGGGCGTGGCCGTGCCGGGTGACCCGGTACCACACCTCCCCCGGCCGGGCCGCGGGCTCGATCATGCGCGCGAACAGCCAGTGGACCGTGTCCACGCGCAGCTCGACGGGCTCCACCCGGAGCCCGTCCGGCCCGACGAGGTACGGCGTCATCTCCTCGGTGTACCGCGCGAGCACCCGATGACGCCAGCCGCGCTCGCCGGCCCGCCCGCCAGGGCCACGGTCGCGCCCCGGGACGCCCGCCAGGGCCCGCTCGCCGCTCGCCGCTCGACGGCGCCGGCCTCAACCGGTGCCGAGGACCACCTCGACCACCGCGCCGCCATCCGGGCCGCGCGAGACCCCGAGGGAGCCGCCCGACGACTCCGCCGTACGGCGGGCGATGTCGAGCCCGAGCCCGGTCGAGCCGCCTCCGCTGTCGCCCCGCCTGAGCAGCGCCGGTTCGAACCCCGGCCCGTGGTCGGCCACCACCAGCACGACCCCCTCCGGGCGCGGCCCGAGCCGCACGGACAGCGCCGCGCCATCGGGCGTGTGGGCGAAGACGTTGCCCAGCAGCGCGTCCACGCACGCCGCCAGGTCCTGCGCGCCCACCGCCACCGGCAGGGCCGTCCCGGGCACGGAGACCTCGACCTCACGCCCCTGGTCCTCGGCCAGCACCGACCAGAACCGCACCCGCTCGCGCACCACCGCCGCCGCGTCGCACGTCTCCCGCCCGGCTGAGCGGCGGTGCGCCCCGGTGATGATCGCGCTCACCGCCCGCTCCAGCGCGTCCACGCGTGCCCCCAGCCGGGCCGCCTCCTCGGGGTCGCGCAGCGACTCGGCGTCCAGCCGCAGCGCAGTCAGCGGTGTGCGCAGCCGGTGTGACAGGTCCGCCACCGACTCGCGCTCGGCCGTGAGCAGGTCGCCGATCCGCCCGGCCAGGTGGTTGAGCGCGAGCGCCACCGACCGTACCTCCGGCGGCCCGCCGGGCTCGGCCCGCGCCTCCAGGTCGCCGCCCGCCAGCCGGTGCGAGACCCGGGCCAGCCCGTCGACCGGCCGCGTCACCGCGAGCGCGAGCCGGTCGGCCAGCAGGATGCCGAGCACCACCAGCGCCAGCCCGAGGCCCGCCAGCGCGCCCCACGCCTCACGCACCCCGCGCGTCAGCTCGTCCTCGCTCACGAACACCCGGGTCACGACCGTGCCCTGCGGCGACTGGGCCGCGGCCAGCACCTCCCTGCCGCCCGGCGCCTCGGCCGTCACGCTGCGGCCCGTCGCCGCCAGCCGTACCGCCTCGGAGCGCGGGGCGGGGGCGCCTAGGGTGCGCCCGCCCGGCAGGAAGACCGTGACCGGCAGCTCCACGCGCTCCACCGCCAGCGGCAGGTCGTCGGTGCCGGCCGCGACGCCGACCGAGGCCGCCGCGCCCGTGGCGCGGCTCATCGCGCCGTTCTCGGCCACGGCGCGGATGAGCAGCGCCATCGGCACCAGCAGTGCGATGAGCACCACCGACGTGGTGGCCGCCACCAGCAGCGCGAGCCAGCGCCTCACGACGGACCGACCAGCTTCACCCCGACCCCGCGCACCGTGTGCAGGTAGCGGGGCTCGGAGGCGGTCTCGCCGAGCTTCCTGCGCAGCCACGACAGGTGGACGTCCACGGTCTTGTCGGCGCCGCCGTACGGGAGCTGCCACACCTCCGTCAGGAGCTGCCGCTTGGTCACCACCTCGCCCGCCCGGGCGGCGAGGTGGTGCAGCACGTCGAACTCGCGCGGCGTCAGGTCCAGCGGCGCGCCGTCGAGTGTGGCGGTGCGCCCCCGCGGGTCCACGCTGAGACCGCCGACGCGCAGCGCGGCGGGCGCGGGCTCGCCGGCGCGCCGCAGCACGGCCCTGACCCGCGCGTCGAGCTGCGCCGCGCTGAACGGCTTGACCACATAGTCGTCGGCGCCCGCGTCGAGCACCGGCACCATCTCGGCGTCGCCGTCGCGGGCGGTCGCCACGATGACCGGCACCCGGCTCACCGCGCGCAGCATGCGCAGCAGCTCCACGCCGTCGAGGTCGGGCAGCCCGAGGTCGAGGACCACCAGGTCGGGCCGGTCATCGACGGCGAGCCGCAGGCCCTCGAACGCGGTGGGGGAGGAGGAGACGGCGTGGCCCAGGTCGCGCAGCCCGCGGCTGAGCGCGGTCCGGATCGCCCCGTCGTCCTCGATGAGCAGGATGTCAGCCATATGAGGAAACCGTAGACGGTGTGGGCGGGTGGTCCGGGTCTCTTATCCTCGCGTTAACGGCGGCTTAGCGATGGATGGGGGAAGCTGGGGCGGTGAAGAGGTACGTCGTGGCGTGGGCCGCCACCGCGGCCGCCGCGACCGGCGCCGCCGTGGCGGTGCTCGGCCTGCTGGGCGGCTCCCTGACGGCCGGTTCCGGGCGGGTGCTCGACCGGGACGACGTACGCGCCGCGCTGGCCTCTGCGGCGGCGCGCCCCCGCCCCACGGGCACCCCCGCGACCCCGACCGGCGCCCCCGCGCCCTCGCCGGGCACCGCCGCTCCGGCGGGGGGCGGCCGGCTCCTCCAGACGGCCGGCGGCACAGTCATCGCCTCCTGCGAGGGCGACCGGGTACGGCTGCGCTCCTGGAGCCCGGCGCAGGGCTTCTCCGTGGACGGCGTCGAGCCCGGCCCCGCGCTCCGCGCCAAGGTCGAGTTCGAACCGGAGGAGGGCGAGGAGGTCGAGGTGGTGATCGTCTGCTCCGGCGGCCGGCCCGTGGGCCTGCCGAAGCGGTAGTGACCGCGGATCGGCCGCCCGCCCTGGGAGCGGGCGGCCGTCGGAGATCAGCCGCAGTGTTCGAAGGGGCTGTTGTAGGTGGCCGTTCCGGCCTTGCCGCCCCACTTGACGCACTTGCCGGCCGCGCTGGCGCGCACCGGGCCCGCGTAGTAGGTGAAGCTGCCGCTGTCGGTGGCGCGGGTCTTGCCCTGCACCTCCAGGTAGGCGCTGGCGGCGGTCTTCGTGCCGAGCGAGGTCTTCTTGATCGTCGCCACGCAGTTCGACTTGCTGCTGCTGTTGTACGTCAGGTAGACGGTTCCGGCCGTGCCGAGCGCGGCCGAGTCGATCACCTTGTAGCCGCTGCCGCACACGGACGCCGCGGTGTGCGGGTTGCCGGGGGTGCTGCCGCCTCCGCCGCAGTTCTTGGAGGTCAGCGTCTGGTTCGGGTAGCCGAAGGTGACCCCGTTGAAGACGGCCTTGCGGATGTTGGAGGGGTAGGACGTGCCGTTGCGGATCTCGAAGTGCAGGTGCGGGCTGATGTTGTTGCCCGGCTTGCTGGTCTTGCCGAGGGTCCCGATCTTCTGGCCCTGGGAGACCCGGGCGCCCGCGGAGACGGCACGCGAGTTCAGGTGCGCGTAGAAGGACGTGTATCCGCCCCCGTGGTCGATCTTGACGAGGTTGCCGTAGCCGTTGGTCGAGCCCTGGTGGGCCGAGATGACCACGGTGCCCGCCGCCGCGGCCACGACGGTGTCACCGAGGTCGGCGTCCGCCGTGCTGCCCCGGTTCCAGTCGATCTCATACGACCTGTGGGCGCTGCTGTTGCTGGAGTTGCCGGTCCACGACTGGCCGCAGGGGAAGGGCATCTGGAAGTTCGGCGCCGCCAGGGTCGAGGCGAGCGGGACGTTCACCTCGTTCGCCGGGTCGCCGCCCTCGCCCTCGTCCTCCGCGGGGGACGTCGTCGTGGGAGTGGCGCTGGGAGTGGGCGTGGCGACCGCCGTCTTCGGCGCGAAGGTCGTGCTGGCCGACGCGGCCTGGCCCGATGCAAGGCCGACTAACAGGGCGAAGCCCAGCGTGAGCATCCCTCTAGATCTCATGCGAATTCCTTCCACGGGTGCCGGGGACGAGTCCCAGGTGGCACCCGAGCTCTGTTGGCTCTGTCGAAACGCGCTTGCTGAAGATCTAGATTGCGAGTCGCGTGTACAGAGAACATCCAGAAATCCGCATAAGGCCCGGCGCGGCGAGGTCAGGACTCCACGCCGAGCGCCGCCTTCGTCAGCTCGGCCTGCCGCCTGATCCGGCCTAACACGACCGGGTTGACGCCCTTCTCCTCGAAGATCGTCACCATCCGGTCCATCACGGCGCCGGCCCGGTCCAGGTCACCTTGCCGCGCCTCGGCCCTGGCCAGCCGCCGCATCACCATGTTGAGCGTGATGTTGTCGATGAGCCCGCCGGACGCGGCCGCGCGGGCCACCGCCGACAGCTGCCGCACGCCCTGCTCCGGGTCCGGGGGCCGCACCCGCAGCCGCTTGCCCGCCGTGATCGTCTTGAACTCCCGCTCGGCGTTGAGCCCCTTGACCATCCGGGCGTACACGGTCAGGGGGTGCGTGCCGTACCGGTCGATCAGCTCGTCCAGCGCCTCGTTGCCGGCGCGCAGCGCCGGCGAGTCGGAGCCGAGCAGCGAGAACAGCTTGCCCTGCTCCTCGCCGAGCATCAGCTCGGCGACCCGGTGGTCGTCGGCGCCGGCCGGGTAGCGCACCCGCACCAGGCAGGGGCCGGAGACGATGCGCGAGCCGTCGGCGCCGATGTACTGTCCGCGCACCCGGTACTCACCCGGCTGCTGGAAGTAGTGCCCGTCACGGCCGTGCCCGATGTAGGCGCTGCGGTACAGGGCCGGGCTGCCCGCGTCGAGCCGTACCTCGGTGGAGTGGTCCACGCAGTGGCGCATCATCGGCCGGTACAGGAGGGTGCGGCCGCTCGGCTGCGTGACGCAGATCTGCGTGAACTCCGTGTCGGGATGCAGGTGGCCGTGGGTGGTGCGCGGCTCGCCCGTGACGGACAGCTTCAGCTCCACCACCACCGGCTCGCCGAAGCCGAACCCCTCCTTGGCCCGCAGCTCCAGCCGCAGCCCGGACAGGTCCTCCACCGGCTGCTCGAACGGCGCGATCTCGGCCGCTCCGGTGCCGAAGGCGTTGGCGCCCATGGCCACGTCCCGGTAGAAGCCGTGGCGCAGGTGCACCAGCTCGGCGTCGGTGAACTGGAACGGGAAGGCCGCCCAGTAGCCGGCCTCGCCGCCGGGGCGGTAGTTCTGGACGTAGTTCATCCAGGACAGGTCGCCGAAGCCGCCGTCGGGGCCGAGCGGCTGCGGCGGGTTGCCCAGGTTCTTCTGCCAGGAGTGCAGCAGGTTGAACGCGTGCCCGAGCTCGTGGACGTACGTGCGCAGCTGCGCCCGCTGGGCCTGCGGCGTGTCGCCCCTGATCGCGTCGTAGAAGACGGCGGAGCCCTGCCGCTGGTGGGCGTCGTTGTAGTCGAACATGATGCCCCGGTAGCCGCCCACGTGCCGGCCGGCCACCAGCAGCCACACCCGCCAGGCCACCGTGTCGGCGAACTGGCTGAACTGCTGCGTCATCGCGTGGTGCAGCTCGGCGTCGTCCCAGGCCAGGTCGGCGCCGGCGCCGTCGGCGGGGATGACGCCCGGCTCGGCCACGGTCAGCCCGATGCCGGCCTCGGCGTAGGCGGCGGCCACGCTCAGCTCGCGCGGCGCGCAGCCGGCCGGGGCGGGCAGGGCCGCGGTGTGGTAGCCGGCGAACGGCACCGTCCCGGCGACCGAGTCCACCTCCAGCAGCACCTGCCGGAAGTGCGCGGAGGCGAACGCCACGGGGTAGACCCGGCCGGCGACCTCGGCCGTGCCGGAGCCGCCGGTGAGCGTGACCGTCACGTCCCTGGCGGGCGTGTCGAACGTGAACGCGCCCCGCCCGGCGATGCGCGCCTCGTCGCCCTCCGCGCGCACCGTGGGGGAGTGCACCACGAACGAGCCGGCGTACGTGGTGGTCGAGCCGGCCACGGAGAACAGGTCCCCGCTCACCCGGCCGGTGGGCCGCGCCCCGTCCACGTCGATCCGGAGCTCCAGTCGCGATCCGCCGTCCTGACCCTGGTACAGCCCGCTGATCATGGCAGCTCCCTGGCGCGCGATGGGGGTACACCGGGGACACTTCTCCCGGCGGGGGCCGCTGTCAACGACCTCCGCGCGACTCGCCGGGACGGGTCAGCGGGTCCCGCGGACCGTCAGCGCGCCCAGCAGCTCCTCCGAGGCCCGGGTGATCTCCTCCACGGCACGCTCGAACGCCTCCGCGTTGTGCGGGGCGGGCGACCGGAACCCGGAGATCTTGCGGACGTACTGGAGCGCCGCGGCCCGCACGTCGTCCTCGGTGACGTCATCGGTGTACGGCGGGCGCAGCGTCTTGATGCTTCGGCACATGCCTCAACCGTATTGAAGCGATACCCCGGAGGAAACCCGGAGAGCGCGACCGGCGCAGCACGACAGCCGGTGCGCTGTCACCTGCCCGTCGTGACCGGGGCCAGTTCGGTCCCGAAGGCGCGCGCGATGGTCCGCAGGCCCTCGGCCAGCTCCTCCCGGTCCACCGCGTCGATCCGCTCGGCCGGCCCGGACACCGACATCGCGGCCACCACGCGCTCGCCGTCGCTCACGGGCACGGCCAGGCAGTGCACGCCCAGCTCCTCCTCGCCCAGGTCCATCGCGTAGCCGGCCGCCCGGACCCGCTCCAGCTCGGCCAGCATGGCGGCGGCCTCGGTGATGGTGTTCGGCGTGCGGCGCGGCATGCCGGTGCGCTCCAGCAGCGTCACCGCCTCCTCCGCGCCGCGTCCCGCCAGCAGCACCTTGCCCACGGCCGTGCTGTGCGGCAGCACCCTCCTGCCCACCTCGGCGAACATCCGCAGCCGCCGCGGCGACGGCACCTGCGCCACGTACACGACGAAGTCGCCCTCCAGCACGGCCAGGTTCGCCGTCTCGCCGGACAGCTCCACCATCCGCGCGAGGTGGGGCCGCGCCCACTCGCCCACCATGCCCTCGGCCACCCCGCCGAGCCGTACCAGCCCCGCGCCGAGCGCGTAGCGGCGGTCGGACTCCTGGCGCACGTAGCCGCGCGCCAGCAGCGTGCGCAGCAGCCGGTGGATGGTCCCGTACGGCAGCCCGGTCTTCGCGGCGATCTCCGACAGACCGGCCGCGCCGCCGTGCTCGGCCAGCGTCTCCAGCACGTCCAGCGCCCGATCGATCGACTGCACGCTCACGCGCCCGCCCCCTCGTTCCCCGTCTCGTCCCGGATCACAGGGACACCCCGCGCAGCGAGGCGTCCAGCACCTCGGCCGTGTGCGCCACCCGGATCGTGGCACCGGCCCGGCGCATGGCCGCGGCGATCTGCATCGTGCAGCCGGGGTTGGCCGACACCAGCAGCTCCGCGCCGGTCGAGGCGACCCCCTTGGCCTTGCGGTCGCCGAGGTCGCGGGCGGCCTCGGGCTGGAAGATGTTGTACGTGCCGGCCGAGCCGCAGCAGATGGCAGACTCGGGCACCTCACGCAGCTCCAGCCCCGGGATGCCGGCCAGCAGAGCCCGCGGCTGGACCCGTACGCCCTGCGCGTGGGCCAGGTGGCAGGCGTCGTGGTAGGCCGCGACGACCGGCAGCGGATGCCGGGGCGCCACCGGCCCCAGCTCGGCCAGGAACTCCGACAGGTCGCGCACCCGGAAGGGCGGCTCCGTGCCGAGCAGCTCGCCGTACTCCTTCATCGACGAGCCGCATCCGGCCGCGTTGACCACCACCGTGTCCACGCCGGCCCGTTCGAAAACGCGGACCGTGCGGCGGGCCAGCCGCCTGGCCTGGTCGTCGCGGCCGGAGTGGACGCTGAGCGCGCCGCAGCAGCCCTGGCCCGCCGGGACGACCACGTCGCAGCCCTCCAGCGCCAGCACCCGCGCGGTGGCCGCGTTCACCTGCGGGAAGAACTCCCGCTGCACACAGCCGGTGAGCATGCCCACGACGGCCCGGCGCGGCCCCCTGGCGCGGACCAGGCGCGGCAGGCGCTGCCGCCGCTCCACGTGGGGCGTGAGCGCGGCCATCGCCCCCAGGCCGGGATGCACCCGCTCCAGGAACGGCGCCAGCCGCCGCGTCAGCCCCGTCAGCGGCCTGGTCAGCCCGAGCCGCCGCGGGTAGGGGAACAGACTGAACACCAGGCCGCGCACGGCCCGCTCACGCGGCTCCCGGACGTGGACGCGCTCCACCTCGGCGCGCGTCTGCTCGATCAGCCGGTCGTAGCGCACCCCGGACGGGCAGGCGGTGACGCAGGCCATGCAGCCCAGGCACGCGTCGAAGTGCCCGGCCATCTCGGGCGTCACAGGGGTGCCCTCGACGTGCTGGCTCATCAGGTGGATGCGGCCGCGCGGGGAGTCCATCTCCTCGCCCCACAGCACGTACGTGGGGCACGTGGGCAGGCAGAACCCGCAGTGCACGCAGTCGTCGATCAGCTCCGGGTCCATGTCAGATCCCTCCCGCGAACCGTCCCGGAGACAGCCTCCGCCCGGGGTCGAACTGGTCCTTGACCCGCCGCATCAGCGGCAGCGCGGCGACCGGGCCCCACCGGTCCACGCCCTCGTACGGCGAGGCGAGCACGACGACGGCGTGCGCCCGCTCCCGCAGCGCGGCCACGGCGGCGGCCATCCGCTCCCCGGTGACGTCTCCGGCCGGGGCCAGACGCAGGCGCCCGGACACCGGCGAGCCGCGCAGCCACAGCCCGTGCTCGCCCGCCGCCTCCAGCACCCCGTCGAGCGCGGCCGGCACGAAGCGGGCCTCCAGCAGCACGTCGTCGTGCGGCGGCGGCGCGCCCCACCACGAAGGCGATCGCTCCGTCACCTCGCCGGCCCCCACCGCCTCGCGCAGCGCCCTGGTCCGCGGCTCGGCCGCCGTGCCCTCCACCAGCGCGGCCAGCGTCACCGGGGCCGCCCCGCCGGGCCGGTCGAGCTCCACCGCGACCGGCTCCGCCTGGGAGGCCGCCAGCAGCGCGGCCGTCTCGCGCGGGCGCTCCACCCCGTCCACCACCAGCCAGCGCCGGTCGGGGGGCAGCGGGTGCAGCCGGAACGTGGCCTCGGCGATCACGCCCAGCGTGCCGTACGAGCCGGTGAACAGCTTGCCCAGGTCGTAGCCCGCGACGTTCTTGACGACCTTGCCGCCCGAGCGGGCCACGGTGCCGTCGGCCAGCACGACCGTGACGCCGATGAGCAGGTCGCGCGGCGTCCCGTACCGGAAGGCCCGCGGCCCGTACGCCGCGGTGGCCAGCGTGCCGCCCACGGTGGCGTCCGGAGGCGCGTCCAGCGCCAGCTCCTGCCCCTCGGCCGCGAGCACGCCGGCCAGGGCGCCCATCGTCACCCCGGCCTGGGCGCGCACGACCAGGTCGCCCGCCGCGTGCTCCAGCACCTCGTTCAGGCAGCACAGGTCGAGCAGCACGTCGCAGCGCTCGGGCGGCGCACCCCAGTGCAGCTTCGTGCCGCCGCCCACCGGCGTGAGCGCGAGATCCTCCTCGGCGCAGGCCCGCAGCACGGCCGAGACCTCCCCGACCGTCTCCGGCAGCACCACCCAGCGCGGCCTCACCCCGGCCACCGCGTCGCCGGCCACGGCGTCCCTGACCGTCACGCCGGTCTTCTCCAGCAGCTCGCGCGACATCAGAATTGCTCCGCCTCCCCGGACTCGACCAGCGGATGGACGCCCTTGCGCACGCCCGGCACCTCGCCGCACAGCCGCGGCGTCGGGAACACCTTGCCCGGGTTGGACAGGCCCCTCGGGTCGAAGGCGCACCGAACGAGCTGCATGGTGTCGAGGTCGTCGCCGGAGAACATCTTCGGCATGTAGCGGGCCTTGTCCACCCCCACGCCGTGCTCGCCGGTGATCGACCCGCCGTGCTCGATGCACAGGTCGAGGATCGCCCCGGACACCACCTCGGCCCGCTCGCCCGCGCCCGGCTCGGCGTCGTCGAACAGCACGAGCGGATGCAGATTGCCGTCGCCGGCGTGGAAGACGTTGGCCACCCTGATGCGGTGCTCCGCCGACAGCCGGTCGATGGCGGCCAGCACGCGCGGCAGCGAGGTGCGCGGCACCACGCCGTCCTGCACGATGTAGGCGGGGCTGATGCGCCCCACCGCCGCGAACGCCGACCTGCGGCCCTTCCAGATCGCCGCCCGCTCGGCCGGATCGGCCGCCACGCGCGTCTCGAACGCGCCCGAGCACAGCTCCCGCAGCCGGGCGAACTGCGCCGCCACCTCGTCCTCGGGCCCGTCGAGCTCCACGATCAGCACCGCTCCGGCGCCGCGCGGGTAGGAGCAGGCCACGGCCGCCTCGGCGGCCTCGATGGACAGCGCGTCCATCATCTCGATCGCCGCCGGCACGATGCCCGCGCCGATGATCGCGGACACGGCCCGGCCGCCCTCCTCGATGGTCCGGAACGCCGCCAGCACCGTGGTCACCGCCTCGGGGGCGCGGCTCAGCCGTACCGTGACCTTGGTGGCGACGCCCAGCGTGCCCTCCGAGCCGACGAACGCGCCCAGCAGGTCGTAGCCGGGGTCCATGCGGTCGAGCCGGACCAGGTCGCCGTCGGGGGTGACGATCTCGCACGCCTCGACGTGGTTGACGGTGAAGCCGTACTTCAGGCAGTGGGCGCCGCCGGAGTTCTCCGCCACGTTGCCGCCGATGGAGCAGACCTGCTGGCTGGACGGGTCGGGGGCGTAGTAGTAGCCCCGGTCGCGCACGGCCTCGGTGATGGCGAGGTTCGTGACGCCCGGCTCCACCACGGCCCGCCGGTTCGGCAGGTCGATCTCCAGGACGCGGCGCATCTTCGAGGTGACGATGAGCACGCCGTCCTCGCGCGGCAGCGCGCCGCCCGACAGCCCGGTGCCGGAGCCCCGGGCCACGAACGGCACGCCGTGCTCGTCGCACAGCCGCACCACCAGCGCCACCTGCTCGGCGGTCTCCGGCAGCGCGACCACGCCCGGGACGGCCCGGTGGTAGGTCAGGCCGTCGCACTCGTACGTGCGTAGCCGTACCGGATCGGTGATCACCGAGTCGGCGGGCAGGGCCGAGCGCAGGGCGACCGTCAGGGGAGCGATGGCGGGGGACGGGCTCGGTGTCATACGGCTCCTTCTACGGCATGCGCGCGTACGCGGGAAGCGTGAGGAACTCGGCGAACTCGTCGTCCAGGGCGACCTCCTTGAACAGCGCCGTGGCCTGAGCGTACAGCTCCTCGTCGTGGCCGGGCTCGGCGGAGATGCGCTCCAGCTCCTCGCCGATGATGCGCTCGACCAGCTCCTTGGTCACCTGCGCACCCGTGTCGGCGAGCGTGATGTCGTTGTGGATCCACTGCCAGATCTGCGAGCGGGAGATCTCGGCGGTGGCCGCGTCCTCCATGAGGTTGTGGATCGCCACCGCGCCCAGCCCGCCCATCCAGGCGGCCAGGTAGCGCAGCGCCACGTCCACGTTGTTGCGCAGGCCCGCCTCGGTGATGTCGCCGGGCGTCTTCGCCACCGACAGCAGGTCGGCGGCCGAGACACTGACGTCCTCACGCTTCCTGTCGATCTGGTGGGGCCGCTCGCCGAGGACCCCGTCGAACACCTCGCGGCAGACCGGCACCAGGTCCGGGTGCGCCACCCACGAGCCGTCGAAGCCGTCGCCCGACTCGCGCGTCTTGTCGGCGCGGACCTTCTCCAGCGCCACCGCGTTGACCTCGGGGTCGCGGCGCGACGGGATGAACGCCGCCATGCCGCCGATCGCGTGCGCCCCCCGCTTGTGGCAGGTGCGCACCAGCAGCTCGGTGTACGCGCGCATGAACGGCGCCGTCATCGTGACCGCGTTGCGCTCGGGCAGCAGAAACTCCCGGCCCCGGGTGCGGAACTTCTTGATGACGCTGAACAGGTAGTCCCAGCGGCCCGCGTTCAGTCCCGCCGAGTGCTCGCGCAGCTCGTACAGGATCTCCTCCATCTCGAACGCCGCCGGGTACGTCTCGATGAGCACGGTCGCCCGGATCGTCCCCTGGGGGATGCCGAGCAGCTCCTGCGCGTGGACGAACACGTCGTTCCAGAGCCGCGCCTCCAGGTGCGACTCCATCTTGGGCAGGTAGAAGTACGGGCCCTTGCCCTTGTCGAGCTGCCGCTGCGCGCAGTGGAAGAAGTAGAGGCCGAAGTCGAACAGCGACGCCGAGACGGGCCGGCCGTCCACCTTGGCGTGCTTCTCGTCCAGGTGCCAGCCGCGCGGGCGCACGACGATGGTGGCCAGCTCGGCGTCCGGCCCGAGCGCGTACGTCTTGCCGCCGGACTCGAAGTCGATGGTCCGGTCGAGCGCGTCGCGCAGGTTGAGCTGGCCGCCGACGCAGTTGGCCCAGAGCGGGGAATTGGCGTCCTCGAAGTCGGCCAGCCAGACCTTGGCTCCGGAGTTGAGCGCGTTGATGGTCATCTTGCGGTCGACCGGGCCGGTGATCTCGACCCTGCGGTCCTCCAGGCCCGGAGCCGGCGGGGCGACGCTCCACTCCTCCTCCCTGACCGTCCTCGTCCCGGGCAGGAAGTCGAGGGTGCCGCCGGCCGACAGCTCCTCCTGCTTGGCCTGCCGGGCCTCCAGCAGCTCCAGCCGCCGGGGGCCGAACTCCTTCTGGAGCGCCGCCACGAAGCCGAGCGCCTCCGGCGTGAGGATCTCGTCGAACCGGTCGAGGATCGGGCCGTTGATCTCCATATCGCTCCTTTTCCATATTGCGGAAATCGTGTTCTGGATTATGGAAGCGAAGCTACTTCATGCCCGCTCCAGGGTCAAAGGTGGGGGTACCCCCGGGGGCGCTTAGGGGGCATCCCCGATGCCGCGAGCCCCGCCGCGGGGGAGGATCCAGGCATGAAGAAGATCGTGATCGCGGGCGGACTGCTCGCCTCGGTGGCGCTGCTGACGGGCTGCGGGCTCCAGAGCCTGGCCGGCCCCACCAATCAGGACACCGTCGACTACCAGGTCACGGACAAGGTGGCCCGCCTCCAGGTGAAGAGCGGGGCGGGCGACGTCGCGGTCACCGAGTACGACGGGGCCGCCGTACGCGTCACCGAGACCATCCAGTGGCGCGACAACAGGCCCAAGACGGAGCACAAGGTCGAGGGCGACACGCTGATGCTCAGCTACACCTGCGACAACGCGCTCAAGAGCTGGGGCGACTGCGACGTCAACTACAAGGTCGAAGTCCCGAAGGGCCTCGCCGTCACCGTGAAGAACGGCTCCGGCGACATCACGCTCCGCTCGCTCACCGGGCCGATGGAGGTCTCGACCGGCTCGGGTGACGTGGACGGCACCGGTCTCGGCGTCAAGTCCACCATCGCCGAGGCGGGCTCGGGCAACATCGAGCTCAAGTACGTGACGGCGCCCGACAGCCTGCAGGCCGACGCCGGCTCGGGTGACATCGGGCTGCGCATCCCCGACGGCTCGTACGCCGTGACCACCAAGGTCGGCTCGGGAGACGAGAACATCACCGTCAAGGACGACGACGCCTCGCCGCACAAGCTCACGCTGCAGGCCGGGTCGGGCGACATCACGGTGTCCCCCTCGTAGCGCAGGTCACCCCTGTTGCCCCGATAACAAGGTGCTCGCGACGGGGATGTCGTGCCACCATCGGGGAAGACACCACGGTGTCCAGACGTTGCCTATTAGAGATGACACGAATGCACGAATACTCCGCGCTCGACGAGTTCGAGACCGGCGAGATGGACCTAGAGGAGCGCCAGGCGCTGCGCCGCGTGGCCGGCCTCTCCACCGAGCTCCAGGATGTCTCCGAGGTCGAATACCGGCAGCTGCGGCTCGAGCGGGTCGTCCTCGTCGGCGTCTGGACCTCAGGCACGGCGGAGGACGCCGACAACTCCCTGCTGGAGCTCAAGCTCCTGGCCGAGACGGCCGGATCGGAGGTCCTGGAGGGCCTCGTCCAGCGCCGCCAGAAGCCCGACCCCGCCACCTACATCGGCTCCGGCAAGGCGCTGGAGCTGCGTGACGTCGTCGAGGCGACCGGCGCCGACACCGTGATCTGCGACGGCGAGCTGACCCCCGGCCAGCTCCGCCAGCTCGAGGAGACGGTCAAGGTGAAGGTCATCGACCGCACCGCGCTGATCCTCGACATCTTCGCCCAGCACGCCAAGAGCCGCGAGGGCAAGGCCCAGGTCGAGCTGGCCCAGCTGCAGTACCTGCTGCCACGCCTGCGCGGCTGGGGCGGCAACCTGTCGCGCCAGGTCGGCGGTCGCGCCGCGGGCGGCGTCGGCATCGGCGGCCGCGGCCCCGGTGAGACGAAGATCGAGCTGGACCGCCGACGCATCCGCGAGCGGATGTCCAAGCTGCGCCGCCAGATCAGCGGCATGTCCACCTCGCGCGAGACCATGCGCCAGCGGCGCGCCAAGCGCGAGGTCCCGGCGGTCGCGATCGCCGGCTACACCAACGCCGGAAAGTCCTCCCTGCTCAACCGCATCACCGGCGCGGGCGTGCTGGTGGAGGACGCGCTGTTCGCCACGCTCGACCCGACCGTGCGCCGGGCGCGCACGCCGGAAGGCAGGCTGTTCACGATCGCCGACACCGTCGGCTTCGTGCGGCACCTGCCGCACCAGCTCGTCGAGGCGTTCCGCTCCACGCTGGAGGAGGTCGCCGACGCCGACCTGATCCTGCACGTGGTCGACGGCTCGCACCCCGACCCCGAGGGCCAGCTCGCGGCCGTCCGCGAGGTCTTCGCCGACATCGAGGGCGCCTCCGACGTGCCCGAGATCGTGGTGATCAACAAGGCCGACGCCGCGGACCCCGACGTGCTCGACCGGATCATCCGGCGCGAGCGCGACAACATCGTGGTCTCCGCGCGCACCGGCGCCGGGATCCCCGAGCTGATGGAGCTGGTCGAGCGCCGGCTGCCCCGGCTCGACCACGAGGTCACCCTCCTCGTCCCGTACGAGCGGGGAGACCTGATCTCGCGGGCCCACAAGGAGGGCGAGGTGCTCTCGCTGGACCACGTCGAGGACGGCACCGTGCTCCACGCGCGCGTGCTGGCCGGCCTTTACCAGGAGCTGGAGCGGGTGGGCAAGCCCATCGAGCGCGTCTCCTAGTCTGACGGGCAGGGCAGCTCTGTCGAAATAGCGCGCAGAGCTGCCCAAAAGCGGCAGTGGCCGTGGAACCCTCGGATTGCTAGGATATGCCGAGCCTTACCACACTAATGTCGCGGGTTTCAGATGACGGCTGATGCGATTCATGGTGCCTGCGGGGGTCCGAGGGAACGATCGGGGCTGGGTGAACGCTGGGATGATTGGGCTTTCTTCCGAATAACCCTGTACAGCGAGCCAGCCTGTGAAATAACGTAACTGAACTGAAATCGCCGGATCATGAGTCCGGCGATCCGGTCACCGCCCAGCCAAGCGGATGAGAAGCAGGAGACCCCCCATGTCGTCCCTACCCGGAGCCGACTCAGTGGGCTCGGCCCGAGCCGTGCGCTGGGTGACGCGCTCGTGCGGGGTGGTGATGCGGTGACCGTTCGGCTGCTGACCAACATCGGCCGCCTGTGGACCGGCAACGAGGTCCTCAGCAACGCGGCCATTCTCGTGCACAACGACCGGATCGCCTGGGTGGGGCGGGCTCCCGACCTGCCGCAGAGCGTCCCCGGAGTCGTCGACGACATCGTCGACGTCGACCATGTCGAGAACCTCGGCGGCGCCCTGGTCACGCCCGGCCTCATCGACGCGCACACGCATCCCGTCTACGCCGGCAACCGCTACGCCGAGCTCGCCATCCGCACCAGCGGCTCGACCTCCTCCGCCATCACCGCCGCGGGCGGCGGCGTGGGCTCCACCGTCACCGTGACCCGCGGCACCGACCCGTGGACCCTGTGCAACGGCGTGCGCGAGCGTCTTCGCGGCTGGCTGCTCAGCGGCACCACGACCGTCGAGGCCAAGACCGGCTACCACCTCACGCGCGACGGCGAGCTGGCCGACGTGCGGCTCCTGCGCGAGCTGGAGAAGGAGCCGATGATGCCGCGGGTGCACGTCACGTTCCTCGCGGGTCATGTCGTGCCGCCCGAGTACTTCGGCCGCCAGCGCGAGTACGTCGAGGCCGTGGGCGCCTGGTGCGCCGACGCCGCGGCTGCGGGCGCCGACAGCGTCGACGTCTACTGCGACGAGGGCCACTTCACCACCGAGGAGTCCCGCTGGGTGCTCGCCTCGGGCCGCAACGTCGGCCTGCTGCCGCGCGTCCACGCCGGTCTGTTCAGCCGCCGCGGCGCCGTTCAGCTCGCCGCCGAGCTCGGCTGCGCCTCCGCCGACGGACTCCACCACATGTCCGATGAGGACATCGCGATCATGTCCCGGTACGGCGTGCCGGCCGTGGTCTGCCCGGCCACGGCGCTCCAGCGGGGCAAGCTCCCGCCGGTGCGCCAGATGATCAAGCACGGTGTGCAGATCGCGCTCGGCAGCGACCACAACCCCGGCTACTGCGGCATCACCTCGATGTCCCTGGTCATCGCGATGGCGGTCTCGGCGTTCGGGATGAGCGTCAACGACGCGCTGCGGGCGGCCACGCTGGGCGGCGCCACCGTCCTCGGCGCTCCCGACCGCGGCGTGCTCGCGCCGGGCCGGCTGGCCGACATCGTGCAGTGGGACGCCGACCACGAGGGCGCCTTCGCCTGGTCCTTCGGCCTCAAGCCGCGCCGGGTGTGGCGCGGCGGCACCCCCGTCCAGTAACCCGTCCAGGGCAGGGTTGAAATCCGCCCTAACTGGCTAGTCTCCTGATATGTCACCCTCCGTCGCGGTCGTCACCGACTCCACCGCCTACCTTCCCGCGCTGCCGGGAGTCTCGGTGGTACCCGTACAGGTGCTGTCGGGCGGCGTCTCGTGCGACGAGGACGCGTTCACCGGAGACCTGCACGCGGCGACCACCTCCCGTCCGGCTCCCGCCCGGTTCGCGGAGTGCTACGCCTCCCTGGCCGCCGCAGGCGCCACCGGAGCGGTGTCGATCCACCTGTCCGGTGACCTGTCCGGCACGGTGGAGTCGGCCCGGCTCGCCGCCAAGGAGGCGCCTGTCCCGGTCGAGGTGATCGACAGCGGCTCCATCGCCATGGGCCTCGGCTTCCCGGTCATGGCCGCGGCCGACGCCGCCGCCCGCGGGGCGGGGCTGGAGGAGGTGGCCCAGGTGGCGCTGCGGTGCGCCTCCCGTACCCGTACGTTCTTCTACGCCGACACGCTCGACTCCCTGCGCCGCGGCGGGCGCGTGGGCACGGCGGCGTCGCTGGTCGGCTCGGCGCTGGCCATCAAGCCGCTGCTGCACCTGGTGGACGGGCGGGTGCTGCTGCTGGAGAAGGTCCGCACCGCCACGCGCGCCATCGCCCGCCTGGAGGACCTGGCGGTCGCGGCGGCCGGCCAGGGACCGGCGCGGGTGGCGGTCCAGCACCTCGCCGCCGGCGACCGGGCCAGGGCCCTGGTGGAACGCCTGCCCAAACGGTTGCCGGGGCTGACGGACTTACGGCTGGTCGAGGTGGGGGCGGTCGTCGGGGTCCACGTGGGGCCGGGGATGCTGGGGCTCACGGTCAGCCCGGACACCGCCTGACGCCTGCCGTTCTGAAGCCTGCGGTTCTGACGGCCGCCGTCCTGACGCCTGACTTGCCCGAACGCTCATCGTCCTGACGCCTGACGCCTGACGCCCATCGTCCTGACGCCCGTCGTCCACAGCCTCGGCGCGCGCCGCCCCTCCATCCCCAGAACGCCGTTCGCCCCCTTCCGGCGCCCGGCGGGGCCGTACGTTCTGGGACGTGCGTTCCCAGGACCCGATCACCGAGCGGACCGTGGCCGAGGCCCGGCTGCGCTCCCTCACGCCTCCTGCCCGCCGCCACCCCCGCCCGATCACCGCCCTGCAGAACACCCCCGACCACCAGCCCCCAGCGTTTCCCCGAGTCACCGCCACCCTGCCTGCCGGGGACGCGCATCCCGTTTCCCCCAGGCCCCGTGACCCCGCCCCATCCAGCCCCGGAGCGGGCCACGGGAGACACCCTTACCCGCCCCTCGGCACCGGCGGCCCAGACCTTGGCGACGCCCCTCCCGGAGAGGCCCCCGCATTTGAGGGCCGCACACGAGACGCCCATGCCCATGAGGCCCGCGCACGTGACGCCGATGCCCAGGACGTCCACTCCCATGACGCCTACTCCCATGACGCCCATCGCGAAGACACCCGTTCCCATGGCACCCGCCCTCGCGACGTGCGTCCTGGTATCGCCCGCCCGCAGGACACCTACCTGCAGAGCGCCTACCCGACCCACTTGCAAGGTCTTCACGACCGAGACACCCACGCCCACCTCGTCGGTGAAGCGGGACTCTCCCATGACGCGGACCTTGCCGGCGACTCGGACTTTGCTCGTGCGGCGCCCCCTGCCCGTCCAGCGCGCCCTGCCCGTCACGCGGAGCTGGCCCGTGACGCGGAGCTAGCCCGTGACGCGGAGCTTGCCCGTGCAGCAGTCCCTGCCCGTGAACCGAACATCCTCGCCCGTGAAAGCAACGCCGACCCCATGGCGGACCTCACCCCAGGGACGGTTCGAACCCCGCTGGCCCCAACCTTGCCCCCCTCCTTCCAAGCATTCCGCGCCGCCGTCTCCACCAAGGCGCCCGCCCTGGACCCAGGCCGCCCAGGCCTACGCGTACTCCTGACCCTGGCCGTCATGGCAGCACTGGCCGCCGGCATCTTCCTCTGGCGCTCGGAGCCGACCCCCGAGCCGCTCCCTGTTGCGTCCCCCGTCGCGTCCCCGCCCGCCCATCCACCCCGTCCGGCGGCCCCATCGGCAGCCACCCCCACTGCCGAGATCACCATTCACATCACCGGCAAGGTACGTAAGCCCGGCATTTACACCCTCCCCATGGGCGCACGCGTGGCCGACGCGGTGAAGGCCGCCGGGGGAGTGCGCCGACCCGAGGCCGCCGCATCGGTCAACCTGGCGAGGCGCCTGGCCGACGGCGAACAGATCACCGTAGGCGCCGCCGGTCCTGGCAACGCCCCCGGCCCGCCCCTGACCGACCCGGCCACCACGGTGCTCGACCTCAACACGGCCACCCCCGACCAACTGGACCAACTGCCCGGCGTCGGCGAAGTCCTGGCAGCACGCATCGCCGACTTCCGCACCGCCCACGGCGGCTTCACCAACGTGGAGCAACTCCAGGAAATACCAGGCATCGGCGCCAAAAAGTATGAAGAAATCAAGGACAAGGTCCGCGTCTGACATGCCCGCGACCCCTGAAGGCACGGGACTCGACTCCGCGGCATCGGACTCCCCGGCGCCCGGAGTCCAAATGATCGGCGGCCATACGTGGATCCTCACCTGCCCTGCCCTGGCCGTCTGGGCCGTCACCCTGGCCCTCCTGAGCAGCCCGCCCACAGCCGGCCTGACAGTGTCGGCGTTGTCGGTGCTGGGAGCCTTCGGCACAGCGGTGCTCGCGCACCGTCACCACCGCTGGCGGCCCTGGCGGAACGTGATCATCGCCGCCCTGGCCTGTACGGCCGCCGCCTCGGCGTCGGTCGCCACCCGCGTCCACGCCGTCACCACCGCTCCCGTCGCCGACCTCGCGAGGCACGGTGCGACGATCACCGCCGAGATCACTCTCGCCGACGACCCCAAAATCAAGCTCGGCCGTTTCCACCAAGAACAGGTCGTCGTCCACGCCACTCTCGACACCTACCGGACGCCCCACCTCCGCGAAGCCGTAAGCCTCCCCGTCCTCGTCCTCGCCCACGGGCCCGAATGGCGCCCTCTCCTCCCCAGCCAACGCGTTCAGGTTGTCGCACGGCTGGCCGAGCCAACCCCGGGCGAGCTGACCGCCGCCGTCCTCCTCGTCCGCGGAAGTCCCAAGGTGCTGACATCCCCGAGCCGCCTCCAAGCGATCGCGGGCACGCTGAGGGCCGGTCTGCGGACGGCCACCGATGTTCTCCCACCGGATCAGCGCGGCCTCCTGCCCGGGCTCGTGGTGGGCGATGTCTCCCGCATGGACCCCCAAGTCAGCGCGGACCTCAAGGAATCCGGCCTCAACCATCTCAATGCCGTGAGCGGCACCAACTTGTCCATCGTGGCGGGCGCGGCGCTCGCCCTCTCCCGCGTGGCCGGACTCCCACTCGCCCTGCGTGCCGGCCTCGCCGCCGTGGCGATGATCGGCTTCGCCGTGGTCGCCAGACCGTCCCCGAGCGTGCTGAGGGCGCTTCTCATGGGCCTGGTCGCCGCCATCGCCCTCGGCACCGGCCGCCCCAAGGACGGAATGGCCGCCCTCTCGGCAGCCGTACTCCTACTGATCCTCTTCTCGCCCGACCTGGCCATCTCGTACGGCTTCGCGCTCTCGGTCTGCGCGACGGCCGGCATCCTCCTCCTAGCCCCGCGCTGGCGCGACCGCCTGACCCACCACCCCCGAACCACCGCCGACACCCGACCAGCGGCCACCTCCCAAGCCGACACCCGACCAGCGGCCACCTCCCAAGCCGACACCCGACCAGCGGCCACCTCCCAAGCCGACACCCGACCAGCGGCCACCTCCCAAGCCGACACCCGACCAGCGGCCACCTCCCAAGCCGACACCCGACCAGCGGTCACCACCCCCTACACCGGCACGTCTCAATCCGACACGCGCCCGCCCCCCGCCCACACCCGTGATTCCGCCCCCGGCCCGTCAGGCGGGTCGTGCTCTGGCTTGTCAGGCGGCTCGTCGTCCGGCCTGTCAGGGGGCTCGTGCTCCGGCCTGTCAGGGGGACCGCCCTCCGGCCCGTCAGGGGGACCGCCCTCCGGCCCGTCGGGGGACCCGCCCTCCGGCCCGTCAGGGGAGGCGTCGTCCACGCGGAGAGGCCGGCTGCCCAGGTGGGTGGCCGAGGCCGTCGCCGTGCCCGCCGCCGCGCAGGTCGCCGTGACACCGATCCTCGTACTGATGGCCGGTCAGGTTTCCCTGGCCGCGATCCCCGCCAACCTGCTCGCCGGCCCGGCGGTGGCGCCCGCGACACTGCTCGGGTTCGCCGCCGCCCTGGTGGCGCCGTTCTGGCCGGAAGCGGCCCGGATCATTGTCATCCCCGCCGGCTACGCGGTGGGCTGGATCATCATGGTGGCCCGCTGGGCCGTGAACCTTCCACTAGCGACCCTGCCATGGCCCGGCGGCATCGCGGGTCTCGCGCTGCTGGCCCTGGCCGCCGTCGCAGTGACGCTCCTGGTCAGGCGCCGGTCCTGGAGGGCGGTGGCGCTGGCGGTGGCGGCCGGGGTCCTGGTCGCGGTGCTGGTCGTACGGCCGGTCGTCGCCCCCTGGCCGCCCAGGGCGTGGCTGATGGTGGTGTGCGACGTAGGCCAGGGCGACGGCCTGGTGCTCGCCGCAGGCCCCGGCCGAGGTGTCGTGGTCGACACCGGTCCCGATTCCGTCACCATGGACCGCTGCCTGCGACGCTTGGACATCACCGACGTCCCGCTCGTCATCCTCACCCACCCGCACGCCGACCACATCGACGGGCTGTCCGGCGTCCTGCGGGGCAGGCGCGTGGGCGCCGTCGTCGTCAGCCCGCAGCGCAGTCTCGACAACCAGGCGTCCCGCCTGACTGCGGACCTCGCCCGGCAACGCATCCCGCAGTGGACGGCGCCACCCGGCACCCACTGGCGGCTGGGCCCCTCCGAGCTGACCGTCCTGGCCCCCGAACCCACCCGCGCCCCGCCCAGCGGCCAAGGAGAGGGCAGCGCCGCGAACAACTCCAGCGTCGTGGTCCACGTACGCTGGCGAGCCGGGTCGGCGCTGCTGAGCGGCGACATCGAGACCGAAGCCCAGGACGCCCTGCTGCGCGGAGGCCTGTTGCCACCGGCCGACATCCTCAAGGTGCCGCACCACGGCTCGCCCAGGCAGGACCCCGCGTTCTTCGGCGCGGTGGGTGCCCGTGCCGCGCTGATCAGCGTGGGGGAGGGCAACGACTACGGTCATCCGGCGCAACCCACGCTGTCGCTCCTCCGGCGCCTGGGCGCGCGGGTCTACCGCACGGACCGCTCGGGCGACCTGGCCGTGGTGGAACGGGAGGGACGCCTGGCGATCGTGACCCGTGGTTCGCAAGGAGGTGATCGGCCTCCCTGATACCGCGACTTCGCGGCGCTCGTCCCCTTGCGCCGCGCGGGGGTGCGTGCGCGTGTCCATGTGGGTGTGTCTGGTCGCCGAGTTGGAGCGGCGGGGTTCGCCCGTGGACAGGCGCTTCCCGGGATGCACGTGTGGCGTCCGCCTGTCTGCGGAGCTTCCACGAGTGATCTGACCGGTGACCGCCAGGAGACTCCGCGAGTACCGGGTTGTCGGTGGAGCGTGGGATGCTGCTCGACATGGCGGGAAGCGATCCAGCACTCGTGACCTTGGTCGTCGGCGACGAGGAGTTGCTGGCCGAGCGGGCGGTCGGCGCCGTCGTGGCGGCGGTGCGGGCCGGTGACCCCGGAGCCGAGGTTCATGATCTCGTGGGGTCCAGGATGGGGAAGGGAGAGCTGCTCCAGCTCACCTCGCCGTCGCTCTTCGGTGACCGTTCCGTGGTGGTGATCAGCTCCGCGCAGGATCTGCCCAAGGAGGTCGCCGCCGAGGTCGTGGCGTACGCCTCGCAGCCGTCGGGCGACACCGTGCTCGTGCTGGCGCATCCGGGTGGGGCGAAGGGCAAGGCGCTCGTCGACGGGCTCAAGAAGGCCAGGGCGAGCGTCGTCACGGTGGTCAAGCCGACCAAGGCGGGGGAGCGGCTCGACTTCATCAGGACCGAGTTCAAGCGGGGGGGCCGTTCGATCGCGTCCGACGCCGCGCAGGCGCTGCTCGACGCCGTGGGCAACGACCTGCGCGAGCTGGCGGCCGCGTGCAACCAGCTCATGTTCGACACCGAGGAGAAGACGGTCACCGTCGCCGCCGTGGCCCGCTATCACAAGGGGCGGGCCGAGGTCACGGGGTTCAACGTCGCGGACTCGGCGGTGGAGGGGCGGCTCGCCGAGGCTCTGGAGCAGCTGCGCTGGGCACTCGGCACCGGGGTCGCGCCCGTGCTGCTGGTGAGCGCGCTGGCGGGCGGGCTGCGGTCGATCGCCAAGGTGGCCGGGGCTCCGCGCGACCTCCGGGGCGGCCAGCTGGCAAGCCACCTCGGCATGCCGCCCTGGAAGATCGAGCGCGTCAAACGGCAGGTCAACGGCTGGGGGCCGCAGGGGCTGTCGCGGGCCATCCAGGCCGTGGCCGAGGCGGACGAGCAGGTCAAGGGCGGCGGCGCCGACCCGGCGTACGCGCTGGAGCACGCGGTCCAGGTCATCGTGGCGAGCCGCACGGGCCGCTAGCTCGTGCCGTGACCGGTCATGTTCACCCCGGTGCGAATCGGGCATCAGCCTCGATCCTCGATGCGGCGGGAGAGCTCGGCTTGCCGGGTCACGAGGGCGTCACGTAGGTCGAGCTCGAGGTCGCCGGCCATCCTCCGCAACGTTCCGGGCTCGTGCGATCGGCAGATCGACCTGCGGCGACACGATGCCGCCGCACGGTTCAGCGGTGGGTTTCGACGTGGTGGAGCAGGCGTTTGAGGAGGGCGTCCAACGTCTCCTGCTCCGCCGTGTCCAGGGCCGACAGCAGGTCCGCCTCCACCTCCCCCCGGATGGCCATCGCGTCGGTCCACAGCTCGTGCCCCTTGGAGGTGAGCTCCACGTCCACCCGGCGGCGGTCGCCTTCGCCGCGGACCCGCCGCACCAGGCCCGAGCGCTCCAGGGTGTCGAGGCGGCCCGTCATGCCCGCCGGTGACAGCAGCAGCTCCGCCGCCAGCTCCGACGGCGTGGCGGAGCCGCCGGCCGCGACCAGCCGGTGCAGCGTCTCGAACTCGAAGTCCTGCATGCCGACCTGCGCCAGCGCCGCCTCCTTGGTGTGCGCCAGGTGCTTCACCAGGTGCTGCATGCGCGTGACGACGCCCTCCACCCGCTCCTCGTAGGGCGCCTTGCCACGCCAGCGCGCCAGATGCCGATCGACCGAGTCCTCCACGGGCCTGATCATACGCAGGAAAGTATTTCGTTGACGAAAGATTCGCTGACGAAATAATGTACCGAGCCATGATGAGTCGTCTGCTGATCGGGCGCGGCCTCTCCGCCCTGGCCACCGCTCTGATCCCCACCACCCTCACCCTTGCCGTCCTGCGCGTCTCCGGGGGCGCCGACGGGCTCGGACTGGTGCTGGCGTGCGAGCTGGTCCCGCTGCTGGTGTTCCTCCCCGTCGGCGGGGTGCTGGCCGACCGGCTGCCACCCGCGCGGGTGATCCTGCTCGCCGATCTCGTACGCTGCCTGGCCCAGGTCGCCATCGGCGCCGAGCTGATCGCCGGGTCCGGGCGCCTGGCCGTGCTCGCCGTGCTGTCGGCGGTGTCCGGCGTGGCCATCGCCTTCGGCATGCCGGCGGTGCCGCGCCTGGTGGCGGCCGTGGTGCCCGGGCCCGACCGGTTGCGCGTGAACGCGCGGATCGGCGTCGTCACGAGTGTGTCCGCCGTGGCCGCCCCCGCGCTGGCCGGCGGGGTGGCGCTGGTGGCGGGGCCGGGCTGGGCGGCCGCGCTGACGGGCGTCCTGTTCGCCGGCTCGGCCCTCACCCTGGGAGGAGTCCGCGCCGGTGCGAGCACGGTCGACGTGGCGCGCCTCCAGGGCGAGACGAAGGGGTTCGGGCGCGAGCTGGCCGAGGGGTGGCGGGAGGTCAGGGTGCGGCCGTGGTTCCTGCGCGGGGTCCTCGGCCACGGGGTCTGGCATCTCACCGCCGGTCTCTTCCTCACCCTGGGCCCCATGGCCGCCGTCCGGAGCCTCGGCGGCGAGGGCGCGTGGGTGCTGATCGCCCAGTGCGGCACGGCCGGCCTGGTCGTGGGCGTGCTCGCCGCGCCGCGCCTGCCGGTCCGCCGGCCGATCGTCGCGGTGCAGGTCGCCGCCGCCCTGTACGCCCTGCCGTTGGCGGCCCTGGCCGTCCCGGCTCCCGCCTGGGCCGTCGCCGGCGCGTACTTCGTGGCGATGTGCGGTCTCGGCGTCCTCAGCCCGCTGTGGGAGACCGTCGTGGCGCAGGAGATCCCGGAGGCCGCGCTGGGCCGGGTGCGGGCGTTCGACCAGCTCATCTCGTTCGCGTCGCGGCCGTTCGGACTGGCCGTGGCGGCGCCGCTGGCGGGGCTCACGGGCGCGGCCGGGCTGCTGCTCGCGGGCGCCGCCCTCGTCGCCGCGGCGAACCTGGCGGCGATCGTCAGGACTCCTGGGGTACCACCTCGTGCAGCACTCCGTCGGCGATCTCCAGTACGCGATCCGCGAGGGTGATGAGTCCCGGGTCATGGGTGGCGACCAGCGCCGTCACGCCCTCGCCGCGTACCAGTGCCCGGATCAGCTCCATGATCTGCCGCCCGGTCTGCGAGTCGAGCTGCCCGGTCGGCTCGTCGGCCACCAGCAGCCGCGGCCGGTTGGCCAGGGCCCGGGCGATGGCCACGCGCTGCCGCTGCCCGCCCGACAGCTCGTACGGCCGCTGGTTGCCGTGCCGCTCCAGCCCCACGAGGGCGAGCAGCATCCGCACCCGCTCCTCCCGCTCGGCGGCGGGCGTGCGGGTGAGCCGCATCGGGACGCCGACGTTCTCCGCCGCCGACAGCACCGGCACCAGCCCGAACGACTGGAACACGAACCCGACCACGTCCCGGCGCAGCCCCACCAGGTCGTCCTCGGCCATCGCCGTGACCTCCTGCCCGGCCACGACCACCCGGCCGGCGTCGGGCCGGTCGAGGCCGCCGATCTGGTTGAGCAGCGTGGTCTTGCCGGACCCCGACCGCCCCCGGATCGCGATCAGCTCGCCGGGGAACGCCTCGAACGTCACCTCCCGCAGCGCCACGACCTCCTTCGGCCCGGTGCGGTAGACCTTGCGCAGCCCCTCGACCACGACCAAGGGCTCACTGCTCACCCGAGGGCTCCTCTCTCGCCGGCCATACGCCGATGTGGTCGGATTCGAGCTCCAGGCGTACCCGTCGCTCCATCTGCAGCGCGTTCATGAAGTCGCGCGGAAGCTGCAGCCGCCCGACCCGGTCGAGCACCGCGTACTCCTCGGCCACGACCTGGCCCTCCGCGCCCTCCCTGCGCAGCGTCTCGCTGCTGGTGCGGCCGTCGCGGATGCCGATCGTCCGGTCCACCTGCTCCGACACGAGCGGGTCGTGGGTCACGATGACCACGGTCACGCCCAGCTCCCTGTTGGCCTTGCGCAGGGCGTCGAACACCTCCTCGGAGGTGTCGCTGTCCAGCTCACCGGTCGGCTCGTCGGCCAGGATGAGCTGGGGGGAGTTGGCCAGCGCGACGGCGATGGCCACCCGCTGCTGCTCGCCGCCGGACAGCTCGCCGGGTGTGCGCCCGGCCCGGTCGCCGACGCCGAGCAGCTCCAGCAGCTCCATCGCCCGGCCGTGCTTGCGCCGGCCGGCCAGCCGTACCGGCAGCTCGGCGTTCTCGCGGGCGGTCAGGTACGGGAGCAGGTTGCGCGCCGTCTGCTGCCAGACGAAGCCGACCACCTCCCGCCGGTAGCGCAGCCGGTCCTTGGCCGTCATCGACAGCAGATCCATGCCCGCCACCCGGGCCACGCCCGCGGTGGGCACGTCCAGCCCGGACAGCACGTTCAGCAGCGTCGACTTCCCGGAGCCGGACGCGCCGACGACGGCGACCAGCTCCCCCTTGTCGACGAGGAGGTCCAGCCCCTGGAGGGCGACCACCTCGACGCCCTCGGTCTTGTAGATGCGGACGAGGTTGTCGCAGACGATGTGGGCGTCGCCGCCGAAGTCCGCCCTGGGCGCGCCGGCCCGGGCCTCCAGCTCGGACAGCGTGGTGTTCATGCCGGGATCACCTGCTCACGGAGAGGTTGTGGTCGGTCGTACGAGCACGGGTACGCCGGTCTCGTGGAACGCCGCGTCATGCGAGGTCGCCCCCTCGCAGGAGCGTCCCGGAGCCGCGCCGGCGGCCCGCCGCGGTGTGGACGTACGCGCCGAGCCCGGCGACGACGGCGAGCCCGGCCGCCAGCAGCAGTGGCACGGCCAGGTCGGGCGCGTACCCCTCGACGGCCACCCCGCCCGCGTACGACGACAGGTCGATGCCGGGCCCGAGCGCCGCGGGCAGCGCGAGCCCCAGCACCAGACCGGCCAGGGCGGTGACGAGCACGAGGGGCAGGATCTCCAGCGCGGTCAGCCCGCGCGCCTGCCGCTCCGACAGCCCGAGGGGGCGCAGGAACGCCAGCGCCCGCGTCCGGTCCGCCGCCCCGATCACCAGCATGACGACCACGGCGACCAGCGCGTACGCGGCCAGGGCGCCGGTGGTGACGCGCAGGACCACCCGCACGGTCCCGGTGAGCGGGGCGTCGCGGATCGCGGCCAGCTCGGCGGCCTGCGAGGTCACGACGGCCGTCGGCCGGCCGATGGCCCTGGTCACCGCCGCCGGGTCGGCGTCGCCCTTGATCAGCAACGTGTTCACGGAGGGCCGCGCGTTGACCTCCAGCGGCACCACGAGGAACTTGCCGCGCGTGAAGAAGCCGGGCACGGCCGTGACCACGCCTCGCTCGGTCAGCTTCGTCCGGGCCTGCCAGCCGATGTCCATCGTGCCGCGGCCGTGCAGCTCCGGGGACACCAGCGCGGGCACCCCGGATGCGGAGGTGGGCAGCGGGGGCAGGCTGACGGGGGAGTCGGCCAGCAGCCGCCGCCAGGCCGCCACGTCGACGGCGATGGCCTCGGCCCGCTCGCCCGTGTAGCCGAGCTGAACCTGCCCGGTCTGCGCGGGCAGCACCAGCTCCACACCGGGCACCGCCCGGACCCGGTCCACCACGCCGGCGGGCAGCTCGACCCGCGACGTCACCTTGATCGACGCGCCGGTGGCCTGCCAGGCGGCCAGCCGCTGCGCGGTCTCCACGCCACCGGCGATCACCGAGGCGAACACCGACACGGCCAGCGCCGGCAGCAGGATGAGCACCGGCAGCACGCTGGCGGGCCGCGCCCGCGCCGCCCGGGTCAGGCCGAGGTACGGCACGGCCGCCCGGCCGCGGGACGCCAGCCGTACGAGCAGGCGCAGGGGGTACGGGTAGCACCGGATCGTCACGAGGGCGGCGGCCACGGTCAGCGCCACCGGCACCACCAGCAGGAACGGGTCGTCGCCGGCCTCGCCCGCCAGGCTGCGGGAGCGCAGCAGGTACGCCCCGGCCAGCGCGAGCACGACGACCAGCGCCTCCAGCGTGACCCGGCGCAGCGGCGGCCGGGCGGCGGCCACGTCGTCGCGGCGCTCGCGCAGCGGCGCGCGGTGGGCGACGACCGGCCGCACGGCGGCGAACCCGACGGCCACGGCGAGCACCAGCGCCGGCCCGGCGTGGACGACGAACGTGGCGGGTCCGGGCACCAGCCACGACAAGGCGTACCCGGCGACGGCGGCCGGCACAGCGGCGAGCGCCACCGGCCCCGCCCCGGCGAAGGCCAGCTGCGGCAGCGACGCGCCGCGCGCCCGGGCGAGCGCCAGCGCCGGGTCGGCCCGTTCGGACAGCAGCCGCACGCCCAGCACGATCACGCCGGCGGACACGGCCAGCAACCCGCCGAGCACGAGGACCATCACGGTCCGCGCGGTGCCCTGCGCGGTGAGGAAGCCGTCGAGCAGCCCGGGCAGCCCGGTCACCAGCCGGTAGCGGCCGGAGGCCGGCGTCTCCACCGACACCGTCCGCTCGTAGTCGGCGACGGCGTCCTTCACCTCGGCGGCCCCGAGCGAGGTGGGCGCGGCCGGGTCCAGGCCGAGCACCCAGGTGTAGACGAGGTTGCGGTCGTCGCCGTTCAGCCGTGTCAGGCCGGCCTCGGAGATGAGGGCCGTGGCGCGCCGCTCCAGGTCGGTCTTGCCGGGCGGTTGCGTCTCGGTGACCCGCAGGACGTCGGCGTGGTGGGTCCAGTAGCGGTCGGCCGGGTCGTCCGCGGCGAACACGCCCACGACCTTGACGGCCGCGTAGTCGCTCTCGCCGAGGATCCGCGTGGCGCCGATCTCCAGCCCCATCTTGGCGCGGGCGTCCTCGGAGACGCCGACCTCGAACACGGGAATGCTCTCCCGCTCGTACGTCATGGAGCCCGGCGCGCCGGGCCGCCTGCCCTCGACCCAGCGCACCCGCCGGTCGGCGTCGGACAGCCAGCCGAGGTTGAGGTACCGCATGCCGCCGGTGCCGTGGACCGGCGTGTCGTACGTCGTGGCGCTGGCGTGGCTGGTGCCCCGGCCGGGCGGCAGCACGAGCGGCCGGAGCGGCGCGGGCAGGAGCGAGCGCAGCCGCTCCTCGCCGGCGGCGAACTGGGCGGGCTCGCGCAGGGTCGCCTCCGCCGAGGCCGGCTCCACCTGCGCGAGGAGGTCGGTCTGCAACGCCGCCGCGTCGCTCAGCGACGCGTGCAGGGCGTCGTCGAAGGACGCCTGGACGGCCCGCGGCAGCCCGCCGACCAGCAGGCAGGCGCTCAGCGTGAGCACGGCCAGCAGCGCCACAGGGCCGAGATGGACGCGCGCCGGCACCAAGGACTTCACTGGAGCTCCCCCAGGCGGGCGCCGCGCCCGCGCACCGCGCGCGCGAGCCCGGCGACGATGGCGAACAGCAGGGCCGTCACCAGCGCCAGCATGCCGG
Source organism: Nonomuraea sp. NPDC050383 (assembly GCF_044459125.1). Classification (NCBI taxonomy): domain Bacteria; kingdom Bacillati; phylum Actinomycetota; class Actinomycetes; order Streptosporangiales; family Streptosporangiaceae; genus Nonomuraea; species Nonomuraea sp. NPDC050383. Next base: position 291,785 of record NZ_JBITIP010000009.1, read on the forward strand.
CGGTGGCGGCCCAGGGAACGTCGAGCACCACGTCCGGCGTGACGGCCGACGCCTGCCCGGTGAGCACGACGTGCGGCACGACGAGCACGTTCATGACGGCGGCGAGCGCGGTGCCCGCCACCAGCGACAGGCCGACGACGAACGCCTGCTCCACGGCCAGCAGCCCGAGCACCTGCCGCGAGCCGACCCCCAGCGCCCGCAGCACGGCGAACTCCGCGGCCCGCTCCCTGACCGCGACCGTGGCGTTGACCAGGAACCCGAGCACCGCGAACACCAGCGCCGCCACGAATCCGAGGATCAACGCCCCCTGCAGGCCGCCGGCGAGCGGGTCGTCGCGCAACGCGGTGGTCAGCTCGCGCCGGTCGACCGCGGTCACGTCCCACTCTGGTCGGCGGTCGAGGGCGGCGCGGGCGGGCGCGGTGTCGCCGCCGCGCACGGCCAGCCACCATTCGGTCGCGGGCCGCGGCTGCTGCCCGGCCGCCAGGGCGCGGGACTGGAGCGCCGCCCAGTCGGCGAGAACGGCCTGCTGGTCGCCGGCCGTCGTGGGCATCCGCTCGACGATGCCGGCCACCTCCACCTCGACGACGTCCCGGTCCAGCGTGACGCGCCCCCTCTGCCCGGCCCGCAGCTCGAGCGACTCGGCGAGCCCGGTCGTGAGCACCACGGGCAGCGGCCCGGCGGCCGGGACCGCGCCCGGCGTGAAGACGGCCGGCCGGATCCCGGTGGCCTCCAGCGGCCCGGAGCCGCCCGGCACGGCGAGTGGCCGGCCGCCGGCGCTCAGGCCGGTCAGCGTCACCTCGGCCCGGCCCTCCGCGACCGGCCCGGCGGTGACGCCGCGGATCCGCAGCGGGTAGGCGATCTTCCCGCCCCGCCCGGCCAGGCCGCTCAGGTCCGCCTCGAAGCGGTTGTCGCCGGCGCGCAGGGCGCCCAGGGGGAGGTCGCGCCACATGCCGAGCGCGTCGGAGACGGTCAGCCGCAGCGGCGCCGCGCCGTCCGACCGGACCTCGACCGTGAGCGTGGCGGGCCGGCCGGGGACCTCCAGGCCACCCGAGCCCGGCCCGGCGGGGCGCAGCGCGCGGGACAGCTCGCCCGCGTCCCGGTCCGACAGGTCCGGGCGCAGCCTGAACAGCTCGGCCAGCCGCGTGGCGTCGAGGCCGAGCAGCACGGCGTCGCCGCCGCCGAACTCGGCCTGTCCCCGGAACGCCGGGGAGATCGCCGTGACGCCCGGCAGCGCGGCGAAGGCCGTGCCCCGCCCGAGGGCTCCCAGCTCCGGCCCGTCGGGAGGCCCGGAGAGCCGCAGGTCGGCGCCCGCCCGGTGGTCCGCCTGGTCCTGCTGCGAGGTCCGCCAGGTGGCGGCTGTGGCCATCGACATGATCCCGATCGCGATGGCCATGGTCAGCAGCAGCGCGGGCCCGGAGTACCGCAGCGGGCGCCTGCTGACCTGCCAGGCGCCGAGCGCGGGGGCGAGCGCCCGGCGGCGCGCCGTCAGCCGCTCGGCGAGCCGGGACACGCGCGGCACCAGCCGCAGGCCCAGCATGCCGCCGGTGAGCAGCGCCAGCGCGGGCCCGGAGACGATCAGCGGGTCGACGCCCAGCTCGCCGGTGGCCGTGGCGGTGACGGGCGAGCCGTACCGGCGTAGCTGCCAGATGGCCAGCGCGGCGACCACGAGCAGCGCCACGTCGGCGCCCGCCCGCTCGACCAGGCCGCGCCCGACGCCGCGCCCGCGCGTCGCCTGCTCCTCGACGTACGTACGGCGGGCGCCCGCGAGCGCCGGCAGCACGAGCAGCCCGGCCGAGGCCAGCGCCACGCCCGTGGACACCAGGAACGTGCCCGCCCCGGCCTGCGGCGTCAGCCGCACGCCCGAGGCCGCGATCCACGGCAGCGACCCGATCAGCGACAACAGGGGCGGCCCGAGGAACGGCGCGACCGCCGCGCACGGCAACGCCACCAGCAGCGCCTCGCCGGCCGCCAGCGCGGCCAGCCGGGACGTGCCCGCGCCGCGCGAGCGCAGCAGAGCGACCTCCATCCGGCGGTGGTCGGCGAGCAGCCGCGCGGTGAGCATGAGCGCGTACGCGGCCAGCAGCAGAAGCTGGAGCACCGGGATGAGCATGGTGGAGCGGGCCACCAGCGCGGCCGTGCCGAGCTGGGACAGCAGCTCCGGCAGGCGGCTGGTGGCGGTGCAGGACCGGCAGCCGGCGTCCTGGAGGGCCTGGCGCAGCCCGGCCACCCGGCCGGCGAAGGGCCGCAGCGCCTCCGGGGTGAGGCCGCGCAGGTCGGGGACGGCGGTCCAGGTGGCGTTGACGCTGGTGGCGAAGCGGGTGAGGAACGTCTCACGGGCCACCATCAGCGGCCCGTACGTGGTGAACTGGCCGCTCTCCACGCCCCGGCTGAGCAGCTGCTCGCCGGTCCAGCGGTCGCCGAACGGGTCGTCGAGCTGGAAGACGCCGGTGAGCCGTACCCGTACCGGCCGGTGGTCGAGGCGGCCCTCGGTGGTGAACTCCTGCCCGGCCTTCCAACCGGCCGCCGACGCCGCCGACAGGGACACGGCCGCCTCGACCTGGCCGGCCCCGTCCGGCGCGGGCCGCGGCCAGGAGCCCGACACGAGCCTGGCGTGCCGGTCGAGCCCGTCGTGGGTGCCGAACCTGAGCAGGCCGGGCTGCTCGCGGCGCTCCTGGCCGGGCAGCACGTACGAGTCGGAGCGGATGCTGGTGGTGATCGTGACGGGGGTGCCGGTGTACGCGGCGCCGATCCGCTCACGCACGACCTTGTCCAGCCGGGGGAACGTCTCGGCCGTCACGGGCGTGGAGACGGCCGCGGCCACCTGGCCCAGCGGGGCGGTCTCCATCGCGCGCCGCAGGCCCGCCTCGGCCGTGGACGTGGCGTACATGGTGAGCGACACCAGCGTGGTCGTCGCCAGCAGGATCGACCCGAACGCCGCCAGCAGCAGCAACGGCTCGCTGAGCGCGCGCCTGACCACCCACGGCCCCCGCACGGTGCCCCCTTCCGCCGTCCTGTGTGAACTCTGGGGACTCACCGGGACGAGGGCAAGGGATCTTGGCAACGGTGACGCAGCCGATACGGTGCGGCGACGCCGATGTGATATCGAAACTGTGACACGGAACGGCTGGACATCGCCGTTCTCCGCGAATATGGGGCAGGGAACTGCAAACGCCGCACTTCACAGGTGAAGTGCGGCGCTCGAAGAACCAGGTTACTTGGCGGCCAGCGCGGCGGCCTGCTTGGCGATCGCCGACTTGCGGTTGGCGGCCTGGTTCTTGTGGATGACGCCCTTGCTGACGGCCTTGTCCAGCTGACGGGCGGCGATGCGCTGCGCCGCGGCGGCCTGCTCGAGGTCGCCCTGCTCGGCGGCCTCACGGAACTTGCGAACGGCCGTCTTCAGGGACGACTTGACCGCCTTGTTGCGCAGGCGGGCCTTCTCGTTCTGCTTGTTGCGCTTGATCTGGGACTTGATGTTCGCCACGAAGAAGCCTCGAAGTAAGTCTGGGTGATGGATGGGGCGCGCGGGCTCGAGAGAGGGCGCGCCACACGCAGTTGTACAGGATACCAATAACCCAGGTGGCTGCTCAAATCAACGACCTGGGTGTGCTCCGTCAAACGAGCCACTGTGCAGCGTACTCCCTCCAGTCCTCCGCCGTCGCCGCGAAGTCCACGTACAGTGCGAGGCCGAAATTCCGCCGCGGGCCGTGCTCCGACAGCGCCAGCTTGGCGGCGCGCGCCGCGTCCGCCACGCTCTCCGCGCCGTCGCTCCAGGAGACGCCGTGGTCGTGGTACGCGGGGGCGCCGATCAGCAGGTGGGTCCGCTCCGGGACCAGGCCGAGGGCCAGCTCGGCCTGGCGCGCGACGAATCCGCCGTAGAGCGACCCGGACGGCATGCCGGTGTCGTACGTCATGACCGCCACCTGGTCCACGCGCTCCGCGACCCGCCGGAAGTAGTCCTGCGACCAGTACTTGTCGTGGGAGATCGCCGCGCGGGCGGTCAGGCGCAGGAGCGGGTACGGCTCGACCTGCGGGGTCGAGGTGGACAGCAGCCTGGTGAGGGGCCTGGTCCGCGCCAGCAGGTCGAGGAACTCCTCGTCGCCGCTGCCGATGGGCTCGAAGTTGTAGTGGACGCCGTCGTAGCCGGCCGCGACCACGTCCCGGACGCCGTCGAGCACGTTGGCCCGGGACTCCGCGTCGTCGAGATCGAGGGTGCCGTCGACCTTCTGGCCGAGCCAGGCGGAGACGCGGACGCCGGGCAGGGCCTCGCGCACCCACGCCAGGAAGTCACGGGCGGCGGGGTACTTGGCGGGGTCCAGGCGGCCGTCGGCCGCGAACGGACCGGAATGGACGTACACGTCCTTGATGCCCGTGCCGCGAAGCCGTACCGCCAGATTCTGGACATCCTGCCGCGTACGGCGGCCATCCACCCACATGTGGCCCAGCCAGAGGGCGTCGTTGCCCGTGCTCTTCGCCCAGCCTGCCGGAGCGCCGGTAAACTGGACACGGAACGCGGCGGCCAGGAGGCCGACCAGCGCGACCACGACGACCAAGGCAAGCGCGAGCAGGCGCAGGCCGCGGCGGATGACGGTTCGGGGGATCACCCGGGCATGTCACCATGAAAGACGCTTGACCTCAACCCTGTCGAAACGGACTTCGGTGCGCACTCAGCCTGGCCAGACCGACCCCGCGTTGATCCGCAACTTCTGCATCATCGCGCACATCGACCACGGCAAGTCCACCCTTGCCGACCGGATGTTGCAGATCACCGGCGTGGTGGACGACCGCTCCATGCGCGCGCAGTACCTCGACCGGATGGACATCGAGCGCGAACGCGGCATCACGATCAAGTCCCAGGCCGTCCGGCTGCCGTGGGACGGTCACGTGCTCAACATGATCGACACGCCCGGCCACGTCGACTTCACCTACGAGGTGTCGCGCTCCCTCCAGGCGTGCGAGGGCGCGGTCCTGCTGGTCGACGCCGCCCAGGGCATCGAGGCCCAGACCCTGGCCAACCTCTACCTGGCCATGAACGCCGACCTGCACATCATCCCGGTGCTCAACAAGATCGACCTGCCCGCCGCGCAGCCCGAGAAGTTCGCCGAGGAGCTCGCCGGCCTCATCGGCTGCGAGCCCTCCGACGTGCTGCGCGTGTCCGGCAAGACCGGTGCGGGCGTGCGCGAGCTGCTCGACCACGTGGTCGCCTCCGTGCCGGCGCCGGTGGGCGACGCCGACGCCGCCGCCCGCGCGCTGATCTTCGACTCGGTGTACGACACCTACCGGGGCGTCGTCACGTACGTCCGGGTGATCGACGGCCACCTGAGCAAGCGCGAGCGCATCCTCATGATGTCCACCGCCGCCACCCACGAGACGCTGGAGATCGGCGTCATCTCGCCCGAGCCCAAGCCCGCCGAGCGCGGCCTGGGCGTCGGCGAGGTGGGCTACCTCATCACCGGCGTGAAGGACGTCCGCCAGTCACGTGTCGGCGACACCGTCACCTCCTCGGCCAAGCCGGCCGGCGAGATGCTGGCCGGCTACGAGCACCCCAAGCCCATGGTCTTCTCGGGCCTGTACCCGATCGACGGCGACGAGTACCCCGAGCTGCGCGAGGCGCTCGACAAGCTCCAGCTCAACGACGCCGCGCTGGTCTACGAGCCGGAGACGTCGGCCGCGCTCGGCTTCGGCTTCCGCGTCGGCTTCCTCGGCCTGCTGCACATGGAGATCGTGCGTGAGCGGCTGGAGCGCGAGTTCGGCCTGTCGCTGATCTCGACCGCCCCCAACGTCGTCTACCGCGTGGTCATGGAGGACGGCAGCGAGCTCACGGTCACCAACCCGTCGGAGTTCCCCACCGGCGGCAAGATCGCGCAGGTCTTCGAGCCGGTCACCAAGTCCACGATCCTCGCGCCGTCCGAGTTCATCGGCGCGATCATGGAGATCTGCCAGGGCCGTCGCGGGCAGCTCAAGGGCATGGACTACCTGTCGGAGGACCGCGTCGAGATCCGCTACACGCTTCCGCTCGGCGAGATCATCTTCGACTTCTTCGACCAGCTCAAGTCCCGCACCCGCGGCTACGCCTCGCTCGACTACGAGCCCGCCGGCGAGGAGGAGGCCGACCTGGTCAAGGTCGACATCCTGCTGCAGGGCGAGCCGGTCGACGCCTTCAGCGCGATCGTGCACAAGGACAAGGCGTACGCCTACGGGGTCGACATGGCCAAGAAGCTGCGCGAGCTGATCCCGAGGCAGCAGTTCGAGGTGCCCATCCAGGCGGCCATCGGCGCCCGCGTCATCGCCCGCGAGAACATCCGCGCCATCCGCAAGGACGTCCTCGCCAAGTGCTACGGCGGCGACATCTCCCGCAAGCGCAAGCTGCTGGAGAAGCAGAAGGAGGGCAAGAAGCGCATGAAGATGGTCGGCCGCGTGGAGGTTCCGCAGGAGGCGTTCGTCGCCGCCCTGTCGACCGACGCCGGCGCCGACAAGTCCAAGCGCTGACCCTCGCCCGCGTCCGACCATCGTCCGGCCATCGCCGCGCCCGGTTCCCCGGGCGCGGCTCTCCGCCGCTTCTCAGCTGATCGTCGGCTTCCGCGCCCTCAGCAGGTAGGTCGCGAGCATCAGCGGACCCGTGACGGCCTGCGCCACCAGCAACACGGCCAGGCCGTCCGGCGGGGCCAGGAGCGCGACGACAGCCGGCAGGCAGCCGGCCAAGGCGACGTCGACGCCGGTCAGCGCCCAGAGCAGCGGGCCCGTGGGGATGGCGCCGCCCGGGGTGTCGATGACCGGCATGGAGTGGTCGACAGGCCGCCTGCGTGCCATCCGGAGCGCCCCGGCGGCCACGGCGGGCGCGACTGCCGGGCCGAACGCCCACCACGCCCCGGCGGGCAACGCGCCCACCAGCGTCAGGCCGGTCAGCGCGGCGGCCGTCCAGGCGCCGGCGAGGAGCGCGGGCAGCATGGCCCGGGCGGCGAGTGCCGGTCGCAGGCCGACGGCGGCGAGCCTGGCCAGGGTGGGGTTGTCGCCGTCGCGGCGCGCCCCCGCCACAGCGGCCGCCGCCACGGCCACGGCCCCGGCCAGGACGGCCGCCGCCGTAGGCACTCCCGGTCCGCTGGTCGTGACGCCCAGGGCCTGGGCCAGGATGGCGGGGAGGGCGGCGGAGGCGGCCATCGCGATCAGGCGGCCCGGCCGGCGGGCGAGGCGGCGCCAGTCGTGCCAGGCCAGCGCCGCCGGCGCCGGAAGCGACGGCCACCTCCTGGACCGCAGCCTCCTGGCCTTCCAGTGGTTGTCCTCGGCGATCCAGGTCAGCGCCCCGGGATCGAGGAGCACGGCCGCCCGGGTGACGTGCGCGGCCCGCGTGGAGGCGGCCAGCACGGCTCCGGCCGGCATGCGGTCCAGGGTGGCCCACGCCTGCCGTACGAGGAGGGCGGCTGTCAGGGCGGCCGTCACAGCGACGCCGGCCACGACGGCGGGTGGAGCGGCGGCCACGGCGCCCACCGCTCCCAGGACCGCGTGGAGGACAGCAGGGACGAGCCCTGCCTCACCTCCCGTGACACCGCCGATCCCTGACACGTTTCCGGCACCCGTCATCAGGTCGGCTCCGGTGAGTGCGGGACGGGCTGTCCGGGCGCCCATCGCCGCCACGCTCAGCACCACGGCCAGCGTCACCAGCGCGCCCGTCGCGATGCCCAGCCAGCCGTCCCAGAGCCTGGACGCCTGCTCCAGAACGGCCAGGGCCATGGTGCTCACCGTCGCGCCCACGCCGACCACCAGGGCCCCGGCCAGCCGCCAGAGGAGCCGGTCCGGCGCGCCGAGCACGGCCAGCAGCGCCAGCCCGAGCAGCGCGCCCGCCATCACGGCGGCCACCAGCAGCAGGCGCGCCGTCCGGCCCAGGATCGCGCGCCGTCCCAGCGGCGCCGGCAGCAGCCATGACGCGTCGGGTGCGGACAGCGCCACGGGCCCGGCCGCCCGGGCGGCGGCGGTGAACCCGGCGAAGGCCAGCACGACCAGCGCCAGTCCCGCGCTCATGCGGGCCGTCGTGGTCGTCCCCGCCATGCTCGCGAGCAGCGAGGAGATGGGATGCGCGGCGATGACACCCACGAGGGCGACGCCGAACACGGTGACGTACCGGTCGAGCGCGCTCGTGGAGCCCTGCCGCCGCTGCCGCAGGAACCACCGCACCGCGGCGGGATCAGGGGAGTGCGGGGAGCTCATGCCGTCGCCTGGCCGGCGGGGGAGACCTGGCGTGCGCGGGCCGCCAGGACGGGGTCGTGCGTGGCCATGACGACGGTGCCGCCGCCGGCCGCGTACGCGTCGATCAGCTCGCCGAGCCGTACGCGGAAGGAGGCGTCCAGCCCGCGCTCGGGCTCGTCGAGAAGGAGCAGCCGGCTGGGCCGGAGGAAGGTGGCGGCCAGTGAGAGTCGCTGGCGCTGGCCGGTGGACAGGTTCTGCGGCGGCGCGTCGGCGCGCCCGGCCAGGGCGAAGACGCTCAGAGCCGCTTCGGCGGTCATGCGCGGCGCGCCGTGGACGGCCTGGACGAGTTCCAGGTGCTCGCGGCTGGTCAGGCCGGGGTACCAGGCGGGCTCGTCGGCCAGCAGCGCGACGTCCCGCCAGAACGCGGCGTCGTCGGCGGGTGGGGCCCCGAACACGGTGACTCGGCCCCCGCCGACCGGCTGGAGGCCGGCCAGGCAGCGGAGCAGCGTGGACTTGCCCGAACCGTTCTGGCCCACGACGGCGACGATCTCGCCGGGGGAGGCGCTCAGCGAGAACCCTTCGAGGACGGGGCCGTCACCAAGGGCGACATGGAGGTCTTCGGCGACGACGGTCTTTTCGTACACCGTTCGAGCCTAATCCGTAGATCGTCGCGCGCGGGTGGCTGATGTGCCTCCCGTGCAGCCGGATTCTGTCGGTGGCGCCGTCTAGCGTTGGTGTTCACGAACACCTGTGCGACTGGAGAGAGACATGCTTGCTGCTGAGAGGTTCGAGCGCGCGGCCGTGCTGGGGGTCGCGATGGCCGAGGAGATGCGGCGGCTGCTGCGGCTGCACCTGGTGCCGGCGGATCGGGCGAAGGACGGCGCCATTGTGATCGACGTGCCCTACCCCGACGCGGCCGTGGTCACGGCCGTGCTCGACGTCGCGGCCGACTGTTTCGGGGAGCGGGGCGCCACCCTGGAGGAGACCCGGCAGGCAGCGCTGGAAAAGCTGTTACAGCTCGCGGGCTTCGATGCCGAGTCGCAGCTCAACCTGGCAGGCGCGGTCGCACGTGACCGTGCCGGCAAGGCGACCCGCGACCGTGCGGACCGGTTCGCCGACCGGGCCGGCTGGAGCCGCCTGTGACCGTGACGGCACCAGGGGGTGAGGCCCCGCCGGGCGGAGCTCAGACCGGGGGAGGGCTCAGCAGGCCGCGCACCAGGGCCCGTACCCCTTTGGCGTAGGTGTCGCGGGCCGTCAGCTCCTCCCATCGGCCGCCCAGCGAGGCGATTCTGGGGAATTGCGCCGCGTCGAGGCTCTCGAACACCTGGCTCCGGTACGTCGGCCTGCCGTCCTCGCGCCGGCGCGCGGCGGCCGCGCGCGCGGCGATCTCGCCCGCCGTGTAGTGCCAGATGATCCGGTACGCGTCCACGGCGTCCTCCGCGGTCAGGCCTGCCTGGACGGCCGCGTCGATGATCTGCTCCGGGTACCACAGCGCGCGGGCCGACATCAGATCGTCGGCCCTGAGCACCTCGACGATCCACGGGACATCCATGAGCGCCACGCGCATGGCGACGGCGGCGGCCACGATCCGCTCGCCCGGATCCGCGGACCCCGCCTGCGGCTCGGGTCGCGGCACGCCGGCCGCGTAGTCGTCCAGAAGCAGCAGGAGCAGCTCGTCCTTGTCGCGCACGTGGTGGTAGAGGGCCATCGGCGTGGTGCCCACCTCGCGGGCCAGCCTGCGCATGGTCAGTGCCTGCGTGCCCTCCTCGTCGATGACGCGGTGGGCCGCGGAGACGATGTCCGCCTTGGAGATCTTGGGGGGTCTCCCCGTGCGCGCCGGCATCCTGCCATGTTACTTTCTATACATGTATAAAAAGTCGCCATGGGCGGCCGTGGGCGTGCTCGCGTTCGGCGTGGCCGTCGGCACCCTCCAGATGACGGCCGTGGTCCCGATGCTTCCCGTGCTGCAACGCGAGCTCCACGCGCCGCTGACCTCCGTCTCCTGGGTACTCACCGCCTCCCTGCTCTCCGGCGCGGTCACCATCCCGCTGTTGTCACGCCTCGGCGACCTGTACGGCAGGCGTCCCGTGGCCGTCGCCACCCTCCTGCTCCTGGTCGCCGGGTCGGTCATGGCCGCCCTGGCCGGCACGTTGTCCGTGGTCATCGCCGGCCGGGCGCTCCAGGGCGTGTCCGCAGCCCTCCTGCCCCTGGCCATGGGCATCGCCCGGCAGAAGGTGACGCGCGACCGGCTGCCCACGGCGATCGGCGTGCTGAGTGCCATGATCGGCGTCGGCAGCGGGGCCGGCATGATCCTCGCGGGCCTGGCCGGAGGCGGCTACCAGGCGCTGTTCTGGACCCTTGCGGGGCTCGGGGCCGCCGGAGTGGTGCTGATCATGCTGTTCGTCCGTGAACCCGGCCGTCCTCAGGCCGCCGGACGTCCGGACTACGCGGGCGCGGCGCTGGTGGCGTCCTGGCTGGTCTGCCTGCTGCTGGCCGTCAGCAAGGGCGCGGCCTGGGGCTGGACCTCGGCGGGCACACTGGGGCTGCTCGCGGCGAGCGTCGTGCTGTTCGCCCTCTGGGTGGTCTCGGCCCGGCGGGCCGCGTCTCCGCTCATCGAGATCCCGATGCTGCTGCACCGGGGGACCGTCGGGGCGACGGTGGCGTCGCTGCTGCTGGGGTTCGCACTGTTCGGCACCATCACCACGCTGTCGTCCGTGGCCCAGGTAAGGCTCGGCGCCTCGGTCCTCCAGGTCGGCCTGTACCTGCTGCCGGCGGCGCTGCTGATGCTGACGGTCTCGCTGCTCGCCGGCCGCCTGATGCGCCGGTTCGCGGCGGCGTCGCTGGTCGGCGCGGGGTCCGTGGTGGTGGCGGTCGCCGCCCTCTGGCTCAGCGTCTCGCACGGGTCGCCGGCGAGCCTGTACGGGGCGTCGGCCGTGCTCGGCGTGGGGATCGGGCTCGGGTACGCGGCGCTCGGCACGATGGCGGTCGAGCATGTCGAGCCGGCCAGGACGGCGGCGGCCGGAGGCGTGAACTCGCTGGTCAGGGTGGTGGGGAGCAGCCTGGCCGGCGCGGTCACGGGAGCGGTGCTGTCCGGCGCCGGGGCGGGGTGGAGCTTCGCCGTCTCGGCCATGGCGGCCCTGGTCTCGGCGATCTTCGGCTTCGTGCAGGGCGTGTACGGCGCCCGCCGTGCCGAGGACGTTCGCGGGGCCGCCGGCGACGGTGCGGCCGGTGCGGCCGGTGCGGACGGCCGGGCGACGGTGCTCGCGGTCGAGGAGCCGGTGTGATGGGCGAGGAGAACTGCCTCTCTCCCACGACCTCGGGTTCTGAAGCCGGGGAAGGGCCCGGAAAAGGGATCGCCGCCGGGGAACGGCTCGGTTACCGTCGGCGCTATGCGGGTCATCTCGGTAAATGTCGGGAAAGTAGTGGACGCCCCCTGGGCCGGTAAGACCGGGCGCACGGCGATCGACAAGGCACCGGTGCTCGACCGGGTGGAGGTACGCCCCGAAGGGGTCGCCGGTGACGGCCGGGGCGATCTGGTCAACCACGGCGGCGGTGACCACGCGGTCTACGCGTACGCGCGCGAGGACTACGACTGGTGGGAGGCCGAGCTGCGGCGTGGGCTGCGCGACGGCAGGTTCGGCGAGAATCTGACGACCGAGGGACTCGACGTCAACGGCGCGGTGCTGGGGGAGCGCTGGCGTGTCGGGTCGGCCGTGCTGGAGGTGAGCGGGCCACGGGTGCCGTGCGTGGTGTTCCGCAACTGGATGGACGAGCCGGGATGGGTGCGCCGGTTCACGGAGGCCGGGCGGCCGGGCGCGTACCTGAGGGTGGTGGAGACGGGCGAGCTGGGCGCCGGTGACGGAGTGCGGATCGTGCACCGGCCGCGCGACGGGGTGACGGTGGCCGAGGCGTTCCGGGCGTTCCACGGCGACAAGGAGCTGCTGCGGCGCGTGCTGGCCGTCCCGGGACGCTCCGCCTTCTGGGACGACGTGGCCGACCGGGTGCTCGGAGCGGCACGTTGACCTGAGCGAGCCGGCCCGTCGCGCCACCCGGCCTCCCCGGACCCGCACCGCCGTGGAGGGGAGCCGGGGAAGGCATGGTGCGGGTGGCCCGTGGTCAGGGTGGTCGGTGGTGGCGGGCAGACTGGAGGTGTGCCATCCACCCTGCCCGACGGCGAAGCCGCGCCCGCCTCGGGCGAGCTCCCCGAGAGCGCGCTGCGCAGCCTCGGCGAGCGCCCGTTCGGCTTCTACGTCCACGTGCCGTTCTGCGTGACGCGCTGCGGCTACTGCGACTTCAACACCTACACCGCCGCCGAGCTGGGCCCCGGCGCCTCGCAGCGCGACTACGCCGACACGGTCGTCGAGGAGGTGCGGCTGGCGCGGCGCGTCCTCGGCGACGCCGACCTCCCCGTCCAGACGGTGTTCTTCGGCGGCGGCACCCCCACGCTGCTGCCCCCGGCCGACCTGGTCCGCGTCCTCGCGGCCGTCAGGGACGAGTTCGGCCTCGCGCCGGGAGCCGAGGTCACCACCGAGGCCAACCCCGAGTCCGTCGGCCCCGCCTCGCTGGAGAGCCTGCGCGAGGGCGGCTTCACCCGCGTCAGCTTCGGCATGCAGAGCGCCCGCGAGCACGTGCTCAAGGTCCTCGACCGCCACCACACCCCCGGCCGGGCCGGGCAGGCCGTGAAGGAGGCGCGCGCGGCCGGGTTCGACCACGTCAACCTCGACCTCATCTACAGCACGCCGGGTGAGTCCGACGACGACTGGCGGGCCTCGCTCGCCGCCGCCATCGAGGCCGAGCCCGACCACGTCTCCGCGTACTCGCTCATCGTCGAGGACGGCACCCGCCTGGCGGCCCGCATCCGGCGCGGTGAGCTGCCCATGCCCGACGACGACGTGGCCGCCGACCGCTACCAGATCGCCGACGCGATGCTCGGCGAGGCCGGGTTCCGCTGGTACGAGGTGTCGAACTGGGCCACGTCCGACGCCGCCCGCTGCCGCCACAACCTGCTCTACTGGACCGGCGGCGACTGGTGGGCCGCCGGCCCCGGCGCCCACAGCCACGTCGGCGGCACCCGCTGGTGGAACGTCAAGCACCCCGCCGCCTACGCCCAGCGCCTGACCGCGGGCGTCTCGCCCGCCCACGCGCGGGAGGTGCTCACCGCCGACGACCGTGAGACCGAACGCCTCATGCTGGAGCTCCGGCTGGTGTCCGGCTACCCGCTGGCCGACGTCGCCCCCGGCGCGCGGACGGCCGTCGCCGCCGCGCTCGGTGGCGGGCTGCTGGAGCCGGAGGCGTTCAAGGGCGGCCTCATGGTCCTCACCCTGAAGGGCCGGCTGCTCGCCGACGCGCTGGTACGCGACCTGGTCAGCTGATCAGGCGGACGGAGACCGGAAGCGGTGGTGCGCGGCGGGCGCCGCCCGGACGTGGAGGGCCGGCGACACGATCCACACGATCGGGAACAGGACCGGCCGTGACCGCGGACCCGGTCACCCGACCGCGGGCCCGTGGCCGGTGATGCGGCGGGTCCCGGGTCAGGGTGCCTCCGTGACGAAGTCGATCAGTTCCTCCACCCGGCCGAGCAGTTCGGGCTCCAGATCCGCGAACGAGGAGACGGCCCCCAGGATGCGCCGCCACGCCTCGGCGGGCTCCACGCGCCACCCCAGGGCGGCGATCACGCCCTCCTTCCACGGCACCCCGCGCGGCACGTCCGGCCAGGCGGGGATGCGCAGCGCGGACGGCTTGACCGCCTGCCAGATGTCGACGAACGGGTGCCCGACCACCAGCACCTCCGGAGAGGTCACCCGGGCCGCGATGCGGCTCTCCTTGGAGCCGGGCACCAGATGGTCCACCAGGACCCCCAGCCGGCGCCCCGGCCCGGGGCCGAACTCCTCGACGATCGCGGGCAGGTCGTCGACGCCCTCCAGGTACTCGACGACCACCCCTTCCACGCGCAGGTCGTGACCCCAGATCTTCTCGACGAGGGCGGCGTCGTGCACCCCCTCGACGTAGATGCGGCTCTCCTTGGCGACCTTGGCGCGCAGCCCTTCGACCGCGATCGACCCCGACGCGCTGCGCCTCGGCCCGCTCGGCGCCGCGACCGGCCGCACCAGCGTCACGGGCCTGCCCTCCAGCAGGAACGCGGCCGGCGCCAGCGGGAACAGGCGCCGCCTGCCGAACCGGTCCTCCAGCGTGACGGCCTCCTTGTCGCAGGCCACGACCGCGCCGCAGAACCCGCTGTCGGCGTCCTCCACCACGAGGTCGGGTTCGGCGGGCACCTTCGGGATCGTGCCCTTGCCCGGCCGCCGCCAGTTGCCCGCGAGAACATCACCGTCATACACACCGGGGACCGTAGCAAATCACCCGCCTGCCGCGAGGCGCCTGCGGTGGCCGCTGCGCCGCGCCAGGACGACGACGGTCAGGACGACCGCGACCAGCACGCCCGCCCCGGGCAGCAGGAACAGCGCGGCCATGCCGCCCAGCAGCCCGCCGGCGTCCACGGCCGGGCCCACCGCGAAGCGCGCGCCCGATCCCGCGGCCGTGTCGCACTTGAGCTGGTAGCCGCCCGCCTTCGGCACGTTCAGGGCGAGGATGGCCCGCCAGGTGGTCGAGCCCTGCGTGACCGTCATGCTCCCGGGCATCCTGGCCAGCAGCGCCTTGCCGGCGCCGCCGCCGGCCGAGCAGGTGTACTGCACCGGCGAGGCGCTGGCCAGGTACACCACGGGCTCGTCGGCCGGGTCCACGTTCACGGTGACCGTCTCACCGGAGCCGAACGTCCTCGTCGGCAGCGCGCTCCGCGCCGTGTCCGCCACGCCGCTCGCGAACAGCGCCACCCCGGCCACCACGCACACCAGCGCGAGCCCCCAGGCGGCCCACACCCACCACAGCGGGGGCCGGAGCAGCTTGGGGTCCGCCCGGGGCGCGTACAGGGGGCCGCCGGCGTACATGCCGGACACCGGGAGGGGCCGGCTGCCGTACGGGCCCGTGAGCGGCTGGCCGCCGTAGGACCCCTGCTCGCCCGAAGGAGAGCCGTAGGGGCCCGGCTGGTACGGGACCTGCGGGTGGGCGGCCTGCTCGCCGGTCACCGGCCCCGGCCCGTACGACGGCCCGTACGGCGGCTGCGGGTACGGCGGCTGCGGGTACGGCGGCTGCGGGTACGGAGGCTGCGGGTACGGAGGCTGCCGCGAGTACGGGGCCTGCTGCGGCGGCATGCCGTGCGGCCCCGTCTGGTACGGCGGCTGCCCGTGCGGCGGCTGCTCGTACGGCGGCTGCCCGTGCGGCGGCTGCTCGTACGGCGGCTGCCCGTACGGCGGGGGAGGAGGGGGCTGACCGGGATGGGGGCCGGACCCGGGCGCCGGGTCGTTCGGCTGGGAGGGGGACTCGTCGGTCATGTCGGCAAGTCTGATCCCTGGAGGCGGGCCCGCGCCAGCGGCAGGATGGCCAGGTGTTATCGCACCTTGTGGGTGAGAGCCGTACACTTGGCACTCGGGAACACAGAGTGCTAGACGGTCGTTCCCCGAGGCAGACGCAGGAGGTGAGCACGTGCTCGACGAACGTAAGCTGGCGGTGCTCCGCGCCATTGTCGAAGACTACGTGTCCACCAACGAACCGGTGGGCTCCAAGGCGCTGGCCGAGCGCCACAATCTCAAGGTCTCCCCCGCCACCGTGCGCAACGACATGGCCGCGCTGGAGGAGGAGGGCTACATCACCCAGCCGCACACCAGTGCCGGCCGCGTGCCGACCGACAAGGGCTACCGGCTGTTCGTCGACAGGCTGTCACAGGTCAAGCCGCTGTCCGGGGCGGAGCGCCGGGCGATCGAGACGTTCCTGGCCGGGGCGGTCGACCTCGACGACGTGGTCACCCGCACCGTGCGGCTGCTCGCGCAGCTCACCCGGCAGGTCGCGGTCGTGCAGTACCCGACGCTGACCCGCTCGACCGTCCGGCACGTCGAGCTGGTGCCGCTCTCGGAGCGGCGCGTCATGCTGGTGCTCATCACCAACACCGGCCGCGTCGAGCAGCGCGTGGTCGAGCTGCCCGAGGTCGTGGAGGACACCCGCATCGCGCACCTGCGGGCCGTGCTCAACGCCTGTCTCGACGGGTGCGGCCTGAGCGCCGTGCCCGATCTCGTCGCCGACCTGCCCGAGCGGCTGCCCGCCGAGGACCGGCCGGCCGTGGCCACCATCCTGTCGGTGCTGCTGGAGACCCTCGTCGAACGCCACGACGAGAAGATCGTGTTCGCCGGGGCGGCCAACCTCGCCGGCGCCGACTTCACCGTCGGCCTGCGCGACGTGCTGGAGGCCCTGGAGGAGCAGGTCGTGCTCATGCGGTTGCTCGGCGAGACGTCCAGCGACATCCCGTCCGCGCTCACTGTGCGCATCGGCTCGGAAAACCCCTATCTGCACGGCACGTCCATCGTCGCGACCGGATACGGTTCTGGCGACAACCAACTGGCCCGGCTCGGCGTGCTGGGTCCCACGAGGATGGACTACCCCGTGACGATGGGCGCCGTACGCGCGGTGGCACGCTACGTCAGCCAGATCCTGGCTGCATCATAAGAGGTCGATAAGTGGCAAACAGCGACTACTACGCCACCCTCGGGGTGCGCCGTGACGCCAGTCAGGACGAGATCAAGAAGGCCTACCGCAGGCTGGCCCGGGAGCTCCACCCTGACGTGAACCCCGATCCTGAGACCCAGGAGCGGTTCAAGGAGATCACGCAGGCCTACGAGGTCCTGTCCGACGCGAACAAGCGCCAGATGTACGACCTGGGCGCGGACCCGTTCGGCGGCGGCGGGGCGGGCGCGGGAGCCGGCGGCTTCGGCGCGGGCTTCCCGTTCAGCGACATCATGGACGCGTTCTTCGGCCAGGCCGGCGGCGCGCGCGGGCCCCGCTCGCGCGCCCGCAGGGGCCGCAACGCGACCATCCGCGTCGAGCTGGACCTGCGCGAGACCGCGTTCGGCACGACCCGGGAGCTGGTCGTCGACACGGCCGTGCTGTGCGAGGTCTGCCAGGGCGCCGGCGCCGCGCCCGGCACCCACCCCGACACCTGCGACATGTGCAACGGCCGCGGCGAGATCTCCCAGGTCACCCGGTCGTTCCTGGGCCAGGTCATGACGTCCCGGCCGTGCCCCCAGTGCGGCGGCTTCGGGTCGATCATCCGGCATCCCTGCCAGGAGTGCTCCGGCGACGGCCGGGTCCGCACCCGCCGTACGATCAAGGTGCGCATCCCGGCGGGCGTCGAGGACGGCACCCACATCCAGCTCGCCGGCGAGGGCGAGGTCGGCCCCGGCGGCGGCCCGCCCGGCGACCTGTTCCTGGAGATCGTCGAGCGCCCGCACGAGATCTTCGAGCGGCGCGGCGACGACCTGCACTGCACGGTGCAGATCCCGATGACGGCCGCCGCGCTCGGCACGATCCTCACCGTCGAGACGCTCGACGGCTCCGAGGAGCTCGACGTGCGGCCGGGCACCCAGTCGGGGCAGGTCATCACGATGTACGGCCGGGGCGTGCAGCGGCTCAACGAGAGCGGCCGCGGCGACCTGCTGATCCACGTCAACGTCGAGACGCCGTCGCGGCTCGATCCGGCGCAGGAAGAACTGCTGCGGGAGCTGGCCAAGCTCCGGGGAGAGGAGCGCCCTCCGGGTAAGTTCGCACCGGGGCAGCAGGGTTTTTTCTCACGGCTGCGCGACGCGTTCAACGGGAGATGAGGCCGCCGCGGGGTAGAGACGGGCGGACGTGAGCGTCCCCGTCTTCCTGTCCGACGCCCTCGACGGGCCCGAGCTGCTGCTCGACGGGCCCGAGGGGCGTCACGCCGCCGCCGTGCGCCGGCTGCGCGCCGGTGAGCGGGTGGACGTGACCGACGGCGCCGGCGCGGTGGCCGAGTGCGTCGTGCGCGAGGCGCTGAAGGACTCCCTCCGGCTCGACGTGGTCGCCCGCCACGACGTGCCGGCGCCGCGGCCCCGGATCGTCGCCGTGCAGGGCCTGCCCAAGGGCGACCGGGGCGAGCTGGCCGTCGAGATGATGACCGAGGCGGGCGTGGACGTGATCGTCCCATGGTCCGCCTCGCGCAGCATCACCCAGTGGAAGGGCGACCGGGCGGCCAAGGCGCTGGCCCGCTGGCGCTCCACCGCGCGCGAGGCGGGCAAGCAGGCCCGCCGCTTCCACCTGCCCGAGGTGACCGAGCCAGCCTCCACGGCTCAGGTCGAGGCGCTGCTGCGCGGCGCGGCCCTCGGGCTGGTGCTGCACGAGGAGGCCGCCGAGCCGCTGTCGCGCCTGGAGACTCCGGCCGACGGCGACGTGGTCATGGTCGTGGGCCCCGAGGGCGGGGTGTCGGAGGAGGAGGTGGCCCGGTTCCGGGCGGCCGGAGCGGTGCCGGTGCTGCTCGGGTCCACGGTGCTGCGCACCTCGACGGCGGGGGTGGCGGCGGCCTCGGTCCTCATGGCCCGTACCGGCCGCTGGTGACCCGCTGAGAGGTCCGCACGGCCGTTGATGACCCGCCGAGAGGCTCGTACCGCGCGCTGGTGACCCGCCGGATGGCTCGTAGCGGGCGTTGATGACCCGCCGGATGGCTCGTGCCGGGCGCTGGTGACCCGCCGGCGCCGGGCCGCCTCGCGGGCGCCGGCGGCCCTACTGCGAGGAGAGCGGGCTGGCGTCCATGATGGTGGTGATGGTCTGGACGGTCTGGACGGGCTGCGTCGGGTCGGGGGCGTCGGCCGGGCAGTCGTCGGCGGGGCACGGCACGGCCGCCGGCGCCGTTTCGGTCACCGTGGGGGCCGGGGTGGGCGTCCGGGCCGGGGTCGGCGTCGCGCCGGGACAGTCGTCGCGCGGCTCGGCCGGCCCGCTCGTCGGCCCGCCCGTGGGCTCGTCCGTCTGGTCGGACGTCGGCCCGGGCGTCAGGTCGTCGGCCTGGCCGGTGGTCCGCCGGCCGGCCTGCTCGCCGGTCGGCGTGGGGCACGGGGTGGGGGAAGACGCCTTGGGCGTCGGCTTGCTGGTCGACCTGGCGGTCTCGGGGACGTGCCGCGGTGGCCGCGTCGTGGGATCGGGCAGCACCACGACCTCACGCTCCTCGCTGCGCTGCGGCGGATCGGGCGACACGGCCCGGTTGGTGGAGGACCCCGAGGGCGGGGTCGAGGTGGTGCGGACATCCTGCACGGTCTCCCGCAGCACCTGGTGGCGCAGCTCGGGGACCACCATCACGATCGTGCCGGCCACCAGCACCGCGCTCGCCGCGGCGGCACCCGCCCGCCACCAGAACAGGTTGCGGATACCGCGCCGCTCGATGCGGGCACGGATGATCTCCAGTCCGTCCGGCGAGGGCACGACCGTGTCCGCCTCCGCGCGGAGCACACGGCGCAGTACGTCGCCGTACTCGTCGGGGGGCTGGGTCATGACATCTTCTCCAGGACGGAACGCAAGGCGGCCATTCCACGCGCGGTGTGGCTCTTGACCGCTCCCTTGCTGATGCCCATGGCGTGGGCGATCTCAGCCTCGGACAGATCACCGTAGTAGCGAAGGACGAGTGCCTCTCTCTGACGTGCCGGCAGGGCCCGCAGCGCCTCGATCACGGCCGAGCGTTCGAGCTCGCCGATCGCGCCGTTCTCGGCGCTCGGGGCGTCGGGCAGACCCTTGGGAGCATACTTCTCGACGACCGCGCGGTGTCTCAGCACGGATCGGGAGCGGTTGACGACGGATTGACGCAGGTAGGCGAGTGCCTTGTCGGGGTCGCGCAGTCTCCGCCAGGCGCCGTGGATGGCGACGAACGCGTCCTGCACGACCTCCTCGGCGGTCGCCATGTCGCGTACCAGCAACACTGCGAGACGCACCAATGACCGAAAGTGCGCGCTGTACAGCGCGGTCACGGCCATGTCGGCGTCCCACCCGACCGGCACCGCCCCTAACGACCTGTCGGCCAGAAGGGTCTCGGTGGTCACCTCATGAGGACGCGCGGCCTTCCGAGAGGGTTTACGCTCTTCCGGTTCCTTAGGGGGCATTACCCAGTCGTGTCCTCGCCAGGCGGCCTTGCCCAGACCCTGATTGTCCTGTTGCGCCGAAGTGTCGCATACCCACCCTAACCGCGAGGATCTTCCTACGCACGGCGCGCTCGGTCACCGATTCGCAACAGGGGCAGGGAGTTCGGAACGTTCCAGGCGGGGCGGGAGCAGCATAGCGCGGTGATCACCGTGAGGAGGACGGAGTGTCTCGATAGGGTGGGCGCGTGACCGACTGCATCTTCTGCAAGATCGTCGCCAAGGAGATCCCGGCCGAGGTCGTCCTGGAGACCGACCGGGCGCTCGCGTTCCGCGACCGCAACCCGCAGGCCCCGACCCACGTGCTGGTGATCCCCAAGGAGCACCACGCCGACGCGGCGGCGCTGGCCGCTGCCGACGACGGCCTGGCCGACGACGTCCTCAAGGCCGCCCACGCGGTGGCCGTCCAGGAGGGCGTGGCGGACGCCGGCTACCGCGTCGTCCTCAACACCGGGCCCGCCGCGGGCCAGACGGTCTTCCACGTCCACGCGCACCTGCTGGGCGGCCGTGACCTGACGTGGCCGCCGGGGTGATATTGGCGAGAGCGATTCGCGTGGTCCCGGCTACCATGGGCGGAGAAGCACACACGAAGAGACCGGGAGGCATCAGGCCGCTGGCCTGCCCATGTCCGAACTACACGAATCCCGCCGGACCGCACCTCCGACGCGCACACAGGCCAAGGTGCTGATTCCGGACGAATACCCGATGGTCAGCCTCCTGGGCTCCCGTGACGAGCTGTTGCGTGTCATCGAGGGCGCCTTCCGGGCCGACATTCACGTCCGAGGGAACGAGATCACCGTCACCGGCAGCCCCGACGAGAGCGGGGCCGTGGTACGGCTGTTCGAAGAGCTCGTCGAAGTGCTGCGAAGCGGCGGCGAGCTCACGCCCGACGCGGTCGAGCGGAGCATCGCCATGCTGCGCATGACCTCCGACCGGCCGGCCGAGGTGCTCTCCCTCGACATCCTCTCCTCGCGCGGCCGGACGATCCGGCCCAAGACCGTCAACCAGAAGCGCTACGTCGACGCCATCGACCACCACACGGTCGTCTTCGGCATCGGCCCGGCCGGCACCGGCAAGACGTATCTCGCCATGGCCAAGGCCGTGCGGGCGCTCCAGGAGAAGCGGATCAACCGGATCATCCTCACCCGCCCGGCCGTCGAGGCTGGTGAGCGGCTCGGCTTTCTGCCGGGCACTCTGTACGAGAAGATCGACCCCTACCTCCGGCCGCTGTACGACGCGCTGCACGACATGGTCGACCCCGACTCCATCCCCAAGCTGATGGCGGCGGGCACGATCGAGGTCGCGCCGCTGGCGTACATGCGGGGCCGCACCCTCAACGACGCCTTCATCATCCTCGACGAGGCCCAGAACTCCTCGGCCGAGCAGATGAAGATGTTCCTCACCAGGCTCGGCTTCAACTCCAAGATCGTGGTGACCGGCGACGTGACCCAGGTCGACCTGCCGGCGGGCACCACGAGCGGGCTGCGCGTCGTGCAGGAGATCCTCGAGGGCATCGACGACATTCACTTCTCCCGCTTGACCAGCGCCGACGTGGTCCGTCACAAGCTGGTCAGCGAGATCGTGGACGCCTACGGGCGCTACGACGCGCTCCAGGAGGCGACGGAGCCCGCCAAGTCGATCCAGCACCGGGGTAAGCGGCGATGAGCATCGAGATCAACAACGAGTCGGGCGTCGAGGTGGACGAGGAGAACATCGTCCGCCTCGCCGCCCACGTGCTCGGCGAGATGGGCGTCAACCCGCTCGCCGAGATGTCCATCATGGTCGTCGACGAGAACGCCATGGCCGAGCTGCACGAGAAGTGGATGGGCGAGCCCGGCCCCACCGACGTCCTCGCCTTCCCCATGGACGAGCTGCGTCCGGGCGGCGGGGCGCGCGGCGACGTCGACGCGCCCACGGATCCGGCGCTCCTCGGCGACGTGGTGCTCTGCCCGCAGGTGGCGGCCCGGCAGGCCGAGGAGGCCGGCCACTCGGCCCGCGACGAGCTCGAACTGCTGTGCACGCACGGCATCCTGCACCTGCTCGGCTACGACCACGCCGAGCCGGAGGAGCACAAGGAGATGTTCGGGCTGCAGGCGAGGTTGCTGGAGGCGTGGCAGGAGGTGCGCGACCCGCGGTGAACGCCTGGTTGCCCCTGGCCGTCGCCCTCGTGGTGATCGGTGGGCTGATCGCCAGCGCGGAGACGGCTCTGACCCGCATCTCACGGGTGCGGGCGGAGGAGTTCGTGCGCGAGGGCAGGCGCGGCGCCGTGCGGCTGCAGGCCATCGTCACCGACCCGCCGCGCTACCTCAACCTGCTCCTGCTGCTCAGGCTGAGCTGCGAGCTGGTCGCCACGGTGATCGTGACGCTGCTCTGCATCGACCGGCTGGGCGACCAGGGGTGGGCGTACGTGACGGCCGCCGCCGTGATGATCGTGGTCAGCTACGTGATCGTCGGCGTCTCGCCGCGCACCCTCGGGCGCCAGCACGCCGAGCCCATCGCGCTGGCCGGGGCGCCGATCGTCTACGGGCTGACCCGTATCTTCGGCCCGCTGCCCAAGCTGCTCATCCTGCTCGGCAACGCGCTGACCCCCGGCAAGGGCTTCCGCGAGGGCCCGTTCACCTCCGAGGCCGAGCTGCGCGACCTGGTGGACCTCGCCGAGGAGCGCCGGGTGATCGAGCCGGACGAGCGCGAGATGATCCACTCGGTGTTCGAGCTGGGTGACACCCTGGTGCGCGAGGTCATGGTGCCGCGCACCGACATGGTCTTCATCGAGCGGGGCAAGACGCTCAGCCAGGCGCTCTCGCTGGCGCTGCGCAGCGGCTTCTCCCGCATCCCCGTCGTGGGGGAGAACGAGGACGACGTCGTCGGCATCGCCTACCTGAAGGACATCATCCGCCGGGTGCACGAGTCCGGCCAGGACGGCGGCACGGAGCGGATCGACTCCACCATGCGCCCGGCCACGTACGTGCCCGAGAGCAAGCCCATCGACCAGCTCCTGCGCGAGATGCAGGCGCGGCAGATCCACATGGCGATCGTCATCGACGAGTACGGCGGGACGGCCGGCCTCGTCACCATCGAGGACGTCCTGGAGGAGATCGTCGGTGAGATCACCGACGAGTACGACCAGGAGGCGCCCCGCGTCGAGTCCACGCCCGACGGGGCCCTGCGGGTGACCGCCCGGATGCCGGTGGACGAGCTGGGCGAGCTGTTCGACACGGAGATCGAGGTCGACGACGTGGAGACGGTCGGCGGGCTGCTGGCCCACGCGCTCGGCCGGGTGCCGATCGCCGGCTCGCAGGCGGAGGTGGCCGGGCTCCAGCTCACCGCCGAGAGCCTCGCGGGCCGCCGCAACCGCATCAGCACGGTCGTGGTCCGCCGGGTCACGCCACCGGAGGACGAGGCCGTCCCGGCCGCCGCCGAGCACCAGGACCGCTCCTGACGAGTGGTGCCTGATTGCAGGGATGCGTCATTTGTCAGCAGTTGTGGCAAGCGTTCTACAAGTCTTCTGCAAGCGAGGTGCCCCAGTCTTGTCTCGACGCCCAGTGCGGAGGGTGTCAACGAGGGAAGCGTCCGAACGCCGGGTGGGGTTCGCGGCCGGAGGGCGCTCCCGGGGGGCGGCAACGTCTCGATCATCACGATCGTGGCGTTGCTTGGCGTAAAGGGTGCTCTCGTCCGGAAGGCCGGACGAGAGCACCCTTTCGGCGTTTGAGGCTTTATTGGCGAGTGCAGTGGGTTGTCCGGTTACACCCCCGGGGAGATCCGCGTGCGGAGGTAATCATGCGACGCGGACTGCGGATCATCGGGCTCGTCACGGCGGCCGGGCTCCTGGCCGGATGCCTGGCGGCGTGCGAGGCCCGGAGGGGCCGGGAGGACAGAGGCACGCACACGAGCACGCACGCCGGCTCGCGGTCGGAGTCCCGGCTGCGCGTGCTGCTCGACGGGCCGAAAGGGTTGCCCGACGGCATCTCGCCCCGGCCCGGCGAGGCGTGGCGGGTGCCGTTCAGGGTGACCGACCGCGACTGCCGCGCCGCCCTCCAGCCCGCCGGCGGGCGGGCGCCCCAGCGGTCGCTGACCGCGCAGGCGGCGGCCAGCTACCTGGGGGACGGGGTCGGCGAGCAGGTGGCCGTGGGCCTGGCCCGCTACTCGGGCTCCGAGGCCGAGAGCCACCTCGACGCGCTCGCCGAGTCGCTGTCGCAGTGCCAGGCCCTGCGGGCGCCCGGCGGCACGCGGCTCAGGCTGCGCTCGCTGCCGGTCCAGGCGCCCGGCGACCAGGCCGTCAGCGCCCGGCTGCGGGGCAGGCTGCGCGGCTATCCGTACACGATGGACGTGGTGCTGGCCCGCTCGGGCGACACGCTCGTCTCCGTCGTCCACACCGGCATGGCCCGCGTCGAGCCGGGGAGCACCGAGAAGCTGGTCGGCGCCGTCATGAGGATGGCCGGCGCCTAACCTGGTCCTTGTGACTCTCGATCCCGAAGACAACAAGATCATCACCCTGGCCCGTGCCGCCCGCGCGCGCAACGGCTCCGCCGAGGGCGCGGCCGTGCGCGACGAGACCGGCCGCACGTACTCCGCGACCGACGTCGCGCTCTCCTCCCTGCGGCTGTCGGCCGTGCAGGTGGCCGTCGCGATGGCCGTCTCCAGCGGCGCTCGGTCGCTGGAGGCCGCGGCGCTGGTCACCGCCGGCGACGGGCCGGGCGCCGCCGACGAGGAGGTGGTCCGCGAGCTGGGCGTCAAGGCGCTGCTCGTGGCCGGTCCTGACGGCTCGCTGAGGAGCTGACATGCCGATGTCGCCGTACCTGGCCGGGCTGCGGGAGAAGGTCGGGACGGACCTGCTGCTGCTGCCGTCGGTGTGCGGGTGCGTGTTCGACGCGTCCGGGCGGCTGCTGGTGGCCCGCCACGGCGACGTCGGGGTGTGGGCCGCGCCGGGCGGCGGTGTCGACCCGGACGAGCGGCCCGAGGACGCCGTGGTCAGGGAGCTTCGGGAGGAGCTCGGCGTCGAGATCGAGGTGCGCGGCGTGATCGGCGTGTACGGCGGCCCCGAGTTCCGCACCGTCTACCCGAACGGGCACCGCTGCGCGTACGTGATCGCCGTCTACGGCTGCACGCTCGCGTCGGGCACTCCGGTGCCCGACGGGGACGAGATCACCGACGCCCGGTGGGTGAGCGAGGACGAGCTCGCGGGGCTGTCCATGACGCCGTGGTCGCCGCGGGTGCTGCCCGAGGTGTTCGCCTGGTGGCGCCAGCAGACCCGCTGATGGGACACAATGCACTATGTGACCTCGCCAGACAACCATCGCGCCGGATTCGCCTGCTTCGTGGGAAGGCCCAACGTCGGCAAGTCCACGTTGATGAACGCCCTGGTCGGCACCAAGGTGGCGATCACCTCGTCCAAGCCGCAGACCACCCGCCGGGTCATCCGCGGCATCGTGCACCGGCCCGAGGCGCAGATCGTCATCGTGGACACGCCCGGCCTGCACCGGCCGCGCACCCTGCTCGGCGAGCGGCTGGACAGCCTGGTGCTGTCGACGCTGACCGAGGTGGACGTCATCGGGTTCTGTCTGCCGGCCAACGAGCCGGTCGGCAAGGGCGACCGGTTCATCGCCGACAAGCTCGCCGCCGTCAAGCGCACCCCGGTCGTCGCCGTGGTCACCAAGTGCGACCTGGCGACCAAGGAGCAGATCGCCCAGCAACTGCTGGCGGTGTCGCAGATCGCGGAGTTCGCCGCGATCGTGCCCGTGTCGGCCGAGCGGGGCGACCAGCTCGACGTGCTGGGCGACGTGCTGATCCAGCACCTGCCCGAGTCGCCGCCGTTGTACGAGGGCGGGCAGCTCACCGACGAGCCGGAGCAGGTGCTGGTGGGCGAGCTGATCAGGGAGGCGGCGCTGGAGGGCGTCCGTGACGAGCTGCCGCACTCGATCGCGGTGGTGGTCGACGAGATGCTGCCGCGCGAGGGGCGCGACGACCTGCTCGACATCTACGCGCACATGTTCGTCGAACGGCCGTCGCAGAAGGCCATCGTCATCGGGCACAAGGGCGAGCGGTTGCGCGACGTGGGCACGCGGGCCCGCAAGCAGATCGAGGCCCTGCTGGGCACCCGCGTCTACCTCGACCTGCGCATCAGCGTCGCCAAGGACTGGCAGCGCGACCCCAAGCAGCTGCGCCGCCTCGGCTTCTTCGACTGACCGCCTCCGCCGGCCGGCCGCTCCCGCCGAGTGATCGCTTCCGCCGACCGACCGCTTCCGTCGGCTGGCCGCTTCAGCGGCGGCGGAACACCGTCAGCACGGCGAACAGGATCAGCGCCAGTGAGCTGGCCAGCGCCGCGAACCACCCGTACCTGATGACCGGGCTCACCGACAGCAGCCCGCCCAGGTCGAGCGAGACCCGGTCCGTGACGCCGCCCGGGTCGGCCACGAACATCACCAGCAGCACGGTCGCGAACGCCCCCGGCAGCGCGGCCAGCGCGGCCACCCACGGGCGGCGGCCCAGCAGCCCCGCCACCCCGAGCGCCAGCGCCGCCAGCCCGGCCAGCAGCGTGTAGACGCCCACGGCGGCGTCGATGCCGCGAACGTCGCTGGTGAGACCGCCGCCGATGACGTCGCTCCTGGCCTCGATGCCCGCCCACGGCAGGACGGCGCAGAGGACGAGCAGCGCCGCGGCGACGCTGACGGCCAGCGCGTAACCGCGCCTCCCGCGCCCGGCGGGGCCTTGCTGAAGGTGGTCGGCCACACGGTCACCTTAGGACGGCCGCGCCGCCCCGGCCAGAGCACGCGCGCGGGACTCCTCCGCCGTGCGGACGATCTCCTCCAGGTGATCGCTGTGCGCGCCGTGCCAGTACACCTGGCCGCACACCCGGCACTGCCCGTACGCGTCGTAGCTGCGCCGTGTCCCAGCCTCCAGCCGGGCGGCGACCGCGCCCTTGTCGGCGGCCGTGAGCTCGCCGTTGCAGGCGGTGCAGCGCGTCCACGGCCGCAGCGGCGGGGCGAAGCGCTCCATCAGGTCGCGGAGCTGATCCTGCGGCCGGGAGCCGTGCACGTACGCGCCGAGCCACAGGGCACGGCGGCGCAGCAGGCCGCGGTCCTGGGTGAGCAGGACCCGCCGCTCCTCGTTGGCCTGCACCACCAGCGCGGGGTCGTCCATGTCGTTGTGGTAGGCGGCGTCGATGCCGAGCAGCCGCAGCCGCCGTGCCAGCGTGCCGAGGTGGACGTCCAGCAGGAAGCGCGGCTCGCGGGGGAGCTGCTGGGGCCGGGGCACCGGGCCGACCTCGACGACGTCCCCGGCCGCGAGCTGGCGGGAGGGCCCGACCCCGTACCCGCCGATGGTCATGGGGCCGACCTCGGTCAGGGGGATGCCGGCCGATTCGACGTGGTGCCCGAGGGTGGAGGTGCCGTCGGGCGTCACCCGTTGCCACTCCTGGCGGCGGCTCACGGGCAGGAACATCCTCAGCTCCGGGGCGATCCAGAGAAGTGCGTCCCGTTGGGTCATATCTCTCATTCTGCGTGATTCGGTAGCGTGAGCTCGTGCCCATGTCCCGCCGCGTCTTCCTCGCGCTCACCGCGCTGGCGGCCACCGGCTGCTCGCCGGCCGAGGACGCGGAGCACGCGATCCGGCTGGCCACCGGGCTGGCGGGCGGGCCGTACGAGGTGCTCGGCGACAGGTTCGCCGCCGAGCTGCGGCGCGACGGCGTCGCGGTCCAGGTGATCAAGACCGCGGCCAGCGTACAGAACCTGATGATGCTCACCGACGGCCGCGCCGACGTCGGCTTCTCGCTCGCCGACAGCGCCGACGACGCGGTACGGGTACGCCACCAGCCCGTCGCGGCGCTGGCCAGGATGTACATGAACTACGTCCACCTGGTCGTCCGCCGCGACTCCTCGATCCTCGAACCGAAGGACCTGGCCGGGCGGGTCGTGTCCATCGGCGCCGAGGGGTCCGGCACCGCGGTGACCGCCGCGCGGGTGCTGTCGGCCGCGGGCCTGCCGAGCGGCGGCGCGCTGCGGCTCGGCCTGGACGCCTCCATCCTGGCGTTGCGCGAGCGGGACGTCGACGCGTTCTTCTGGTCGGGCGGCGTGCCCACCCCGGCGCTCGCCGCGACGGAGGGCATCAGGCTCGTCCCGCTGGAGTCGCTGGTCCCGGTGCTGCGCCGCACGTACGGGCCGGTCTACGAGCCGGCGGACGTCCCGGCCGGCGTGTACGCGGGGACGGTGCCGGTGCCCACCGTCGGCACCCCGAGCTACCTGATGTGCCGGCGCGACCTCGGCGAGGACGCCGCCTTCACCGTCACGGAGACCCTCTTCCGCGCCCGCGACCGGCTCCAGGCCCCGTCGGCCCCCGGCGGCCGGCTCGACAAGAGGTACGCCATCGGGACCGGCATCGTCCCCCTCCACCCGGGCGCCGCCCGCTACTACCGCTCCGTGTACGGCTGAGGCGGCCTACGCCTTCGCGTACGGCCCGGGCAGGCGGATCTCGACCACCAGCCCGTGCGGGTCGGCGGGCAGCAGCGACAGCGTCGCCCCGCACATCTTGGCCAGCTCGGCGGCGATGGCCAGCCCGAGCCCGCTGCCCGGCACGTTGGCGTGGCCCCCCGACCGCCAGAAGCGGCCCAGCGCGTCGGCCCGCTCCTCCTCGGACAGCCCCGGCCCGTCGTCGGCCACCCGCAGCACCCCGTCCCGCAGCGTGACCGTCACCGTGCCGCCCGCCGGCACGAACTTCTGGGCGTTGTCCAGCGCGATGTCCGCGATCCGGGCCACCGCCTCCGGCACGACCGACATCTCCGGCACGTCCATGTCCAAGGTGAGGCCCTGCGCCGCGTACACCTCGCGCCACACCCCGAGCCGGGCCGGCAGCTCGGCCTCCCTGTCGTCGGGGACCGCCCCCGCCTCCACCCGGGCCAGCGCCAGCAGGTCCTCGACCAGCACGGCCAGCCGGTCGAGCTCGGCCATGGCCTCCTCGAACTCGGCCGATCCGTCGTCGGTCAGATGCGGCTCCAGGTTCTCCAGCCGCAGGCCGAGCACGGTGAGCGGGGTGCGCAGCTCGTGGGAGGCGTCGGCGACGAACGCCCGCTGCCGCTCCATCGCCCCCGACAGCGCGTCGGCCATGGCGTTGAACCGCTCCTCCAGCCGCCGCAGCTCCGTCGGGCCACCGCCCGGGTGGGCGCGGGCGTCGAGGTGGCCCTCGGCGATGGCCCGCGTCGTACGGTCCAGCTCGGTGACCGGCCGCAGGACCCAGCGGGCCAGCCGGCGCGCCGCCAGCACCCCGTAGCCGAGCGCGATCAGCGACCCGAGCGCCAGCGCGCCCCACACCAGCCCGACGTCCTGCCGGGCCTGGTCGGTGCGGGCCTGGAGCAGCACCGCGCCCGAGAGCTGGGCGTCGCGGCCCGCCGGCTCGGCCAGCAGCACGGTGGCCGGGCCGAACGGGCCGACCGTCGGCAGATCCTCGGTGGTGCGGCCGGACAGCGCGAGGCGGGTGGGCTCGGTGTCGTCGGCCTCGAACCGGCCGTCCGTGACGAGGACGCGGCCGGCCCGGTCGCGCACCCGCACCGCCGCGCCGTACAGCTCGGCGTAGCGCACCACCTCGGAGGTCAGGCCCGTGTGGTCGCCGTCGCGGGCGGCCTGGTCGGCCAGCTCCGCGAAGCGGGTGGCGTCGGCGCGCCGGTCCAGCAGCAGGCGGTTGGTGCGGTGGGAGGCGTAGGAGAGGGCCAGGGGCACGGCCAGCGCCGTGATGAGGAAGGCGATCAGCGTGGTGAACGTGATCACCAGGCGGGAGTTCACGCCGGGGAGCCCAGGCGGTAGCCGGTGCCGCGCAGCGTCTCCACCAGGCCGGGCCGGCCCGTCTTCGAGCGCAGTCCCGCGACGTGG
The DNA here is from genome assembly GCF_044459125.1 of Nonomuraea sp. NPDC050383. NCBI lineage: Bacteria > Bacillati > Actinomycetota > Actinomycetes > Streptosporangiales > Streptosporangiaceae > Nonomuraea > Nonomuraea sp. NPDC050383. The sequence continues at coordinate 321,840 of NZ_JBITIP010000009.1, forward strand.
ACGTCGAGCGAGCGCGACGCCGACAGCAGCGGGTCGCCCCACACCTCGTCGAGGATCTCCTCGCGGCTGCGCACCACGCCCGGCTCGCGGGCCAGCAACGCCAGCACGTCGAACTCACGCCGCGTCAGCGTCACCACCGCCCCCGCCACGGTGACCTGCCGGGCGACGAGGTCGATGCGGACGTCGCCGACGCTGACCACCTGGCCCCGGTCCGGCATCGGCCGCGTCCCGCGCCGCACCACGGCCTCCATCCTGGCCATCAGCTCCACCGTGCGGAACGGCTTGACCAGGTAGTCGTCGGCCCCCGAGCGCAGACCGCGCAGCACTTCACGCTCCTCGGTCCGCGCGGTCACCACGATCACCGGCACCGCCGACACGCGGCGCAGGCGGCGCAGCACGTCGAGGCCGTCCATGTCGGGCAGGCCGAGGTCCAGCAGGACGAAGTCGACGCCCCCCGCAAGGCGGAGGGCGTCGACGGCCAGCCCCGCCCGCGCGACCTGGTGGCCGTGGCGGGCGAGGGCCGTGGTGAGCGCTGAGGCGAGCCGATCGTCGTCCTCGACCAGGAGAACTCGCATGTCGCCAGACTAGAGGCGAACGGGGAGCGATTCCGCTTCGCCCGGCTTCTGCTCGGCCCGGCTCAGGGCCGCGTCGCGGGTTTCCCGCATGGTCAGGTAGACGGCCAGGGACACCGCGGCGCAACCGGAGACGTACCAGTAGAAGCCGGACTCGATGCCCGCGTCCTTGAACCACAGCGCCACGTACTCGGCGGTGCCGCCGAACAGGGCGTTGGCGATCGCGTACGGCAGGGCCACGCCGAGCGCCCGGATGTTCGTCGGGAACAGCTCCGCCTTGACCACCGCGTTGATGGAGGTGTAGCCGGTGATGATGATCAGACCGATCAGCGACAGGACGAACCCGCCCAGGAAGCCGTCCACGCTGCCCAGCGCGGTCATCAGCGGCACGGTGCCGAGCAGCGAGCCGATGCCGAACGTGATCAGCAGCGGCCGGCGGCCGATCCGGTCCGACAGCGACCCGGCGAGCGGCTGCAGGAGCATGAAGACGAACAGCGCGCAGAAGCTGATCAGGGTGGCGGTCTGCTTGGGCAGGCCCGCGGTGTTGGCCAGGTACTTCGTCAGGTAGGTCGTGTAGGTGTAGTACGCGACCGTGCCGCCCATGGTGAGGGCGATGACGAGCAGGGCCTCCTTCTTGTGCGCCATCAGCGCCTTGATGGTGCCGCGCTGCTGGTCGCCGCCCGCGACCTCGCGCTCCTCCTCGTCGTACGCCTCGGTCTCCAGGAGGCTGCGCCGCAGGTAGAACACCACCGCCGCGCCGAGCGCGCCGACGACGAACGGGATGCGCCAGCCGTACGACTTCAGCACCTCCTCCGACATGGTGTTCTGCAGGATGATCTGCAGGCCCAGGCCGACGAGCTGACCGGCCGTCATCGAGACGTACTGGAAGCTGGAGGCCAGGCCGCGGCGGCCGGGAGGGGTGGCCTCGGTGAGGTAGGTGGCGCTGGCGGCGTACTCGCCGCCGACCGACAGACCCTGCAGGAGGCGGGCCACCAGCAGGACGACGGCGCCGAAGTAGCCGACGGCCTCGTACGTCGGTGCGATGGCGATCAGCAGCGCGCTGGCCGACATCAGCGTGACCGTGAGCGTGAGCGCGGCCTTGCGGCCCTTCCGGTCGGCGTAGCGACCGAGCAGCCAGCCGCCGACCGGCCGCATGAAGAAGCCCACGGCGAAGATGCCGGCCGTGTTCAGCAGCTTGGCGGTCGTGTCGCCTTCGGGGAAGAAGGAGGCGGCGAAGTAGATCGCGAAGCTGCTGTAGACGAACCAGTCGTACCACTCGACCAGATTGCCTACGGAGCCGCCGACGACCGCCTTCCACGGCACTTTGGGTGTGCTCACTGACGTACCTCCTGGGGGAGAAGTTCCAGGCCAGAGCCTCTCCGCAGAAGGTTGTTCGGAACAAGGGGAGGGGGCTGATATCTAACGCGCGCTTAACATCGAGGCAACGCGCGGGTGGCACGCTGCCCCCTCACACCTGCTCCTGCGGGCGGTCCCTACTGGCGGTAGTTCTCGACCTCGGAGGCGGGGCGGGCGGCGGCGGAGTCCGGGTCCTCGCCGATGCCGCGGCGGGCACGGCGCTGCCTGAGCAGGTCCCAGCACTGGTCGAGGGCGACCTCCAGCTCCTTGACGCGTTCGTTCTCCTCTTCGGAGGTGACCTCGCCCGCCGACAATCTGCCGCGCAGCTCGTGCTCCTCGGTCACGAGGTCGTTGATCCGGCTCAGAATCTCGTTGTCACGCATGCCCGAGACTCTACTGATTACGTGATAGAAAGCGCCCTATGTCTGGTATCGCGCTGGTAAGAAAGCCCGGGCCGCGGATCGCCGACGGCCTCGTCACCCACATCGAGCGCGAACCCGTCGACCCCGAGCGCGCCCTCGTCCAGCACGAGGCGTACGTGGCCGCCCTGGCCGCGGCCGGCTGGCGCCCCGTCCACGTCGAGCCGGCCGACGACCTGCCCGACGCGCCGTTCGTCGAGGACGCCGTCGTGGTCTCGGGACGGCTCGCCGTACTGACGCGACCCGGCGCCTCGGAGCGACGGCCCGAGGTGCCGTCGGTGGAGAAGGCGGTGCGGGCGCTCGGCCTCAGCGCCGTGCGCGTCACCCGTCCCGGCACGCTGGACGGCGGCGACGTCCTCCAGGTGGGCGCCACCGTGTACGTCGGCAGGTCGGCCCGGACCAACGACGAGGGCATCGCCCAGCTGACCGCGCTGCTGCCCGAGCGCCGGATCGAGCCCGTGGGCCTCGACGGCGTGCTGCACCTCAAGTCGGCCGTCACCGCGCTGCCCGACGGCACCCTGATCGGCGACCCCGCCCGCGTCGACCTGCCCGGCCTGCTCGAACCCGAGGAGGAGTCCGGCGCGCACGTGGTGCTGCTCGGCGGCGACCGCGTCCTCATGGCCGCCTCCGCCCCCCGCACCGCCGCCAGGCTGGCCGGGCGCGGGCTCGACGTGACGACCGTGGACATTTCCGAGTTCGAGAAGCTGGAGGGCTGCGTCACCTGCCTGTCCGTCCTCGTCCCCTGACCGTTTCCGCTGGCGGTTCGTCTGATATCTCAGCATCCGAGACCCTGGACGGCGCACGGCGAGACGTCTGGTAGCGTGCAGGACATGCTGCGCGGACTCCTTCTTAGCCGCCGCGGCGGGGGCCTCTGAGGCCGGCTCCCTCGCCGCGGGGCGAGTCATGCGCGTCGGCCGTTCGCATCGACCGACGAGGAGACCCGACATCATGACAGCTCAGCAGCCCAGCCCCATGCCGTTCCATCGCTACCAGCCCTTCCAGCCGGTACGCCTGACCGACCGCACGTGGCCCGACCAGGTGATCACCAAGGCGCCCCGCTGGTGCGCGGTCGACCTGCGCGACGGCAACCAGGCGCTCATCGACCCGATGGACTCCCACCGCAAGCTGCAGATGTTCGACCTGCTGGTACGCCTGGGCTTCAAGGAGATCGAGGTCGGCTTCCCGGCCGCCAGCCAGACCGACTTCGACTTCGTCCGGCAGATCATCGACGAGGGCCGCGTCCCCGACGACGTCGTCATCCAGGTGCTGACCCAGGCCCGGCCCGAGCTCATCGAGCGCACCTTCGAGGCGATCGAGGGCGCGAAGCAGGCCATCGTCCACCTCTACAACTCCACCTCCACCCTGCAACGCCGGGTCGTCTTCGGGCAGGACAGGGACGGCATCACGGCCATCGCCGTCGAGGGCGCCAAGCTGGTCAAGAAGCTCGCCGACGCCACCGACGTGGACGTGTACTTCCAGTACTCTCCCGAGTCCTTCACCGGCACCGAGCTGGAGTACGCGGTCGAGGTGTGCGACGCCGTCAACGACGTGTGGCAGCCCACCCCCGACCGCAAGGTCATCGTCAACCTGCCCGCCACCGTCGAGATGGCCACCCCCAACATCTACGCCGACCAGATCGAGTGGATGCACCGCAACCTCAGGCACCGCGACTCGATCGTGCTGTCGCTGCACCCGCACAACGACCGGGGCAGCGCCGTGGCCGCCGCCGAGCTGGGCTACATGGCGGGCGCCGACCGCATCGAGGGCTGCCTGTTCGGCAACGGCGAGCGCACCGGCAACGTCTGCCTGGTCACGCTGGGCATGAACCTGTTCTCCCAGGGCGTCGACCCCGAGCTCGACTTCAGTGACATCGACGAGATCCGCCGCGTCACCGAGTACTGCAACCAGCTGCCCGTGCACCCGCGCCACCCGTGGGGCGGCGAGCTGGTCTACACCGCCTTCTCCGGCTCCCACCAGGACGCCATCAAGAAGGGCTTCGAGCACCTGGAGAAGGACGCCCAGGAGGCGGGCGTGCCCGTCGAGGAGTTCACCTGGGCCGTGCCGTACCTCCCGATCGACCCCAAGGACATCGGCCGCACCTACGAGGCCGTCATCCGGGTCAACAGCCAGTCCGGCAAGGGCGGCGTCGCCTACATCATGAAGGCCGACCACCAGCTCGACCTGCCGCGGCGGCTGCAGATCGAGTTCTCCAAGGTCGTGCAGGCGCGCACCGACAGCGAGGGCGGCGAGATCAGCCCGGCCGCCATGTACGAGATCTTCCAGGACGAGTACCTCCCCACCCCCGCCCACCGCTGGGGCCGGCTCGGCCTCATGGCCCACCGCCACGAGTCGGTGGCCGACGACGTGGACCGCATCAGCGCCGACGTACGGGTGGACGGGGAGATCCGCGAGGTCGCGGGCACCGGCAACGGCCCCATCTCGGCCTTCATCGACGCGATCGCCAAGGTCGGCGTCCAGGTGCGGGTCCTCGACTACGTGGAGCACGCGCTGAGCGCCGGCTCCGACGCCAAGGCCGCCTCATACGTGGAGTGCGACGTCGACGGCCAGGTGCTGTGGGGCGTCGGCATCGACGCCAGCACCACGACGGCCTCCCTCAAGGCGGTCATCTCCGCGGTCAACCGCGCCACCCGCTGACCGCCGCTCCCCAGGCCCCGGATCCCGCACGACCTGCGGTGATCCGGTAACCGGCACACGCCCACAAGGCAGCGTACCGACCCCACTCGACCGCGTTCCCCGACCAGGGGGAGACGCGGTCGAGTCGTGTCCGGCCCTGTGTCGTCCGGCCCTGTGTCGTCCGGTGCGGTGCCGTCCTCACACGCCGATCGTGCCGTCGATCCGCTCCCGGAGCAGGTCGGCATGGCCGTTGTGCCGGGCGTACTCCTCGATCAGGTGGATGAGCACCCAGCGCAGCGACACCCTCCCGCGCCACGCGTCATCGCCCTCGACGTCGAGATCGGGCGCGTCGGCGACGAACCCGTCGGCGAACGCCACCTCGGCGCGCCACGCCTCCCATGCCGCCGCGACGACCGCCGGATCGGCCACCGCCCCGTCGAAGTCCCCATCAGGGTCCGCCGGCGACGAGAACAGCGGCTGCGCGTCCTGGCCCCCCAGCACGTGCCGGAACCAGCGGCGCTCCACGTCGGTGAGGTGCCGGACCAGCCCCAGCAGCGAGAGCGTGGAAGGCTGCACCGACCGGCGGGACAGCTCCGCGTCCAGGCCCGAGCATTTCATCTCCAGCGTCGCGCGCTGAGCCCGCAGGACGTCCATGAGCATCCACCGCTCGTCACCGGTGGCGGGAGTGCTGAACCGCCGGTCATCGGCCGTCGGGAACAGCCCGCCCCTTCTCCGCCTGCCGCCCGCAGCCTCATGCCGCTCAGGGGCCGGCCCGTGGAGGGGCAGCCGTTTGGTCAGTGCCGTGACACGGTTGCGCGGACCGAACACCGCGACGGCGACATGGTCGATCTTGTCGCCTGGTGTCACGGCCAGCGCTGCGAGATAGTCGTCGTAGTCGCGCGCCCGCCGGGCCACCTCATTGAAGCCCACGGTGACCAGGCCCTCGCCGGCGCTCGCCTTCGCGTACAGCTCACGCAACTGCTCCGGTGTGGCACTCAGCACGGGCACCGGATGAGGATTCAGCCCGGCGTGCAGGCCGCCCGAGGCATCCTTGGCATCGGCCGCCGGCGCGACGGGCAACCGCCCGCCCATGCTCAACCCGAGCACAGCCGCGGCGTTCACCGCCGAGGCGGCAGGCAGATCGGCACGGACGACCAGAACCAGCTTCGTGGGCAGGGCCATGAGGACGCACTCCAACGCTCGTCAATACGGACATCGGAGAAGGTAGCCACAGCGGCGTCGGGACGGTGGCGCAGGCGAACGATCGGCCGGAACGGAGGGCGATTCCGGGCCCTGGCTGAACGCCGGCGCACGATCGGCGAGGGCCTTCGATCAGATGATCGGTGCCTTAGCGGCCGGGAGTGCAGTGGTAGAGGACGCCGTAGCGTTTCTGGGCGATGCGCATGAGGTCGGTCAGGTCCTTGATGGCATCTCGGCCCTTGGCGACGCGGGCGAGGTAGATGTCGATGATCCGGTCTATGCCGCCGCAGGGGAACTTCGCGCTCACCCGGTACGGCTGGGCCTCGAACGGAAAGGCTGGCACATAGGCCGCGAGGCCGTCGCCGAGATCGGCAGGTAGTTTGAGCCCGTCATACCTGCCGTACACCTGACGCCTATCCTCCATGGTGAAGTCCAGGCCCTCCTGGGTCGTCCCGTTGCCTACCCGGAGCCAGCCCACCTCCAGAGGTCGGGGAGCTGTGTCGGGAGCCCAGCATTCGCCGCTCCCTTCGCTGCCGTCCGTTCTCTCCGCCAGAGGACCCGTCACCCCGCTGACCATGCGGAATGCCTGCTCAGGGATGAGCTTGCAGACGTAGGGCGCGGCATCCACGACCGGCTGAGCAGGGGGCGCCGGCGTGGTGGCGAGGTCGCTCTCGGGGGTACAGGCTGTGGCGAGCACGACGAGAGCAGCCACGGCGACGGGCAGCCGACTGTGTGTCATTTATCGCCTCCGGTCGGGATCTGGAGACCGAGAGAGCTGTTCACGTCCTTGGTGCTGTCAAAGGTCGTGCCGAAACGATTGAGCAGATCACTGCTTCCGGCTTTGCCCCGAACCCACGCGAGGAAGTCGCTGTACTCCTGCGGAGTCATCTCGGAGAAGGTCTTGATCGCAGGAGGGGATCCAGTCGCGAATGTCCGGCCTGTCAGTCCTTGATCGTCGATCATGTTTTTGTTCAGCATCGCCGTGGCCAGCATCTGCTCCGCCAGCCTCTCCACAGCCGACCGGTTGTCTTCCAACGTGCGATACGTCTCGTCCAACCCCTTCCCATGCTCGGACATCCGCTGCGCCACCTGCTCGGCCAGTTGGTCGTACGCGGCCCCCGCCAGTTTGTCGTACCCCGAGCTGACCAGGTCGCCGAACGCCCCGGTCGCCAGCTCGCCCACCCGCCTTGCCCCCGGCACCGGCAGCAGCCCGATGGCGTCGCCCACCATGGACTTGAGCGCCTCGTCGGCCTTCTTGTCGTCCAGCCCCTGAGCGATGAGCACCTGGCGGCGGATCTCCACGAGGTGGCCGAAGGGGCGTGCCTCCTCCACGGTCCGGTCCGTGAGGAACTGCTTGATGTCCGTGCCGGGCGGGAGCGTGGCGCCGAGGGCCGCGCGCATGTGCTCGGTCTGGGCTCTCACCAGAGCCTCGAAGGCGTCGTCGTCGGAGGTGGCCAGAGCCAGCGCGTACGACATGTCCTTGGCCGCCACCTCGCCGAAGGTCGCGTGGTTCAGGAGGAGGCGCGACAGCTCATCCACGTTGGCCGCGAGTGCGAGGCCCAAGGGCCGGCGCAGGGGAGCGTAACGGTCGAACAGGTCCCTGTCCTTGATCTCCAGGTTGCCGCTGTCGTCCTTGCCGAAGGCGCCGCGGACCTCGTCGGAGAGGATCTTGGTCATCTGGGCGGCCAGCTTTTTAGAGGTCTCGTCCCGGCCGGTCGTCGCGGTCACCAGCATGTCGTTGAACGGCTGGTAGTCGCCCAGGTAGCGCGAAGCCTCCCATCTTGTCGTCAGCAGGTAGTGCAGCGCGGACTCCTTCGATCCGGCCGGCGTGTGGTTCAGCAGCACCTGGGACGCTTCCCGGCTCGACTTCGCCGCGTGGAACAGGTCGTCCACCACCGATGACCGGCCCCCCGCGCCGGGAGCGCCGACTTGCGGTCCGGGTCTCAGCGCGGTGCCGAGGCCGAGTGCAGCCGCCAGGTCGATGATGGGCGCCTGGATGCCCCAGAGGGTTTGGCCCACCTCCCACTCGTCCTTGCGCCGCTCGTACTCGTACGCGATCACGTCCCGCCCGACGACCTCCATGAACTCCTCCGAGAACGGGGTCCGCCCGTCGTGGGCCGCCCAGACGAGCGCCAGGGCCTGATAGCCGGAATAGGCCGCGTTGCCGACCCGATGGTCGGCGCGGCCCTCCTTCACCAGGTCCGTGAGGAAGGTTTCGCCCAGGTACGCGGGACTCTTGGGGTCGGTTCCCCTGGCCAGGGCCGTGGCGAGCATGCGCAGGACCTTCGCGCCCTCCGCCGAGAGCCGCGCCGCGCCCTCAGGATCATCGTGCACCTTGGCCTCGCGGACCCGGTCGGCGAGTGAGCCGGGCAGCCGCGTAGCGCCTGTGGCGCCGAGCGCGCCCAGGAATGCCTTGACGAACTCCGCGTCCCCGGTCCGGGAGGCGTACCTCTCCAGCCCGGGCAGCGCCGCCTCGTCCCCGTCGGCCGCCTTGAGCGCGGCGCGGGCCGCCAGCGTGCCGTCCAGCAGGCCCTGGGCGGCCCCCAGGGCGTCGGGCATCTCCAGGAAGCTCCCGGCCGGCGTGCTCCGGCCGAACGTGACCTTCTGCCGCTGCAGCTCGCGGACCAGTTGCTGCCGCCGCCGCAGGTCCGCGGCCTGCGCGGTGACCCGTCCGGCGAGCTGCCGCAGCCGCGCCGCCGGAGCTGTGTCGAGCCCCGCGCTCTGCAGCTCGCCGTGCAGGGCCGCCGCCAGCTCCTCCAGCCGTCCGGCCGCCTCGGTGTGCTTGCCCGCCATCGTGTCGAACTCCGGCTGCTTGACCCCGGTGAACTCGGTCATCGCCGGTCCGGAAGCGAGGCCAGCTTCTCGTCGGCGCTGTGCACGGCCTGGGTGAGCGCGGCCCGCAGCTCCCGCTGGTCGGCGTGGATCTGGGCGTCGAACCTGGCGCCCGTCGGCCCCACCCACGCGTCGTTCTCCATCAGGCGGCAGGAGGGGTCGAGCGCCCACCAGTGCTCGTCCGACAACCGCTGGATCCGCTCCGCCACGGCCCGCATCGCCTCGCGATCGAGATCAGCCACGATGATCCCCTCGTACGGCTCGCTGCTCAAGAACCAGATCAGGGAGGCGGCGTCCCCCGGTTTTCACACCGTAATCAACATCACGTCAACAGAACAAGCTCAACGTCGGTGAAAGGCATAGCTCGTTCGACTTTTGTTCGTGAATAGGTGGTTTTGCCCGACTTGGGCAAGGCGCCGCTGATACGCCTGCTACAGGCTGGTCTCGCCGATCGCGCCCAAGCCGTGCGCGGCATCTGCCGACACCTTGAGGGGAAGGTCCTCGATCGGCTGGGCTCGTTTGCCCACGACGGGAAACTTCAACTCGGTTCTATTTTCGCGTCGCGTACTGCACGAAACTAAAAGCGACCTGTAGTTGTCGGGGACCGAGGGCGCATGCTGACCAACCGGTCCAGCATCTGTGGCTCCAGGGCGCGCGCTTACCCGTTTGTGAGGTATCTGAGGATCTCTGCTATTTCCTGTGTTTCTTCGTGGTTTGGTCCGTAGAGGACGCAGAGGTCGTCGAACAGCGGGTTCAGTACCTCGCGTGCCGCCGTGACATCACCCTCGCTGGCGAGGAGCGTTCCGATGCTGCGCCGGAGCTCGATGGCGATCTGGGAGATGTCGCTCTCCTTCGCGCGAACCAGACGCAGAACCTCGCGGTACTGCTGGAGCGCGCGGGTGCCGTGACCCAGCTCAGCGCGGCAGTCGGCTGCGTGGCGACGGCAATGGATGACGTTGTTGCCGGTCGGTCCCTCGGTGACTTCATAGGCCCGGGTGAGGTCGTCGAACTCTGGCAGCGATCGGCGATAATCGCCGCCGACGAACAGGATCGCTGCCCTCTTCTTGCGCAGGGCGAGCACTGCCGGATGGCGGGCTCCGAGGTCGGCCGAGCCCGAGTCGATCACGTCTTGGAGGGCGTCTGCGGCCTGGACGTAGCGCTCGTCGACAAGAAGGTCGTCGACCTTACGGTTGGCGTCGGCGACGGCATGCTTGAAGCTGGTGTCGGCCATCCCACCTGGAGAAAGAACAGGTGCTGGCGCGGATGCTTTGGAAAGGACGTCGGGCGGGCGTGGAGCGTTCGGGCGGCGATACATCTGGGTGGGATCCGGGCACCCGGCGAGCTGAGGGCCGCTCCGCGGTGCCGATGATCCCGGTGGAGGCAGGAACGGCAGAAGGCCGAGGTAGGCCGCGTAGGCGTCTGACGGGCGCTGCTCGGGCTTCTTGGCCAGCAGTTCGAGGACGAGCTTCTCCAGATCCTCGGGGACTTCGGGGCGCAGCACGCGAACCAGCGTCGGTCGGGAATGGCGATGCTGCTCGACGAAGTCGTCCTCGGTGGGGCCGGCGAAGGCCGGCCGGCCGGTGAGCAGCTCGTGGAGGAGACAGCCAAGGGCGTAGAGGTCGCTCTGCGGGGTGACCTGACGGGCCCGGGTCTGCTCGGGCGACATGTACTGGTAGGTCCCCATCGGGATACCGAGCCTGGTCAGTTGCGGGACATCGGGGCGGAGGATCGCGGCGATGCCGAAGTCGAGCACCTTGACCGTGCCGTCCGCGCTGACCAGCACGTTGTCGGGTTTGAGGTCGCGGTGGACGACGGGAATGGCGTGGGCATGGGAGAGCACGGTGGCGATCTGTGCGGCCATCGCCGCCGCCCAGGGGATCGGTAGCAGATCGCTCGGCCGGATGTAGGAGCGCAGGCTGGTGCCGTGGATGTACTCCATGACCAGGTAGAGCTGGTCGTAGGGCTCTTCGAGGACGGCGTCGTAGACCTGGGGCACGCCGTGGTGGCGGATGCGCGCGGTGATGCGCGCTTCGCGGCGGAAGCGGTCGGCGAGTTCCTTGGCGTCCCGGGCAGACGTGATCACATCCGTCCGGATCACTTTCACAGCGACTTCGCGGTCGAGTACCGCGTCGTAGCCGCGCCAGACCGTGCCCATGCCGCCGGTACTAATCTTTTCGGTCAGTTCATATCGCCCGGCGACGGGTTCAATCGGCACGTTGTCTCCACGAGTCACAATGAGCACCTTTGTGATCAGTGTGCTCGTGGAGAAGCCCGGCTGTCCAACAGAAGGGATCAGGCCACGTCGTCGAGACCCTCCTGTTCGCGGATGAGCCGCCAGGCCGCTCGGCGCGCGGTCTTGGTAAGCGCGACTTTGAAGGTGGGATCCTTGTCGAAGAATCTGTCGCCGAGCGTCTTCAGGTTGTCGACGTGGTCGGCGACCTTTTCCTCGAAGACCTTGTTGAAGACGTGCCCGAAGTTGTCCGGGTCGACATTGGCAACAGCAGCCTGCCGCACCTCGGGGTCGGCGACGGTCTCGTTGAATGGGACGATCATGTCCTGTTCCGTGAAACTGGTGCCGAACTTCTCGTTGAACTTCTCGATGAGCTCGGACAACAGCGACTTCTCCTCCTCCTTGGATCGGCCGGAACCGTCACCGAAGCCCTTGAGGGTGGAGGCGCCTTCAGGGTCGAGGCCGAGGTCGTGGTCGCCGGTTTTCTCGGTCTTGACGTGAGTGAGATCGATCTCGCCCAGATCAACATCACCCCTGGCGCCGTGCGGGAGACGGGCCAGCAGATAGCGGCCGTAGACGTAGAGCAGCTCCAGGTCCTCGTCCTGATAGGGGATGACCTGGGAGAGGAACCCGTACTTGCTGACGTAGGCGTCCAGGTCGGACCGGAAGTCCTCGGCTTTCTTCTGGTCGTCCTCGTCTTCGCCGTCCAGCAGGTCCTTGAAGCGGCTGACCGCCGGAGCGAGCAGCCGGTAGAGCTCCGCGTGGAGCTTCTCGTGAGAGATCATGGCCTCGTCGGCCGCGAAGAGCGCTGCGGCGAAGGCGAGCATCTCCTGCTTGTAGAGCACCTGGTGACCCATGACCTTGCTCAGCGCCGTGTACAGCAGGTTCGGGTCCGAGGGGAGCGTCTCCGCCTCTTCGAAGTACGGGCGGAACGATTCTCTGATCTGCTCGGCGTCGTTGACGAAGTCGATGACGGCCAGGTCCGCTTGTGACTTGCGCTCGGCGGTCCGATTCAGCCGCGACAGGGTCTGTACGGCGGCGATCCCCGACAGCTTCTTGTTGACATACATCGTGGTCAGCAGCGGCTCGTCGAAGCCGGTCTGGTACTTCTCGGCTACGACCAGAATCCGATACTCGGCACGGCCCCTGCCGCCGGCCTTCACCACCTTGTCGTCGGCGCGGGTGTAGGCGAACGCCTTGGGCAGGCCGTCCTCGCCGAGGCCGCCGTTCTCCTTGACCTCGGTGATGTCCTTGTCGCCGTCGTGGTCGAGGCTGCCGGAGAAGGCGACCAGTACGCCGATGTCGCTGCCGCGGATCTCCAGCTCCTCCTTGATGGCACGCGACATCTGCACCGCGCTGACCCGGGAAGAAGTGACGACCATCGCCTTGGCCCGTCCACCCATCCTGCCTCGGGTGTGGGCCAGGAAGTGCTCGACGATGACGACCGCCTGCTGCTTGACGGTCGCGTCATGGGTGAGCGCGTACCGGGCCAGAAGCGGGCTGGCCTTGGACTTGTCCACTTCCCGGTCGTCGGGGTTGTTGCTGACGAGCTTCCAGAAGGTGTCGTAAGTCGCGTAGGTGCGGAGCGGGTCGAGGATGAAGCCCTCCTCGATCGCCTGCCGCATCGCGTAGGTATGGAACGGCTTGTACTTCTCCTCGCCGTCGACCTTCGCCAGCTTGCCGAACAGCTCCAGGGTCTTGGCCTTCGGCGTGGCCGTGAAGGCGAAGTAGGAGATGTTGGAGGCCATGCTGCGCTCGGCGGCGCTCTGCTTCAGCATGGCTTCCACACTGGTGGCGCCCTGGGCTTCGTCCTCGGCGTCCAGACCGAGATCACGCAACGCGGCGCGGACCGCCTTGGCGGCCTCGCCGGTCTGGGAGGAGTGCGCCTCGTCCACGACGATCGCGAACGTTCGGCCCTTGATCTCGGTCGGGTTGTCCTTGAGATACTCCACCAGCACCGGGAAGGTGGCCAGGGTCACCGTGATGATCTTCCCGCTCTCACTGGAGAGCGCCTGTGCCAGCTGTGCCGACTTCGCTCCCCGCCGCTCATCGATCTTGACGACGAGCCCGGCGGTCTGCTCGAAGCTACCGACCGTCTCACGGAGCTGTGCATCCAGGTTGCGCCGGTCGGTGATGATGATCGTCTTGTCGAAGACCGGGATGCCGGGCTTGAGTCCGTTGGCAACTGCTTCCGGATCGAGCTCCTGGGCATCGGTCGCCGTGTGAAGTGCACTTAACCGGTGCGCCAGCCAGGCGATCGTGTTCGACTTGCCGGACCCCGCCGAGTGCATGACGAGGTAGTTGTGACCGGCCCCATGCTGTACGGCATGCGCCGTCAGTTTCTTGACGGCGTCCCACTGGTGGAATCGGGGGAAGATCGCCGAGCGTCCACTGCCCTTCTTGTCCTTGGGCTGGTGGACGAAGCGCTCCAACAGGTCCAGCCAGTTGTCGCGCTCCCACACCTGCTCCCACAGGAAGGATGTCGGATACTTTCCCGGGACCGTCGGCAGCGGGTTTCCGGCGCCGCCGGACTCGCCAGCGCCTTCCGAACCGGTGTTGAAGGGAAGGAACGGCGTGGGCTTACCGCGCAGCCTCGGGGCGACGAAGACCTGATCCGGGTCGACGGCGAAATTCGCCACCGCCTTCTGGGCGAAGATCGGCTCGGTGGGGTCGCGCTCTTCCCGGTACTGCTTCTTGGCCTGCTCCACACCCTGCCCGGTGAGCGGGTTCTTCAGCTCGGCGGTGGCGACCGGGATACCGTTGACGAACAGCACCAGGTCAAGGCGGTGCCCCTTGTCTGCCGCTTTGGTCGCGTAGGCGATCTCCCGGATGACCGTCAGCCGGTTGGCTCGGTAATTGGTCAACACGGCGTCGGATTCGACCAGGTTCGGCTTGAAGTAGGCCAGCCTGATGCGGACGCCGCGATCTTTCACACCGTTCCGCAGCACGTCGAGGACGCCTTCGGTGGCGATCGCCTGGTTCAGTCGTTTGACGAACCCCTGCTGGGCGGCGTCGGCGTCGTTGCCGTAGAGGGCGAGGAGCTGGTTCCACTCGTCGATCTGGGTCGCCCCGATGAAGGTGAACAGCTCGGCGGTGGCCAGGCCAACGTCGACCCGGTAGTCCGAGTGGTGGCCCACCTCCCAGCCGCGCTGCTGCATTTCGGCGAGGATCGCGCTCCGGAAGGCTTCCTCGTTGTGGTTCGCAGCCATCACTCCTCCACTCCACGTCCGCTCGCCGAGGACACATCGAACTGCCCGTTCACCGCCGCCGTGATCAGCGCCTGTCGCCGCTCGCTGATCAAGTCGAGCTTTCGCGTAATCGCATCGACAAGCCGATCGATGCGGTTGTTCTGCTCACGAATCTGCTCGACAATCTGTCGTTGCTCCTCGATCGGTGGAACGGGAATTCGTAGCATCTGGAGATCCGGCACGTAAATCGTCTTATGGGTGGAGCCCATAGCCAGGCGCCCCAAAAGATCAGGACGCATGGCTCGGAGACACCAGAGTAGGTAGAACGAGTCAAGCTTAGGACCGCAGTTCCATGTGACAAAGTCCTGGCTCGTCGCCATATCCCTCCCCATGACTGCGGAATAGCCGGCTGATGCAGTGCGGCAGAGGACGACAGTTCCGGCCGGATGTATCTCAGCCGACGAGTTGGCAAGACCCAGCTCACTAATCATCTCTCGAGTGTCGGAAATTACCTCCACACGGTCATCGCGGACTTGCTTGACCTCGCCAGTGGTGATCCACGGAATGGTGCAATCCATCCACCATTCGGGCCGGGAGCGGCTCGGTGTATGCCCGCTCCCCATTCTGGCCAGCAAGCCGAGGCGAACTTCCTGCCAGCTCTCCGGAACGCTCTGCAGCCATGCGAGGCTTGAGCTTCTCCGCGAGGAGTGCGTGTGTCCAGACACCATTGCTGTTACGCCGGCAACCCGCCGCTCCGCCAGACGGTCAAGGAGCCGTTGCTGGACGGAAACCAGGCTGTCGATGCGGGCGGTCTCGGTGTCGAGGAAGTCCGCGATCCGCCGCTGCTCATCCAGTGCTGGAAGCGAGACGGGTATCGCGGCAATCTCGCTGGGATTTATGGCTGGATAACTGACCCCGGCCGATCGCGCGACGATTTCATCGACAAATTGCTGAGAGCGGCAGTAGTAAGCAAGGAAGCGGGAATCGATGCATCCTTTGGCCTCCAGAATGGCAAACCCGGTGGAGAACACCAGCGGATCACTGGAGTCTGGAACAGATGCGATGGCCCGGAGATATGTTCGTACGGTCGATACGACTACAGCGCCATGCGGAGCTAAGCGCCTTGCGCGCGAGGGGGCTGCAGCGAACGTCACATCCTCGGCGGGAACCGCTATGCTGCCAATACCGTTCACCGCACTGATGTCAATGTAACGGAACCGGAATTCGGGGTTTGTGCTCTCGGTCAAGGTGTCCTGGTTGATCAGCGCTACATCCTTGACGCGATAGGTTGTCATTCAGTCACCTCGCTGAGGAGGGCCTGGATCTCGGCCTCAAGGGACTTGAGTTCGGCGTCGATCTCGGCCAGCGGACGGGGTGGCGTGTAGACGTAGAAGTGCCGGGTGAACGGGATCTCGTAACCGATCTTCGTCTTTTCGTGGTCGATCCAGGCGTCGGGGACGTGAGGGAGGACCTCGCGCTTGAGATAGTCCTCAACGTCCTCCTCAAGCGGCACATTCTCGAAGTCGCGCAAGTCCGGGTCGGGTTCCGGGTTCGGGTCGCCCTTCTTCTTGTACTGCACTTCGCCCTTCGGGTCCTTCACGCCGATGGCGTCGCGGAGCGACTTGAGGAACGGTGCCTTCGACGGCCACGGGCTCCCGGCGGCGACCACCGCCTCGTGCAGAGCCGAGAAGGCCCCGGCCTTCGTCCACCATGTGGAGCCGAGCAGTGGGCGGACCGCCTCAACCTGGCTGCTGACGCCGATATCGCTGCCGGCAGCGATCGGGTTGTGGACCATCAGGGCGATCCGGAACTTCTTGAGAGTCTCTTCGGTGAGCTCGAAGCGGAGCTTGAGCGGGCGCTCGACGGTGATGCGGCGGTAGCCGAACTCCTCGTTGCGGAAGACCTTGACCTTGCCGTGCAACGGGTGCTCAGGGTCGTCGGCCACGGTGAGGGCTTCGCCGTAGAGTCTGGTGATCTCTCTGATCTGATCTTCACCGATTGCCTTGCGCTTGTCGCCGAGGGACTTACGCATCTTCTGCCAGTACTCCCGCGCGTCCAGCAGGATGACCTTGCCCCGGTGATCTGGAGACTTGCGGTTGCTGAGGATCCAGAAGTAGGTGGAAATACCGGTGTTGTAGAAGAGCTGGTCGGGCAAAGCGACGATCGCCTCAAGCCAGTCGTTCTCCAGGATCCAGCGACGGATGTTCGACTCACCGGAGCCGGCGGCACCGGTGAACAGCGGGGAGCCGTTGAAGACGATCGCGATGCGACTTCCGCCCAGTGCGGGGGCCTTCATCTTCGAGATCATGTGTTGCAGGAAGAGCAGCGAGCCATCGTTGATGCGGGGCAGGCCGGCCTGGAACTTGCCCTCTGGGTCGCGCTCGGCCTCGTCCTCGATCTGGGTCTTGATCTTCTTCCATTCGACGCCGAACGGCGGGTTGGCAAGCAGGTAGTCGAACCGCTCCCGCAGATGGCCATCGTCGGTGAAGGAGTTGCCGAAGGCGATGTTCTCAGGGTCCTGGCCCTTGATCATGAGATCGGAGCGGCAGATCGCCCACGACTCAGGGTTGAGCTCCTGTCCGAAGGCTTTGACGGTCGCGCCCTTGTTAAACTTCCTGATGTGCTCCTCCGCGGCACTGAGCATGCCGCCGGTGCCGCAAGCCGGGTCGAGGACGGTACGTACGACGCCGCTGTCCCGCAACAGGTCCGCGTCGGGCGCGATGAGCAGGTTGACCATCAGTTCGATGACCTCGCGCGGGGTGAAGTGCTCACCCGCCGTCTCGTTCGAGGCTTCCGAGAAGCGCCGGATCAGGTCCTCGAAGACGTATCCCATGGCTTGGTTGGGTACCACTGACGGGCGCAGGTCAAGGTCGGCGAACCTGCCGACGACCTGATAGAGCAGGTCGGCCTCGTCGAGCTTCTTGATCTGCTGGGCGAAGTCGTACTTCTCCAGCACTTCGCGGGCGTTGTCAGAGAAGGCAGCCACGTACTGGTTCATCAGCGAAGCGGCGTGCTTCGGATCGCCTGTGATCTTCTTCAACGTGTAGCGGCTGGTGTTGTAGAAGTTGTGCCCGGCCGCCCGGCGCAGGAAGAACTCGCGCTCCTCACCCTTCTCGGCGGCGTCAGCGACTACCTCGCGGGTGGACTCCAGGACGCACTCGAGGCGGCGCAGCACGGTGAACGGCAGGATCACCTTGCCGTAGTCGTGCCTGCGATAGTCGCCGCGCAGCAGGTCGGCGACGGCCCAGGCGTGGTTGGACAGTTGGGAGTGCTTACCGAGGTCCAACGGTGGTCCTTCTCTCGTGGCGGTCGGGAGGACAGTGTCCTCAAGTGTGAGGGGAGTGCGAAGAGCAGGAGGGCTGATCCAGCGGAAAAATCAATGCTGCGGAGGTGCCAGCCCGCCGCCGGTCAGGGATGAAGAGACGGTCTTGGCGGTCTCGGCGGCCAGCTCGTGCATGCGCTGGGCTGCCTCCTCCAACCGGTGCAGCTCGCGGAAGGCGGAGCCGTACCGGATCTGCTCCTCCAACGGGACGAGCGGCACCTTGAACCGCAGTGGGTCGATGGGGATGTGGGTGCGGAGACTGGAGGCGGCCGCGAGATTTTCATCCGTCAGCATGAAGCCGGCCAGGAACCATGGGTCCATCCGTGACGGGTCGACCCGGAGTGCCACCACGCCGCCGCTCAGCAGAGCACCTACGTCGCGGTCGTCGGCCACCCGGAATCGCGCTCGTTCTCGCGAGGCGATCGCCTTCGGGAGGAGAATGTCGCCCGCCGCCACGATGACCGGCTCGCCGATCTGGTGGTCGGCGGCAATGCCGCTCGCCCGGCTGCCGGTGGCGACATCGCGGCCGGTGAGCACGGGCAGCGCGACATGTTCGTCCGTGAGTCGTTGTTTCTCGGTGGCCGGACCAGTCCGGAGCACGGCAAGCAGACCGCCCCGGACGAGATCGCTGACCAAGGCCAAGCGCCACGTCCTCGGCTGGTCTGTCGAGCCCCACCGTTGGGCCGAGATCGCCGCTCCGAGTTCGGCGTGGCCCTGGGAGAGTTCGCTGAGCAGGTGGGTGGCCCGTTGGGAAGACTCGGCCGGATCGAGCGGTGCATGGTGCAGGTGCCGTACCGGTGTGAGATCGACGTTGTCGCCGAACAACTCGACCACGGGGACCGCACGGGCGGTGCCGGGCACCGGCTCGAATTCGGCGGAGTCGTTGAGGAAGGCCCGCCAAGTGGTGAGGGCTGTGCTCGTGAGTGCTTCCCAGGCAGGTGCGTCGTCACCGGTCGCTTCCGACAGGTCGAGCATCAGGATCGGCTCGGCTGTCGTACTCGGAAGGGGCTTGCGCAACACCCACAGGTGAAGGCCGACGTGCAGCGGGACGACGAGGCCGGGCGGCAAGGCGATCACCGCTCGAATGGCGCCCGCTTTGAGCAGCTCGGTGCGGATCTTCCTGCTGGGCGTGCGCATGGCCGTGGACGGCGGTAGCAGGAGCACCGCGTGACCACCGGGGGCGAGGTGGGCCAGCGCGTGCTGTACCCATGCCAGCTCGCTTTCGCCACGGGATGGTGTGCCGTATGCCCAGCGAGGGTCATAGGCCAGTTCGTCGTGACCCCACTCGCGGTCTCCGAACGGTGGATTGCACAGGACCGCGTCTGCTTCCAACTCGGGGAAGGCGTCGGCCCGCAGGCTGTCGCCGGCGCGCACCAGCGTCAGAGCCTCCGGGCGAGACAGCGTCAGGCGGATGGTGCTGCGCAACGTCTGCACCTCCAGCCGATCCTGCCCGAGCAACTTGGCCGCTCCCTGGCGGCCGGCGGCGTCAAGGAGTGATCCGCTGCCGCATGCGGGGTCGAAGACCGTCTCCGGGTAGTGGTCATCGGTCCGCAGCAGCGCTGCCATGAGGTCAGCGAGCCGGCGTGGGGTGGTGAAGGCGCCGGGGGAGTTGCTGTCGGTGAGCTCCCGTTCGGCCAGGACGTCCACGACAGCGGGACCGCCCTCGTCGCGCACACTGCTCAGGATGGCTCGGAGCAGCGGCGCATCGTCGGTCTCATAGGTCGGCGTGGAGCTTCCCGGCAGGTCAACGAGGCTGGCCACGGCCTGGTTGGCGGCTTCGGCGAGCTCATTGTCCGGCAGGGTGGTCAGGTCGTGTTCGGCTCTGACCGCGGCGAGTACGAAGGGCAGAAGTTGGTGGGCGATGGCGGTGCCCTGCCGGAGCCGTAGCAATGTGCGGAGCTCCGCCAGAGCAGACCCCGATTTCGTCTGGCCGTGGGCTGCCAACCAGGCCCGCACGGCTTCCAGGTCATAGAGCGGACTGGTGTCGGCTCCGGCGGCGGGGGCGGGGAAGTCTGCGTGACGCCGCCGCCAGTTGCTGACGGTGGCTCTGGTGACCCCGGCCAGCCGGGAAATCTCGGCGGCGGTCACGTGCACCGGCTGCTGCGGCATGGTCATCTCGTTCCCTTGGCGACTGCCATGATGGTAACGGCGAAAAGCAGGCTTCAGCAAGTGGGAACTTTTTAACAGCGCTTTCAGTCATACTGGGTGCAAGCAGTTCAACATCCGCTCTCTTCCCCCTTGGAGCACGCCATGGCGCCTGCGACCCTTCCCGCCACCGTCTACCGGCTCACCGACATCGCGCCCACCACGGACGCGATGTTCGAAGCCACCTCCACCGGCCGCCTCGCCGCGCCGGGTGTCGATGTCATGGAGCTCGACATCGCCGGTTCGCCGGCGGTCCTCTACTTCCGACAGCACCCGCCTTCCAAGGCCGGGTGGACCCCTGGGCTCTCCTCGCTCACAGGCGTGTCGCTTCCGCTGGTCAAGCAGGACTGCGAGGCGGTGCTGATCGTGGCGGCGGAGCCGTACGTCTACGGGATCGGTTTCGGTCAGGGATACCTCGCCGTAGCCGACTCTCGTGAACCGGGCTTCGGACTGCACTGCGCGCTGCGCGCGGTCGACCCGGCCCGGGTGCGCGACGTGGGCCGGCGGGCGCTCGGCGGCCTGCCGCGGCACGACTCCACCTACGTCCCGGACGGTATCCCCATCGGTGGGGTTGGCATCCGGGACTACGCCGAGCTGGTCAAGAAGCTCGGTGGCCTGATCAAGGCATCCGACCTCGGTCTCAGCCACCGGGAGAGCGTCTCTGTCGAAGGTGCGGACGGCTTGCGTCTGCCCATCCCGCTGGAGCCGACGGCGTTTCGAGCCCTGCTGCACCGGCTGAACGAGATCAGCGAGCGCGAGGTGCCACCCGACTTCGAACGGTTGGAGGCCATCCGGCCGGTAGGCTCCGAGTCGGTCCGCGACGAGTTGGACGCGCTGCTGGACGAGGCGGTCCGTGGTCAGGGGGACCCCCGGCTGCACGTGGCGGTCCCTCCCGCCCTGATCGACCTGCGCCACGATGCCCGCTCCTACCGCATCAAGGTCGGTAGCGTCGCGATCGTCCGAGAAGAACTCGATCTTGATGACCTCCGCCGGCGGTGCAAGGTGCAGCACTGC
This sequence comes from Nonomuraea sp. NPDC050383, assembly GCF_044459125.1. Taxonomy (NCBI): domain Bacteria; kingdom Bacillati; phylum Actinomycetota; class Actinomycetes; order Streptosporangiales; family Streptosporangiaceae; genus Nonomuraea; species Nonomuraea sp. NPDC050383. Next base: position 342,752 of record NZ_JBITIP010000009.1, read on the forward strand.
ATCAGCCCCTCCGCCGCCCTCCGCGAGGGGACTGTCGAGATGTGTGCCGACAGTGAAGGGAAGGAGCCGATCGGCCGGGCCCGGGCCATCCGCTGGATCGAGGCCGTGGGGGCGATCGGGTCGCATGTCTACCAGCTCAGCGACGGGGACTGGTACGAGTGCGGCGCTACCTACGTGACGTCGGTGCAGCGCCGCCTCCAAGAGCTCATCGTGCCCGAGCCGGAGGTGACCATGCTGCCGTGGCGGGCCGGCGAGTCCGAGGAGGACTACAACCTGCGCATGCAGGACACGCTCGGACGAGGCCGATATCTGTGCCTCGACCGCAAGTTCAGCCGGACCCGGCAGCAGCGCCGGGGCAAGGGGTACGAGGCGTGCGACGGGCTGACCGACCGCCACACGTTGGTGCACGTCAAGGCGGCGGGCAGCTCAGAGCCTCTCAGTCACCAGTTCGCCCAGGCGCTGATCTCGACCCGGACGTTGTACAGCGAGCCGGATGCTCGGGCGAAGTTCAGCGCGAAGGTGGCAGAGCTGAGCGGCGGGCTGCTCACCGTCCCGGAGGACTTCGTCCCGAGCAAGGTCGTGCTGGCTGTTCTCCTCAAGGGGAAGGAGCTGACGCCGGACTCGCTCTACCCGTTCGCCCAGGTCGCTCTCGTCACGCTCGCCGACACGCTCCGGCGGGACCATGGGGTGATCGTCGAGGTCGTCGGTATCCCGAACGACTCCTGAGGTGAGGAGGGCGGCTGCGGCCCGGCCGTACGAGTGGTGTGTCCAGTCAGTCGAACTCGCCATTCTTCGCGCCGTCGATGAAGGCGTCCCATTCGCTGGAAGTGAAGATCAGCGCGGGGCCGGTGGGGTTCTTGCTGTCGCGGACGCCCCGGTGTCCGCCGGACAGTTGGGCGACTTCGACGCAGTTGCCGCCGTCGGGTCCTGATCGGGTGGACTTGCGCCACATGGCTGTGTCGAGTTCTCGGATCAGCTCGTCCATCGCTGCAACGTCTCCTTGATCAGTTCCCGGGACTCGCGCTGGGGCAAGGCTTCGGAACGAATCGCCTCATATCTGTATGTTAGGGCGCTGACGTCCTCTGGTCGCTCTGTTACTCGGCTCATGATTCCAGCGGACTCGACATACGCCGTGTCGAAGACTCCATGAGCTTGCGCGATGGCGAATCCGCCGGCAAGCCCGGTTGTGGAGTAGGCATTGAGGGGGAGGATCTGGATCGTAATCCGGGGGGCCTGGCCCGCTTCGAGGAGGTGGGTGAGCTGCGCGGACATGACAGCGGGGCTGCCGATCGGGCGATGCAGCACCGCCTCGTCGATCACGATCCAGAGCAGGGGCGGCTTGGGGCGCAGGAGAATGCTCTGGCGCTCCATCCGGGCGACCACATGGGTCTCGATCTGCTCGGAGGTCGCGCCGACATCGCCGCTCAGCACGGCCCGGGCGTAGTCCTCGGTCTGGAGGAGGCCGGGCACGACCAGTGGTTCCCAGGTTCGGATGGCTTCCGCTGTGCTCTCGACGTCGAGCCAGGGCCGGAACCACGGAGGAGCCGATGCGTGGCTGACCATGGGCCAGAGTCGCATCAGCGCCCCTTCTGCCTCCAGCGCCTCGTCGCAGTGGCGGGCGAACTCCTCCGTCGGTGATCGCCTGGCTGTCTCGATCATGCTGATCGTGCCGACCGAGTAGGACACCGCCTTCGACAGGCGGACCTGGGACCAGCCTCGCGCCTTGCGGTGTCGCCGTAGCTCGAAGCCGAAAAGTGCGGTCGGCGAGTCAGCGGGGCATAGTTCGCTTTCCTTCGGCACCTGACCTCCCGGGGGATCGCCACTGTTTCAACGAAGCTTTCACTGAAACAGCTGATGACATGACGAAGTCGATCGACTACTGAATGTAGCCAAATCTTGGGATGGTGGGAAGGTCGATCGAGGCTGACTTCTTCGAGTGGGTGAAGCCGTGAAAGTGCCGAGCGCGGAGCCGAGGGTCATCGGTTCGATCCAGCTGGTGGGCATTCGCGAGTCCGTCTCGCATGCCCGCTCCGAAGTGCGCAGATGGCTCGGAGACGATCACCCCGCTGTCGACGACGCCGTGCTCGCGGCGTCCGAGCTCGTGACGAACGCGCTCCGGCACTCCGACGCAAGACCGTACGACTTCATCGGCCTGACCGTCACCGGGACGGAAGAGTTGGTCTACGTGGAGGTGCGTGACCCTGGTTCAGCGTTCTCCGGGCCGTACGTCCGGAAGGAACCGGAGGCGGAGGACGGTCGCGGCCTGCTGATCGTCGGTGAGATCTCCGAGGATTGGGGAGTCCGGGAGCACGGCCGTGGGCTGGGCCGTACCGTCTGGTGCGCCATCCGGGTTCTAGGCCTGGCGCGTGCCGGCCGGCGAGTCTCGGCGGCTCAGCCGCCATCCGGTCGTCGCCCAGCACATCCCCCAGAGCAGGAAGAACGGCGACCACAGCAGCAGATCCCAGCGCGCCAGGGTGCGAGCCAGCGCGGCGTGCTCGAACGGCGGCGGGCGGACACCGGTCAGCAACAGCGCGTCGCCGGCGAAACCGAACCCCAGTACCCCGATCGACCGGGCGATCATGAGGATCCCCAGCGTCCAGGCGACCATGAGCAGTAGCCGGCGCGGGGCTCTCGCACCCCAGGGCCGCACGGTGGCCAGCGCGACGATGACACCGACCACCGCGGCACCGGCCAGCACCCAGTGGCTCGCCACGAACAAGGGATCACGTGCGAGCAGCTGTTCGCGCAGGTGTGGAGGCAGCGGGTCCTTGTCAGCCAGCGCATTGGCCCCCAGCGCCTGGGCGAGCTTCATCGATCCGTACGCCGCGGCGCACGCCGCAGCTCCGTACGCGCCCGCCCTCGCCTGATCAGCCCGCGACACGTCTGGTCGCCACTGCGTAGGACCTGGTCATCTCCAGGAACAGCCCGATCACGACGGCCCCGAGGACTCCGTGGTACCACTGCCAGCCCACACCGATGCCGACGAACCCGTCCAGGATCATGATCCCCGCGCCGCCACCGACAGCCAGGAGCATCCCGGCCAGCACGAGCAGCATCAATGGTCTCGGCACCCTGCGCCCCAGCGCAGTGACCGTGGCGATGGCGACGCACGCGCCGAGCACCCCGGTCGCGGCCGCGAGCCACTGCCCGGCGGCCGCGTCCAGGAAGTAGCTCTCCGTCTCGGCGGCAGACACGGGCGGGCCGCCCGGGAACCCGAGCCGGGCCTGCAGGGCGAAGGCGGCCTTTCCCACGGCGTACCCGAGGAACAGCACCGCCGTCGCGTACGCCGGCCAGCGTCGTGGATTCTCAGAATGGGCCATGGCCACGACAGTAGAGGCCACTGACCATGGCATCACTCCCCTTCGCGGGGGAGAAGCCTCCCCTTCGAAGGGGGGAGCGGTGGCCATGCGATGGTCATCCGGGCTGGGTGAGCCCGATCATGGCTCCCAGCACCCGTATCGAGTGGTCGAACCCCGGCCCGTTGTCCTGGAAGGTGCCCTTCAGCTGGCCGAACACCTCGAAGCTCACCCACCCGTACAGGGACGTCCACGCCGCCAGGCCGCGCAGCACCGCGTCGGGGGGCACACCGGGCATCAGGTCGGCGAAGCTCGCCTCCGCTTCCGCCGCGAGGCCCGCGTCCACCTCGGCGGGCGCGGCCGCCGGCGTGAGAGCACCCGCGCGTTGGGCGTCGGAGAGGATCCGGCCGAAGACCACCAGGTCGCGCACCCGGGGCCCGATGGTGTCCTGCGGCGCCTGGTAGCCCGGCACCGGCGAGCCGTACAGCAGCGCGTACTCGTGCGGGTGCGCGAGCGCCCAGTCGCGCACGGCGTGGCACACGGCCGCCCACCTGGCCGGGAACCGGTCCGGCGGCGTGGCGGCGTCGGCGCGCTCGACGGCCTCGCCGAGCGCGTTGTAGCCGTCGATGATCAACGTGGTCAGCAGGTCGTCGCGGCTCGGGAAGTAACGGTAGATGGCCGAGGAGACCATGCCCATCTCCCGCGCCACGGCGCGCAGGGACAGGCCGCCGGCTCCGTCGGTGGCGAGCTGCCTGCGGGCGATGTCCACGATCTCCCTGGTCAGCTCGGCACGGACACGTTCTCTCGCAGTGCGGCTGGCGGTCATGCCCACGACGCTACCAGAGCGCCGAAAGGAAAGGAGAGCACCGCTCTTGACGACGGGTGCTCTTTTGGGAGAGCATTGCTCTCGTAAGCGAACGGCAGTTACTGGAGGTTCACATGCTCGCCATCGCCAAGGGCGCCAACCTGGCCCTGATGTTCGTCCTGGAGCTGGGCGTGCTGGCCTCCGCGGCCTACTGGGGGTTCACGGTGAGCCCGAACTGGGCGGTCAAGCTGCTCGCCGGTCTGGGGGCCCCGGCGCTGTTCATCGCCGCGTGGGCGATGTTCGGGGCGAACGGCGGGGCCAACGCCGTGGTGCCGCTCACCGGAGCCGCCCGTGCCCTCCTGGAGATCGTCTGGTTCGGGGGCGGGGCGCTCGCGCTCTACGCGGCCGGCCTGGCCACCCCGGCGGTCCTCTTCGCCGCCGCCTTCGTCGTCAACGCGGTCCTCCGCATCGTCTGGAAGCAGGTCTGACCATGGGTGAGCGTCGCTCCCGGCGCCGCGGGCTACGCTCTCCGGATGAAGACAGCAGTGATCGGCCTGGGTGACATCGCCGAGAAGGCGTACCTGCCCGTGCTCGCCGCCCAGCCCGGCCTCGACCTGCACCTGTGCACCCGCGACCGGCGGACCCTGGACCGGCTCGGCGACGCCCACCGCGTCGCGGCGAGGTTCACGTCCGTCGAGGAGGTGATCGAGGCGGGGGTCGAGGCCGCGTTCGTCCACGCCGCCACGGCCGCGCACCGCGAGCTGGTCGAGCCGCTGCTCAAGGCGGGGGTGCACGTCTTCGTGGACAAGCCGCTCGCCGACAACCTGCCCGACTGCGAGCACCTCGTACGCCTGGCCCACGCCGAGCGCCGCTCCCTCATGGTCGGCTTCAACCGCAGGTACGCCCCCGGCTACGTCGGCCTCGCGGCGCTGCCCCGCGACCTCGTCCTCATGCAGAAGAACCGCGCCGGCCGGCCGGAGGACCCCCGCCGGATGGTGTTCGACGACTTCATCCACGTCGTCGACACGCTCCGCTTCCTCGCGCCCGGCGAGGTCACCGGCACCAGGATCCGCACCCGCGTCACCGGCGGCCTGGCCGAGCACGTCGTGCTGGAGCTGACCGGCGACGGGTTCACCGCGATCGGCTCCATGTGCCGGGTGAGCGGCGCCGCCGAGGAGAGCTGCGAGGTCATGGGCGGCGGCGTCAAGCGGCGGGTGGTCAACCTCGGCGACGTGGTCGACTACGCGGCCGGTGAGACGCTCGGGCGCCGCGCCGACTGGGTGCCGGTCGCCCGGCAGCGCGGCATCGAGCAGGCCTGCCTGGAGTTCCTCGACGCCGTGCACGCCGGCCGCCTGCTCACGGCCGACGACGCGCTCGTCAGCCACGCGATCTGCGAGGACATCGTGCGGCACGCCCAGACGGGGAACACGTCCGCGTCGAACGGAACAGGCTCGAAGGGCGCGACCGGCTGAGAGGTGCGCTCGGTCGGCCGCGCGTTCGCGGGCCGGCGCTCGCTCATCCACCGGTCGGACTCGCTCAGCATCCGCCCGAACTGCCGGCCGCCGAGCCGGGTCAGCACGGTGAAGCCGCTGCGGTCGCTCAGCGGGCTGGAGGACGAGACGACGCCCGCCACCGCCCCGTCGTACAGGGCGGGGCCGCCGCTGCCGCCGTCCGGGGCGTGGCAGTTGCGGGTGACCAGCACCCCCGGCCCCCGGGCGATGCCTTCGGAGGCGTCGCCCAGGCAGTGGTACAGCTCCATGCCCGGGTACCTCCGGCCCGCCGGGTAGCCGAGCAGCTCCAGGCCGCGGAGCGAGGTGCCGGGTCGCGTGCGCAGCGTCCGCAGCCCCGGCCCGGTGACGTCCTCCAGGGAGCGTCCGCGCCGGGCGACCCCGACCAGGCCCACGTCGTACGGGAGCTGGGCCTCGGTGTCCGGCCCGTCGCGCCACCGGTCCGGCACCCACGTCCGCACGGCCCGCCACACCCCGAGCGGCGGCCGGCCGTCCGCGAATCCCGGCAGGAACGACACCTCCCGCATGCTCCTGCCCCGGTCGTACAGGCAGTGGGCGGCGGTGAGCACCAGGCTCCGGCTGCGCGACCTGATCACCGCGCCCCCGCACAGCACGGTCCGGCCCGTGACCGGGTCACGGGCCAGCACCACGCCGGCCAGCCTCCGCTCCCCGGTGTAGGGCGCGGGGACGGGCGCGTACCCCAGCCGGTCGCCGCCCGGTGTCATGACGTCGTGGTGCGGCACGGACCGCGACGCGGACACCTGGGGCGCCGACGGATGGAGGAGGGCGAGGGGCAGGGTGAGGGACAGCACCGACCTGAGCACGTACCCCACCCTAGATCCCCGATGATCAGTGCCCTGACCTGCGACACCACGGTTTACCCAACCTAGGTGCGGCCCCGGGCGCGGTCGCTCAGGGGTACAGGCCGCGCATCCGGTGCGCCTCGGCGACCCGGCCGACGCCGATGACGTGCGCCGCCTGCCTCAGGGTCAGGCCGCGCTCGCCGGCCAGCGACCGGACCTCGCCGAACGCGCTCTCCATGAGGTCGCGCAGCTTCACGTCGACCTCCCCGGCGCTCCAGGAGTACGCCTGCATGTTCTGCACCCACTCCAGGTACGACACGATCACCCCGCCCGCGTTGGCCAGGATGTCGGGGACGACCGTGGTGCCGCCGGCGGCGAGAATCTCGTCGGCCTCGGGCGTGGTGGGGCCGTTGGCGCCCTCCACGACCAGGCGGGCGCGGATCCGGGGCGCGTTGGCGCCGGTGATGACGTTCTCCAGCGCGGCGGGCACGAGCACGTCGACGTCCAGCTCCAGCAGGTCGTCATGGCCGAGCGCGTCGGCGTGGGGGTAGCCGAGCACCCCGCCCGCCTCGGCGGCGTGGGCGCGCAGCGCGGCCACGTCGAGCCCGCCGGGCGCGTGGACGGCGCCCGAGGCGTCGGACACGGCGACGACCACGCAGCCCGCGTCGGCCAGGTACTGCGCCGCCAGGGCGCCCACCTTGCCGAAGCCCTGCACGGCGACGGTGACGCCTTCGGGTGAGCGGCCGAGCGCGGCCAGGGCCGCGATCTGCACGCCGCGCGAGGTGGCGCCGGCCCGGCCGAGCGAGCCGCCCAGCGTCGTCGGCTTGCCGGTGACGACCCCCGGCACCGAGTAGCCGGTGTTGACGCTGTAGGTGTCCATGATCCAGGCCATGGTCTGCTCGTCGGTGCCGACGTCGGGGGCCGGGATGTCCTTCTCCGGGCCGATCATCGGCAGGATCTCGTTGACGTAGCGGCGGGTCAGCCGCTCCAGCTCACGCGGCGTGAGGGCCTTGGGGTCCACGGAGACGCCGCCCTTGGCGCCGCCGTACGGGATGCCCACGAGGGCGCACTTCCACGTCATCCACATCGCCAGGGCGGTCACCTCGTGGATGTCGGTGGCCGGGTGGAAGCGGATGCCGCCCTTGGCGGGGCCGCGCGAGATGTTGTGCTGCACCCGGAAGCCCTGGACGACGTCCATGCGGCCGTCCTCACGCCGCAGGGGGACGGAGACGGTCAGGGAGCGGCGGGGCGTGGCGAGCATCGTGCGCAGGCCGTGGTCGAGCCCGAGGTGCTCGGCCGCCTGGTGCAGCTGCTGGAGAGCGGAGTCGAGGGCCTGGCGGCCCGGGGTGGTGAGGTCGGCGCTGAGGGCCGGGTTCGTGAGCGCCGGCGTCATTGACGGCACCATGACGGTCATGGAAGGAGTGCCTCCTGGTGAGTACCCCCGAGTCTGAGGTAAGCGCCGTTGCCTGCCTCTTTGGGGGTAGGTGTCGCGATCATCCTAAGGCTGCGTGTTTCGTCACGACTGGGTTTTTTTGATAGTCGTGGAGAAACGGTGCTGCTTTCATCGATCCAACCCGTTGATCAACACGCCGGCCAGGTGCCACTCTGGCAGGCTTGGGTACGGGAGTGTGCCGAACTGTCGAATCGGGGGGTTGCGATGCCCGCACTGGTGATCGGGCCGATGCTGCGCTACGTCGATGCGTCGAGCGCCTCCATCTGGGTGGAGACCGGGGAGCCGTGCACGGTCGCCGTGATCGCGGCCGGCCGCTCGTACGAGTCGCGGACGTTCACGGTGCACGGGCACCATTACGCGATCGTGGACCTGACCGACTTAGCGGCGGACGTCGACGGGTACGCGGTGGAGCTGGACGGCGAGCGGGTGTGGCCCCTGGAGGGCCGGCCGCCGAGCCGCATCCGGCTGCTGCCGCCCGAGGGGCCGCGCCGGATGACGTTCGGCTCCTGCCGGACGAGCGTGCCGCACGACACCGCCCACGTGCTGACCCACGGCGAGGACGTGCTGCGCGCCTACGGCGGCCGCCTCATGGAGGCGGGCGACGAGGAGTGGCCCGACCTGCTGCTGCTGATCGGCGACCAGGTCTACGCCGACAGCCCGTCGCCCGGCATGCTGGAGTTCATCCACGCCCGCAGGGACACCGAGCCCAAGAACGAGATCGCCGACTTCGAGGAGTACGCCGAGCTCTACCGCCGCGCGTGGACCGACCCCGAGATCGCCTGGCTGTTCTCGACCGTGCCGACCGCGATGATCTTCGACGACCACGACCTGCGCGACGACTGGAACACCTCGCAGCCCTGGCGCGAGCAGATGGCCGCGACGAGCTGGTGGCGGCGCCGGGTGATCTCCGGGCTCGGCGCCTACTGGATCTACCAGCACCTCGGCAACCTGTCGCCGGCCGAGCGCGAGGCCGATCCGCTGCTGCGCTCCCTGCGCGAGGGCGGCACGGACGGGGGCGGCCTGCTCGACGACTTCGCCGAGAAGGCGGACGCCGACCCGGCGAGCACCCGCTGGAGCTACGCCCGCGACCTCGGCCACACCCGCCTGATCATGATCGACACCAGGTGCGCCCGCCAGCTCACCCCCGGCGACCGCAGGATGCTCGACCCGGGGGAGTGGCAGTGGCTGGTGGATGAGGTCTCCCAGCCCGCCCAGCGGCTGGTCATCGGCTCCTCGATCCCGTTCCTGCTGCCCGAGGGTGTCCACTCGGTGCAGAACTGGAACGAGGCCCTGTGCGACGGCGCGTGGGGCTCGTGGGTGCGGAAGCTGTCGGAGAAGTTCCGGCAGGCCGTGGACCTGGAGCACTGGGCCGCGTTCCGCCGCTCGTTCGACGACCTGGCCCGGCTGCTGGTCCGCGTGGGCAAGCCGGTGCTCATCCTGTCGGGCGACGTCCACTACTCCTACGTGGCCAAGGCGAGCGCCGGCGACATCCACCAGGTCGTCTGCTCGCCGATCCGCAACCCGCTCAGCCCGCTGCTGCGCTGGGCCAACGTGTTCACCCAGTTCGGCATCGCGACGCTGGTCGGCGGGCTGCTCGCCCGGTCGGCGCGCATCCCGCGCCCGCCGTTCCGCTGGCGGGTGACCGAGGGGCCGTGGTTCCAGAACGCGCTGGCCACCCTCACCTTCCCCGACCAGGCCACCTGGTACGAGTCCTCCGGCAACACGATCAAGGAGATCGCCTCGGTGGAGCTGAGGTGATCAGGCGTGGACGTGCGGCCCCGCCGCAGGCGAGGGTTCGCGGCGGCGCCGCACGTCCGGTCCCGATGCGCTCGGCGCACGGAGGCGCTCAGCTGAAGGACGCGCTCAGCGGAAGGAGGAGATGGCGCCGACGAGCTGGTCGACCGCCCAGAGGAGGTCCTCCTCCGAGATGACGATCGGCGGCGCGAGCCGGATCGTCGAGCCGTGCGTGTCCTTGGCCAGCACGCCGCGCGCCATCAGCGCCTCCGACACCTGCCGGCCGGTCGCCAGCGACGGGTCGATGTCGACGCCCGCCCACAGGCCGCGTCCGCGTACGGTCACCACGCCGTCGCCGACGAGCTCGCCCAGCCGCGCGTGCAGCACCTCGCCGAGCCGGGCGGCCCGGTCCTGGAACTCCCCGGTGCGCAGGATCTCGATCACGGCGCTGCCCACGGCGCAGGCCAGCGGGTTGCCGCCGAACGTGGACCCGTGCTGTCCCGGCTTGATGACGCCGAGCACGTCCTCGTTCGCGGCGATGGCCGACACCGGGACGACGCCGCCGCCGAGCGCCTTGCCCAGCACGTACATGTCCGGCACGACGCCCTCGTGGTCGCAGGCGAACGTGCGGCCGGTGCGCCCGAGCCCCGACTGGATCTCGTCGGCGATCATCAGAACGTTCTCGGCCGTGCACAACTCGCGCAGCTGCGTCAGGTAGCCGTCCGGCGGCACCAGCACCCCGGCCTCGCCCTGGATCGGCTCGACCAGCACGGCGACCGTGTCGGCGTCGATCGCCTCACGGACGGCCTCGACCGAGCCGTACTTGACGATCTTGAAGCCGGGCGTGTACGGGCCGAAGCCGTCACGCGCGTCGGGATCGGTGGAGAAGCTGACGATCGTGGTGGTGCGGCCGTGGAAGTTGTCCTCCATCACGATGATGGTGGCCCGGTCCGGCTGCACGCCCTTGACCTCGTAGCCCCACTTGCGGGCCACCTTGATCGCGGTCTCGACGGCCTCGGCGCCGGTGTTCATCGGCAGGATCATGTCCTTGCCGGTGAGGTCGCCGAGCCCGGCGCAGAACTCCGCGAACTGGTCGTGGTAGAACGCCCGGCTGGTCAGCGTGAGACGCGCGAGCTGCCGCTGCGCCGCCGCGACGATCTTCTCGTTGCCGTGGCCGAAGTTGAGCGACGAGTAGCCGGACAGGCAGTCGAGGTAGCGCCTGCCGTCGACGTCGGTGACCCAGGCCCCGTGGGCCTCGCGGATCACCACGGGCAGCGGGTGGTAGTTGTGCGCGCTCCGGCGCTCGATCACGCCGATCAGCTCTGAGCTGGTCGTCATCTTAGTCGTTCCCCCTGATCTCCAGTGTGCAGCACTTCGGGCCCCCGCCCGCCTTGCGCAGCTCCGACAGGTCGACGGGGATCGGCTCGTATCCCCGTCGCTTCAGCTCCAGCTGAAGGTCGGAAGCCTCGTAGTTGATCACCACGTGGGTGCCGTCGCTGACCGCGTTGAGCCCGAGCACCTCGGCGTCGGCCGCGTTCGCGAGCACCGCGTCCGGGAACAGCCGGGCCAGCACCCGCCTGCTGCCCTCGGAGAAGGCGTCCGGGTAGTAGCAGACGTTGTGGCCGTCGAGCGGGAACAGCGCCGTGTCGAGGTGGTAGAAGCGGGGGTCCACCAGCGTGAGCGACACCACCGGCCGGCCCAGGAACTCCTGCGCCTCCAGGTGCGCGGCGACGTTCGTGCGGAAGCCGGTGCCGGCCAGCACGACCTCGTCCAGGGTCAGGAAGTCGCCCTCACCCTCGTTGACGTGCTCCGGCTCCAGTACAGGATACCCGCGCTCGGCGAACCAGCGCAGGTACGCCGGGCCCTCCGGGCCGCGCTGGGGGAAGGCGAAGCGGGCGCCGTACGCCCGGCCGTCCACGACGAGGGCGCCGTTGGCCGCGAACACCATGTCCGGCAGGCCCTCGACCGGGTCGATGAGGCTGACCTGGTGCCCGAGGCTCTCGTACGCGGACTTGAGTCCCTCCCACTGCCGGATCGCGACGTCGCGGTCGGCGCCGGCCTCGGGATGCATCCACGGGTTGATGGCGTACTCCACCGTGAAGTGCTCGGGGCGGCACATGAGGAAGTGCTTGGGCATGCAGGTCTCCGTAGAGGTCGGGCAAGGCTGCGGGATTCCGCGTGAGGGGGACGAAGACACTCTAAGAATGTATGTTTATGCAGGCCAAGCAATGTGAATGGCGTGTTCGCGCGGGTCTGTTGCGAGTATGGGCCGACGGCACGCGATCCGTTGCGCGGGCTACCGGACGGCCGCTTCAGGGGGCGTCGGGAGCGCCGCCGCACCCCCCGGGACGTCGGGCAGTGCGGCCCCCGGAGGCACGTCCACCAGCCGCGACAGCACGATCGAGCTCTTGGTCCGCACCACGAACGCCTCCGCCGCGATGCGCTCGATCACCCGCTCCACATGACGCACGTCCGTGGCCCGGATGTGCAGCAGCGCGTCGGCCTCTCCGGTGATCGTCGCCGCCGCGACCACCTCGGGGAACTTCGCGACCGCGAGCGCGATGTCGGACGGCTTGGTCTTGCCCTGGCAGAACAGCTCGACGTACGCCTCGGTGGTCCAGCCGAGCGCGCGCGGCGCCACCCTGGCGCTGAACCCGGTGATCACGCCGGTCTCGCGCAGCCGGTCCACCCGGCGCTTGACGGCCGACGCGCTCAGCCCGACGAGGTGCCCGATCTCCGCGTAGGTCTGGCGGGCGTCCTCCACGAGGGCCGCGACGATGGCACGATCCAGCCGGTCCAGTTCCACGCGCCCTGTATACCGCCTCGCCCCGCCGCGGCGCGACGCGACCGTTCCCGGCGCGCCGCACGACATGACCGACATGCGGCAGACTAGGCGCCGCGCGCCGCCACGCGGCGGCGCTCGTACGTCGCCGGAGGGTCGTCCATCGATGAGCACAGCGCGCTTCCCCGAGGGGTTCGTGTGGGGAGTGTCCACGTCCGCCTACCAGATCGAGGGGGCGACCGGCGAGGACGGGCGCGGCCCGTCGATCTGGGACGTCTTCCCCGGCGGGCGCAACGGCGATCCGGCCTGCGACCACTACCGGCGCTACGCCGACGACGTACGGCTGATGAAGGACCTCGGCATGGCCGCCTACCGGTTCTCGGTGAGCTGGCCGCGGGTCATGCCCGACGGCAAGGGCCGCCTCAACGGACCCGGCCTGGACTTCTACGACCGGCTGGTGGACGAGCTGCTGGCCGCGGGCATCGCGCCGTACGCCACCCTCTACCACTGGGACCTGCCGCAGGCCCTGGAGGACGAGGGCGGCTGGACCTCCCGCGACACCGCCCACCGCTTCGCCGACTACACGCGGGCCGTCCACGACCGTCTCGGCGACCGGGTCGGCACCTGGTTCACGCTCAACGAGCCGTGGGTGGCGGCGTTCCTCGGCTACGGCTCTGGCGTCCACGCGCCCGGCAGGCGCTCGGCAGCCGAGGCGTTCGTCGGCGCGCACCACATGCTGCTCGCCCACGGACTGGCCCTGGAGGCGCTGCGCTCGGCGGGCGCGCAGCGGGCCGGCATCGTGCTCAACCTCTCGCCCGTGCTCACCCCCGGCCAGCTCGGCGACCTGTCGTCGCAGCCGTCCGAGGAGGACGCGGAGGCGGTGCAGCGGATCGACGCGCTGCACAACCGGCAGTTCCTGGACCCCGTGCTGCGCGGCAGCTACCCCGCCGACCTGCTGCCGGTCGTCGAGCGGACCGCCGGGCTCGGGCACATCCGCGAGGGCGACCTCGACCTGATCGGCCGGCCGATCGACCTGCTGGGAGTCAACTACTACACGCCGACCGCCGTGCAGGCCCAGCCCGGCGCGGCCGGCGACGCCTCCTTCCCGGGCAGCGAGGGCGTCCTGTTCTGCAGCGTGCCCACCGCCGTGACCGCCATGGGCTGGCCCATCGTGCCGAGCGGGCTGACGCTGCTGCTGGGCCGCCTCTCGCGGGAGTACCCCGGGACCGAGCTGATGATCACCGAGAACGGCGCCGACTTCGTCGACGTGCTGACCCCCGAGGGCATCCACGACATCGAGCGGACGAGCTTCATCGAGGAGCACCTGCGCGCCCTGCGCGTCTCCCTGGACGAGGGGGCCAGGGTGAGCGGCTACCTCGTGTGGTCGCTGCTCGACTGCGTCGAGTGGGCCGACGGCTACCGCCGCAAGTTCGGCCTCGTCCACGTCGACCTGGAGACCCAGCGGCGGCGGCTGAAGGACAGCGCCCTGTGGTACCGCGACGTCATCGCCCGCAACGGCCTGCCGGACGGCCGGCCGCGGCGGCCCACGCTGGAGACCGTCGCCGCCCGCGCCGGCGTCTCCCGCGCCACGGTCTCCCGGGTGGTCAACGGCGAGGCGTCGGTGAGCGCCGAGGCGCGCGACGCGGTGCTGCGCGCCGTCCGCGAGCTCGGGTACGTCCCCAACGCCGCCGCGCGCAGTCTGGTGACCCGCAGGACCGACGCGGTGGCGCTGGTCCTGTCCGAGCCGCGGCAGGGCGGCGACGCGCTCATCGCCGCGATCGTCAGGTACGTCACGGGCATGCTCGAAGGGGCCGGCAAGCAGATCACGCTCATGCTGGCCGACACGGCCGAGAGCCGGCGCCGCGTGCTCCAGCACGTGGAGGCGCGGCAGGCCGACGGGGTCGTGCTGCTGCCGCCGGACGACCACGGCCCGCTGGCCGAGCAACTGGCCCGCACCGGCGTGCCGGTCGTGCTGCTCGGCAGGCCCGCCGTCGCCTCGCTCGTGCCGCACGTGGACGTGGACAACGCGGGCGGCGCCGGCGCGGCCACCGCCCACCTGCTGGAGCGGGGCCGCCGCCGCATCGGCATGATCTGCGGGCCGACGGATCTCGTGGCCGTGCAGGACCGGCTGGCCGGGCACCGCGACGTGCTGCACGAGGCGGGGCTGCGGCCCCTGCTCGCCCTGGCCGGGCCCGACCGCGAGTCCGGCGCGGAGGCGGCCCGGCGGCTCCTGGCCGACCACCCGGAGCTGGACGCCGTCCTCGCCACCTCCGACGACCTGGCGATCGGCGCGCTGCGGGCGGCCCGGGAGGCGGGCCGGCGGGTGCCGGACGACCTGGCGATCGTGGGCTTCGGCGACATCGACGCCGCCTCCTGCACGACCCCGGCCCTGACCACGGTCCGCGTGCCGGCCAGGGACCAGGCGCTGGCGCTGGCACGGCTCATGCTGTCCCGCCTGGACGGGCGGCACGCGGGGCCCGTGGTGCTGCCGGCCCGTCTGGTCGTTCGCGAATCGACCTGACGGGCCGTCGGGTCATGGCGGTCAGGAGGTCGAGAACGTCAGCCAGTTGAGGTTGACGAAGTCGGCCGGCTGGCCGCTGGCGAAGGTCAGGTAGACCGTGTGCCTGCCCGTCACCGGCGAGATGTTGGCCGGCACCGTGCGCCAGCTCTGCCAGCCCCCGGTGGAGGCCACCGCGAAGTCGCCCACCGGGGCGGCCGTCAGGCTGTCCAGGCGCACCTGCACGAGCCCGCTCACCCCCGCGGCCGCCCCCGAGGCGACGCGCACCCTGACCTGCCGGGCCGCCTCGGAGCCGAAGTCGACGTCGTCGAAGCGCAGCCAGTCGCCGTTGGAGACGCCGCCGACGTTCTGGCCGCCGCCGGTGTCGGTCGTGGACTCGACCATGGTGCCCGACTGGGCCTGGTAGCGCTCGGCCTGGATCGTGGAGCGGGCGTCCACGCCGCCGGGCGGCACGGTCGGGGTGTCCGTCGGCGTGGGGCCGGAGCCGCCGCTCTGCCACACGGCCACGTAGTCGACCAGCATGGACCGGCCGGGCACGGTCGCGGCGGTCGGCGTCGGGCCGGCCAGCGCGTCGGGGAAGGCGCCGCCCATGGCCACGTTGAGCAGCAGGAAGTAGCCGGCGTGCCCGGTCATCGAGCTCCAGGTGCCGGCGTCGAGCCGGCTCTGGCTCACGCTGTGGAACTGCTGCCCGTCCACGTACCAGCGGAGCTCGTTGGGGCTGGCGGAACGGTCCCACTCGAAGCGGTAGGTGTGGAAGGCCGACTGGCAGGTCGAGCCGGGGCAGGCCCGGCTCGCGCCGAGGCCCGTCGTCTCGTTGCACGGCCCGCCCGGGTTGACGCCGCAGTGCAGGACGCCCCAGACGGAGTTGACGCCGTTGACGTTCTCCATGATGTCGAACTCGCCTGTGCCCGGCCAGTTCCAGTAGTTCCCCCGGTACGGCGAGCCGAGCGCCCAGAACGCCGGCCAGTAGCCGAGGGCGGCGTCGCCGGTGACGTTCGGCATCTGGATGCGGCCCTCGATGCGCAGCACGCGGCCGTCCGCGGGCTTGAAGTCGGCGCGCCTGGTCTCGATGCGGGCGGAGGTCCACTCGCCGGAGGAGCTGCGCTGCGGGGTGATCCGCAGATTGCCCGAGCCGTCGAGGCTCAGGTTGGCCGCGTTTCCGGTGTAGTTCTGGATCTCGCCGGTGCCCCAGTTGCCGGGGCCGCCCGGGTAGGCGTGGCCGGTGTCGACGATCCAGTTTGACGAGGACGGGGCCGACCCGGCGGCGCCGCCGAAGTCGTCCGACCAGACGAGCGACCAGCCGGAGGGGGTGGGCGGGACGGCGGCGGAGGCGACGGCGGCGTGGACGAGCAGGCCGGCGAGCGTGACGAGGGCCGCGGACGCGGCGGCCAGGCGACGCCGGTGGCGCCGGTCGGACAGGAGGCGCGTTGTCATGGTTGCTCCTGGGGATGCGGGGGGCGCGGAGCGAGTACCGAGCTGAGAGAGCGCTCTCTTAGGAGGAGGGAAACACGCCATGACTCTCGTGTCAACAATCCCTGGACAGAGGGAGAGCGCTCTCGCCCCTGACGGGGGAGGCCCGGAACGCGAACGAGCCGGGGGGGGGGGGGCCGCCGCCCCCCCCCCCGCCCGGGGGGGGGGGGGGGGGGGCCCTGGCCGCCCCCCCGCGGGGCGGCCCCCCCGGGGCCGCCGGCGGCCCCCCCCAG
>NZ_JBITIP010000010.1:0-336215 GCF_044459125.1 Nonomuraea sp. NPDC050383
GTACCCATCGAGCCACGCCCGAGCTCACCGCGCTGCCCGAATCGGCGAATCAGGCGGCTAAACACTCCTTCTGATCCACAAAACACTGCCTAGGCGGACGCGCGTCTGGGCTAGTCCTCCCTGGCCGGACGGAGGACCCGGCGTACGGCGCCACGCAACCACTGGTGGGCCTCGTCGGCGGCGTGGCGCGGATGCCAGGCCATGCCGATCGTCAGCGGCGGCAACGGCAGCGGGATCTCCAGCAGGCGCAGTCCCAGGGCGTGCGCCGCGTCGCTGAGGGGCGAAGGGGGCTCGCCCGGCAGCGCGGCCGGCACCAGGCAGACCACGTCGCCGGCCGCGGCCAGCGCCATCGCCGCCAGGTGCCCGGGCAGGACGGCGCTGACCCGCCGGCTGAGCCCCTGCTCGGCCAGGGCCGCGTCCAGCGGGCCGGTGAAGCGTCCGCGGCGGCTGACCGCCACGTGCTCGGCCGCGGCCAGCCTGGCGGGCGTCAGGGTTCCTTCGGCGAGCCGGTGCCCGGCTCTCACGCCGGCGGCCATCCGCAGCGTGACCAGCTCCTCGACCCGGGTCTCCGGGTCGACGTGGTCGATGGCCCCCACCTCCAGGTCGACCCGGCCCTCGCGCAGCGCGGGGCCCGCCTCCCACTCCTCGGCCGACACCCGCAGCGAGACCCCTGGCGCCCGGCTCCGGGCCAGCCCGAGCAGACCCGGCGCCAGCGCCGCGCCGACCAGGTCCGAGGTCTGGACGGTGAAGGTGCGCCGCAGCGTGGCGGGGTCGATCCCGCCGCTCGGCGTGAGCAACGCCTCCAGCCGGCGCACCACAGCGGCGGCCTCGTCCCGCAGCGCCTCGGCCCGGGGCGTGGGGACCATCGCCTGTCCCGCGCGTACCAGCAGCGGGTCCTGGAGGACCCGGCGCAGCCGGGCCAGGGTGCGGCTCATCGCCGCGGGGGAGGTGTGCAGCCGCGCGGCGGCACGGGTGACGCTCTGCTCGGTCAGCAGGGCGTCGAGGGCGACGGCGAGGTTGGCGTCGAGGTTCGGGTCTGGGCTTCTCACCGGCATTATTCCGTTTCAGGCAATGATCGGATGCTGAAGTTCCCATTGTGGCAATGCGGCGCGGACCTGCAGGATCAAGGGGTTGCACCGATCCCCCAGTGACCGCGAGGTTTTCATGATCGTCATTACCGCCCCCACCGGCAACATCGGCCGGCGGCTGCTGTCGCTGCTGGTCGAGGCCGCGCCGGCACACGCAGAGGAGGTGCGCGTCGTGGTGCGCGACCCCGCCCGGCTGCCCGAGGCCGTGCGCGGACGGGTCGAGGTGGTCATCGGCTCGCACGGCGACGCCGCGACCGTCGAGCGTGCCTTCGCCGGGGCCGACGCCGTCTTCTGGCTGGTGCCGCCGGACGCCTCGCTCACGCCCGACGAGGCGTACAGCGGCTTCACCCGCCCGGCCGCGCGGGCGCTCGCCGCCCATGGCGTCGGCCATGTCGTCGGCGTCTCGGCGCTCGGCCGCGGCACCCCGCACGCCGCCCGGGCCGGGCTGGTCACCGCCTCCCTGGCCATGGACGACCTGATCGCCGGCTCCGGCGTCGCCTACCGCGCCCTGGCCTGCCCGTCCTTCTTCGAGAACCTGCTGGAGGAGGCCGACTCGATCCGCGAGGACGGCGTCTTCACCGACACCGTCGCCGCGGACCGTCCGGCCCCGATGGTGGCTGTCGCCGACATCGCCGCGACGGCGGCCGGGCTCCTGCTGGACCGCTCCTGGACCGGCGTCGGCAGCGTTCCGGTGCTCGGTCCGCAGGACCTGTCGCCCGACGACCTGGCCCGCATCATGACCGAGGAACTGGGCCGTCCGGTCCGCTACGTGCGTCAGCCGCTCGACGAGCTGCGGTCCACCCTGCTCGGCCACGGCCTCAATGAGGAGTTCGTCGAGGGCATGGTCGCCATGAAGCGCGCCAAGGACCAGGGCCTGGACTCGGGCGTCGACCGCTCGCCGCTGCAGGGTCCGGCCACCGCATTCGCGCAGTGGTGCGCGCACACTCTCAAGCCCGCCGTCCTCGCCACTTCGGAGGCAGCCGATGCCCGCTGATCGCACCGAGCCGCCGGTCACCGCGTTCATGCTGGTCAAGACGACGCCCGAGTGGCTGGCGATGACCGTGGCCGAACGCGTCCAGGCCTTCACCACCCAGGTCGTCCCGGTGATCGAGGCCCGAACCCGCGGCGTCCGCTCCCGCTTCTACGACACGGAGTTCTACTCGGCGCGGGTCACCGACATCTGGGTCTGGGAGGCGGACGACCACGACGCCTACCGGCTGCTGATCGACGCGCTGCGCGAGACCCCCTTCTGGGACCGCTACTTCGACGTCGTGGACCTGCTCGTGGGCACCGAGAACGGCTACGCCCGCACCTACGGTGTGGAGCCGCTGGCCACTCTCGCCACCTGACGCTCCCTCCTACCAGTTCCGCACCTCGTGGGCCCACGCGGTCAGCCCCGCCACGAACCCCTGCCTCTCCTGAGGCGACAGGTTGTCCAGGACGCGCAGCAGAGGCGCGGCGCGAAGGGCGACGAACCGCTCCACCATGGCCCGATGGTGAGCGGCCAGCGACACCAGGGTGCGGCGGCGATCGGCCGGATCCTCCCGGCGCTCGACCAGCCCGGCCCGGCTGAGGTCGCCGACGAGCTCGCTCGCCGTCGTCAGCGACACGCCCATCCTGTCGGCCAGCTCGCTCACGCTCAGTGACGGTTCGGTCGTCAGCTGCGGAATGACCGCGCCGTGCCGGGCGGTGAGCCGATGGCTGCGGAAGATCTCCCGCAGCTCGTCCGGCATCTCGGCCTGAGCTCGCCGGAAGTAGGCCTCCACCAGAGGCACGAAGCCGAGGGCCTCCTTGACCTCCTCGGGTCGTGGCAGTCGGGGAGTCGGGGCGTCGTCCATCACGACGACAGGATACAGTCCTGGTATCCAAACAGTTCGTATATCCGAAGTGAGGTAGCCGTGATACTGGTGACCGGGGCGACGGGCAACGTAGGCCGTCATCTCGTGGAGCTGCTGCTCCAGGTGGGGGAGCAGGTCCGCGCGATCTGCCGGAACCCGGAGCGGGCCGGCCTGCCCGACGACGTGGAGGTCGTCCGAGCCGACCTGTCCCGAGCGGAGGACCTGCGCCCCGCACTCAAGGGAGTGGACCGTGCGTTCCTGGTGCTGGCCGCCGGTCCGGCCCACGGCTTCCTGTCCGAGGCCGCGAAGGCCGGCCTCGGACACGTGGTGCTGCTGTCCGCGCTGGCGGTGACGATGAGGCAGGCGGGCGCGCTCGGCGGCGTCCACGCCGAGCACGAGCAGGCCGTGGCCAGGTCGGGGCTGCCGTGGACGTTCCTGCGCCCTGGCGCGTTCATGGCGAACGACCTGCGCTGGGCGCCCGGCATCAGGCACGACGGCGTGGTGCGCGCCCCCTTCGCCCAGGCCGCGACCGCGCCGGTCGATGAGCGCGACATCGCCGCGGTGGCGGCGCGGACGCTGCTCGACGACGGGCACGCGGGCAAGGCGTACCAGCTCAGCGGACCCGCCTCGCTGACGACGGCCGAGCGGGTGCGGATCCTCGGCGAGGTCCTCGGCCGCGACCTGCGCCTCGAAGAACTGTCCCCCGCCCAGGCCCGTGCCGAGATGGTCGCGCACACCCCTGAGGTGGTCGTGGACTCGATACTCACGCTGTTCGCCTCGTTCGTCGGCAGGACCGCGGATGTGTCGCCGGCCGTACGGGAACTGACCGGCAGCGCTCCGCGCGCTTACGCCGACTGGGCGGCCCGGAACGCTGCGGCGTTCCGCTGACGGACGAGGGCGCCGGTCCAGGTCGTGCGCGAGATCGGCGTCACCCCTCCGACGGCGGCGCGATGCCGTCCGGCCCGCGAGGAGGATCGGACCCGGCGAGTGCCCCCGCGCTCGGCGGTCAGGTCGGCTGGACGCTCTCGAAGAGGGCGAGGGCTTCTGCGGGGTCCGGGCTCACCAGGCGTTCCAGACCGGCCGTCGTGATCTCCGCCCACCTGCGGGCCCGTGCCCACATCCGTGCGCTCGGCGATCTCCTTGACGGAGGACGCGGCGTTCGAGGGATGGGGAAGAGCGGACGCCCGGCTGTAGCCGAAGGCGATCAGCAGGAGGGCTGCCGCCGCCGGTCCGAGCCGTTTGACGCGATCCATATCGGTAGGACGTGACAAGAGTCCGTCCAGGTTCGATCAACTTCGTGCCCTACTGGGACCGGCGAGCACCAGCAGGCGAATCCGTAAACGCATGATCCGAACTCAGAACAGGCCTCAGATCTGCGAGCGCAGCCGTACGAGGTCGGGCTTGCCGTTGGGCAGCAGGGGCAGGCCCGGCGTGAGGCGCAGCTCGCGCGGCGCGGCGTAGGAGGGCAGCCGGTCGGCGCAGTAGGCGCGTAGCTGCGTCAGCGTCGGCGGGCGGGAGGGGTCGGCGGGCACCACCACGGCCACCACCACCTCGCCCCACTCGGGGTCGTCCCGGCCGACGACCGCCACGTCCGCCACCTCGGGGTGGCCCCCGAGCACCGTGGCCACGGCGCCCGCCACGACCTTCTCGCCGCCCGTGTTGATCACGTCGTCGGCCCGGCCCAGCACGCGCAGCCGTCCGCCGGACAGCTCGCCCAGGTCGGAGGTCACGAACCAGTCGCCGTCGCGCGGGACGGGCTCGCCCGAGCGGTACCCGGAGAACAGCACCGGCCCCGCCACGCGGATCCGGCCGTCGTCGCCCACCTTGACGTCCACGTGGTCGAGGGGCCGGCCGTCGTACACGCAGCCGCCGCTCGTCTCGCTCATCCCGTACGTCGTCACCAGCCGCGCGCCGAGGTCACGCGCCTCCTCCAGCAGGCGGGGGCGGGCCGCCGCGCCGCCGAGCAGGATCGTCGCGAACACCGACAGGTCGGCCCGCAGCTCGACCAGCCGGTGCAGCTGAGTGGGCACCAGCGAGACGTGGCCGGCGCCCGAGGCCAGCACCCGCTCCGGGTCGAACCTCTCGTGCACGATCGGCTCGGTCCCGGTGAGCAGCGCGCGGACGAGCACCTGGAGCCCGGAGACGTGGGAGGGCGGCAGGCAGCACAGCCACCGCTCGCCCCTGGCCGCGCCGAGGCGCCGCAGGGACGCGGCGGCCGAGGCGCGCAGGGCCGCCGCCGAGAGCATGACGCCCTTGGGCGCGCCCGTGCTGCCGCTGGTGGCGATCACCACGGCGACGTCGGCCGGCACGCCGGAGCCGCCCTCCAGGGGCCGCCCGTTGACGTCGGAGGGCCGCAGGGCGGCGATCGCGGCGGCCTCCTGACCCGGGGCGAGCGGCAGCACGGCCGGGCCGTCACCGCTCAGCGCGTCGCGCACCGCCGCGAACAGCTCGGGGCCCGGCGGCATGACGACGGCCCGCAACGGGCGGTCCGGATGCGACGACGTGCTCGGCATGCTCGTAAGGTTAGTGGCGACAGATCGGTACTGACGCAGTGGTGAGCAGTGGTGACGCGGTGGTGGCAGGGCGGGACGCGCGACCCGGCACGGACGGCGGCACACCCGGCAGCACGGTCGACGGCACAGGCGAGAGCACGGATGAAAGCGCGGACGTACGCGCGGACGGGAGCGCGGGCGTGGACGCGGACGGGGGCGTGACGCCCGGCACGGGCGGCGCAGCCAAGCAGACGGGCGGCGCGGCGGACAGGACGGGCGGCGGAGGGGACAAGCCGGGCGACCGGGCACCACGGGAGCTCACCCGTGCCCCCGTGATGTTCCGGATCCCGATGCCCACCCGGTTCCGCGGGCAGACCGTCAGGGAGGGCGTGCTGCTGCGCGGCCCCGCGGGGTGGGGCGAGTTCTCGCCGTTCCCCGAGTACGGGCCGCGCGAGTGCGCCCGCTGGCTGGCGTGCGCCCACGAGGCCGCCTTCGAGGGCTGGCCGGCGCCGGTCCGCGACACCGTCCCGGTCAACGCCACGGTCCCGGCCGTCCCGGCCGAGCGGGCGTTCGAGCTCGTCCGGGCGTCCGGCTGCGCCACCGCGAAGGTCAAGGTGGCCGAGCCCGGCCGCCCGTTCGCCGACGACCTGGCCAGGGTGGAGGCCGTGCGCGACGCCCTCGGCCCGTCCGGGCGGCTGCGCGTGGACGCCAACGGCGCCTGGAGCGTCGACGAGGCGGTGCGGCGGCTGAAGGAGCTCGACCGGTTCGACCTGGAGTACGCCGAGCAGCCGTGCGCCACCCTGGAGGAGCTGGCCCTGGTGCGGCGGGCCTGCGACGTGCCGATCGCCGCCGACGAGTCGATCCGCCGCGCCGAGGACCCGCTGCGCGTGCGGGCCGCCGAGGCCGCCGACATCGCCGTGGTCAAGGTTCAGCCGCTCGGCGGGGTGCGGCAGGCGCTGCGCGTCGTGGAGGCGTGCGGGCTGCCGGCCGTCGTGTCGAGCGCGGTCGAGACGTCCGTGGGTCTGGCCGCCGGCCTGGCGCTGGCCGCGGCGCTGCCCGAGCTGCCGTACGCGTGCGGGCTGGGCACGATGGCGCTCCTGGCCGGCGACGTCACCGCCGACCCTCTCACGCCGGTCGGCGGGGCGCTGAGCGTGCGGCGGCCCGAGGTGGACGAGCGGGCCCTGTCAGAGTTCGCCATCGAATCGCCCTGGTGGCTCGGCCGAATGCAGGAGGCGTCCCGGTGAACCCCGCGACCGCGCTGGCCACGGTGCTCGTCGACGAGCTGGTGCGCTGCGGCCTGACCGACGTCGTGCTCGCGCCCGGCTCCCGGTCGGCGCCGCTGGCGCTGGCGCTGCACTCGGAGTCGCGGGTACGGCTGCACGTGCGCGTGGACGAGCGGTCGGCGTCGTTCCTGGCGCTCGGCCTGGCGCGGCGCGCGGAGCGGCCCGTCGCGCTGATCTGCTCCTCCGGCACGGCCGCCGCGAACTTCCACCCGGCCGTCATCGAGGCGAGCGAGTCCGGCGTCCCGCTGCTCGTGCTCACCGCCGACCGCCCGCCCGAGCTGCGCGGCACCGGCGCCAACCAGACCATCGACCAGATGAAGCTGTACGGCACGGCCGTCCGCTGGTTCGCCGAGGTGGGAGCGCCCGAGGATCGGCCCGGCCAGGTCGCCTACTGGCGCTCGCTGGCCTGCCGCGCCTACCAGCGCGCCGCCGGCCCCGCCGCCCCGGGGCCCGTCCACCTCAACCTCGCCTTCCGCGAGCCGCTGATCCCCGACGGCGACACCACCTGGAACGAGTCGCTCGACGGCGACGCGACCGGGCCGTGGGTGCGCACCCGCGTCGCCCCGCCGCCCGTCGCCCTGCACATCCCGCCCACCCGGCGCGGCGTGCTCGTGATCGGCGACGGCGCGGCCAACGTGCGCCGCTACGTCGCCGCCGCCGGGATGGCCGGCTGGCCGGTCCTGTCGGAGCCCAACGGCGGCGGACGCTACGGCGACCACGCCGTCTCCACCTACCACCACCTGCTGGCCACCCCGGAGTTCGCCGACACGTACGCGCCCGACGTGGTCGTGACGCTCGGCCGGCCGGGGCTGTCGCGGCCGCTGCTGTCGTGGCTGAAGCGCGCCCAGGAGCACATCGTCGTCGCCACCGACCTCGACCGCTGGCCCGACCCCACCCGCTCGGCCACCCAGGTGGCGCAGGCCGTGGAGATCCCGGTGGCCTCCGGCGACGACGGCTGGCTGCACGCCTGGCGCCACGCCGACCAGGCCGCGCGGGCGGCGGTGGACGAGGTGCTCGACACCTCGGGCACCAGTGAGCCGCGCCTGGCCCGCGACCTGGCCGACACGCTGCCCAACGGGTCCCTGCTGTTCTGCGGGTCGTCCATGCCGATCCGCGACCTCGACCAGGCCATGCGGCCCCGGCGCGGGCTGCGGCTGCTGGCCAACCGGGGCGCCTCCGGCATCGACGGGGCCGTCTCGACGGCGATGGGCGCGGCGCTGGCCCACAACGGGCCGTCGTACGCGCTGCTCGGCGACCTGTCGTTCCTGCACGACCAGAACGGCCTCGTCCTCGGGCCCCGCGAGCCGCGCCCCGACCTGTGCCTCGTGGTGGTCAACAACGACGGGGGCGGCATCTTCTCGCTGCTGCCGCAGGCGGCGCTGCGCGACCCGTTCGAGCGGGTGTTCGGCACGCCTCACGGGGTGGACCTCGGGTACGTGGCCGCCGCGACCGGCACGCCGTACCGGCTGGTGGAGGAGCTGGGGGACCTGTCCAAGGCGCTGCGGGGCGACGGGCCGCGCGTGGTGGAGGTGCGGACGGACCGGGAGGAGAACGCGGCGGTGCACGCCCGGCTGCGGGACGCCGCCCAGGAGGCGATCCGCGCGGCCCTCGCCTGAGCCCGCGCCCGGACCGGTCCTCGACCTCCCGGGCCTATGAAAGTGTACCGGCTGGCCTGTATAGTTTCGGGCATGCCGAGACCGAGTTCACGCGACCGGCTCCTGGACGCGGCGGCCGAGGTGCTGCTGTCGGACGGGGCCGAGTCGCTCACGCTGGAGGCGGTCGCGCAGCGCGCGGGCGTGTCGAAGGGCGGGCTGTTCTACCACTTCCCGACCAAGCAGGCGCTGGTCAGGGCCATGGTGGCGCGGCTCACCGACGCCTTCGACGAGGCGCTGGCGCGGGCGGGCGACGGGCCCGGCGACTTCCTGCGCGCCTACGTGGAGGCCACCGTCCCCGAGGAGCACACCCCGGAGGCGCCCGACCGGGTCACGGCCGCGCTGCTCGCCGGCGTGCTGGTCGATCCGGCGGGCCTGGAGCCGCTGCGCGAGCGGTTCGCCGCCTGGCAGGAGCGGCTGACCCGCGACGGCGTGGACCCCGCCGCGGCCACCGCCGTCCGGCTGGCGGTGGACGGCTGGTGGGCCGTACGGCTGCTCGGCCTCGGTGAGCCCGACCCCGCGCTGCACGCCCGGACCCGCGCCTACCTGATGGAGCTGATCGAGCGTGCTCAGAGCGACTAAGGCGCTGATGCTGGCGACCGACGTCGGGTTCGTCGCCTACTTCACCGTCACGGGCCTCGGGCTGATCCCGCCCGAGTGGGCCTTCGCCGGGTACACCGACCCGGTGATGGTGGCCTGGAACTGGTCGTTCCTCTGGATCGACCTGGCGGCCAGCGCCACCGGCCTGACGAGCCTCTGGCTCCTCGCACGCTCCGGCGTGGCGTCCCCGTCCTCGGGGGCCGGGGTGCCGCTCATGCTCGTGTCCCTCGTGCTCACCATGGCCTCCGGGCTCATGGCCATCGCGTTCTGGACGCTGCGCGGCGACTTCTCCCTGGCCTGGTGGATCCCGAACCTCTACCTCATGCTGTTCCCGCTGCCCGCCATCGTGGCCCTGGTCGTGGCGCCGCGCGGCAGGGCCGCGGCCGGTGACTGACCGGCTCCCGGGTGACCGGACATCCGGCTGCGGACCGGACGGGGCGCCCGGCAGGCTGGGGCGGCTTGATCGTCAGCACGGACGAGGGTCCGGACAAGTCGCGGGTTCTGAGGAGGAGGCCCGGCCGTCACGCCGGTGGGTGAGGAGCGCGCGCCGGCTCGAGGTTGGCCGTCATGCGTTCGAGGACGCTGACGGCCGTCCGGTACTCGTCGGGCGAGATGCCGGTCATCGACAGGTCGCGGAACGCGCCGACCCGCTCGGCGACACGGGCCAGGCGCTCGGCGCCCTCGGGGGTGATGGCCAGCCGGCCCGGCGCGGGGCGGGCCGCCCAGCCGCCGGTCAGCACGGCCTCGATCGCGGCGGTCAGCGCGGGCGTGCCGGCATTGGCGGCGAGCATCGACAGGACCTCTCCGTCGGTGACGCCCCGCGCCCGCTGTGCGGCGTCGTGGGCTCCGGTGGCGTTCGGGGCGTCCTGGACGACGTTGAGCACCTGCCAGGAGAGCCGGGTGAGGCCGAACTCCTCCAGCATGCCGTTCATGTGGCGGGTGAGGGCCTGGTCGGCGCGGTTGAGCCAGTAGCCGATCGGTTTCATGAGGGCGTTCCCTTCGGGGGACTCAGTGGGTGGAGACGGTGGTCCCGGACGACAGGAGGGCGGGCCAGTCCTGGGCGGCGGCCCAGTCGGCGAAGCCGTGCCAGCCGACCTCCGGGTGGTCGCGGCGCAGGCCGGCGACGTCCACGTCGAGGCCGGCCTCGGTGAAGTACGCGAACATGGCGGCCAGATCGTCCGACCGCTTGCGGACGTACGCGAGGGGCACCTCCTGGTGAGTGATCGGCGCGCCGATGGCGGAGGCGAGGATCTCGGCCATCTGGCGGGGAGTGCGCTCGTCCGAGGCGATGTCGATGCGGCGGCCGGTGAACGCGGTGCGGCGCTGGAGGGTCAGCGCGGCGAACGCGCCGATGTCGGCGGCGGGGATGAGCGCGAGCGGCTGGTCGACGGGCATCGGCCAGGCGAACGTGCCCTCGCGCAGGCCGTCCAGCGTCCACCCGCCGGCGTAGTTGTCCATGAACGCGGCCGGCGCGATCACCGTCCACGGCACGCCGGAGGCGCGCAGGTGCTGCTCGACGAGACGCTTGCTCTCGTAGTGCGGTACGCCGGTGTCACGGTCGGCGTGGGCGGCGGAGGTGAGCACGACGTGGCCGAGACGGGCGGCCGCCGCGGCGTCGAGCAGGGCCTTGCCCTGCCGGACCTCGGTGGCTGTGTCGGTGCCGAACGGTGTGGTGACCGCGAACAGGGCGTCGGCCCCCACGAGCGCGGCGTCGAGGGAGGCGCGCTCGTCGAAGTCGGCGTGGCGCACCTCGGCGCCGAGGGCCTTGAGGGCCCCGGCGGCGGGCGAGCCGGGGTCGCGGGTGAGCGCGCGCACCCGGTGGCCGGCGTCGAGGAGGGCGCGGGCGGTGGACCCGCCCTGGGCGCCGGTCGCTCCGGTGACGGCGACAGTGAGCATGGAGGTCTCCAGGTTGTAGTATAGCTGCGTGGCGCATTAACTGCGTCACGCACTAGATTATCAGAAACTAGTTGCGTCGCACAGCTATTGGGAGCTGATCACGATGACAGGCACGCGTCGCGAGCGGCTGTACGAGGAACTGTCCATGGCGTCGCGCCGCTACATGGCGGCGTATGTGCTGTTCAACCAGGCCGTCGCCGACCATCTCGGGTTGCATCCGACCGACGTGCAGTGCCTGAGCCTGATGACGGCGGCGCCCGAGCCGCTCACGGTCAAGCAGATCGCCGAGCTGACCGGTCTGACCGCCGGCTCGGCCACCCGCCTGGTCGACCGGCTCGAACGCGGAGGCTACATGGTCCGCACGCCCGACCGGCAGGACCGGCGCCGCGTCCTGGTCGCCCTGGTCCCCGAGCGCGTGGCCCGGGTCACTGCGCTCTGGGACGACCTCGGCGCCTCCTGGCAGGCGCTCTACGGCGAGCACACCGAGGAGGAGCTGGAGGTGATCACCCGGCACCTGCGCCGGGCGCACGACCTCAGTCACGTCCAGATGGATCGCCTGCGCTCCCGGCCGAAGCCGGCCTGAAGCTCCCGGGATGCCGCCCTGACGGCGGCTGCGAGGAGTTCGCCGAGCGCACCGGGTGCCTTCGCGTCACGGGCGGCCGTATATCCGGATGCGGGCCGGTCGGGGCGCCCGGCAGACTGGGCGGCGTGATCGTCAGCGCGTACGAGGGTCCGGACGACCTGCGGGCCATGCAGGAGCTGTGCAGCCGCATCTGGTCGCCCGGGTCGCGGTGGCACGTCGGCGACCTGGCCTGGGGCAGGTTCCAGCACACCGGGCGGGAGCCCGGGTGGCCGACCCGGCTGTGGCGCGACGGCGGCCGGACCGTGGCCTGGGGGTGGATCGACCTGCCGGGCTCCCTGGACCTGGCGGTGGACCCCGCCCGGCCGGAGCTGGCGAGGCAGGTGCTGGAGTGGTTCGCGCGCACGGCACCCGCCGGGCCGCTCGACGTGACCGTGCTCGACACCGAGACGCACCTCGCCGCCGCCCTCCGCGAGGCCGGTTACCGGCCGGCCGGCGACGGCCCCTTCTTCAGGCACCTGGTCCGCGACCTGGCCGGCCCGGCCGAGCCCGTCCCGCCCCAGGGCTACCGGCTGCGGGCCGTGGGGGAGACCGATGTGCCGGGGCGCGTGGCGGCGCACCGGGCGGCCTTCCACCCGTCACGGGTGAGCGAGGAGAGCTACCGGGCCGTCCGGGCCGCCTGGCCGTACCGGGCCGGGCTGGACCTGGTCGCCGTGGCGCCGGACGGCGAGGTCGCCGCGTACTGCCTGGTCTGGCTGGACGAGGCGCGGCGCGTCGCGGAGATCGAGCCCACCGGCACCCTGCCCGCCCACCGCCGCCGGGGACTCGCCCGGGCGGTCTGCCTCGCCGCGCTGCGCGCGGCCCGGGAGGCGGGCGCCGAGCGGGCGGTCGTGTACGCCCGGGGGGACGACGCCTACCCGGCGCCGGGACGGCTCTACCGGTCGATCGGCTTCCGCCCGGCCGCCCGTACCGTCACCTGGGTCCGGGACCGTCCAGGAGGCGCGTGACCTCCTCGGCCACCACGGCGCAGGCCTCCGCCGCCGGGTCGATCAGCGGGAAGTGACCGGCGTCCTCCACCAGCCTCAGCCGCACCGCCTCACCCGCTCGGGCCGCCGCGCGCACGTATGCCCCGGCGACCTCGACCGGCACCACGATGTCGGCCCGGCCGTGGACGACGGTGGCGGGGACGCCGGTGGGCAGGAGCGCGGCGGGGTCGGCGGACGGGCGCCGCTCCTCGAAGCGCTCCGGCCCGCCGAGGAGCTGGAGCGCGGCGCCGGAGCACACCGACAGCTCGCGCGCGGTCCTGAGGTCGGCGATCGGCGCGAGCGCCACCACACCCGCGACGGACGGACCGGGGCCGGGAGGCCGCCACGGCGACCCCTGCGGCAGCACGTGGCGGGCCGCCGCCCACAGCGCGAGGTGGCCGCCCGCCGAATGCCCGGTCACCACGATGCGGCTCACGTCCACCAAGGGCGCGCCCTCCGCCCAAGGCTGCGCGTCCGTCCGGGGCAGCGCGCCCGCGGCGAGGCCGGGCAGGGCGTCCATGGCGGCGGCCACGTCGTCGAACGTCTCCGGCCAGCGCCCCGCAACCCCCGGCCCGGCGCCTCCCCGCCGGTACTCGACCGAGGCCACCGCGAACCCCCGCCGCGCGAGGAAGGCCGCGAAGGGCGACACGTGCCGCCGGTCGTAGGCGGCCCGCCACGCGCCCCCGTGCAGGACGACGACCAGAGGCGCCCCCGCCCCGCCGCCGCCCCGAGGGGCGTAGAGGTCGACGACCTGGTCGGGGTGCCGGCCGTAGGCGACGGTGACGTCCGGCTCCGCGTGCGGATGGGAGAAGGCCGACTCCTGCTCGGCGGCGTCCCGCGCCGCGGCGCGCCGCTCCGGCGGGACGGTCACGGCGCGGAGACCACCTCGGCCAGCACGCGCGCCGCCCGATGCACGTCCGCGAACGACACGTACAGCGGTGTGAAACCGAACCGCAGCACGTCCGGGTGCCGGAAGTCGCCGACGACCCCGCGGGCGATCAGCGAGACCATCACCTCACCCGCGCCGGGACAGCGCAGCGCGACCTGGCTGCCCCGCTCCGCGTGCGCGGCCGGGGTGATCGGCTCGACGCGCCCCGCGGGCACGTACGCCGCGACGCACTCCAGGAAGAAGTCCGTCAGGGCCAGGCTCTTGTCCCGCACCGCCTCGATCGAGACCCCGTCCCACACCTCCAGCGCCGCCTCCAGGGCCAGCATCGACAGGATGTCCGGGGTGCCCACCCGGCCCCGCCGCGCGCCGTCGGCGGCCTCGTACCGCGGCGACATGCCGAAGGGGTCGCGGTGGGAGTTCCAGCCGGGGAGCGGGGAGTCGAAGCGGGGCTGAAGGTCCCGGCGGACGTACAGGTAGGCGGGCGAGCCGGGGCCGCCGTTGAGGTACTTGTAGGTGCAGCCGACGGCGAGGTCGACGCCGTGCTCGTCGAGGCCGACCGGTAGCGCGCCCGCGCTGTGGCACAGGTCCCACACCACCAGGGCGCCCGCGGCGTGCGCGGCCGCCGTCACGCCCGGCAGGTCGTGGAGCCGCCCGCTGCGGTAGTCGACGTGGTTGACCAGGGCGGCGGCGGTGCGGGGGCCGAGGGCGGCCGGCAGGTCGCGCGGGTCGGCGGCGACCAGCCGGCGGCCGGTCATGCGCGCGGCCGACTCGGCGATGTAGCCGTCCGTGGGGAACGTCGTCGCGTCGACGACGATCTCGTCCCGCTCCGCGCCGGCCATCCGCACCGCGCCCACCAGCGCCTTGAAGACGTTCACGCTGGTCGAGTCGCCGGCCACGACCTGACCGGGCGCGGCGCCGACGAGCGGGGCGATGCGGTCGCCGACGCGCTCCGGCGCCGTCCACCAGCCGGACTCCGTCCAGGACCGGATGCGCAGCCGCCCCCACTCCCTGGCCACCACGTCGGCCACCCGGCCCGGAACGGCGGCGGGCAGCGCGCCGAGGGAGTTGCCGTCGAGGTAGACGGTGTCGTCGTCGAGGACGAACTCGGCGCGCTTGGCGCGCAGCCCGTCCGACTCGTCGAGCTTGCGGGCCTTCGCCGCCAGGTACGCGGGATCAGACATGGCTGCGCGCCGTCCACAGCTCGGGGAAGACGTGCTTGGCGGCCCGTCTCTCCAGCCAGGCCACGCCCGCCGAGCCCCCGGTGCCGGTCTTGGCGCCCATCGCGCGCCGGGTGGCCACCAGATGGTCGTTGCGCCAGCGCCACACCTGCTCGGCGACGTCCGTCAGCGCCTCTCCCAGCCGCGCCAGGTCGCTGTCCCGGTCACCGGAGTAGATCTCCGCCCACACCGCCTCGACCTCGGCGCGGGGCTCGTACCGCTGCGACAGGTCCCTCTCCAGCACCGCGCGCGGCACGGCGTGACCGCGGCGGGCGAGGAGGTGCAGCACCTCGTCGTACAGGCTCGGCTGGTGCAGCGCCTTCTCCAGCTCCTCGTGGACCCGCGGCGCGCCCCGGTGCGGCACCAGCATGGACGACGACTTCTCGCCGAGCAGGAACTCCATCCGCCGGTACATCGCCGACTGGAAGCCGGAGCCCTCGCCGAGCGCCGCCCGGTACGCGTTGAACTCGGCCGGGGTGAGCCGCGCCAGCGGCCGCCAGGAGGCGTTCAGCGCCTCCAGCTCGCGCACGCTGCGCTCCAGCGCGGCCACGGCGACGGGCAGCCGGTCCTCGCGCAGCGCGCGGCCGGCGGTCTCCCACTCGTGCACGATCACGGTGAACCACAGCTCCATGACCTGGGTCGTGACCAGGAACGCCATCTCGCCCGGGTCATCGGACAGGGGGTGCTGGAGGTGGGTGAGGACGTCCGCCCGGACGTAGTCCTCGTAGGGGGTCGTACCCGCGAAGTCGAGGTTCGGGGAGTCCGAACCGATGCCGGCTTCTCGGGACCGCGTGCGATGCGACATCGCTGTCTCCTGGAGACGTGCCACCGGGTAGCGGTCCGCTCCCTTCCTCTCGGCGCTGGAGCCCCGGTCCCCTCGGACCCGGTCGCCACGGACGGCGCCGAGTCCATCAGGCATGATGCGGGATCTGTCCCGATCTGGCAAGGGTCAGCCCTGGCCGGCGTGCGTGTGGCCGTGCGCCACCTCCGGCGGGCACGGGCCCGGCGTGGCCGCGCGGCCGTCCCGCCGCCACTCCGCCACCGCGATCGCGAAGGCGACCAGCAGGCCGGCGACCGCGGCGCCCAGGGCCACGGTCACGGCCTCGGAGATGTCGCCGCCCGTCGAGGAGAGGACCAGGTAGTACACGCCGGGCAGCGCCGCCGTGCCGACCGCCCCGCCGAGGCGCTGCCCCGTCTGCAGGGCGCCGCCGGCCGCGCCCGCCATCCGCACCGGCACGTCCTTGAGCGTCATCGTCACGTTGGGCGAGATCACGAAGCCGCTGCCGATGCCGCCGACGAGCAGCGCGGGGATCGCGGCCCACACGGCGACGGCCGGCGAGGCGTAGCCCAGCAGCAGCGCCGCCGCGGACAGACCGACCACGACCGCGGCGAGCCCGAGCACGGTCAGCAGCCGCCCCAGCCGCTCCACCAGCCGCCCGGCGACGACCGCCGCGCAGGCCGAGCCGATCGCGAACGGCGTGACGCACAGCCCGGACATCAGCGGCGTGAAGCCCCGCCCGTTCTGGAAGTAGAGCGCGAAGACCAGCCAGACGCCGCTGAAGCCGATGAAGTACACCGTCGCCAGCGCGGCGCCGGGCGCGTAACCGCGGGTCTCGGTGATCAGCCTGGGGGCGAGCAGCGGCTCGGCGCCACGGGCCGCGACGCGCCGCTCCCACAGCGCGAACGCCACGAGGAGCGCCGCCCCGACGGGGAACATCCACCAGAGCCGCTGGACGCCGCCCGAGTCGGCCTGCACGAGCGGGAACATCATCAGGAACACGCCGGCGCCCAGCAGGACGACTCCCGTCAGGTCCAGCGCCCCCCGCGGGGCGCCCCGGCCGCGCGGCAGCAGCCGGGCGGCGAGGACGAGCGCGGCCACCCCGATCGGCACGTTCACGAAGAAGATCCAGCGCCAGCCCTGGTCGCCGCCCGCCAGCGCGAGGATCACGCCGCCGGTGATGGGGCCGACCGCGCTGGAGATCCCGACGGTGGCGCCGAAGAAGCCGAACGCCCGGCCGCGCTCCGCGCCCCGGAACATCTGCTGGATCAGGGCCGAGTTCTGCGGGGCCAGGCAGCCGGCGGCGACGCCCTGGGCGAGCCTGGCCAGGACCAGCAGCTCGATGGTCGTCGCGGCCCCCGCGGCCATGCTGAACAGCACGAAGGCGCTCAGCGCGACCAGGAAGATGCGCCGCCGGCCGATCGCGTCACCCAGCCGCCCGGCCAGCACCAGGGAGAGCGCGAACGTCAGCGCGTACCCGGACACCACCCACTGCACCTGGGCGGGCGAGGCGTGCAGGTCGCGCTGCATGGACGGCAGCGCCACGGCCACGATGGTCACGTCCAGCAGGATCATGAAGCCGACGACGAGGGTGACCGCGAGGGCCTTCCACCGGCGCGGATCCGGTCCGGTGTTCGCGGACCCTGATGGCATGGGACCTCCCTCCGAGGCGGTCGCCGCGGCCGGGCCCGGCCTGGACGCCGGTCCCGGGCGTCATGGACGACCTGCGGTGATCCGGGCAGAGACGCGGATCACGCCTCTGGGGTGAACAACGCCGATCCGGCGGCCCGCATTTCGCTCCCTCCGCTGTTCCCCCCGCCCCGCCCCTCATGCGCGGAGGCGTCGGGCACCTGCTGGGCGGCGGTGTACGCGGGCCGGCGCAGCTCCTGGAGGCGGCCCGCCGGGCTCAGCCCCGGGACGGGATGCCGGGTGGGATCGAACCGGGTGGGCACGTCCGCGTCCGCCATGGCCGGCGGCACGAGCTTGACGAGGCCGAACAGGTGCCAGGGTCCCGCCGGGGCCGCGACGAGGAGGTCGAGGACCAGCGGCTCCTTCGCCACGGCGGCGGCCAGCGCGTCGAAGCGCGCCGGCAGCGGCCGCTCCACGCGGGGCAGCGCGCCGAGCAGCACCCGCCGGCCTCCGCCGTCCCCGGCGCCGCGGGTCTCGTACGGGAAGAGCGAGCTGTACAGGCCCGGCGCCCACCTGGTGGCGGGCCGCAGGAGGCGGCGCCCCGGCGTGGTGTGGCCGGTGGTGGCGAGCAGGAGCTCGGCGTCGGCGTCCGCCTGCCGCCAGCGCAGGGCGATGCCGAGGATGTCCGGCAGGGGCGGCGGCAGGCCGGCCGAGCGGGAGAGGCGGGCGATGCCGCGCAGCTCCAGCCGCTCGTCGAGGAACGGGCTCCCCCAGGTGCGGGCCGCGTCGCCGTGCAGGTGGAGCTCCGCGTCGAAGAGCAGCCCGTGGGGGTGCAGGGGGCGGCCCCTGCGCAGGCCCGCGGCCAGGCGGAACCCGGCCGCCAGCGCGGCCCCGGTGGTGGTCGTGAGCGGCCCTGCCATGGCTCCCCCTGCGATCGCCGGCGTCGTTCACCGGCATGACCGTACCCGGGGCGGGGGCCGGCGAACGGGTGTCCGGGCACCATCGGGGCGACCGGGTCAGCGCTCGATCAGGGTCACTTCCAGGGAGTAGTGCGAGGCGCGGTAGACGTGCGAGCCGTGCTCGACCGCCCGGCCCTGGTCGTCGTAGGTGGTGCGCACCATGGTGAGCAGCGGCGCCCCGCGCCGCTCCCGCAGCAGCCTGGCCTCGGTCAGGCCCGCCGCGCGGGCCCCGATGCGCTGGTTGGCGACCCGCATGCGCACGCCCGCCCCGCGCAGCAGCTCGTACAGGCCCCGGTCCTCCAGGTCGGAGGCGCCGAGCTGGGCCAGGCCGAGCGGCAGCCAGTTGTGCAGCAGGGCCAGCGGCTCGCCGGCCGCGAACCGCAGGCGTTCGAGGTAGAGCGTCTCCGAGCCCGGCTCCACGCCCAGGATGGCCGCGATGTCCTCGTCGGCGGCGCGCGGCTCCAGCGCGAGGACCTGAGTGGCGGGCTCCTGCCCCGAGCGGCGCAGGTCGTCGTACAGGCTGGTCAGCTCCACCGACCGCTTGACCTGGCCGTGGACCACCTGCGTGCCGACGCCGCGCTTGCGCACGAGCAGGCCCTTGTCCACGAGATACTGGATGGCCTGGCGGATGGTGGGCCTGGACAGGCCGAGCTTGTCGGCCAGCAGGATCTCGTTGTCGAGCCGGGCGCCGGGCGCCAGGTCGCCT
This sequence comes from Nonomuraea sp. NPDC050383, assembly GCF_044459125.1. Lineage (NCBI taxonomy): Bacteria > Bacillati > Actinomycetota > Actinomycetes > Streptosporangiales > Streptosporangiaceae > Nonomuraea > Nonomuraea sp. NPDC050383. Next base: position 18,633 of record NZ_JBITIP010000010.1, read on the forward strand.
CGCCGGATCGCTTCGGCGATCTGCTCGGCCACCTGGAAGTAGAGCGGCACGGGGCTGGATCGGTCCAGGTCGATCGCCAGATTCGCGGTCATGCTGATCAGGTTAACGCAGGTAATAATGTCCAGACAAACCAGACGGACATGGCGTCATGAGGCATGATCGGAAGGGGGGAGCCCGCGGGAATGGGCAGGGGAGCCCCGAGGGTGCCGTAAGGCCGTGATGGGGGAGGACGCATGGACGCCAGGCGACACGAGGACACGCCGTTCCCGCACGACGCGCTGCTGGAGACGGCCGGCGAGGCGGCCAGGGCCGTCGGGCCGCGGCTGCGCAAGGCGTTCCGCTCCCGCCCGGAGGTGGCCACCAAGAGCGACTTCCACGACCCGGTGACCGAGCACGACAAGGCGGCCGAGGAGACGATCCGCGCCGTCATCGAGAGCCGGTGGCCCGGCAGCGCCGTCCTGGGCGAGGAGGGCGGCGAGAGCGGCTCCGGCCCGCTGCGCTGGTACGTCGACCCGATCGACGGCACCGCCAACTTCGCCGCCGGGCTGCCCTTCTTCTGCGTCTCGATCGCCGCCGCCGTGGAGGGCGAGCTGGTCGCCGGCGTCGTGTACGACCCGGTGCGCGAGGACGAGTTCACCGCCTCGACGGCGGGCGCCTGGTGCAACGGCACGCCCATCCGCAGCACCGGCGCCGCCGGCGACCGGGAGGCGATGCTGCTGACCAGCTATCCGACGCCCCGCGAGCTGGCCGCCCGGCGTGAGGAGGCGCTGCTGCGCTACGGCCGGCTGCTGGAGTCGTTCGCGGCGGTGCGGCGGGTGGGCAGCGCCGCGCTCAAGCTCGCGCACGTCGCAGCCGGGTGGGCGGACGTCGCGTACGGCACGGGCGCCAGCCCGTGGGACGTGGCCGCCGGGGCGCTGATCGTCCGGCAGGCGGGCGGCGTCTACCTGGGCGACCCGCTGGTCAAGGGCGACTACCTCGCCTGCGTGGGCGGCTTCGACCTGGCCGCCTCCGCCCTGGCCGACCTCGCGCCCTGAGCGCCCTGAGCGCCCTGAGCGGCGAGGGCCGGCAGCGCCGGCAGCTCCGCCAGCGACGTGATGCGCGGGAAACCGTCGGGAGGCGGCTCCGTGCCGTGCCGGTCGAGCCACACCGACCGCATCCCGGCCGCCGCCGGCCCCGTCACGTCGTTGACCACGTCGTCGCCCACCAGCAGCACCTCGCCGGGCGCCAGCCCGAGCGCCTCGGCGGCGGCCGTGTAGCAGGCCCGAGCCGGCTTGTAGCTCCCGCCCAGCACCTCGCCCGTCAGCACCGGCCCGACCCGCCCGTCCAGGCCGATCGCGCGGACCTTGGCCTCCTGCATGCGCTGCGACCCGTTGGTCAGCACCCCCAGCCGGAACCCCTGCAGTGCCGCCACCGCCCGCGCCGCGTCCGGATAGGCCGTCCAGCTCTGCCGGTAGTGCGAGGCGTACGCGCCGAACGCCGCGTCCAGGTCGTCCGGCACCGTCACGGACAGCTCCACGCACAGCGCCCGGATCCGCCGGCGGCGCTGCTCCTCCCACGAGCACTCGCCCGCCTGCCACGCCCGCAGGTGCGGCTCCTCCAGCGCCCACCACAACGCGGCCGCCTCGGCCAGGCGCGGATGGCCGGGCGCGTGCCCGGACAGCCAGGCCGTGACCGCCGCGTCGGCCGCCGAGCGGTGGTCGAGCAGGGTGCCGTCGAGGTCGAGCAGGACGCCGCGGATCACACTCCCATCCTGGCACCTTTCTCCGCGAGGATGCGAGCCGCCGGCTCGTGCGGCGGGCAGCCGAGCGTGAGCCCGCGCACCGACGGCGGCGCCCGCCCGAGCCCTTCCCCGAGCTGTCCGCCTGACCGGCCGCGCCCGTCCGGGCGGCGGGTGGCGGGGCCCGGTGACGTGGCGGGGCCGGTCAGCCGTCCGGGGGCTCGTGGTCCCGGCGGTGCTCGCCGGCCCGCCGGACGTGCTCGATCATGAGGTGCTCGGCCGCGGCGCCGTCGCCCCGCTCCAGGGCCGCCAGGATGCCCTCGTGCGCCTCCAGCTGGCCCGGCACCTGGGCCGGGTCCAGCCACAGCGAGGCCGCGGGGGGCACCGGGAAGCTGTCGTGCACCGCCCGCGCGTGCTGGCCCAGGAAGGCGGGGCCGCCGATGTCGGCGATGCGCAGGTGGAAGTGCCTGCTCTGCTCGCCGAGGCGGTTCAGCCGTCCCTCGGCGGCGTCGCGCGCCATCGCGGCGTGCAGCTCGCGCAGCCACTCCAGCTCCTCCGGCGTGACGCGGGTGGCGGCCAGCCGGGCGCCCAGCCCCTCGACCACCGCGCGCAGGCCGTAGAACTCCTCCAGCGCGTCGTCGCCCAGGTCCACCACCGTGGCGCCGTGATGCGCCTCGTAGCTGATCAGCCGGTCCTTCTCCAGCCGGCGCAGCGCCTCGCGGACCGGCGTCACCGACACCCCGAGACGGCGCGCGATCGCCGCCGCGCGCAGCGCCGTCCCGCCCGGGATGCGGGCGGAGCGGATCTCCTCGGCCAGCACGCCGTAGACGTAGTCCGCCTTGCTCATGGGGGGACGCGGCTCAGGGGTCGGCATGGCTTCAGTCTCCCCCACGACGGGCCCGGGTTGACCGGAAAGGTATTTCTTATACGTTATAAGACATGACGAGCCTCGCCGACCTGCGGGTCATCGACGCCGCGACGCTGTTCGCGGGCCCCTCCGCCGCGATGATGCTGGGCGACTTCGGCGCCGACGTGATCAAGATCGAGCACCCGCGCCGCGGCGACCCGTCGCGCGGGCACGGCGCCTCGGTGGACGGCGTCGGGCTGTGGTGGAAGTCCCTGTCGCGCAACAAGCGCGCCGCCGCGGTGGACCTGTCGCGGTCCGAGGGGCAGGAGATCCTGCGCCGCCTCGTGGCGCGCTCCGACGTGCTCGTCGAGAACTTCCGGCCCGGGACGCTGGAGCGCTGGGGGCTGGACCCGAAGGACCTGCTGGAGCTCAATCCCCGGCTGATCGTCGCCCGCATGACCGGCTTCGGGCAGAGCGGGCCGATGGCCGGGCAGCCCGGGTTCGGGACGCTGGCCGAGGCGATGAGCGGGTTCGCGGCCATGACCGGCGAGCCGGACGGGCCGCCCACGCTTCCGCCGCTCGCGCTGGCCGACGGCATCGCGGGCCTCGCGATGTCGTACGCGATCATGGTGGCGCTGCACGCCCGCGAGCGCACCGGGCGCGGGCAGGTGGTGGACATGGCGATCATCGAGCCGATCCTGGGCCTGCTGGGCCCGCAGATGACCGCCTACCGGGCGCTCGGCGCGGTGCCGCGGCGCACCGGCAACCGCTCCAGCAGCAACGCGCCCCGCAACACCTACCGCACCCGCGACGGCCGCTGGCTGGCCGTGTCCACCAGCGCGCAGGCGGTCGCCGAGCGCGTCGTCACGCTCGTCGGCCGGGCCGACCTGGTGGCGCAGCCGTGGTTCTCCAGCGGCAGCGGCCGGGTGGCGCACGTGGACGAGCTGGACGAGGCCGTCGCCGGCTGGATCGCCGCCCGCGACGCCGACGAGGTCATCGCCCGCTTCGAGGAGGCGCAGGCGGCGATCGCGCCGATCTACGACGTCCGGGACATCGCCGAGGACCCGCAGTACGCGGCGCTGGGGACGTTCGTCGAGCTGCCCGACGAGGAGCTGGGGACGGTGACGATGCAGAACGTGCTGTTCCGGCTGTCGGACACGCCCGGCGAGGTGCGCTGGCCGGGCCGGTCGCTGGGGCGCGACACGGACGAGGTGCTGGGGGAGCTGGACTACGGGGCCGAGGAGATCGCGGGCCTGCGTGGCAAGGGCGTGATCGCATGACGTCGCCGTCGTCCCGGCTGCCCGCCGTCTCCTGGCTGTACGTGCCGGGGGACCGGCCGGAGAGGTTCGCCAAGGCCGCCGCGTCGGGGGCGGACGTGGTGATCATCGACCTGGAGGACGCGGTCGTCCCCGCCCGCAAGGACGAGGCCCGCGCCAACGCCGCCGCCTACCTGCGCGAGCGCGCCGCCGGGGACGCCGGCGCGGTGGCCGTCCATGTCCGGGTCAACGACGTGACGACCGCGAGGGGGCTGGACGACCTGGCCGCGCTCGCCGGCCTGCCGGGGCTCGGCGGCGTCCGGCTGCCCAAGGTGGACTCCGCCGGGGTGCTGGACGCGCTGGACGGCCTCGCGGTCCCGGCGTACGCGGTGCTGGAGTCGGCCGCCGCGATTCTGGCCGCTCCGGCGATCGCCGCCCACCCGCGGGTCGCCGGTGTGGCCCTGGGCGAGCAGGACCTGGCCGCCGAGCTGTCCGTCACGGCCGCGACCGCCCTCGACCAGCTCCGGCTCCAGGTGGTGCTGGCCGCCGCCGCGGCAGGGCTGCCGCCCGTGCCCATGTCGGTCTATCCGGACGTACGGGACGAGGAGGGGCTGCTGGCGTCGTGCGCCGCGGGGCGGGGGATCGGGATGTTCGGGCGGGCGGCCATCCACCCGCGCCAGATCCCGGCGATCCGGCGCGCCTTCACGCCCACGGCGGAGGAGACCGCGCGGGCCGCGGAGATCGCCGAGGCGGCCGAGCTGGCGGAGCGGGAGGGGCTGGGGGCGGTCGCCCTGCCGGACGGCCGCTTCGTGGACGCCCCGATCGTCGCCCGCGCCCGCCGCACCCTGGCCCTCGCCCGCCGCCTCGCCCCACCGCTCCCGGACGGCCCGCACGACCGGCCGGCCGCCACGGCCCCGGACGCCACGTCCCCAGCCGCCCGGCCACCCGCCTGACCCGTCCCCGACCGCCCGGCCACCCGCTTGACCCGCCGCCGCGTGCCCTGAGGCGGCGGGTCAGGGGATCCAGCGGGTGGAGAGCTCCGCGTCCTCCGGGGCGGGGCCCGGCAGGGCGTCGTGGGAGGCGGGCACGCGCAGGGCGTCGAGCAGCAGCGCCAGGTAGCGATGCCGCAGTTGCCGGGTGCGCTCCTGATCGCCCAGCTTCACCGACGCCACCTGCTCGAACAGCAGCGCGATGTCCGCCGTCGTGACGTCCGGACGCAGCACCCCCGCCTCCACGGCGCGCGCGTGGACCCGGGTCGCCAGGTCCGAGGCGCGGGCCGCCGCCGCGCCCAGCTCCGGCGTGGGCTGGAAGGTGCCGGCCAGCTTGATGGTCAGCGAGCTGCTGTCGGCGTCCACGGTGCCGCGCATGTAGCCGGCGAACGCCTCCCACGGGTCCCCCTGGTCGTCGAGGGCCCGCTCCGACACCGCGCTGTAGAGGTTCAGCCCGTCCAGGCACAGTTTGCGCAGCAGGTCCTCCTTGCCGGGGTAGCGACGGTAGAGTGCGCTGATCCCGACGCCGGCGCGCTCGGCCACCGCCGAGATGGGCGCCCCGGGGTCGGAGGTGAACACGGCCCGCGCCGCCTCCAGGATCAGCTCGTCGTTGCGCGCCGCCTGCGCCTTGCGCCCGCTCATGGGTGTGGTCGTCATGCCCCCAGCATATTGGAACGGAAACTTCCGTTCTAGCGTCCGGCCGATCCACGCGCATTGGTCCGTATGTCTATACAAAGAGTTGATATTGATGTACAACCGGGGCGAGCCCGATGGTCATGGAGGTGTCCCGGTGAGACGAACCCGTGTCGTGCTGGCCCTGCTCTGCGCTTTGACGCTCGGCGCCTGCTCCTCCTCCGGCGGGGCCGGCACGGAGAGTGCTCCCGCCTCCGGCTCCGCGCCGCCCGCGGCCGGCGGCGCCACCTTCGCCGTCATCACCCACGGCGGGGCGGGCGACGCCTTCTGGGACGTGGTCAAGAACGGCGCCGAGGCGGCCGGCAAGCAGTACGGCGTCACGGTGACGTACCAGGGCGACGGCGACCCCGGCAAGCAGTCCCAGCTCATCGACCAGGCCGTCTCGCAGAAGGTCAACGGCCTGGTGGTCTCCATGGCCAACCCCGACGCGCTGAAGGAGGCCGTCGGCCGCGCCGTCGCCGCCGGGATCCCCGTCGTGACGATCAACTCGGGGGCCGACTCCTCCAAGGCGTTCGGCGCGATCACCCACGTCGGCCAGTCCGAGGACGTGGCGGGGCGCGGCGCCGGCGAGCAGCTCAAGGCCGCGGGCGTCACCAAGCTGCTGTGCGTCGTCCACGAGGCCGGCAACGTCGGGCTCGACCAGCGGTGCAAGGGCGCCGAGCAGGGACTCGGCGGCACGGTGGAGCGGCTGCAGGTGGACGTGGGCAACCTCGCCGACGTCACCTCCAAGGTCACCGCCAAGCTCCAGTCCGACAAGCAGGTGAACGGCGTCCTCGCGCTCAACCCGGCCGTCGCGATCGCCGCGCGCGACGCCGTGAAGGACTCCGGCTCGACGGCCAAGCTCGCCACGTTCGACCTGTCGGGCGACGTGGTGACGGCCATCAAGGACGGCGAGATCCTGTTCGCGGTGGACCAGCAGCAGTACCTCCAGGGCTGGCTGCCCATCACCTTCCTCACCCTGTACGACCGGAACCTCAACACCGTCGGCGGCGGCCTGCCGGTCAACACCGGCCCCGGCTTCGTCACCAAGGACAACGCCGAGCGGGTGGCCAAGCTCGCCGAGGCGGGCACCCGATGACCCGTGCCGGAGAGCGGTCATGACCGCGGTGGCCGGCGGCGCCGACGAACGGGTCGCCGGCGCCGGCCTGCTGCGGCGGCTGCTCATCCGCCCCGAGCTCGGCGCAGTCGTCGGGATGGTCGTGGTGTTCGCGTTCTTCGCCGCGCAGTCGGCGGTGTTCCGCTCGCCCGAGGGCGTCGCCAACTGGCTCGACCCGGCCGCCACGCTCGGCATCATGGCCGTGGCCATCGCGCTGCTGATGATCGGCGGCGAGTTCGACCTGTCGGCCGGCGTCCTCACCGGCACGACCGGCCTGATCCTCGTCACGCTCGCCACCCGCTACGGCCTGGACGTGTGGACGGCGATGCTCGTGAGCCTCGTCGTGGCGCTGGCCGTCGGGTTCGCCAACGGGATGATCGTCACCAGGACCCGGCTGCCCAGCTTCATCGTCACCCTCGGCACGTTCCTCATGCTCCAGGGCGTCAACCTCGGCGTCACCAAGGCGCTCACCGGCACCGTGCAGGTCAGCGGGCTGCGCCGGGCGGCCGGCTACGAAGGGGCGCGCACGGTCCTGGCGGGCACCGTCGAGATCGGCGGCACCCCGTTCCGCGTGGCGATCCTGTGGTGGCTGCTGGTCACCGCCCTCGCGACCTGGGTGCTCATGCGCTCCCGGGCGGGCAACTGGATCTTCGCGGTCGGCGGCGACGAGCAGGCGGCCCGGGCCGTGGGCGTGCCGGCCGCGCGCACGAAGATCGCGCTGTTCATGACGACCGCGTTCGCCGCCTGGCTGGTCGGCTCGATCCTCGCGCTGCGCTACACGTCCGTGCAGGCCAACATCGGCATCGGGCAGGAGTTCATCTACATCATCGCCGCGGTGATCGGCGGCTGCCTGCTCACGGGCGGGTACGGCTCCGCGATCGGCGCCTCCATCGGCGCGGTGATCTTCGGGATGGCCGACAAGGGCATCGTGTTCCTGGGCTGGGACGCCGACTGGTTCAAGTTCTTCCTGGGCGCCATGCTGCTGCTGGCCACGCTCGCCAACCGCCTGGTCAGGCGGTACGCCGAGGAGGTGAAGCATTGATCATCGAGACGCGCGGCATCGGCAAGACGTTCGGCTCGGTGCTGGCCCTGCGCGACGTGTCGATGGGGGTGGCGGCGGGCGAGGTCACCTGCGTGCTGGGCGACAACGGCGCCGGCAAGTCCACCCTCATCAAGATCCTGTCGGGGGTGGACCAGCACGACGCCGGGACGTACCTCGTGGACGGCGCGGAGGTGCGGCTGGGCAGCCCGCGCGAGGCGCTCGACCGCGGCATCGCCACCGTCTACCAGGACCTCGCCATGATCCCGCTGATGTCGGTGTGGCGGAACTTCTTCCTCGGCTCCGAGCCGCGCAAGGGCATCGCCTTCGACGTGGCGAAGGCCCGCAGGGTCGCCCGGGAGGAGCTGCGGGCCATGGGCATCGACATCCGGGACGTGGACCAGCCGGTCGGCACGCTGTCGGGCGGCGAGCGGCAGTCGGTGGCGATCGCCCGGGCCGTCCACTTCGGCGCCCGGGTCCTCATCCTCGACGAGCCGACCTCCGCGCTGGGCGTCAAGCAGGCGGGCGTCGTGCTCCGGTACGTCGCCCGGGCCCGCGACCGGGGGCTCGGGGTGGTGTTCATCACCCACAACCCGCACCACGCCTACCCCGTCGGGGACCGGTTCCTGCTGCTCAACCGCGGGACGAGCCTCGGCGAGTACGGCAAGGCCGACATCACCCGGGAGGAGCTGACGGCGTTGATGGCTGGGGGAGCGGAGCTGGAGGAGCTGGCGCACGAGCTGCGGCGGGAGTGAACCGCACGAGCTGCGGCGGGAGTGAACCGCGCGAGCCTCACCCGCGGGAGCGGGCCAGGGGCAGGATGACGTGGTCGACGAGGCGGCGGGCCAGGTCGCCGTCCACCGGCTCGCCGGTGATCAGGCCGCGGAAGAACAGGGTCGCCGGCCCGAGCTGCCACAGCAGCTCGGTGTCGGCGGCGGCCGCCAGCTCCCCTCTCTCCCACGCCCGCTCGAACACCCGCATCGCCAGCCGCCTGCGGCCCGCCACGTAGTGCCGGTCCACCGCGGCCGCCAGCTCGGTGTTGTGCCGGATCTCGCCCACCAGGCCCGCGACGACGTCGCCGAGCGGCTCCAGCTCGGCGACGAGGAACTCCATCAGCGCCAGCAGGTCCCCCCGCAGGCTCCCCGTGTCGGGCGCCTCGGGCAGGGGAGAGGCGGCGTTGACGAACGCCGCCACCACGAGCTCCGCCTTCGACGGCCACCGCCGGTAGACGGTCTGCCTGCTCGCCCGGGCCCTGGCCGCGACCACGTCGACGCTCAGCCGGTCGTAGCCCGTCTCGCGTAACACATCGAGGGCGGCGCCGAGCAGCTCGGCCTCACGTGCGGGACCTCCCCGCAGAGGGGTCACGGACATGACCACCAGAGTAAGCGCGATGCCGCCCCGACTGTAAGGGCTGTCAAGGCGCGGACCGTGTCCCGATGCCTTCCCGCCCGCCCGCGCCGCCCCCCGCCCGCCGCTCGCCGGTCAGCGGAGCCGGGCTGTCAGCGGAGGGAGGCGAAGAAGGCGCGGACGTCCTCGGCGAAGACCTCCGGCTGCTCCAGTGCCGCGAACGTGCCGCCGCGCTCGTGCTCCACCCAGCCCACGATGGCGTTGTCGCGCTCGGCGAAGCGGCGGATCGGCCGCAGGACGTCCTTCGGGAACACCGAGATCGACGTGGGCACCGTCGCCGGCTTGAGCTCCCACTCGACGCTGGTGTCCTGGTCGGTGTCCGGCGTCTCCACGAAGGAGCGGGCCGCCGACCCGGCCGTGTTGGTCAGCCAGTAGAGCATGACCGTGGTGAGCAGACGGTCGGCCGGGACCTCCTCGTCGCTCCACTCGTGGTAGACGCCGGCGAACCACGCCAGCAGCGCCACGGGGGAGTCGGCCATGCCGTACGCGAACGTCTGCGGCCGGGCCGACTGGATGAGCTTGTAGGCGTACTGGTCGGTCAGGTAGCGCTCACGGAAGGCCATGCGCTCCTGCTCCACCTCGGTCAGCCCGTCCAGCTCGCCCGGCGCTCCGATCGGGAAGCAGATGATCCCGTTGCCGTGCATGCCCACCACCCGGTCGGGGGCGAGCACGCCGATCTCACGGGAGATCCAGGTGCCCCAGTCGCCGCCCTGCACGCCGAACCGCTCGTAGCCGAGCCGCGTCATCAGCTCCAGCCACGCCTTCGCGATCCGGGTGGAGCCCCAGCCCAGCTCGCGGGTGGGACCGGACAGCCCGTAGCCGGGCAGGGACGGGATGACCAGGTGGAAGTCGCGGCTGAGCGGCTCGATCACGTCGAGGTACTCCACCGGGGAGCTGGGCCAGCCGTGCGTGATCAGCAGCGGCAGCGCGTCCTCGCGCCCGGAGCGGACGTGCAGGAAGTGGACGCCCTGGCCGTCGATCTCGGTGACGAACTGGTCGTGCGCGTCGAGCTCGGCCAGCGCGCCGTCCCAGTCGTAGCCGGTGCGCCAGTGCCGGACCAGGTCCTTCAGGTGGGCGAGCGGGACACCGTGCTCCCAGCCCGTCCCCGGGACCTCGTCCGGCCAGCGCACCCGGTCGAGCCGCCCCCACAGGTCGTCGAGGTCGGCGCGGGCGGGCTGGAAGCGGAAGGGGCGGATGTCGTTCGGGGTCAAGCCATGCCTCCATCGTCTCGGTACGCTGTACCGTACACCATACGGTTCGATGGACGCAAACGCTCGCCCCGGCCGGATCTCCGGCGCGGTCAGCGATCGTGGACGGTGATGACGTAACCGTCGGGGTCGGCGAAGGAGAACGTCCGCCCGAACGGCCCGTCCACCGGCTCGGCCACGATGGGCACGCCCGCCGCCGCCAGCTCGTCGCGCAGGGCCTGCGCGTCGTCCCCCTTCAGCCACAGCGCCACACCCAGGCCCGGACGCGACGCCGCGTCCAGGTCCACGCCGGGCAGCGGCTCACGCACGGCGAACGGGATCGGCCGCGTGGCGAACACCACCGCGTGCGGCGGGCCCGCGGGGTCGCGCTCCAGGCCGAGGTGCTTCTCGTAGAACGCGGCGGACGCCGCGACGTCGCGAACCTGCAGCGCCACGAAGTCGATTCCGGTGACGGTCATGATGTGCCTCCTATGTCAGGACTTTGACAGCAGGACTGTATGTCAGAATGCTGACATGGAGCAAGTCGGCCTGGATCTCGACCGGAGCATCGGATACCAGCTCAAGCGCGCGCACGCCGCCCTGCGCGCGGCCATGGACGCCGCCCTGCGGCGCCACGGGCTCACCACGCCCCAGTACGCCTGCCTGGAGCTCCTCGACCAGCGGCCGGGGCTGTCGAATGCCGAGCTGGCCCGGGGGGCGTTCGTCACGCGGCAGTCGATGAACGTGGTCCTGCGCAACCTTCAGGACGCCGGCCTGGTGGAGCGCCCGCGGGCCGCGCCGCACGGCCGGGCGCTGCCGGCCACGCTGACCGAGACCGGCGGCGCCCGGCTGCTCGCGGCCCGCGCGGACGTCCTCGACGTCGAGCGGCTCATGGTCCGCGACCTGGACCCGGCCCGTACCGATCTGCTGGTGGACGCCCTGACCGGCATGGCCGCCGCCCTGGGCGAGTCCGAACCGCCCGCAGGCTGAGTGTTGATCTACGTTGTAAAGGCGGTAGCGTGGTGAGGTGTCCTCTTCGTACCTCACCCTGAAAACCGGCGTCGAGCACGAGACGGAGGCGCGGCGGTCCCGGTTCGTGTGCGCGATGGCGCCGGTGAGCGGGGTGGAGGAGGCGCAGGAGTTCATCGCCGGGCGCCGCAGGGCTCATGCGGGAGCGACGCACAACTGCACCGCGTACGTGATCGGGCAGCGCCTGCAGAAGGGCGACGACGACGGCGAGCCGGGCGGCACGGCCGGCACGCCCATGGTGCAGGCCCTGGTCGGCCGGGGGTTCAACGACGTGGTGGCGGTGGTCACCCGCTACTTCGGCGGTGTCCTGCTGGGTGCCGGCGGCCTGGTCCGGGCGTACGGGTCGGCGGTGACGGAGACGCTGGACCGGGCGGAGGCCGTCCGCATGGTGCCGGCGCGGCTGGTGCGCGTGTCGGTGGCGCACGACCAGGCGGGCCGCGTCGAGAACGGCCTGCGCGCCTCACGGTACGCCGTGCGGGACGTCGCCTACGGCTCGGCCGTCGAGTTCGCGGTGGCGGTGGGGGAGGACGAGGTGCCGGCGTTCACGGCGTGGCTGGCGACGCTCACGGCGGGGCGGGCCCGCGTGGAGACCGGCGAGGGCATCCACGTTCCGGGCTGACGCCCCGGCCGGGGGCTCAGCCCTCCAGGGCGTACTGCATGACGCGGAACTTGGCCTGGGCCTCGGCCAGCTCCGAGCTGGGGTCCGAGTTGCCCATGATGCCGCCCCCCGCGAACAGCCGGGCGCGGTTCCCGTCCACGACGGCCGAGCGCAGGGCGATGCCCCACTCGCCGTCGCCGTGGGCGTCGATCCAGCCCACCGGACCGGCGTACCCGGCGCGGTCCATGCCCTCCAGCTCGCGGATCACCTCGATCGCCGTGTCCGTCGGCGTGCCGCCGACGGCGGCGGTCGGGTGCATGGCCGCGACGACGTCCAGCACGGACGCCCCGTCGGCCAGCCGCCCGGTGACGTGGCTGGCCAGGTGCTGGACGTTCGGCAGGACGAGCAGCTCCGGCTCGTCCGGCGTGTGCAGCGAGGAGCACAGCGGCGCGAGCGTCTGCCGGACGGACGCGATGGCACACTCGTGCTCGTGGCGGTCCTTCTCCGAGGCGAACAGGGCCGTGCCGCGGGCGAGGTCGTCGGCGGCGCTGGTGCCGCGTGGCGTCGTGCCGGCCAGGACGAGCGACTCGATGTGCTTGCCGGTACGGCGGACCAGCAGCTCGGGCGTCGCGCCGACGAGGCCCGCGACGGAGAAGGTGTAGCACTCCGGGTAGCGGCGGCTGAGCCGGTCCAGCAGCAGCCGGATGTCGATGGGGCGCTCGGCCGTGGCCAGCAGGTCGCGGGCGAGCACCACCTTCTCCAGCTCGCCGGCGCGGATGCGGCGGGCGGCCCGCGCCACCACGGCCTCCCACTCGGGCGCGGTCAGGCTCCCGTCGCTGTAGCGGATGCGGCCCGGCGTGCGGACCGGGGTGAACGGCTGCAGGCCCGGCTCGCCGACGGTGGTGAGCCAGGCGCGGCCGTCACGGCGGGCCAGGATGGTCCGGGGCACGATCAGGGTGGAGCCGGGCACGTCCTCGTCGAAGGTGAAGGTGCCGAAGGCGACGGGCCCGGAGCCGGGCGTCTTGACGGCGTCGTCGATGCGGGCGTCGCCCAGCACGTCGGCCAGCCACTGGCGGGCCCACGCGAAGCGGCGCGGCCCCGGCGGCACGGTGACGCGAGCGGCCTCCCCCCAGCCGACGAGCCCCTCGCCGTGACGGATCCACGCGAACGGCGCGGTCCTCGGCAGGGAAGCCAGCAGGTCACCGGGGTCGCCCACGGAGGTGGTGCGAACCGGTAGCGGGCGGGTGGTTCCGAGCGCGACACTCACCCAAGACACTCTATGCGGGAACTGAACACGTTCGACTGTGACCCCCTGGAATGGGTGGTAACGGTCATGGATCCGAGAAAAACCTCGACATTCGCCAATATGGGGTCCTAGCCGGCTGGACCCCTGAGCCCGCCGGGCTCCGGGGCGACTGTCAAGCCGCGATATGCAGTCGGTGGTGAAATGGCCGCCCTTCCCCGCCGGTCATGGCCGGTCCACGATCAGATCCCTACCTTGAGGGCCATGATCCCTCGCCTGCTCGCCGCCCTGGTCCTCCTGTCCGGCTCCGGTACCGTGCAGGCCGCCGCGCAAGTCACCGCGCGGGCCGACACCGGCGTCCCGGTGCCGACGTCGATGGTGGCTCTCGGCGACTCGATCTCCGCGGGGTTCAACGCCTGCGGCTGGTACGTCTCGTGCACCTCCCGCTCCTGGTCGGCCGGCGACAACGCCGACGTCGCCAGCCACTACCTGCGGCTGCTGCGGCTCGACGACGACCTTCGCGGGCACAACCGCAACCTCGCCGTGCCCGGCGCGACCAGCGCCGGCCTGATGAGCCAGGTACGCCAGGCGATCGACCTCAAACCCGGCTACGTGACGATCCTCATCGGCGCCCAGGACGCCTGCGTGGGCACCGAGCGGGAGATGACGCCGGTGGAGGTGTACCGGCAGCGGCTGGACGCGGCACTGGCGGCGCTGCGTGACGGGGTGCCCGGCGTGCGGGTGTTCGTGGCCAGCATCCCGGACCTGCGGCGGCTGTGGCACGTCGGCAGGAGCAACGTGCTCGCCCGCACCTTCTGGACGGGCGGGCGGATCTGCCAGTCGATGCTGGCCCGCCCCTCGTCGGTCAAGCGGGCCGACGTCCAGCGGCGCGAACGGGTGCGGGACCGGGTGATCGCCTACAACCAGCAGGCGGCCGAGGCGTGCGCCGCGCTGGGGGACGCCTGCCGGACGGACGAGGGGGCGGTGTTCCGGTTCCGGTTCACGCTCGACCACATCAGCAAGTGGGACTTCTTCCACCCGAACGTCGCCGGGCAGCGGGCGCTGGCCGAGACGACGTTCGGCCACGGCTTCGCATGGCTGGACGGCCGGTAGGAGCCTGGACGGCCCGCCGGGGGCCTGCGGCCGTCAGCGGCACTGGGCGAGCATGGCCTGCTTGTCGGCCGGGGTGACCGGCACGCCGTACTTGAGCGCGACCTGGGCGAACCGGGTCACGTACGCGCAGCGGATGCGGCGCCGCGGCGGCAGCCAGCCCGCCGGGCCGGAGGCGTCCTTCTGCTCGTTGGCGGCGCCGTCCACGGGCAGCAGGTTGAGCGGGTCGTTGGCGAAGTTCAGGCGCTTGGACATCGGCCAGCGGGTGGCGGCCATCCGCCAGGCGTAGGCGAGCGGGACCACGTGGTCCACCTGCACCTCGTCGGCGCGGGACTTGCGCCACTCGATGGACCGGCCCGTGTACGGGTCGGTCAGGCGCATGGCGACCACCTCGCAGCGCGAGCCCTTGCGGTAGCGGACGTCCTGGCCGTCGCGGGTCAGCAGGTCGTCACGGGTCCGGCACCCGTTGCCCGCGTACGGGACGCCGGAGGCGGTGTCGGCCCAGTTGTCGCCGTACCGGGTGCGCGCGTACCCCGTGGCGGGGCCGCGGCCCTTGACGCGCAGGCGGGAGATGAGCTTGCGGGCGGCGGCCCGGTCGGTGCCGGAGGTGATGGGGGCCAGGCCGGGGCGGGTGCCGCCGGCGTTGGTGAGCGGGCTGGTGCCCATGCTGACCGTGTCGGCGTTGTTGACGCCGGTGGCCCGGGTGCTCTTCGCGGTCCCGAACAGGGAGACCACGAGGACGCCTCCCGCGATGAGCGCGACCGTGTCCTTCGTGCTCAATCACGCCTCCGAAGTGGGGGTGTCAGGGTGTTGGGCACAGATCTCTAGAGAGATTCCCGGCATGGCCGACTTTGACACGGTAAGGCATGGACATCGGGCCGGGCAGGAAGGTGTGACTTGCGCGGCCCGCACCCGCGTGACGACGCCTCAGCGGGTGATCGTGCCCAGGGATTCCACGAAACCGGCCAGGAGCCGGGCGAACTCGGCGCGGTCGGCGGCCGGCCAGTCGCGCATGGCCTCGGCGTACATCTCCTGCCGGAAGGCGTGGATCCGCGCGGACACGCGCCGCCCGGCCGGGGTGCGGACGAGCAGGGCGCGGCGGCCGTCGGCCTGGTCCGCCTCGCGCCGTACCAGACCGGCCGTCACGGCGGCGGCGACGAGCTTGCTGGCGCGTGGCTGGTCGATGTTCAGGGCGGCGGCCACGCTGCTGACGGTCGCGGCGTCGCCTCCTTCCTCGGCTTCCTCGATGACGTCCAGGATCTCGGCGCCGCCCCCTGGTGCGGCGATCGCCGCCGTCTCCTGGTCGGCGCCGGAGCCGGTCGTCCGACGAGCCGCGGCGAGTCGTGCCAGGTTGCGCCGGGTCTGGCTGCGGCGGATGGCCACCATGGCCCGTTCGACCGTCTCGACGTGCTCGTCGCCGTTGCGTTCCACGATCCCGAAGTATATGCTCCCGAGCACTTACATGTCAGATTGCATCTATATGTGAAAGGATATGCTCATGGAACGGCCCATCGGTTTCTGGCTGAAGCACCTCGACCAGCTCATCGAGGCCGCCGCCGAGCGCGTCTTCGCCGAGGAGCGGCTCACCCGGAGGCACTGGCAGGTCATGAACGTGCTGCACCGGTCCCCGCGGACCACGGAGGAGCTGGCTGAGGCGTTGCGGCCCTTCTGGGTACCCGGGGCGATCACCCAGGAAGACGTCACGGGCGAGCTCGCCCGCCGCGGCTGGCTCTCCCGGGACGACGCGGGCCGCCACACGCTCACGGCGGACGGCCGGGCCGGACATGCCGCGGTGCGGCGGAAGGTGGACGGCATCCGCGCCACGTTCCTCGCCGGCCTCACCGAGGAGGAGTACCGCGAGACCGTCGGCGTCCTCCAGCACATGGCCGGCAACCTGGAGCGCGCCGCCCTCCCGGGCAGGGCCGACACGTGACGACCGCCCGTACCTTCCTGAACATCGCTCTGTGGATCATCCAGGTCCTGCTGGCGGCGATGCTGGTCAACAGCGCCGTGCAGAAGCTCCTCGGGAACGAGGAGTTCGTGGCCGGGTTCGCCAGGCTGGGGTTCGGCGCCTGGTTCCTGTACCTGGTCGTCGTCCTGGAGCTCGCCGGGGCGCTCGCCGTGCTGATCCCCCGGCTGGCGGGTCCGGCGGCGTGGGGCCTGGTGCTGATGATGTGCGGCGCCGTCGTCGCCGAGCTCGCCGTGATGCGCGGAAGCGTGGTCCCGGCGCTGAACGTGCTCGTCATGGCGGCCCTCGTCGCCTGGGGGCGGCATCGCGGCACGGTGGAGGTGTACCGGCGGATCGCCCGGCGGTGAGGCCGATCGCCGGAAGCTGACCCGGGCCGATCGGGCGGCGTCCCACCCGTGCGGCCGCAGGACGCCTGCGGCCCACAAGACGCCTGCGGCCCGCAGGATGCCTGCGGGCCGCGATGTGCCGTCCGGCCGGCGAGGCCGGCCGCGAGAGATCGTGAGGTGCGCTTACGCGGAGGAGGCGGGGGCCTGGTTCACGGCCGGGCCGCGCAGGTCGTACGCCATCCGGCCCGGCTCCGCCCGGTCGCGTCCGGCGCCGGCCTCGCGGGCGGCCTCGTCGTCGTCATCGTCGCCGGCCTCGTCCACGCCCTGCGGATCGTCCTCGTCCTGGGGGTCGTCCTGCGAGGAGCCGTGGGGCTCGTCGTGGGGGCCGTCCGGGGTCTCCGTGGTGGCGGCGGCCGCGGGCTCCGGCTTGACCCAGGTGCCGTTGCGGCGGGCCAGCAACTCCTCCAGCAGGGCGTCCCACTGCGCGCCGACGGCGTCGATGTCGTACGTGCGGGCCGTCTCCAGCGCACCGGCGGCCAGCCGGCGGCGCAGGTCCTCGTCCTCGATCACCCGCATGATCGCCGTCGCGAGGTTGGCGTTGGTCCGCGGCTTGACGAGCAGCCCGTCGACCTCGTCGGTGATCATCTCCTTGGGCCCGTGCGGGCTGTTGAAGCTGACGATCGCCAGCCCCTTGGCCATGGCCTCCAGGATCGTCATCGGGAAGCCCTCGTGGCGCGAGCTCAGCACGAAGATCGACGCCTTCTCCAGCTCCGCGCCCACGTCGGACGTCGGGCCGGGCAGCACGACCTTGCCCTCCAGGCCGGCCTCGGCGATCTGGGTGCGCAGGTTGTCCTCCTGCGGACCGGCGCCGAAGATGCGCAGCTGCCAGTCGGGGTGCGCCTGCGCGACCTGCTCCCAGGCGGTGATCAGCCGGTGGAAGCCCTTGAGCCGGGTCATCCGGCCGACGGCCACGACGACCTTGGCGTCCAGCTTGGACAGGCCGCCCTCCATGGGCGGCACGGCGTTGGGGATCCGCACCAGGCGCTTGGGCTTCTTGGGCAGCGTGGCGCGATAGTCGCGCAGGTCGGCCTTGGTCAGCGTGGTGAGCGCGTCGAAGCGGCGGTAGCGCCACTTGATGAGCTCCTGCATCGGCTCCACCTGCGTGCGCAGGGCCACGTGCTCCTGGCCGACCGTGATGACGCTGGGCAGGGCGAGCTGGGCCATCGCCAGGTTGAGGCCGGGCCGGGTCGCCATGAGCACGCCGGTGTCGAGCGAGCGGATGTAGCGGGCCAGCTTGAGGTCGGTCCACAGGTTGAACCGGTGGTAGGCGGTCTCCTCCTTGGGGATCAGCCGGCTCGGCATCTTCGACAGCATCGCCCGCATGGGATCCGGGCTGGGGTCCAGCCGGTCGTCCAGGAAGCGGAACTTCACCCGCGGGTCGATGGGGAAGAACGGCTGCTCGGCCTCCTTCAGGATGGAGACGATCTCCACGTCGTGCTCCCGAGCCAGGTAGCTGGCCAGGTTGAACACGGTTCTGATCGTCCCGCCCATGCCGTTGGCGTGCAGCAGCAGGATCCGTACCTGATGAAGGGAAGGGGGCGGCGCCTTGCGCGCCTTGCGCCGGTTGTAGCCCTTGTACAGCCGGACCATCGCCGACCTGCTCTTGCGTGCCAGTGCGCGCACCTGCGGGATCCCCCTTGGCTCGAGAGTGTCACAACACACGTGGCCGGCGGTGAGCCACTCTCACCACCGGCCTATTGTCTCGCTTCGGCGGAGTGCACCATTCATCCCCGTGGCACTATCCCCACCTATGATCATTAGACGCCTCAAATGCCATTAAGGTTGCACCGGTGATGCAGCCGAGATCCCGCGCCATGTGCCCGTGAGCAGTCCGGGACGGAGAGTGCGCGGGGGCCGGGCAGCCGGGCCAGGACCGCGGCTGCCCGTCAACTCACCGGCTACGCCTCGTCCGGCTTCCGGCTGTCCTTCTTGGCGTCCTTGACCTGCCTGCTGGTCTTGATCGCTTCCTTCTTGGACTTGCCGGACTTGGTCGCCGGTTTCTTCTTGGCTTCTGCCATCGTTTCCCCCGAGTGGCTATGGTGCCCGAATGGCACACTAAGCCGCTTAATACCCGTTTAGCACTCCAACCCGACATTGCATCCCGGGCGAGTCCGGTCAGGGCTGCCCCAAACGCCGCAAAGTGTCACAGCAGAGGCAGCTGTTCGGCCGCCGGAGGCTTGGCGGGCGGTGTGGCCGCGGAGCGCGGCGGGCGGACGCGGCGGGTCCGCCCGGAGGTGGTCGCGCCGACCCCGTGGTGCTCGGCCAGCCGCCTGACCTGCTCCGTGATCCGCCGCTGGTACGCCTGCGGCGCGTAGGCGCCCCTGCCGTACAGCTCCAGGTAGCGCGGCACGAGGCGCGGGTGCTCGCGGGACAGCCACGTCAGCCACCACTCGCGCGCCCCTGGCCGCAGGTGCAGCACGATCGGCGCGATGTGCGTCGCGCCCGCCTCGGCGATCTCCTTGACCGTGCGGTCGAGCTGGGCGGGGGAGTCGGTGAGGTAGGGCAGGATCGGCGCCATCAGCACCCCGCAGTCGATGCCGCGCTCGTTGAGCGTCGCGCACACCTCCAGGCGCCGGCGCGGGTCGGGGGTGCCGGGCTCGGCGGAGCGCCAGGCATCGGCGTCGAGGAAGCCGACCGAGACATTGGCGCTGACGTCGGTGACCTCGGCCGCCTCGGCGAGCAGGTCGAGGTCGCGCAGGATCAGCGTGCCCTTGGTGAGGATCGAGAACGGGTTGGCGGCGTCGCGCAGCGCCTCCAGGATGCCCGGCATGAGCCGGTAACGGCCCTCGGCGCGCTGGTAGCAGTCGACGTTGGTGCCCATGGCGACGTGCTGCCCGCGCCAGCCCGGGGCGGCCAGCTCCCTGCGGGCCAGCTCGGCGGCGTTGACCTTCACAATGATCTTGGAGTCGAAGTCCGCCCCGGCGTCGAGGTCGAGGTAGCGGTGGGTGTTGCGGGCGAAGCAGTAGACGCAGCGGTGGCCGCACCCCCGGTAGGGATTGATCGTGTACTCGAACGGGACACGGCTGGCGGCGGGCACCCGGTTGATGATCGAGCGGGCGTGGATCTCGTAGAACGTCATCCCCCGGAACTCGGGGGTGTCGAACGTGCGCGTCACCGCGCCGCGGGCGAACAGCGGCACGACCGGATCATCCGCATCGGTACCCGTCAGGCGGAGATTGTCCCAGCGCATGTCCTTGATTGGAACAGAAGTTCGATGATGATCGCAAATGGAAAGAGGCGGCAATTACCTGACAGGGCGGGGGCTAATGATCTTCAGGGTTGGGCAGAACACCCGCACAGAGCTTGCGTTCCGGAGGTGCACCCATGGCCTGGTCGCAGGACGAGGAGCGATTGCTGGCACAGATCGAACGGCACCTCGTCGACGACGATCCCCGTCTCGTGGCGCGACTGGAGTCGTTCAACGAGCGGGTCCGACGCAACGAGGCCAAGGCCGCCGGCCAGGGCCGGCTCCGGCCGAGGCCGCGCCGCTCGACGGTGATCATCCTGATCAGCTGGGTGCTCATCGCCACGCTCGTGGCGACCCTGCTGGTCATGGTCCTCCAGCACGGAAGCGCCACGTCCTTCTGATCCGCATTTCCCCATCTCGGCCCGTGTGTAGCCGTCTTGGGCGGATTTTTGAGCCTTTGTTGGGTGATCGAGCGCGGAGCTCCAGCTCGCGGGCCGGGCGCCCTCTCTCGCCGTAGGTCTCCTGCGGTGGTCGACGTCGCCTCGGACTCGCCCTGGCCATGGGATGCTCGCGCACGTATACTCGTAGACGAGTGTTCGTACACGAGCTACCGAGCGGAGGCGCGCGAGATGGCGAAGCGGCGGAAGGTGGGGAGCCTGCTGGCCCTCGCCGTGCTGTCCGTCGTGGCACAGCGCCCGATGCACGCCTACGAGATGGCCTCCGTCCTGCGGGCCCGCGGCAAGGACCAGGACATGGCGATCAAGTGGGGGTCCCTCTACACCGTCGTGCACAACCTGGCCCGGCACGGCCTGCTGCGGGAGGCGGGCAGCGACCGGCAGGGCGGCCGGCCCGAACGCACCGTCTACGAGATCACCGCCGAGGGCCGCGCCGAGCTGGCCGACTGGACGCGCGAGTTGCTGTCCGACCCGGAGGAGGCGCCGCGCAGGTTCGAGGCGGGGTTGTCGGTCATGGGCGGGCTCGCGCCCGAGGAGGTGACCACCCTGCTGCGCCGGCGGCTCGACGCCCTGGAGCGGCTCGTCGCCGCCCAGCGGGAGGCGCTGGAGCGCGACGCGGGCGACCTCCCGCGGCTGTTCGTCCTGGAGTCGGAGTACGCCCTGGCGATGCGCGAGGCCGAGGCCGCCTGGACCCGGTCGCTGCTGGAGGAGCTGGCCGCGGGCACGTTCCCCCGGCTGGCGGAGTGGCGGGCCTTCCACAGCTCGGGCCACATCCCCCAGGACATCGCCGGCCTGGCCGAGAGGGGGGCCGTCACGGACTGACCCGGACATGGAGGAGGGCCCCGGAGGAGGTGCGGGAACACCGCCGCCGGAGCCCTCGGAACCTCGAACCGAAACCCGCGCGGGCGGATCCCGGCCACGAGATGGCACTCGCAAGCATATCCGGGCCTCCCCGCGTGGACCTGCACGCCCACACCACGGATGGGGAACGACCATGCGCAACCTGAAGACCGTCGTCGAGCACGTGACCTCCGCGGACGGCACCGCCGTCGCCTACCGCCGGCTCGGTGACGGGCCCGGGCTGGTGCTGCTGCACGGAGCCATGCAGACCGGGCCGAGCAACATCGAGCTGGCCCGCGCCCTGGCCGGCTCCCACACCCTCTACGTGCCCGACCGCCGCGGACGCGGCGCCGGCGGCCCGCGACGTCCCGGCCACGGCGTGCGCCAGGACGTCGAGGACGTCTGCGCGCTGCTCGACGCCACCGGGGCGCGCGACGTGGCCGGGGTCAGCTCGGGCGCGATCATCGCCCTGCTCACCGCGCTGTCCCGGCCCGACGTGCGCCGCGTCGTCGCGTTCGAGCCGCCGCTGGACCTCGACGGGTCCAACGACACGGGGTGGCTGGCGCGCTTCGACCGGGAGATCGCCGAGGGGCGGACCAGCGCCGCGCTCGTCACCGGCATGCTGGGCACCCGCATGGGGTCGCCGGTGTTCCGGCTCATGCCCCGCCGCCTGACGGAACGGCTCACCACCACGTTCGTCGAGCGGCAGGAGCGCAACGGGACGGGGGAGGAGCCCGGCTTCCGCGAGCTGGCCCCCACGATCCACCACGACGCGCGGGTGGTCGCCGAGACGGCCGGCCTGCTGCCTCGGCTGCGCGAGCTGCGGGCCGAGGTGCTGCTGCTGGGCGGCTCCAAGAGCCCGGCCTACCTGAGGAAGAGCCTCACCGCGCTGGAGGGCGTGCTCCCCGACGCCCGGCGGGTCGTCCTGCGCGGCCTGAACCACAACGCCACCGGCAACGCCGCCGCGGGCGGGAAGCCGGAGGCCGTCGCCCGCGAGATCGCCCGCTTCCTGTCCTGAGCCCCAGGGTCAGAGGCCGCGGAGGAAGGCGGCGGCGATCGGCGCGGCGACCTTGCCGCCCGTCCCGCCGCCCTCCACCACCACCGCGAACGCCACGTCGTCCTTGAACCCCATGAACCAGGCGTGCGTCTCCAGCTTCTCGCCGGTGCCGTACTCGGCGGTGCCGGTCTTGCCGTGGGTGCCGGCCGGCAGGCCCGCGCCCTTGGCGGTGCCCTTGGTGACCACGGCGGCGGTCAGCTTGTGCATGGACTCCTTGACCCCGTCGGGCAGCGGGTGCTCCTCGGCCTTCTGCGGGAGCCCGGGCACGAGCGTCGGCGGGCGCCAGGTGCCGTCGTCGATGGCGGCGGCCACCGACGCCATCGACAGGGGGCTGGCCGTGATCCGGGCCTGCCCGAACGCCTCGGCGGCGAGCTCGGCGTCGGACTGGGCGCGCGGCACGCTGGCCTTGGTGGCGGGCACGCCGATGTTGAGCGGCTGGTTGAAGCCGACCGACTCCGCCGTCTCCAGCAGCTTGTCGGCGCCGAGCCGCCGCTCGGCCATCGGCGCGAACGTGGTGTTGCACGAGTGGGCGAAGGAGTCGAGGAACGACAGCGACCCGAACTCCTCCTCCTCGGAGTTGCGGATCTTCAGCCCGCCGACGGTCGCGTACTTGGGGCAGGTGACCGAGTCGCCGGGTGAGACGCCCGCGGCGAGCAGCCCGATCGCCGTGACCGCCTTGAAGGTGGAGCCCGGCGGGTAGCGGCCGTCCAGGGCGCGGTTGAAGCCGCCCACGTTGTTGACCACGGCCAGGATCTCGCCGGTGCTCGCCTTCACGGCGACCATGGAGGTGGGCTTCTTGACGTCCTTGACCGCGGCGACCGCGGCGGCCTGCGCGCGCGGGTCGAGGCTGGTCTTGACCGGCTCGCCGTCGGTGCCCTCGATGGTGTGCAGGGTCTTGCCGGCGACCTGGATCTGGGTCGTGGGGGTGCCCGCGAGCTTCTTCTGGAACGTCTCCTGGAGCCCGCCCCGGCCCACGGCCTGGCCGACCTTGTAGGCGCTGCCGAGCTTGGCGACGTCCTTCTTGGTGGCCTTGTCGAGGTAGCCGACGAGCTGCTGCACCGAGCCGCCGGCCTTGCCGTCGTCGATGCGCCCGCCGTCGGCGTCGGTGATCTTCGCCCGGTCCGGCCAGCTGGTCTTGATCGTGAACGACGCGCCGGACGTCAGGGACGGGTGCAGCGCGGCCGGCGTCCAGTCCACCTTCCAGGCACGGTCGGCGACCTTGAGGTCGAGCCGTCCCTCGTAGGTCCACTCGCCGATGTTCTTGAGCCTGAGCGTCGCGGTGTACGGGACGCGGGCCCGGTCGTCGGTCTCGGTGACCTTGCCCAGCCTCACCTGCGTGGACTCGACGGCCAGGGCGGTGCGCATCTGGTCGTAGGCGGTCAGCGGCTGCGGGGCGGCGAGCTGGGCCCGCATGGCCGCCGTGTCACCCGCCTGCCAGGCGGCGGCGAAGCGCTGTGCCGTCTCCGCCGGGGTGCCCTGGGTGCGCAGCAGGTAGTAGGCGCCGCCCCCGGCGGCGCCCACGACCAGCACGGTGATGCCGGAAACGATCGCGATGGTACGGCCACGCGCCACTGGTCAGCCCCCTGGTCCTCGGCAGCGCTTGCTGGGTCCACGAGCTTAGCCGGGCCCGCCGCCCGCCGGGTCCGATGCGACGATCTTGGATTCGGTCCCCGCCTCGTGGGACCCGTTGGCCGAGGACTTGACGCTGGCGGCGTAGGCGGGCACGTACTCCTGGCCGGACAGCTTCTGGATGGCGGCCATGATCTCGTCGGTGACCTGCCGCCGGTCGCGGGCCTTGGTGTGGTCGCCGTCGAACGTCATGGGCTCGCCGATCCGGATGCCGATCCGGGCGGGGCGGGGCACCTTGGCGCCGACCGGCAGCACCTTCTCCGTGCCGCTGAGCGCGACGGGGAGCACCGGCGCGCCGGTGCGCAGCGCCAGCCAGGCCACGCCGATCTTGCCGCGGTAGAGGCGGCCGTCGGGGGAGCGGGTGCCCTCGGGATGGATGCCGAACAGCTCGCCGCGCTCCAGCACCTCGGTGGCGGCGTCGAGCATGGCCTGCGCCGCGTGCGCGCTGTCACGGTCGATGGGGAGGCTGCCGCCCAGGCGCATGAACCAGCCGGAGACCGGGT
The DNA here is from genome assembly GCF_044459125.1 of Nonomuraea sp. NPDC050383. Lineage (NCBI taxonomy): Bacteria > Bacillati > Actinomycetota > Actinomycetes > Streptosporangiales > Streptosporangiaceae > Nonomuraea > Nonomuraea sp. NPDC050383. Next base: position 42,870 of record NZ_JBITIP010000010.1, read on the forward strand.
TGCCGGAGAAGTACTCGTTCTTGGCGACGAACGTCACCGGCCGCGGCAGGAGGGTCGGCAGCAGGAACGAGTCGAGGACGGACAGGTGGTTGGCGGCCAGGATCGCGGGGCCCGTCCGGGGCACGTGCGCCGCGCCGGAGATGTGCGGGCGGCACATCACATGGGCCAGCGGCGTGGCGGCGAACTTGACCACTTGGTACAGCAATGGGCTCTCCTGGCTGATCGTCGGTCGGCCGTCCCACCATAAGGCAGGCGCCCCGGCCGAAGCCGGGGCGCCTGGAAAAGCTGATGAGGCCGATGTGGCGGTCGCCTCCTCGGCGAGATGCACAACACGGCTCCAGCCGAACGGTATTCCGTGAAGGCGGTATTTTGCGGCCCGGGGGACACAGACCACATCGGCCTCACGACTCTAACGGACATCCGGCGACCCGTATTCCACCGGGCCCAAAGATTCGGTCAGGTCCTGGTCCAGTGTGGCTGGGCGACGTCGAAGACCCGCAGCTCACGGCCACGCAGCGCCACCTCGGCGAACTGCCACAAAATCGCCCCGGTCGGCGCGTGGACCACGATCGAGGGGCCCAGCGGCATCTGCAGCAGCCCGGCGCTCCAGCGCGGCACCCCCGGCGCGAGGAACCGCTCCAGCGGTACGGCGTGCACCGAGGCCACCTCGCGCGGGTCCGCCACGGGCCGCTGCCGGCCGCCGAAGGCCACGACCGGGGTGATCACGAACCCGGAGTCGGTGACGTAGTCGTCCAGCAGCCCCGCCACCCGCACGCCGCTGACCGTGGTCTCCTCGGCCAGCTCGCGAAGCGCCGCCTCGACCGGCTGCTCGCCGTCGTCCAGCCGGCCGCCGGGCAGCGCCCACTGGCCCGCGTTGCGGCCGTGCGGCGAGCGCCGGATCATGATCGTGTACGGGTCGCCGGCGTCGTCCTCCAGCACGCACACGGTGACGGCGGCGCGGCGGAGGCCGGGGGCGGGCGGCGCCTCCCGGCGGGGGAAGGCGGCCAGGCGGGCGGCGACCAGCTCGCGCAGCTCGTCCATCGGGGGAAGCACCCGCCCAGGATCGCACGGCGGCTCAGGGCGGCGCCTCCGGCAGCCGTACGGTGACGCTCAGGCCGCCCTCCGGGCGGGCCTCGGCCGTGACCGTGCCGGCGTGCGCGTCGCAGATGGCCCGCACGATCGACAGCCCCAGCCCCGAGCCGCGCGCCGAGCGCAGCCGGTCGCCCTGGAGCCGCCTGAACGGCTCGAACAGGTCCTCCACCTCGTACGGCGGGACGGTCTGGCCGGTGTTGTCCACCTCGACCACCGCGTGGCCGTCCTCCGGGCGCACCCGCACCCACACCTGGCCGTCGCGCACGTTGTACTTCGCGGCGTTCTCCACCAGGTTGAACAGGCACCGCTCCATCAGCAGCGGGTCGCCCAGAGCGAGGGCCGGGCGCAGGTCGGTGTGGAGGGTGAGGGGCCGCCTGCGCCCGGCGAGGTCGAGCTGCTCCAGCACGATGCGCGCCACCTGCGCCACGTCCACGGTCTTGCGCACGCCCAGCTCCTGCTCGGACTGGGCGAGCAGCAGCAGCCCCTCGATGAGCCGCTCGTAGCGGGCGTTGGTGCCCAGCAGGGCCCGCGCCAGCGCCTTCAGGTCCTCCGAGGCGGCCGGCTCCTCCAGCGACACCTCCAGCACCGTGCGGTTGATGGCCAGCGGGGTGCGCAGCTCGTGCGAGGCGTTGGCGATGAAGCGCCGCTGCCCCTCGAACACCCGGTGCAGCCGGTCGAGCATCGCGTCGAACGTGTCGGCCAGCCGCTTGACCTCGTCGGGCGGCCCGTCCAGCGCAATGCGCTCGTGCAGGGTGCTCTCGGAGAGCCTGCGGGCCGTCTCGGTCACCCGGTCGAGCGGGCGCAGCGCCCGGTCGGCCACCAGGTAGCCGAGCACCACCGCGAGGACGCCGAGCAGCACCATGATGGCCGCCGAGGAGCGCAGCATGTCCTCCAGCACGGTCGCGGCCCGCTGCCGCACGTCCCCCTTCACCTGCTGGAACACCAGGTCGTCGGACGGCGACTGGGTGACCGTCACGAGCGGCTTGCCGGTGACGATCTTCGTGAAGCCGATGGAGAACTGCTGGCTCAGCGCCCGCGCGGTCAGCAGGTACGTGGACCACAGCAGCAGCGACCCGGCCAGGAAGAACAGCCCGCCGTACAGGATCGTCAGCCGCATCCGCAGCCCGAGCCGGTGCCACGGCCGGACGCGGCCCGGCGGCCGGTCCCGCCGGGGCCTCCACCGGCCGAGGGGCGCCCTCACAGCCGGTACCCCTGGCCCGGGAGGTTCTCGATGAGAGGGGGAGAGCCGAGCTTCCTGCGCAGCGAGGTGAGCGTGACCCGCAGCACCCCGCTGGCGGCGTCGGCGTACTCGTCCCACGCGCTCCTGCGCAGCTGCGCCGAGGTGACCAGCCGCCCGTCCGCGCGCAGCAGCGCGTGCAGCACGTCGAACTCCTTGCGGTTCAGCGCGACCGGCCGCCCGTCGCGCGTGACCGTGCGGCGGCCCGGGTCCAGCCGCACGCCCGCCCGCTCCAGCGGCGCCGGGCCGTCCCGCCGGGAGCGGCGCGACAGCGCCCGGATCCGCGCCACCAGCTCGGCGAACGTGAACGGCTTGATCAGGTAGTCGTCCGCGCCCAGGGTGAGCCCGTCCACCCGGTCGCGCACCCGGCCGGCCGCGGTCAGCATGAGCACCCGGCCCGCCGCGTCGCCGCCCGCCAGCTGCCGGCACACCTCGTCGCCGTGCACCTCGGGCAGGTCGCGGTCCAGCACCACCACGTCGTACGGGACGTACGCGGCCAGCTCCAGCGCCTCCTGCCCGTCGTAGGCCACGTCGACCGCGATGGCGTGCAGCCGCAGCCCGCGCGCGATGGCGTCGGCCAGCTCCTCTTCGTCCTCCACGACGAGCACCCGCATCCCGGGCCCCCCTTTCCGTTCCGCACTGACCTTGGCGGATCGCGTGTTAGCGGCGGATAAGGGCGCCTGGGGCGGCTTATCGCCGTTTAGCACCCACCTCGCTGGAGTGGGCCTCGCGCCGCGGCGAACGTCCGGCGGCGCCCGCGAAGGAGTGACAGCGATGAAACTGCGATACCTGCTGGCGGCCGTCTGCGCGACGGCGGCCCTGTCCGGCCTGTCCGCGTGCGGCGGCGGCACACCGGCCGGGGACGGCGTGGCCGGCGTGGCGAGCACCGGTGGAGCGACCGCGAGCACCGGCGGCGCGCCCGCCTCCGCCGCGCCCTCCATGGACCCGAGGGACGCCCAGCTCAAGTTCGCGCAGTGCATGCGCGAGCACGGCATCGAGATGGACGACCCGGAGCCCGGCGGCGGCATCCGGATCAAGTCCCGCAAGGGCGACGAGGCCAAGATGCAGGAGGCCCAGAAGGCGTGCGGGCACTTCATGGAGGCCGCGGTCGGCGAGGCCAAGGGCAAGATGGATCCGAAGGCGCGCGACCAGGTGCTGAAGTTCGCCCAGTGCATGCGCCAGAACGGCATCGACGTGGCCGACCCGTCCACCGACGGCCGGATGGTGATCACCGTCAAGCCCGGGACGCCCGAGGAGAAGGTCAAGGCCGCCCACCAGGCGTGCAAGGAGTTCGAGCCCGGCGGCGGCCCCCGATGAGGAAGGGGCTCGCGCTCACCGGAGCCGGGGTGCTCGCCGTGGCCGCCGCGTGGACGGCCGTGGCCGTGCTCGGCGACGGCGGCACCGGCGCGGCGGCCCCCGCCCGGCAGGCCGTACCGGCGACGGCGGAGATCACCCGGCAGGACCTCGTGGACACCAAGACCGTCACCGGGGCGCTCACCTACTCCGGCGAGCGCCAGGTGAGCACGGGCGCGTCGGGCACGGTGACGTGGGTGGCCGCCGAGGGGGCCGTGGTGCGCCGCGGCCACGCGCTGCTGTCCGCCGACCGCGAACCGGTCGTGCTCATGTACGGCAAGCTGCCGCTGTACCGGGAGCTGCGCCAGGGCGTCTCCGACGGGCCGGACGTCGAGCAGCTGGAGCGCAACCTCAAGGCCCTCGGCCACGGCGACTACCTGACCGTGGACGAGCACTTCAGCTACGCCACCTACCTCGCGGTCAAGGAGTGGCAGGACGACCGGGGGCTCCCGGAGACGGGACGGGTGGACGCGTCGCAGGTGGTGTTCCTGCCGTCGGTCGTCCGCGTCACCGACGCGGCCGTGGAGGTGGGCGACCGGCTCGCACCGGGCCGCCGGACCCTGACGGTCAGCGGCGTGCGGCGGCTGGTCCACGTGGACCTCGACGCCGACGACCAGGCGCTGGCCCGGAAGGGCGCGAAGGTCACCGTGGAGCTGCCGGGCGGCGAACGCGTCTCCGGGAAGATCACCTCGGTCGGCACGGTCGCCGAGACCAGCGGACAGGGCCAGGACCAGAACGTCACCGTGGACGTCGACATCACCCTGGCCAGGACGCCCAGGACCCGCCTCGACCAGGCGCCGGTGGAGGTCGAGATGGAGAGCGAGCGGCGCAAGGGGGTGCTGTCCGTGCCGGTCGAGGCGCTGCTGGCGCTGCGCGAGGGCGGGTTCGGCGTCGAGGTGGTCGAGGGCGGCGCGACCCGGATCGTGGGCGTGCGGACCGGCGCGTTCGGCGGCGGCCGGGTCGAGGTCGAGGGCGCCGGGCTGGCGGAGGGCATGAAGGTCGGGGTGCCGTCCACATGACCGGCACCCTTTCCGAGGGCCTCGCCGCGGGCTCCGGCGCGGCACCCGGTGCGGCATCGGGCTCGGCATCGGGATCGGGCGCGGGCTCGGGCGCGGTGTCGTACGTGGTGGAGCTGCGGGGCGTGACCAAGGTCTACCCCGGGGACGTGCGGGCGCTGCGCGGCGTGGACCTGGCCGTGGCCGACGGTGAGCTGCTGGCCATCGTCGGCCGGTCCGGGTCCGGCAAGTCGACCATGCTGCACATGGTCGGCACCCTCGACCGGCCCACCTCGGGCACCGTCCGGGTCGACGGGCACGACGTCGCCACGCTGTCCGACCGCGAGCTGTCGGCGCTGCGCGGTCGCACGCTGGGGTTCGTCTTCCAGCAGTTCCATCTCGGTCCGGGCCTGAGCGCCCTGGACAACGTGGCCGACGGCCTGCTCTACACCGGCACCCCGCGGCGGGTCCGGCGCGAGCGGGCCGCCGCCGCCCTGGAACGGGTCGGCCTCGGCCACCGGCTGGGCCACCGGCCGTACCAGCTGTCGGGCGGCGAGCAGCAGCGCGTGGCCGTCGCCCGCGCCGTCGCGGGCGGCCCGCGGCTGCTGCTGGCCGACGAGCCCACCGGCAACCTCGACTCCGGCGCCGGCGCCGAGGTCCTCGGCGTGCTGCGCGACCTGCACGCGGCCGGCACCACCATCGCGATCATCACGCACGACGCGGAGATCGCCGCCTGGTGCCCCCGCCGGGTGCGCCTGCTCGACGGCCGCATCGACGGCGACGAGGGTGACGGGACCGCCCCGCCGGCCGAGATCACGAAGGGGGATCGGGGATGAGCCGGGGATCGACGAAGCGCGGGCACATGACCCGCGCGTCCGGAGCGCGCGGGCCGAGGCCGGCCCGGCTGAGCCCGGCCGACGTGCTGCGGGTGGGGGCCGCCGGGCTGCGGGCCCGTCCCACCCGGGTCGTCCTGTCGGCGCTGGGCATCGCCATCGGCATCGCCACCATGGTGGCGGTCGTCGGCATCTCGTCGTCCTCCCGCGAGCAGCTCATGCGGCAGCTCGACCGGCTGGGCACCAACCTGCTGACCGTGTCACCGGGGCGCACGATGTTCGGCGAGGAGGCCGAGCTGCCCGTCACGGCCGTGGACATGGTCAAGCGCGTCGGCCCGGTGCGCACGGCCTCGGCCACCGGCTTCGTCAAGGCGACCGTCCGCCGTACCGACCGCATCCCCGAGGCCGTGACCAGCGGCATCTCCGTGCAGGCCGCCACCACCGAGCTGCTCACCACGCTGGAGGGCCGCGTCGCCAAGGGCGCCTGGCTGAACGCCGCCACCGAGCGCCGGCCCGCCGTCGTCCTCGGCTCCGAGGCCGCCGCCCGGCTCGGCATCGACCGCATCGGCGTGCGGGTCTGGACGGGCGGGCGGTGGTTCACGGTGGTCGGGATCCTGCGGCCGATGCCGCTGGCACCGGAGATCGACCGCTCGGCCCTCGTCGGCTTCCCCGTCGCGCAGAGCCTCCTCGGGTTCGGGGGACACCCCACGACGATCTACGAGCGGTCGGCGGAGGAGGCGGTCGAGGCGGTCCGGGACGTGCTGGCCCGCACGGTCAACCCCGAGAACCCGGGCGAGGTGGAGGTCAGCAGGCCCTCCGACGCGCTGGCCGCCCGGGCCGCGGCGGCGGGCGCGTTCACGAACCTGCTGCTCGGCCTCGGCGCCGTCGCGCTGCTGGTCGGCGGCGTCGGGGTGGCCAACACGATGGTCATCTCGGTGCTGGAGCGGCGCCGGGAGATCGGGCTGCGCCGGTCGCTGGGCGCGACCCGGGGGCAGGTGCGGGTGCAGTTCCTGACCGAGTCGCTGCTGCTGTCGGCGCTCGGCGGGATCGCGGGGGCGGCGCTGGGGACGCTGGCCAGCGCCGGGTACGCGCTGGCGCGCGGCTGGCCGGCGGTGGTGCCGCCGTGGGCGATCGGCGGGGCGGTCGCGGCCACCCTGGTCATCGGCACGATCGCCGGGATCTACCCGGCGATGCGCGCCGCCCGCCTGTCCCCGACGGTCGCCCTGGCCGCCACCTGAGGGCCGCCGTCAGTCCGGGCGCGACCGGGCGCGCCGCCGGGGAGTCGTGGGCTCCGGGTACGGCCTCCCCGCGGTGGGAGGCCGTACCCGGGCGTCCGGTCCGCGCCGGTCAGGGGCTGATCCGGCCGGCGCCGGCTCCGCCGGTCACGATGGTCTTGACGCCGGAGGCCGCGTCGAGGGGGTAGGAGTACGGGATCGTGGCGACGCTGCCGCCCGCGTCGCCGCTGCCCGAGTTGACGAAGTGGTTGTTGCGGGCCACCAGGTTGGCGGCGGGCGAGCTGCCCTCACCGCGGTGGAAGGGGTCGTCGGTGTTCTCGAAGTAGTTGCCCTCGACGAGCACGCCCGCCTCCTTGGTGGAGGCCACGCCGTAGCTGCCGATGCTGGAGTAGTAGTTGTTGTAGACGTGCACCGGGTTGCCGAAGCGCACCCGCGGGTGGCGCTGGTTGGTGCCGTCGAACCAGTTGTGGTGGTACGTCACCCGCAGGTGGCCGCGGTCCTCCGAGCCGTTGTCGTCGCTGTGGCCGAGCAGCATGGTCTTGTCGTGGTCGGAGAACTTGTTCCAGGAGACGGTGACGTAGTCGCTGGCGCGCTTGATGTCCACCGCCCCGTCGTAGCCGTCGCTGAAGGAGTTGTGGTCGATCCACACCCGCGTCGAGTACTGCACGTTGATGCCGTCGTCGTTCCAGCCGCGGAACGTGAGGTTGCGGATGATGACGTTGGAGGCGCTGGCGACGTTGAACCCGCAGCCGGAGATCGTCGCCCCGGAGTTGCCGAGGACGGTCTTGTTGGAGGTCACCTTCAGCATGCCGGAGCAGGAGATCGTCCCCGAGACCCGGATCACGGCGGCGGAGCCGGAGGACAGGGCCGTCTTGAGAGCGGAGGCGGAGCTGACGGTCGTCGGGGGCGTGCCGCCGCCGCCCGTGGTGCCGCCGCCCTGGCTCGCCCAGCCGACGGGGGAGGTCTCGGCGGCCAGTGCCGCGGCCGGCTCGTCGGAGCGCGGTACGGCGGAGGCGGGTGCCGCGAGCGCGGTGACGGCGGCCGCCGCGGCGGCCAGGCCGGTGATCAGAGTGGGGGTGCGTCCTCGTGTGCCCATCGCTGAGCTCCTCTGCGGAGATGACCTCACGGTCACGGGAAAGCGGTTGCCCACACCGTAGGAAAGCGCTTTCCCTCGGTCAACGCCGGCCGTCGGCCCCGACCCGTCACGGCCGGCATGAGGGCTGGTCGGGGCGGCTCAGACTGAGTCGGCGGTCGAGAAACTTTCACGCGTCGCCCGCCCGGCGACCGGCGCCGGGTCGCCGAGCTCCGGCGGCAGCGGCCGGGCGTGCACCACGTCCAGCCGGGACACCGCCCGGGTCAGCGCCACGTAGAGCCGGTTGAGCCCCCGCCCCTCCGCCTCGGCGATCGCGGCCGGCTCGGCCAGCACCACGTGGTCGTACTCCAGCCCCTTGACCAGCGAGACCGGGACCACGCTCAGCCGCTCGCCCACGTCCAGCCCGGCGTCCCACAGGGCGGCGGTCAGCGCCTCGGCGTCCGCGTCGGCGGCGACGACCCCGACCGACCCCTCGAACTCCAGCGCCTCCCGCGCCGCCACCACCACGCCCCGCTCCAGCCCCGGAACCCGGGTCACGCGCAGCCGCCCGTCCGAGCGGTACGAGCGGGTCGCCGGCACGCCCGCGTCCAGGGCGGCCAGCAGCCGGTTCGCCAGCTCCACGACGACCGCCGGCACCCGGAAGCCCGTGGTCAGCTCCACCACCCGCGCCTCGGGCTTGCCCAGCGCCGCCATCAGCTCCGGCCACGACCGGGCCGCCCACGGCGTCGTGCCCTGGGCCAGGTCTCCCAGCACGGTGAGCGAGCCGTGCTCGGCGCGCCGGGCCACGGCGCGGCACTGCATGGGCGACAGGTCCTGCGCCTCGTCCACGATGACGTGGCCGTAGCCGCGCGGGCGCTCCAGCAGGCCGGCGACCTCGTCGATCAGCACGAGGTCGGCCGCCGACCACTTCGCGCTCTTGTACGTGCGCGCCGGCCGCTCCCACACGACGGCCGCCCACTCGGCCGCGCTCAGCGGCCCGCCCTCGCCGCCGGCGGGCGTCCACCGGCCGGACAGCACCTCGTGCACCACCTGCTCGGCCCGGACCGCCGGCCAGACCCCGTCGAGCCACGCCGCGATCGCGCGGCCGGTGCGGCGCTCCCAGGCGGCGTTGGGGCTGTGGCCGCGCGCCTCGGCCTGGCGGCGCATCAGCGCCACCACCCGGGCCCGCACCCGCTCCCGCCCGGTCCCGTACGGCAGCGCGTCACGCCGCGTGTCGTCCACGACGCGGCGCAGCTCGTCCTCCTCCACCCGCCACCGGAACGACCCCTCGCTCACCACCACCGGCTCGACCGGCTTCGAGATCCGCCCGTACAGGGCCCGGCGCAGCACCTCGGCCATCCGGGCGTCGTGCTTGACCGCTGCCGCCCGCGCGTCGTCCCGGGCCTGGACCGGCACCGTGGCGATGAGTGCGTCCAGCGTGGTCTGCTCCACGTCCACCTCGCCCAGCGCGGGCAGGACCGCCGCGATGTAGCCGAGGAAGGCGCGGTTGGGGCCGAGGACGAGGACGCCGCCGCGCTGGAGCCGCTGCCGGTAGGCGTACAGCAGGTACGCCGCGCGGTGCAGGCCCACGGCGGTCTTGCCGGTGCCGGGCGCCCCCTGCACGCCGATCGAGTCCTCCAGGCCGGTGCGGACCAGGTCGTCCTGCTCCGGCTGGATCGTGGCGACGATGTCACGCATCGGGCCGACGCGCGGCCGCTCGATCTCGGCCGCCAGCAGGCGGCTGCGGCGCTCCTCGCCGCGCCCCAGCCGCTCGTCCTCGTACGACGTCAGCGTGGTGTCCGACCAGCCGAACCGGCGGCGCACCGCCACGCCCTGCGGGTCCCGCGCGCCGGCCCGGTAGAAGGCCCGGGCGACGGGCGCCCGCCAGTCGATGACGACCGGCGGGCCGCCGTGCTCGCCGGGGATGTGCCGCCTGCCGATGTAGTACGTACGGCCGTCGTGCCCTTCCGCGTCCGCGGTGCCCTCTCCGGCCCCCGTGCCCCCTCCGGCCCCCGTGCCCTCGGCGGGCGCGGCGCCGTCCCGGCGCTCGAAGGTGAGGCGGCCGAAGAACGGCGGGCCGTCCGGCTCCTCGGTCAGCTCCTTGGCCAGGCTCTTGAGGTAGCGGCCGAGCCGCTCGGCGCTGTAGCGGTCACCGGCGACGGTCTCGCCGACGATCACGTTGTCGCGCGCGGCGTCGAGCATGCGGCGCAGCCCCGCCCGGCACGTCTCGACGTACCGCCGCTCCTGCTCCAGCCCGTCCACGCCGTGCTCCAGCTCGTCCATGTGCGCCCTCCGGAAAGTGTTAACCCGGGCAATACTTTAACCAGGTTAACACTTTGCTAGAGTGAATCCATGACAGGACTGAGGCAGCAGCACCGGCAGCGCGTCCACGAGGCGATCTCGGAGGCCGCCATCTCGCTCTTCCTCGAGCGCGGCTTCGACGAGGTGCCGGTCACCGAGGTGGCGGCCGCGGCCCGGGTGTCGAAGCCGACGCTGTTCAAGTACTTCCCGACCAAGGAGGACCTCGTCCTGCACCGCATCGCCGACCACCAGGGCGAGGCCGCCCGCGTGGTGCGCGGCCGGGCGGCGGGCGAGACCCCCCTCGAAGCGCTGCGCCGCCACTTCCTCGACGGGCTGGCCCGCCACGAGCCGGTCACCGGGCTCAACGACAACCCGGCGGTGGTGGCCTACTACCGTCTCGTCTTCTCCACGCCGAGCCTGGCGACGCGGGTGTTCCAGTACATGGCCGTGGACGAGAGCGCCCTGGCCGAGGCGCTCGCCGAGAGCACGGACCGGCTGACGGCCGAGCTGCTGGCCGCCCAGGCGATGGCCACGCAGCGCGTGCTGGCCCGGCGCTCCTGGGAGGCGCTGGCCGCCGGCCGCCCCATCGCCGAGGTCGAGCCGGAGGCGGTCCGCGCCGCCGAGCTGGCCTTCTCGCTGCTGGGGGCCGGGCGCACCCCCGGCTGAGCGCCCCACCGCCGTCCGGACGCCGGCGCGTTCGTCCTAGGGGCCGCCCTCCCGGACGGCGGTCTCGTGCAGGTGCAGCCAGCTCAGCCCGCCGGGCCGGCGCTCGAACACGGCCGTCGAGCGCCGTCCCGCGCCGCCCTGCCACTCCTCGTACGCGGCCACCACCAGAGCCCCGGAGGCGGCGACCACCGTGACGTGGCGGATCTCGATCCGGGCCCCGGGCACGCGCCCGTACCCGGCCTCGACCTCGGCCAGCACCTCCGCGCGTGACAGCAGCCGCCCGTCCGGGGCCGCGAGCGTGAAGGCCGGGGCATGGGCGCCGGCGAACCCGGCGAAGGCGTCGCGCGGCACCGTCCCCGCCAGCCACCGCTCGATGAGCTGGTGATGCCGCGCCACCTCGGCCCGCGCCACCTCGGCCCGCGCCACCTCGGCCCGCGCCACCTCGGCCCGCGCCACCTCGGCCCCTACCGCTTCGGCCCTTGCCGCTTCGGCCTCACCGGGCGGCCTCATCGGGCGGCCCGCAGCCGCGCGGCGAGCCACTCCCGCGGCGAGGTGACCCGCGGGCCCGGCCGCCCGGCCGTCCCGTCCCCGCCGTACAGGTCGCGGCCGTGCCCGGCGATCCAGCGGTACGTGTCCGCCACCCCCGCCGCCGCCCCGGGCCCCAGCGCCGCCGCGAGCCCCGCCTCGAACGCCGCCACGTCCAGCTCCTCGTAGCGCGCGCCGGCGGCGGCGGCCAGCTCGGCCCCCGTGACGGGCGGGCCGCCCACCTGCAGCACGGCCCCCACCGGGCCGTCGCCCGTGAGCGCGCCCAGGGTCGCGGCGGCCAGGTCGGCGTGGGTCAGCCAGGACACCGGCACGTCGCCCGGCAACGGCTGGCGGAGCACACCCCGCTCCACCAGCGGCCCCCACACTCCCGGCGCCGCCAGGTTCTCCAGGTACAGCGGCGGGCTCAGCACCACCGACGGCACCCCTGACCCGAGCGCCGCCGCGGCGGCCTTCCTCCGCGTGTCGAACGCCGCGACGCCCGTGGCCCGCGCCGGCAGCCGGTTGCCGGTGTTGAGCACCAGCCGCTGCACCCGCGCCGCCGACGCGGCCCCGAGCACGTTCCGGACGTACGCCTCCACCAGCTCCGCCTCGAACACCAGCGGCAGCGTCACCGACACGTGCGTCACCCCGTCGAACGCCTCACGGACCCGCGCCGCGTCTCCCAGGTCCGCCGCGAACGGCCGCACCCCGTCCGGCGCCGCCCCCGTACGGGACAGCCCGCGCACCTCGTACCCCTCGGCGGCCAGGCGCCGCGCCACGGCGCCGCCCTGCGCGCCCCCCGCTCCGATGACCAGAATCCTCATGCCGCCCACCCTCCCGCCGCCCGGCCGGTACGCTCCATAAACGGAAATCCGGTGAACATTAAGGATCGTCCGTGGACGGTGATCTGCTGAGCGAGCTGCTGGGGCCGTTGCGGCTGCGCGGCGTCTTCCACAGCCGCTGGTCGGCGCGGGCCCCCTGGGGCGTGGCGGGGGAGCGGGAGAGCTGCGCCCTCATCCACTACGTGCAGGCGGGCGCGTGCACGGTCGAGCTGCCGGGCCGGGAGCCGGTGCGGCTGCGGGCGGGCGACCTCGCGGTGTTCCCGCACGGGGCGGCGCACCGGCTGGCCGACGCGCCCGGCCGGGCCACCGTGCCGCTGGAGAGCGTCCTGCCCGCGCGGCCGCCCGGCAGGGCCCGCACCGTCCGCATCGACGGTCCCGGAGCCGAGACGGTCATGCTGTGCGGCGGGCTGCACTACGACGCCGCGGCGGCCTCGCCGCTGTACCGGGCGCTGCCGCCCGTGCTCCTGCTCGACCGCGACTCGCTGGCCGGGCAGCCGCTGCTGCGCGGCACCCTGGACGGGCTCGCGGATGAGTGGGACCGGGCCGAGCCGGGGCAGGCGCTGGTGGCGTTGCGGGGCTTCGAGCTGGCCTTCGTGCTGGCGCTGCGGGCCGCGCTCGTGGACGGCCCGGCCGCCGCCCAGCCCGTCCTCGCGGCGTTGCGGCACCCGGCCGTCGGTGCGGCGCTGCTGGCCGTGCAGAGCCGGTTCGGGGAGCCGTGGACGGTGGAGACGCTGGCGGCGGAGGCGGGGATGTCGCGGTCGGCGTTCGCGGCCACGTTCCGGCGGCTGGTGGGCGAGGCACCGATGCGGCACCTGACCGCGCGCCGGATGCAGGAGGCCGCGCGGCTGCTGGAGGAGACGTCGCTGCCGCACGACGCCATCGCGCGCCGCGTCGGGTACGGGTCGGTGGTGGGCTTCCACCTGGCGTTCCGGCAGTGGTACGGCACGACGCCGGGCGGCCACCGCCGGGGCCACGGCCCCGGACTCCGCGCCACGTCCTGAGCCCACGTCCTGAGCCCACGTCCTGAGCCGAGGCCGTCAGGAGAGGGAGCCGTAAGGAGAGGGGGCGGGCCGTCAGGAGAGGGGGCGCGGGGGAGGGAGGCGGAGGCGGTCGACCGCCTCGCGGCGGGTGCGTTCCGGGCGGCGGTCGTAGCGGGCCGTCGTGGCCGGCGAGGAGTGTCCGACCAGCGCCTGGGCCGTCGCCAGGTCCACGCCCGCGTCCAGCAGCTCGCCGATGAACGTGCGCCGGAAGTCGTGCGCCGTGCGCCGCGACGCCCCTGCCTGGCCGAGCCGCCGCGCCAGGATGTCGGCGATGCCCTGGCCCGTCAGCCCCACCGGCCGTCCGTCACGTGTCCGGACGCGGCCCGCCCTGCTGATCGGGCTGAACAGCGCTCCGGGCCCGCCGCCCCGCACCGCGAGCCACCGCTCCAGCAGCCCGATGGCGTCGGCCGTCAGGTACACCAGGCGTTCCTTGTCCCGCTTGCCGCGCACCCGCAGCGAGCGCCCGCCCGGGTCGTAGTCGGCCAGAGACAGCCCGCCGATCTCGGCCCGGCGGCAGCCCGTCGAGTACAGCGCCGCGATGAGCGCCGCGTCGCGCACACCGGCCGGCGAGTCGTCGCAGGCGGCCAGGGCCGCGCCCACCACCTCCGGAGGCACGTGCTGGCCGGTGGGCAGGCGGCTCTGCCGTACCGGGGCGAGGTCGGAGGCGCGCGCGTACTCCTCCGCGCTGCTCCGGCCCAGCCGCCACGACTCCTTCAGCACCCGGCGCAGCGCGACGAGATGCTTGTTGACGTACGCCGCCGACCAGCCCTGGTCGGTCAGCAGCGTCCGGATGCGCACCGTGTGCTCGTAGCGCAGCAGGTGCCAGGGCTGGCCGGCGCCGGTGGCGTTCTCGTCGCCGGTGAGCAGCCGGGCGAGCCGGTCGAGGCAGCCGCGCATCGTGCGGCGGGACTCGGCGCTCGTGAGCGAGTCGAGGTAGACGTGGTAAGGGTCGCGCGCCGGCTCGACGGGCGACGCCCATGCGCCGGGCGCTCCGGTGCCGGGAACTCGGGTGTCAGGAGCTCCGGCGCCTGGGACTCCGGCGCCTGGGACACCACCGTCGGGAACTCCGGGGTCGGGAGCTCCGGCGTCGGGGACTCCGGCGTCGGGAACGAGGCCGGACACGGCGGGCAGGCTCACGCCGCCGATCCTAACCGCCGATCACGCCCCGGGCGGTGCGGCCTGCGGGCGGTCGGCGGTGAGGTGCCGGGCCTGGTCGAATCCCACCTGGGTGGCCCGCCGCAGGTAGTCGGCGATCAGCTCCAGCTCCGCGTCCGTGTAGGAGCGCAGCACCTCCCCGTACGCCCGGCCGGGCGTGTCCCATGCCTGCCCGATCCGCTCCCGCACGCCCGGCGCGAGCCTCACCAGCGAACGCCTGCGGTCCTCCGGGTCGCTCTCCCGCACCGCCAGGCCCGCCTTCTCCAGCCGGTCCACCAGCCGGGACGCCGAGCCGGCGGTCAGCCCGGTGAGCCGGGCGATGTGCCCGGTGCTGACCGGCCCGGCCTCCAGGTCCAGCAGGGCCACGCACTGCAGGTCGGTGGGGTGCAGGCCGAGCCGGTCGGCCATGGCCTGGTTGAACAGCGCGTATGCCGCGTAGTGACGCTGGCTCTCCGCGATGATCCGCTCCAGCAGCTCGTGCCGATTTGACATGACCTCTCCCACCACGAATTATGTGTGCCACGCAATATATGCGTCACGAATACATTTCAGAAGGAACCATGACCATTCTCGTCACCGGCGCTCGCGGCGCCGTCGCCCGCCACCTCACCGCGCTCCTGCGCGAGCGCGGCGCCGAGGTCCGTGAGGCCTCCAGCGCCCCCGCTCCCGGACTGCCCGGCCGCGTGGTGTGCGACCTGAACGACCCGTCCACGTTCGCGCCCGCCCTCAAGGGCGTCACCTCCGTCTTCCTGTACGCCAACGCCGCCCACGCCGGCGCCTTCGCCCAGGAGGCGGCCGAGGCCGGGGTCGAGCACATCGTCCTGCTGTCCTCGGCCTCCGTGCTCGACCCGGAGGCGGAGAACAACCCCCTGGCCGCCTCGCACCTGAACGTGGAGCGCGCCCTGGTGGCCGGCCCGGTGCGGACGACGCTGCTGCGGCCCGGCTCGTTCTCCTCCAACGCGCTGGCCTGGTCCTGGGCCGTCAAGTCCGGTCAGCCGGTCAGCCTGCCGTACCCGGGGGCGCACAACGACCCCATCCACGAGGCCGACGTCGCCGCCGCGGCGCTCGCCGTGCTCACCTCGGACGGCGGGCACGGCGACGCGCACACGCTCACCGGCCCCCGCTCCGTCACGTTCGCCGAGCAGCTCGACATCCTGGCCGCCGTCACTGGGCGGCCCGTCGAGATCCGGCGGGTCAGCCGCGAGCAGTGGAAGGCCGAGATGGCCGAGTACCTCGACGCCGGCTTCGCCGACGCGCTGCTCGACTACTGGAGCTCCACCGACGGCACGCCCGTGCAGATCAACGACACGGTCGAGCGGCTGACCGGCCGCCCCGCCCGCGACTTCGAGACCTGGGCCCGCGAGCACGCCGCCGACTTCCTCCCGGCCGGCTGAGGGCGCCGTCCCGGTCTCAGCCGGCCGGGCGCAGCCCGGCGACCCCCTCCAGGAGGCGGTCCACGTCCGAGCGGTCGTTGTAGTGGACCAGCCCGGCCCGGACCGCGCTCCCCGCGTCCCGGACGCCGAGCGCGCCCGTCAGCTCCCAGGCGTAGTTGTGACCGTTCCACACGTTCACCCCGAGCCCGGCCAGGTGCTCGGCCACCTGGCGCGGCGTCAGCCCGGCCACCGTGAAGTACGCCGTCGCCGTCCGCCGCGCGGGCTTGCCGTACAGGGTGACGTGCGGCAGCGCCTCCAGCCCGGCCAGCAGCACCGCGAACAGCTCCAGCTCGTACGCCTCCGCGGCGGCCATCGAGGCGAGCAGCCGTTCGCGCCGCGAGCCCGTGCCGGGCACCATCGCGGCCAGGTGGTCCACGGCGGCCGTCACCCCCGCCAGGTCGGCGAACGCCGCCGTGCCCCTCTCGAACCGCTCCGGCACCGTGTCCGGCGACGGGGCCAGCTTGTCCGGCCGCAGCCGCTCCAGCAGTGACGGGTCGGCCACCACCGCGCCGACGTGCGGCCCGGACCACTTGTAGGCGCTGGTGGCGTAGAAGTCGGCGCCCAGCGCCCGCATGTCCACGGGGCCGTGCGCGGTGGCGTGCACGCCGTCCACGTACGTCAGCGCCCCCGCCGCGTGCGCCGTCGCGCAGATCGCGGCCACGTCCGGGCGGGTGCCCAGCACGTTGCTCGCCGCGCTCACCGCCACCAGCCGGGTCCGCTCGCCGACGAGGTCCCGGTACTGCTCCGCCGGCAGCTCGCCGGTCACCGGGTCCACCTCGGCCCAGCGGATCGTCGCGCCCGTCGCGGTCCACGGGCGGACGTTGGCGTCGTGGTCGAGCCGGGACAGCACGACCTCGTCCTCCGGGCCCCAGTCCTTGGCCAGGGTCGTGGCGATCCGGTAGGTGAGGGTCGTCATGTTCGGGCCGAGGATCACGCCCTCGGGCCGGCCGCCGACCAGGTCGGCCACCGCCGCGCGGCACGCGGCCACGATGGCGTCGGAGCGGTGGCTGGCGGGGAAGGCGCCGCCGACGTTGCCGATGCCGGAGCGGTAGGCGCCGGCGATGGCGTCGATGACGGCCTGCGGGGTCTGGGTGCCGGCGGCGCCGTCGAGGTAGGCGTGGCCGTCGGACAGGGCGGGGTAGGCGGCACGGATCTTCTCGTGCGGAAAGAGCATGCAGAGGTCATGCTCGCGGCAGTGACGCCTCAACCGCTCACCCGGGTGCGTAACGCCCATACCGGGGAAGAATGGGATAAGGCGACCGCCTGTCACCCGGGGCCGGTGCGGCCCCGGCACCGGCCCGCGCACCGAGCACGGTTGGGTAGCGTGGACGGTGGTGGCCTGCCTGTAGCGAGGAGAGTGTCGTGTCCCAAGCAGCAGAGGTTCTCGAACTGGACGACGGAGTCGCCGATTCTCCGGCGGTCAGCGCCGACTCTGTCAAGACCTATCTGACGGCGATCGGGCGGGTGCCGCTGCTGTCCGCGGAGCAGGAGATCGACCTGGCCAAGCGCATCGAGGCCGGCCTGTTCGCCAGCGAGCGCCTCGCCAGCGAGCGCGACCTGCCCGCCGACCTCCGCGCCGACCTCGAACTGATCGCCGCCGACGGCGGCCGCGCCAAGCAGCGCATGCTGGAGGCCAACCTGCGGCTCGTCGTCTCCATCGCCAAGCGCTACACCGGCCGCGGCATGCTCTTCCTCGACCTCATCCAGGAGGGCAACCTCGGGCTGATCCGCACGATCGAGAAGTTCGACTACCGGCTCGGCTACAAGTTCTCCACCTACGCCACCTGGTGGATCAAGCAGGCCATCACCCGCGCCATGGCCGACCAGGCCCGCACGATCCGCATCCCGGTCCACATGGTCGAGCTGATCAACAAGGTGGCCCGGGCGCAGCGACGCCTCCAGTCGGACCTCGGCCGCGAGCCCACGCCCGAGGAGATCGCGGCCGAGACCGAGCTGGCCGCCGAACGGGTGGCCGAGGTCCAGGCGTACGGCCGCGAGCCCATCTCCCTGCACACGCCGCTCGGCGAGGCGGGGGAGAGCGAGTTCGGCGACCTCATCGAGGACACCGAGGCGGTCTCGCCGGCCGACGCCGTGTCCTTCACGCTGCTGCAGCAGCAGCTCCGCGACCTGCTCGACGAGCTGAGCGAGCGGGAGGCGGGCGTCATCTCGATGCGGTACGGCCTGGTCGACGGCAAGCCCATGACGCTGGACGAGATCGGCCGCGTCTACGGCGTCACCCGGGAGCGGATCCGCCAGATCGAGGCCAAGACGATGTCCAAGCTCCGCCACCCGTCGCGGGCCCGCGCCCTGCGCGACTACCTCAGCTGACTGCTCCCGCCGACCCCGGGCCTCCTCCAGAGTGAGGCCCGGGGCCTCACGCTGTGCGCCCCCGTGCCCAATGCGGAACGAACTCTTCCGCATCGCTCTCTAACGTGGTCCCGGGACCACTGAGGAGGGGCACCATGATCGAGTTTTCCTGGCCCGAGGTCAGCGCGCGCCGGCTGGAGCGGCAGGGTCTGGCCGAGCCGGCGGCGGGCGGCACACCCGGCGGGGTCGTGGGCGCCATGTGCGGGGCGCACGCCCAGGTCATGTCGGCCGCGGAGCTGTCGGTCGGTCTTCGGCTCGGCGGTGCGACCCGCTCGGCGGTGCGCGAGGCCCTGTGGGGGACGCGCGAGCTGGTCAAGACCCACGGCCCGCGCGGCACCGTGCACCTGCTCCCGGCCGCCGACCTGCCCCTGTGGGTGAGCGCGTTGTCGGAGCTGCCGCCGGTGCTGCCGTCCCACTCCGAGCACGTACGGATGACGGACCGGCAGACCGAGGAGGTGGTGGAGGCGATCCGCGTCGCCGTGGACGGGCGCGCGCTGACGATCGACGAGCTGGGGGACGCGGTCGTCGCCGCCACGGGGCCGTGGGCGGGCGACCTGGTGATGCCCGCGTTCCAGACGATGTGGCCGCGCTGGCGGCAGGCGCTGGCGGCGGCGGCGCACCGGGGGGCGTTCGTGTACGGCCCGCCCCGCGGCCGCAAGGTCACCTACACCGGCCTGCCCGGGGGAGTCACACGTCGTACCCCTGGCGCGTCCGGCGACGGCGTAGCGGGCTACGGCGCCGTCGAGCTGCTCAGGCGCTACCTCACGGCCTACGGTCCCGCCACGCCCCAGGAGTTCGCCCTGTGGCTGGGGGCGCCGCGGTCGTCGGCGGTGCGGCTGTTCGGCGCGGCGGAGCTGGAGGAGGTGCGGCTGGAGGGCCGCCCGGCCTGGGTCCTGCCGGGCGACACGGAGGTCCCCGGCGGCCCGCCGCGGGGTGTGCGGCTCCTGCCGTACTTCGACGCCTACGTCGTGGCCGGCAGGCCGCGTGAGCTGCTCTTCCCGCGCGCGGCGGCGGAGCGGGCGCTGACCGGCGGCCAGGCCGGCAACTTCCCCGTGCTGCTGGTGGACGGCGAGGTGGCGGGCGTGTGGCACCAGCGGCGCTCGGGCCGGCGCCTCCACGTGACGGTCGAGCCGCTGCGCCCGCTCACCGCGGCCCGGTCACGCGAGCTGGACGACCAGGTCGCCCGGGTGGGCGAGATCCTGGAGGCGCGCCCGGAGCTGACCATCGGCCCCGTCACCACCGGCGCCCACGCCTGACGGACAGGCAGCCACTACCCGGACGCCACGACCTCGCCGGCCGTGACGTGAGGAGGGTTCGGAAGCAGGGACGCGAGGTCGTCCCGCACGAACTGCTCAGCCCTTCTGGTGGACTCCTCGGCCCCGGCCTGGTCCTCGTAGACGCTGGTGGACAGCATCACCCCGCCCCCGGCGTCGACCCAGTAGTAGGCCACGAACCCGGGGACCTGACGGATGAGCGGCACGAACCCCTCACTCACCCGGCGTCCCGCCTCGGCGGGATCGGTCACCCCTTCGTATCGCCGTACGGTTGCGTACATGGCCGACCGCCTCCCCAGGCTCAAGATCTCTCCGAGGGACGACATACCCGTGCCACGTGTCTTCGGAAGCCAAGGGTCCGTAAACGAACGAGACACGTGCCGGCCGGGGCGCCGGAGAGGGACGCTCAGTTCAGCCAGTCGTCCACCCCTGCCCTGAGCCGGGCCTTGACCGCCTCCGGGGCGAACGACGCGTCGATCGAGGCCCGGGCGAACCCGGCCAGCTCCGCGTCCCCGTACCCGAACACCTCCCGCAGCCGCCCGTACTCCTCCGCCAGCGCCGTCTCCCCGTCGGTGTTGACCGTGACGGCCAGACCGGCGTCACGCAGGCGCGGCAGGGGGTGCTCGGCCAGCGACGGAACGAGCCCGAGCAGCACGTTGGACGTGGGGCAGACCTCCAGCGGCACCCGCCGCTGCCGCAGCTCGGCCACCAGCTCCTCGTCGTCGAGGACGCGGATCCCGTGGCCGAGCCGCTCGGCGTGCCCGAGCGTCAGCGCCTCCCGGACGCTCTCCGGACCGGCCGTCTCGCCCGCGTGGTGGACCATCCGCAGCCCGGCGTCCCTGGCCTCGGCCAGCACGTCCGCGAACGGCGCCAGCGGGTGGCTCTCGTCGCCCGCCAGCCCGACGCCGATCACCCCGTCGTGGCGCCGGGCCAGCTCCACCGTCCGCCGCAGCCGCTCCACGGGCCGCCGCCGGGAGTGGTCCAGCAGTACCCGGCATTCGATCCCGTACCGCGACGAACCCTCGGCGAGCCCGTCGAGCACGGCCTCCAGCGGCATCTCCAGCGCCCCGACCCGCTCGCCGTGCGCGGCGGCCGTGAACGTCACCTCCGCGTAGCCGGTGCCCTGCGCCGCCTCGTCCTCGCAGAACTCCAGCGCCACCCGCCGGAAGTGCTCCGCGCTGACCAGCAGCCCGCGCACCCGGGCCCGCTGGTCGGCGAACTCGCGGAAGCTCCGGAACGGCCCCTCCGGCTCGGGCGGCCCGCCCAGCTCCCGCACGGTCTCGGGGCGCACGGTGCTCTCCAGGTGGACGTGCAGGTGGGCCTTCGGCAGCCGGGCGACGTCCCTCGGCTCCGGACCGCCGGTCCCGGTGTGTCGTACGGCGCTCGTCAGATGCTCTCTCACGTGCGTGAACTCTACGAAAGCCGCATCACGCGGCGCCATCTGTTTTCGCCGGGGTGAGACGGCGGCTCGCGGCCGGGCCGGGCCGCCCGCGTTGACAATTAAATTTTTCGGTGCCATCGTTCAGGCATGCACGATGTGGCGGTGATCGAAGACCCCGCGGCGGCGGAAGCGTCGCTCGACCCCATGCGGTCCAGGCTCCTGGCGGAGCTGGTCGAGCCCAACTCGGCCACCACGCTGGCGGCCCGGGTCGGCCTGGCCAGGCAGAAGGTCAACTACCATCTGCGGACCCTGGAGAAGCACGGGCTCGTCGAGCTCGTCGAGGAGCGCAGGAAAGGCAACGTCACCGAGCGCGTGATGCGCGCCACGGCCGCCTCCTTCGTCATCTCGCCGGCGGCGCTGGCCGCCGTGCAGCCCGATCCGGGCAGGTCGCCGGACCGGCTGTCGGCGGGCTGGCTGCTCGCGGTGGCCGCCCGGCTCGTCCGTGACCTCGGGGAGCTCGTCACCGGCGCGGTCAAGGCCCGCAAACGGGTGGCGACGTTCGGCATCGACGGCGAGGTGCGGTTCGCCTCGGCGGCCGACCGGGCGGCGTTCGCCGAGGAGCTGACCTCGTTCGTGACGGCCCTCGTCGGCCGCTACCACGACGAGGGCGCCGAGGGCGGGCGCCCGCACAGGCTCGTCGTCGCCGTCCACCCCTCCGTCGGCTCCGCGAGGTCCGCCTCGCCCGCTCAGGGCGGCGCCCCGGCCGGGATGGAGGGCTGACGTGGGACACCGCTTCGAGCTGCCGCAGGAGGCCACAGTCGGCGTGACCCCCGAGGAGGTGTGGGACGCCATCGCCACCGGCCCCGGCATCGACTCGTGGTACATGGGCCGCACCGAGGTGACCGAGGGCGCTGTGCGCACCGACTTCGGGGGGTTCCTCCCCGACTCCGCCGTCACGGTCTCCGACCCGCCCCACCGGTTCGCGCACGCCAGCGCCACGGAGGACGACGGGCGCTTCGTCGCCTACGAGTTCCTCATCGAGGGCCGCGAGCGGGGCAGCACGGTCGTCCGCATGGTCACGAGCGGCTTCCTGCCCGGCGACGACTGGGAGAGCGAGTACGAGGCGATGCGCAGCGGCCTGGCGATGTTCTTCGCCACGCTCGTCGAGTACCTCGGCCACTTCCACGGCCGCACGGCCACGCCCGTCAGCGCGTTCGGGCCGCCCGTGCGCGACTGGCCGGACGCCTGGAGCACCCTGCACACCGAGCTGGGCCTGCGCCCCGGCGGCGACGTGGTGGGCGAGCGGGTGGCGTTCACGCCGGACGGGCTGCCGCCCGTCGAGGGCGTCGTCTACTTCGCCAACGCCCAGACCCTCGGGGTCCGCGCGCCGGGCGCGCTCTACCGCTTCATCCAGGGGATGCCCGGCTTCATGATCGCCTCCCACCATCTCTTCACCGACGTCGCCCCCCAAGGGCCCGCCTGGCAGGCGTGGCTCGACCGGATCTTCTCGGAGCGAACCTCACCATGACCACCACGGCCACCACGACCACCACGACCACCACCATGACGACCGTCACCACGGGCAGGGCCGTCTCCGAGGACGGCACCGCCATCGCCTACGACCGCACCGGCGAAGGGCCGCCCGTCGTGCTCGTCGGCGGCGCGATGAGCTGGCGCTCGTTCCCGACGCTCGCCGAGCTCGCGCGGCTGCTGTCCGGGCGGTTCACCGTGTACGGCTACGACCGCCGCGGACGCGGCGACAGCGGCGACACCGGCCCCTACGCGGTGGAGCGCGAGGTCGAGGACCTCGCCGCCGTGATCGAGGCAGCCGGGGGATCGGCCCGCGTCTGGGGGCTGTCCTCCGGCGCCGCCCTGGCCCTGCGGGCCGCCGCCGAGGGGCTGCCCATCGAGCGGCTGGCCCTGTACGAGCCGCCGTTCCTGCTGGGGGAGGGCATTCACCGGCCGCCGGCGGACCACCGCGAGCGCCTGGCGGAGCTGGCCGCCGCCGGCCGCCGCGGCGCGGCGATCTCGTACTTCATGACCGCGGTGATGGGGGCGCCCGCGTTCGTGCCGCTGGTCATGCGGCTCATGCCCGTCTGGAAGCGGCTCAAGGCCGTGGCGCACACCCTGCCGTACGACGCCGCGATCATGGGCGACTACGCGCTGCCCGACCTGTCCGAGGTGACGGTGCCGACGCTGGTCGTCGGCGGCGAGAAGAGCCCGGAGTCGCTGCGCCGGGCCGTCGCGGCGGTGGCGGAGGCGGTGCCGGGAGCGCGCGGGCACATGCTGGCCGGGCAGAACCACAACGTGTCGATGAAGGTCCTGGCGCCGGTCCTGGCGGACTTCTTCTCCTGACCGGTTCCCTCCCGGCGGGCGGGCCGGGCTCACGGCTTGCGGGCGCGTACCCCCAGGACCGTCGGGGTGGGGCCGGTGCCCTCGGCGAACCCGTCCAGCACCAGCCCCGCCTCCAGGAACGCGCCCAGCAGCTCCGCCAGCGGCCAGTGGCTCGCCCCCACCTTGTCGCGGATGCCCTGGTCCGTCCATGACTGCTTGGTCCAGTGGCCGTCGAGGTAGCCGGGCCTGACCACGACCGCGGCGGGGTCGGCCCGGTCGGCGAACCCGCCGCAGAAGCACGGATGCACGCCCACGTGGACGAGCCTCCCGCCGGGCCGCAGCACCCTGGCGGCCTCCCGCAGCACGTCGGGGTAGCCCGGCATGTCGGTGTGGACCATCAGCGCGACGACGGCGGGCAGGCACCCGTCGCGGATCGGCAGCCGCCCGGCGTCGCCCAGCGCGACCGGCAGGCGGACGCGGGCGTGGCGCAGCATCCCGGCCGACAGGTCGACCCCCACCGGGCTCCACCCGAGGCCGCGCAGGGCGGCGGCGTGGACGCCGGTGCCGCACCCGATCTCCAGGCACGTGCCGTCACCTGGGCCGAGCAGCTCGGTCAGCACCCGGTTCAGGCCCAGCGGGTCGCCCTCGGTGCGGGGCAGGAACTCGTGCTCGTACCAGTCGGCGATCTCGTCGTACGCGGCTCTCACGCGTCCATTGACCACCAGCGCGGCCTGTCCTGGCCAGGCTTTTCGCTCGCGGCGGAGCTCCGGTGCGGCCCGCACCCGGGTGTCAGGGGGCGAAGCCCTCGATGGCCGACATGATCGCGTCGCGCATCGTGTCGCTGCCCGTGTGGCCGGAGTCGTCCACCACGACGAGCTTCGCGTCCGGCCACGCCTGGACGAGCTGCCAGGCGTTCTCCAGCGGCGCCCCCAGGTCGAACCGGCCATGGACGATCACACCCGGGATCCCGGCCAGCCGGTGCGCGTCCCGCAGCAGGACGCCCTCCTCCAGCCACGCGCCGTTGGAGAAGTAGTGGGAGCAGATCCGGACGAAAGCCGTCCGGGCGTCGTCGGGCCGGTCGCTGTAGGCATTGCGCTTGCCGTTCGGCTCCAGGGAGATGACCGCGTCCTCCCACGCCAGCCAGTTCGCGGCGGCCTCGGCACGCACCGCGGGGTCGGGGTCGGACACCAGTCGGGCGTACGCGGCCAGCAGGTCGCCGTCGCGCTCGCCCTCCGGAACGCCCTCGCGGAAGCGCTGCCACTCCTCGGGGAAGAACCGGCCGACGCCCCGGTAGAGCCAGTCGATCTCGTACCGGCGGGTCATGGTGGCGGAGACCATGACGATCTCCGACACCCGCTCCGGGTGCGCCTCGGCGTAGGCCAGCATGAGCGTGGACCCCCACGAGCCGCCGTAGAGCAGCCACCGCTCGACGCCCAGGTGCTCGCGCAGCCGCTCCATGTCGGCCACCAGGTGGTCCGTGGTGTTGGTGCTCAGGTCGGCCGCCGGGTCGCTCGCGTGCGGCAGGCTGCGCCCGCAGTTGCGCTGGTCGAACAGGATGATGCGGAACCGCTCGGGGTCGAACGTGCGGCGCTGGCCCGGCGAGCAGCCCGACCCGGGGCCGCCGTGGACGACGAGGGCGGGCTTGCCCGCGGGGTTGCCGCAGACCTCCCAGTAGACGAGGTGGCCGTCGCCGGTGTCGAGGTGGCCGTGGTCGTACGGCTCGATGGGAGGTCGCATCGGACCAAGATACAACAGCGCTGTCACATTCCGCGCCGGGAGTGAGCCGCGTCACAGTCGCCGGGGGAGTGTCACACTTCGCGTGCCCCGGGGCTCTCAGGAGAGGACCGGCGACGAGGACGAGGGACGAAGGAGCACGGCATGGCAGAGACGCCGCCACCGGCCGACCCGGTGGAGGAGGCGACCAGGATCTTCCTGGACCACCGGGAGCTGCTGTTCTCCGTCGTCTACGCCATGCTGGGCGGCGTCGCCGACACCGAGGACGTGCTCCAGGAGACCTGGCTCGCCTGGGCCGCCCGGTGGCGCGGGGCCTCGCCGGGCGAGATCGCCGGGCCACGCGCGTACCTGGTCCGCATCGCCGTCAACGCCGCCCTGGCGCGCCAGGCCGCCGTCAGCCGCCGCCGCGAGACGTACGTGGGCCCATGGCTGCCGGAGCCCGTGGTCGGCGGGCCCACCGGCGGGCCGGTCGCGGCGTCCACGACCGGGCAGGACGCCGCGGAGCCGGCGCTGCGCGCCGAGTCCGTGTCGATGGCGCTCATGGTGGTGCTGGAGACCCTCGGCCCGGTGGAGCGGGCCGTGTTCGTCCTGTACGAGGTCTTCGGCTACGCCCACACCGAGATCGCCGCCATGCTGGGCCGTTCACCGGCGTCCGTCCGCCAGCTGGCGCACCGGGCCCGCGGGCACGTGCGGGCCCGCCGCCCCCGCTACCGCTCCGACCCCGGGGCGCGCCAGCAGGTCACCGAGCGGTTCCTGGCCGCCGCGCTCGGCGGCGACCTGGACGCCCTCATGCGCGTCCTCGCCCCGGACGTGACCATGTGGACCGACGGCGGCGGCAAGGCGAGGGCCTCCATCCTGCGCCCGGTCCGCGGACGCGACAAGGTGGCCAGGCTCATCGCCGGGGTCACCTCGCACATCCCCGACGGCGTCGACGTCCACTACCGGACCGTCAACGGCGACCCGTCGGCCGTGCTCTTCGACGGGGACTCGCCGTTCGCCGTCATGGTCGTCGACCTCGACCCGGACGGGGACCAGGTGACCGGCATCTACGCCGTCACCAACCCCGACAAGCTCACCCACGTCGCCCACCCGCCCCACGACGCCCCCTCGGAAGGCTGAGCCACGATCCCGTCGCGGGCGCCACCGGAGCCCTCAGCCGTCCCCCGCGTCCGCGCCCGTCCGCCCGCGAGGGGACCCCTCGTCAGGAGCGGGTGGCTTCGGCGAGGACGAGGCGGGCCATGGCGGCCGAGGTGCCGGGGTCGGCGGGTCGGCCGAGGACGAGCGCCTGGTGGTAGAGCGGCCCGAGGGCCACGTCCAGCAGGACCGCGGTGAGGCGCTCGTCCACCGGGTGGCCCGCGTGCCGGGCGAGCAGGGCGCCGAGTCCGGCCAGATCGCGTTCGCGCTGCTCGCGCAGGAAGCCGTCGCGGAGCTTGGCGGCCGTCTCCGGGTCGAGCTGGGCGTGGCCGACGAGCGCCAGCAGCACCTGACCGGCCGGCTCCCCGAAGAACGCCGCCACGCGGCCGAGCTGCTCCCGCAGCTCCTCCTCCGCCGACGAAGCGGTGCCGGGCCGCCAGGCGAGCGCCTCCCCGGCGTCGGCGGCGAGCGTGTCGAGCAGGATGTCGACCTTCGACTTCCACCAGCGGTAGATCGTCTGCTTCGCCACCCCGGCGCGGGCGGCGATGCCCTCCATGGTGACCCCGGTGAAGCCGCGCTCGACGAGGAGGTCGTCGGCCGCGTTCAGCACGGCCAGCCGGATGCTCTCGCTGCGCTTGGGCCCCGTACGGCTGACGACGGCCCCCCGCCGCGGGGCGGCCTGGGCGTCCTGGTCGGCGGTGATGTCCGCTCCTCCTTCACGATCACGAGCAGCCTGCGACGAACGAGCACGTCCAGCCTACGGACGACCGGACGCCGCGGGGCAGCGGCAGCCCGATTGTGGCACGCCCGCCCGCCACGTACGGCCCGCCGCATGCGGACGGTTCCCCCGCCGCACGCCCGGGGCGTCGCGCCCCGGCCCGGGCACGCCTCCGGTCGCGGTCACGCCCGGGGGGCCGTCCCGCGGGTGCCGAGCAGGCTCAGCAGGACCGCCAGAGCGAGCGCGGCGACCGCCGCGCTGAAGATCTCACCGGCCGGACGCAGGCTCGTCGACCTGATCATCACGCCGACCCCCACGGCCGGCACGGCCAGCATGGAGTACAGGATCACGAAGAACGTCGACACCGAGGCCCCCCGGTGGTCCGGCGCGGCACGCGTGGTGATGACGGTGACGCCGTACCCGAGGGCCATGCCGGTGGCGAGGCCGTTCACCGCGGCGCCGGCCAGCAGCGCCGCCAGCGATGCGGCGGCCATGGCCAGGGCGACGAGACCGGCGCCGGCGACCAGCCCGGCGCAGGCCAGGACGAGCGCGCCGCCCGCCCGTACGGCGCGGTTGAGGAGCTGGCCCACGGCGGTGCACAGGAACGCGGTGAAGACCACCACGCCCGTCAGCGTGTGGCTCGGCAGCCGCAGCACCCCGGACAGGAACAGGCCGGTCACAGCGGTCAGCACCCCCAGTACCGCGAACCCCGCCCCGGCGGCCACCGCCGACCGCAGGAAGTCGCCGCGGATCTCGCCCGGCACGTGCGGGCGCTGGAGGCGCAGGGACGGCCGCGAGCGGTGGGGCGCGGTCTCC
This sequence comes from Nonomuraea sp. NPDC050383, assembly GCF_044459125.1. NCBI lineage: Bacteria > Bacillati > Actinomycetota > Actinomycetes > Streptosporangiales > Streptosporangiaceae > Nonomuraea > Nonomuraea sp. NPDC050383. Next base: position 70,407 of record NZ_JBITIP010000010.1, read on the forward strand.
GGCACGAGCGCGACGCCGACGAGCGCGGCGAGCGCCAGCGTGCCGAGGACCGCCCACGGCGTGCGCAGCGGCGCGGGCGCCACGTCGGCCAGGATCCCGGCGAGCAGGGTGCCTCCGGCCAGGCCGCCCATGTTGGCGAACAGCGCGACGGTGGCCGCGCGCACCCGGCCGCCGGACGGTAGGGCCTCGGCCAGGGCGGCCGTGGCGGCGCCGGTGACCAGGGCCGCGGACAGGCCCGAGATCACCCGGGCGACGAGCATGGTCATGACGTCGCCGGCCACCAGGAAGGCGGCGGCGGCGACGATCGCCAGGACGCACGCTGCCATGAGGACCGGCCGCCGCCCGATCTGGTCCGAGACCCGCCCGAACAGCAGCAGGCCGGCCACGACGCCGCACGCGTACACGGCGAAGACGACGGTCACGGTGAACGGCGAGAAGCCGAACGCCTGCCCGTACAAGGGATACAGCGGGGTGGGCGCGGTCGTGCCGGCCATGACGGCCCAGAACGCGAACGCCAGGATCGCCGGCGCGAGCACGCCGCCGCGCGGCGTGCGCGACGGCGTGACCTGGCGGGCCTCAAGGCCGTGACGCGGGGGATGGTGCATGGGTGTCCCCTCGGAGATGGGTGATGACGCCCATAGACTAGACGCAACGTCACGTCTAATCAATCGGTCAGGGGTCCAGCCGGTACAGGCGGAAGAAGTCGTTGTCCACCGGCAGCACCGAGCAGCTGCCGAAGCCGGCCTCCGCCGCGTACCGGCGGACCGTGCCCGCGCGCATGACGGTGCCCGTGGCGGCCGAGGGGTACTCGACCAGCTGCGTCGGCAGGCAGTGCGTGACGCTCCAGCCGTACATCATCCGCTCGACCTTGTCGCCGGGCGCGGTGAAGCGGTCGGCCACCCGCTCGTCCACCACCAGCACGGTCCCGCCGGGCGTCAGCGCGGCCCGCGCCGAGCGCAGCGCCTCCACGGGGCGGGGCAGGTCGTGCAGCACCTCCAGGATCATCACCAGGTCGTACGGGCCCGCGGCGGCGAGCCGGCACGCGTCCGCCTGCTCCAGCCTGATCCGGTCGCCCAGCCCCGCGCGCTCGGCCTCGGCGCGGGCGTCGGCGATCGACGAGGCGTCGGCGTCCAGCCCGTCCACACAGGCGCCCGGGAACGCGCGGGCGATCGCGAGCGTGGACCAGCCCTGCCCGCAGCCCACGTCGGCGATGCGGGGGCGCGGCGTCCCGCGCAGGCGGGCGGTGACGTCCGGCATGGCGGCCAGCCAGGCGTCCGGCAGCTCGTGGGTGAACACCGGCCGGTTGATGTGGCCCTGCCCGTGCCGGAACGCCCGCCCGTACGACTCGTACGGCACGCCCGCCCCCGTGCGGTACGCCTGGGCCACCTCCGAGATGACGCCGCCGATCCCGGCCAGCATGTGCGCGAACGGCGCCACGTGCGCGAGGTCGTCGGCGTCCACCAGCACGCGGGCGTGCCCGGGCGGCAGCCGGTAGCGGCGCTCCTCGGCGGGCGCGCCCGCGTCGGTCTCGACCAGCCCGGCGACGGCCTGCTGCTCCAGCCACTCGGCGGTGTAGCGGAGCGCGGTCCCGGTGTGCCCGCTCAGCTCGGCGGCCGTCAGCGGGCCGAGCTCGTGCAGCGCGCGGTAGAGCCCCAGCTCGCCGCCCAGGTAAACGGCGAACAGCTCCAGGGCTCCCAGCGTGTCGTCGAGCAGCCGCTCCGCGAGCCGCTCGGCGTCCCGGGCGTGGGTGTCGCCGGTGGCGGCGGTGTTGGAGGTGTCCATGGTGTTCCCCCGGTACGGCACGGAACGGCGCCGTCCCCATGACGCCGCGAGCCCCCTCCGTCCACGCTAGACCGCGTGCCCGGGACGTGGCGCGGAGGGAGCGCCCGTTCCGCCGGCCGTGCGCTGCGGGCGTCGTTCGCGGCGCCGTGGGCCGGGGCGGCCGGGTCCACGGCGCCGTTTCTTCTGACGTGGGGCGGGTGGCCGCTGGAGGAGGTCAGGACCGGCCGATGGCTCTCGATGCGGCCAGGGGTCAGGTGGCTTCGAGGCCGGCGAGGATGAGGGCCAGGCCGCTGTCGAACATCGCGCGAGCCTCGCCCTCCAGGTACGAGCCCGGCTCGGCGGCCGGCTGCTCGTCCGGCGGCTGCGCGTCCGGCGGGCGCTCGTCCGGGAGACGTCCGTCCGGGAGACGTCCGTCCGGGAGACGTCCGTCCGGGAGACGTCCGTCCGGGAGACGTCCGTCCGGGGGGCGTTCGCTCAGGGGGCGCTCTTCCGGGGGACGCGCCGGGGGCTCGCTCTCCAGCCACGCCACCGCAGGGAACCGCTCGGCGAAGTCCGGCGCCACCTCCGCCAGCAGGCCCGCCCGGTCGCGCCACCACCGCTCGTCCGTCACCCCGGTCGCGGCCTCGGCCTGCCGCGCCTCGGCGATCGTCGCGGCCGCCCCGCGGACGAAGGCGAACAACGTCCCCACCACCCGGCGTGCCCGGTCGCGGCCGAGCCCGCTCCCGCGCAGGATCCGCAGCAGCGTCTCCAGCATCGTGTACTCGTTCGGGCCCAGCACCGGCCGGGCCTGCGACACCTGGAGCATCCACGGGTGGCGCAGGTACAGCGCGAGGACGTCACCCGCCCACGCGGTCACGGCCGCCCGCCGGCCCGCGCCGGATTCGTACCCGGTCGGCAGCTCGGCGAGGGCCTGGTCGTACATGAGGTCGAGCAGCTCGCCCTTGCTCGGCACGTACGTGTAGAGAGCCATGGCGGTGCGGCCCAGGCGCTCGCCGACGGCGCGCATGGACAGCGCCGCCATCCCCTCGGCGTCCGCCGCCTCGATCGCCGCGGCCACGATCATGCCGACGCTCAGCCCCGGCTTGGGCCCCGGCCTGCTCCGATCTTCCCGGAGCCCGCGACCCCGCACAGCCCGCTCGGCACCACTGCGGGCTGTGCCGGTGCCGCGCCAGAGCAGTGCCATGGACCGCCGCGCGTCGCCCTGCCCGGCGAACACCACCACGCCGCCCCACCCGGCCCTTCGTCGCCCCGAGATCTCCGTACGGCCTAAGGATATGGGGCCGGCGGGGTACTGGTCGGCCCGCGGGGTGCCGCCGGCGCTCAGGTGCCGCGCTGGGCGGTGGCCGCGTGGAGGAGGCTGAGGGCCGCCCGCCTCGCTCAGGTGTCGCGCCGGGCGGTGGCCGCGTGGAGGAGGGTGAGGGCCGCCCGCCTTGCCTGCTCGCCCGTGCCGGCCACGCCGTGGTGGTCGGCCACCACGGCGGCGCCCTCCATCAGCAGGAGGAACTGCCGCGCCAGGGTTCCGGGATCGGCCGCTCCGGCCCGGGTGGCGATGCCGGACAGCAGCTCCAGGTGACGGTCCATGTGGCGGGCCGCGACGGCCGGGGCGGAGCCCTCGTGGTGCTGCGCGGCGGCGTTCATGATCGCGCATCCGCGGAACCCCGGCTCCTCGTACCACCGGGCGAGCGCGTCGAACACGGCGGCGAGCTGCGCCGCGGGCTCCGGCCCCGCCTCCTCGGCGGCCTCGCGCAGCCAGCGAGCGATCCGGTCGCTGCGCGCTTCCAGCACGGCCCGGACCAGCCCGTCCTTGGAGCCGAAGTGGCGGTACAGCGTCTCCTTCGACACGCCCGCGCGGGCGCACAGTCCCGCGACGCCGATCCCGTCGAGTCCCTGCTCGTACAGCACCTCGCCCGCCACCCGCAGGATCTGCTCGCGTGTGCGCGCCGGGTCCAGAGTGACGCCTTTGTCGACTGGCATGCCCCTGATGGTACCGATCGGTTCGATGTCCTGTTAACGTGCAACCTCGTACCGATCGGTTCGATCTCTTGGAGACGTACGCACATGACGGCGAACCCCCTTGTCACCGACCCGCCCGCCGACGTCGCGCCGCCCGCCACGACGCCGGGTGTCACCTTCGCCAGCGGCGGCGAGACGCTCCTCGGCGTGCTGCACGTGCCCGCCGGGCCGGGCCCGCATCCGGTCGTGCTGCTGCTGCACGGGTTCCCGGGCATGGAGCGCAACTTCGACGTGGCCCAGGCGCTGCGCCGCGCCGGCTATGCGACGCTGGTGTTCCACTACCGCGGTTCGTGGGGCATGGGCGGTTCGTGGTCGTGGGGGCACGTGCTGGAGGACGCCTCCGCCGCCGTCGCCGCCCTGCGCGACCCCGGGCTCGTGGCGGCCCACCGGCTGGACCCGTCGCGGGTGGTGGTCGCCGGGCACAGCGCGGGCGGGTTCACCGCGCTGATGACCGCCGCGGCCGATCCGTCGGTCCTCGCGGTCGCCTCGTGGGCGGCGTTCGACTTCGGCGCGGCCGCCGCGCTGTCGCGCCAGGACCCGGGGGCGCGGGCAGGGTACGTGGAGATGTTCGACGGTGAGCTGCTTCCGCTGCGCGGCACCAGCGGGGAGGCGCTGGTGGCGGAGATGGAGGAAGCGGGGGAGGAATGGCGGCTCGCCGGGCTGGCGCCGCGGCTCGCCGGTCGCCCCGTCCTGCTGATCGGCACCGGCCGCGACCCCGTCTCCCCGCACCCCGTCCACCACGACCCGGTCGCCGCTGCCTACCGCGCCGAGCCGGCGCTCGCCCTGGAGGAGCACGTCTTCCCGACCGACCACGCCCTGTCGGACCACCGGGTGGCCCTCACCCGGACGCTCCTCACCTTCCTGGACCAGCACGTGGGCACCGCGGGCTGACCACCGTCCGGTTGACCAACGCCCCGTTTACGATGCCCGGTTGACCACCGTCCGGTTGACCAACGTCCGGTTGACGATGCCCGGTTGACCACCGTCCGGTTGACCAACATCCGGCTGGGCCGGTTCCGCTGGGCATCGTCGCGATGGGCTTGGTCGGGCTGGCATCGTCCGGCGACAGGCAGGGCCGTTCGTCACCGGGGGCGGGGGGTCACCAGGCCGGTCTCGTAGGCCAGGACGACGAGTTGGGCGCGGTCGCGGGCGTGGAGCTTGGTCATGGCGCGGCTGACGTGTGTCTTGGCCGTGGTCGGGCTGATCACCATGTGGGCCGCGATCTCGTCGTTGGACAGGCCGCGCGCCACCAGGGCCGTCACCTCGCGTTCGCGGTTCGTCAGCACGTCCAGGCCGGTGGGCGCGGGTTCGGGGCGGTGGGCGACGTACTCGGAGATCAGGCGTCTGGTGATCGAGGGCGACAGGAGCGCGTCTCCCCGCGCGGCGATCCTTACGCCCTGGAGCAGGTCCGCGGGCTCCGTGTCCTTCACCAGGAAGCCGCCGGCGCCGGCGCGCAGGGCGTCGAAGACGTACTGGTCCAGGCCGTAGTTGGTGAGGATCACCACGTGCACGTCGCCCAGCCGGTCATCGGCGGCGATCCGCCGGGTCGCCTCGATGCCGTCCATCACCGGCATCTGCACGTCCACGAGCGCCACGTCGGGCCGGTGCTCCAGCGCCAGGGCCACCGCCTGCTCGCCGTTCGCCGCCTCGGCCACCACCTCGATGTCGTCCTCGGCGTTGAGCAGGGCGCTGAAGCCGGCCCGGATGAGCGCCTGGTCGTCGGCGAGCAGCACCCGGATCATGACGCCTCTCCGAGGGGAGTGCCGGCCGCGACTTCCTTGCTGGAGGGCTGCCCGTCCGGGGTGGGATCTGCCGAGAGTGAGGCGCGTGGTGGCTCGTCGGACCGCATGGGGCGGTCGGTCCCGGCGGTGAGGGCGGGGAGGGGGAGCCGGGCCTGGACGGTGAAGCCGCCGTCGGGGCGGGGCTCGGCGCGGAGGTCGCCGCCGAGGGCGGTGACCCGCTCGCGCATGCCGCGTAGTCCCACTCCCGGCACCGGGGCCCCGCCGGGAGAGCCTCGCCCGTCGTCGTCCACCTGGACGAGCAGCGCGTCGTCGGCGTAGCGGAGAAACACCGAGGCCGACGCCGGACCCGCGTGGCGGGCGATGTTGGTCAGAGCCTCCTGGACGATGCGGTACGCCGCCCGGTCGGCCTCCGCCGGCAGGGGTCGCCGGTCGCCCTCGATCGTCACGGTCGTGGGCAGGCCCGCGGCGCGGGCACGGCCCACCAGGTCGTCGAGCCGGTCGAGACCCGTGGCCGGTGGATCGTCGGCGGAGTCGCGCAGCACCTCCAACGTCGCGCGCAGCTCGCGCATCGCCTCGCGGCTCGCCTCCTGGATCGCCAGCAGAGCTTCGGGCACCTCCTCGCCGCGCTTGCGCGCCAGGTGGACGGCCACTCCCGCCTGCACCTTGATGATGGAGATGCTGTGGGTGAGAGAGTCGTGCAGCTCCCTGGCGATGCGCAGCCGCTCCTCGCCGGCCCGCCGCAGCGCCGCCTCCTCACGGGTGCGCTCCGCCTCGGCGGCCCTGTGCTCGGCCTCGTCGAGGTACGCGCGCCAGCCTCGGCTCGCGCTGGCCGCCACCGCCGCCGCCAGGAACCAGCCGACCAGCAGGACCGTGCGCTCCACCAGTGGCTGGACCGGCTGTCCCGCCGCCTCGGCGAGACCGACCGCGAGCCCGCAGCCCAGGAACGCGATCGCGCTCGCCGCGGCGGCCAGCCGGTGACCGCTCCTGACCGTGCCGAACACCGTCACCAGCACCGGGAACGCCGCCGCCGGCCCGGGATGGGAGCTCACGAGGTAGACCATCATGAAGACCGTGGCCATGGTGAGCGCGACCAGCGGCGCGCTCCGCCAGGCGACCAGCCCCAGCGAACCGGCCAGGACGGCCACATGGGCGAGGGGAGCCGTGCCGGGGGCCGCCAGCGCGCCCGCCTCCAGCAGGACGGCCACCACCAGCGCGAGCACCAGGTCGGGCATGCGCGCGAACTTCATGCCAGAACACTAGGGGGTCGGGCCCGGGGATCTCGTCCTCTCCAGGGCTGATCCGGGATGTACTCCCGTGGTTGTACCGGGTCCGGCTTGTACGTCGGACCAGGTAGCCGGAGGTGTCTTCGCCCGCACGACGACCGTGGAGGGGACGGAGCGCGAAGATCGGCGCCATGTCCTCATCTTCACGAAATGTCGTCGATTCTGGTGTGTCCACGGGTGCGGCGGCCGGCTCCGGCCTGCCCACCGTGCCGGCGGAAGGAGTGTCCGGCGCCGGTCCGGGCGGGTCCGGTCCGGGCGGGTCCGGTTCGGGCGGGGCTCGTGCGGGCGGGTCCGGTTCGGGCGGGGCTCGTGCGGGCGGGTCCGGTCCCGGCGGGGCTCGTGCGGGTGCGGCTGGGGTGGGTGACGGCGGGGCCGGGTTCGGTGACGCTGTCCGGCGGCTGCGCGCCTCGTTCGGCGATCGGCTGCATCTGCCGGGCGAGCCCGGGTACGACGCCCACCGGCCCGCCTGGAACCTCGTCATCGACCCCAGGCCCGCCATCGTCGCCGAAGCCGCGCACCCCGACGACGTGCGGGCCGCGGTCCTGGCGGCCCGTGAGCACGGCCTGCCCCTGACCGTCCAGGCCACCGGCCACGGCACCCACGTGCCCGCCGACGGTGGCCTGTTGCTCAAGACCGGGCGGCTGGGCGGCGTGCGGGTCGACCCCGGGCGCCGGACCGCGCGGGCCGGCGCCGGGGCCCGCTGGTCCGACGTGATCGCCGCCGCGGCGCCGTACGGTCTCGCGCCCCTGTCGGGCACCCCGGGCATCGGCGTGACCGGTTACACGCTGGGCGGCGGAACGGGCTGGCTGTCCCGCCGGTACGGCTACGCGGCCGACGCCCTGACCCGGGCCGAGCTCGTGACCGCCGCCGGGGAGCCGGTCACGGCCGGCGGGGAGGAGCACCCCGAGCTGTTCTGGGCGTTGCGCGGCGGCGGCGGCAACTTCGGAGTCGTGACGGAGCTGGAGTTCCGCCTGTTCCCGGTCGCCGAGGTCTACGCGGGGATGACGCTGCACCCCGTCGAGCGGGCCGCGGCCACCCTGGCCCGGTACCGCGAGTGGGCCCCGGCCGCGCCCGACGAGCTGAACACCTCCGTCATCCTCATGCGCATGCCGGGCGGCCAAGGCGACGAGCAGGAGGCCCCGGCGCGGTGGGCGCTGGCCGTGCGGGGCTTCTACGCGGGCGACGCCGAGCGGGGGCGGCAGGCGCTGGCCCCGCTGCTGGAAGCCGCCGGGCCCGTACTCGGGGGCGGGTTCGGGGCGATGACGTTCGGGGAGGCGGCGACGGCGTTCGGCGGTCCCGAGCCGGCGCCCATGGCGGTCGTGCAGCACCTGGAGCTGCTGCCCGAACTCCCGGACGGCGCCGTCCGCGCGGTGACGCAGGCCGCCGGCGGGGCGCCGTCACCTGGACCGGCGGGCGGGCCGGCGCTGACGGCCGTCGAGGTACGGCACTGGGGCGGCGCCATGGCCCGGCCGGAGCCGGACGCGGGGCCGGTGGGGCATCGCGACGTGCCGTTCTCGGTGATCGCGACCGCGGTCCTGGGCGCCGGGCCGAGCACGGCCCCGGCCCCGGCCCCGGACGCGATCCCGGCCGCGAGCGCCGCTCCGGACGCCGCCCCGGGCATGACCGCCGGTGAGGCGGTGCGTGACCTGGCCGGCGCCCTGCGCCCGTACGCCACCGGCGGCTCCTTCCTGAACTTCCTCACCGATCCCGCACGGACCCGCGACGCCTACACCCCCGCCGACCACGCCCGCCTGCGCCGGGTCAAGAGGGACTGGGACCCGGACAACCTGCTCGGCCGCGTCCACAACATCCCCCCGGCCTGAACTCACACGATCGGAGTACGGCACATGCCCACACAGTTCCGCTACGTCGTCCCCACACCCGTCGAGAGCGCCACCGGGCGGACCGCCCAGGTGTACGAGCAGGTCGCCGCCGGGTTCGGGATGCGCCGCATGCCGGTGTTCATGACGCTGTCGCCCGCGCCCGACCTGCTGGCCGCCACGTGGGCGACCATGCGCGAGTCGCTGCTCGCCGGCGACGCCTCCCGCACCGGCAGGGAGGTCGTCGCGCTCGGTGTGTCCCTGGCGAACCGGTGCCCGTTCTGCGTCGGCGCGCACACCACGCTGCTGCACGCCACCGGCGAGCACCGGCTGGCCGAGACGATCGCCGCAGGCGGCACGCCCGACGATCCCCGGTACGCGGCGCTGCTGGCCTGGGCCACGGCCACCCGCACGCCGGGAGCGGCGGCCCTGTCGGCGCCGCCGTACCCGCCGGAGCACGGGCCCGAGTACGTTGGGACGGCACTGACCTTCCACTTCGTCAACAGCGTCGCCTCGGCGTTGATCACCGAAGATCTGCTGCCCGGGGGCCTGCAGAAGTCGCGCCTGGTGCGCAGCGCCGGCGGCCGGGCGATGGCCCGTACCGTGCGCAGGCGGCTGACGCCGGGCGAGAGCCTCGCGACGCTCGACGGGCTCCCGGCGGGCCCGGAGCCGGACTGGGCGGCGGGGACGCCGGCCGGTCGCGCGTACGCCACGTTGCTGGCGGTGGCCGGAGCGGGGGAGAGGCTGCTGACCCCGCGCGCCCGTGCCTTCGTGCGCGACGCGGTGGCGGCGTCCGACGGCGCGCATCCGCCGCTGGGCGGCTGGCCCGATCTGCGGGAGCTGCCCGCGGCGGATCGGCCGGGGGCCCGGCTCGCCGTGCTGGCCGCCCTGGCGCCGTACCGCGTGACCGACGGCGACGTGTCCGCGTGGCGGGCGGGTGCGGGCACGACGGCCGACGCGGGAGCGGGCACGGATGGGGGCGACGAGGATCTGGTACGGCTGATCGCGTACGGCGCCATCCTCGCGACGGCCCGCGCCGAGGGCATCGTGACGGGAAGGGCACGGGCGGGCGCCGCACCCGGTCCCACGGAGTGACCCGTCCGGGTGGCAGGGGGCTCGGGCAGGCGAAGGGGCGCCGCCGATGATCCGGCGGCGCCCCGGCCCCTCCGCGACATCCGTCCGGAGCGAGCGCGCCTCAGTCTTTAGTGCGGCTGCTCAGCGTCCTGCGCCAGTGGAACCCGCCCGGCAGGTTGACCGACAGCGTCTTGCGCCCGTCGGCGGTCTTGGTGACCCTGAACAGCCGGTTGCCCCAGCTGTGCCCGACGCCGCCACGGGACAGGTTCAGCCGCAGCGGCCCGACGTTGATCGACTTCCGGTAGCTCCAGCCCATCGCTCTCCTCCATCGGTTCGGAACGGCGATCAGCTACCCCGGAAAAGCGAGATATATCGGGTTTAGTAATGGCCGCCGTAGCGGCGACCGCCGAACGACTTGCCGAGATGGAAGCCGCCGGGCAGCCGTACCGACACGTGCCGCCGGCCGTCGGGTGTGCTCGTCACGTGGAGGCGCCGCCCGCCGAAGCTGTGGCTCACGCCGTGCCGCGACAGGTTGACCCGGAACGGCCCCACCTTGATCGACTTGCTGTAGTGCCAGCCCATGTTCCTCCTCCGCGTTCGCTCGGTGTACCGGGACAACGAGCGGCGGTCCAGGACGGTTCCGGCGCGCATTCTCAGCAGATCTTCATGAACCCGCGAGAAACCTTTGAGACAAACCGGAGAACGTGGGATCCAACGCACGAACCCCGCACCGGATGGGCTCACATGACAGCCATGAAGATCAAGCTCGGGCTGGCGGCACTCGCCGCCGCTCTCTCCCTGACGGCCTGCTCATCGGCCGGCACGACCGGACAGACGGCGTCGTCCGCCACGGCCACGACCGCCACCGGCACGACCGGCGCGCCCGCAGGGGCCAAGGTCTCGGCGAACACCGCCGACGAGTCCCAGATCGCCGCCGCCTTCACGGCCGCCGGTGTCGGCAACGCCGAGCGGTGGGCGAGGGAGGTCGTCGAGTACCGCCCGTACGCGGCCGACGACGCCGACCTGACCTCGCTGCGGCAGAACCTCGCCAAGTACAACCCCGGCGAGGACACCGTGAACAAGATCGTATCGGCGTTGACGCCATGACCCTCACCCTGCGCCAGGGCCTGCTCGGAGTGGCTGCGATCAGCGTCATGGGCGCCGCCTTCGAGCTGGCGGCCGAGCGCCACTGGCAGACGTCGCAGCAGCTCGTCCCCTGGGCCGCCCTGGCCGTGCTCGTGGTCGCCCTCGCCGTGTGCGCCCTCGGCCGCTCGCCGCGCGGGGTGGCCGTCGTCCGCGTGATCGCCGTGGCCGTCCTGCTGGCCGCGATGTTCGGCGTGTACGCGCACGTGTCCGCGAACTTCGCCTCGGGCCCGCTCGACCAGCAGTACGCCGACACGTGGGACACGCTCGGCCCGCTCACCCAGTGGTGGTACGCCCTGTCGAAGACCGTGGGGCCGACGCCGCCGCTCGCCCCGGGCATGCTCGCCCAGAGCGCGCTCCTCCTCGTGCTGGCCACGTTCACCTCCCGGCCGCGAGCGGGCGTTCCGGAGGAAACGCGGACACGGGAGCCCGGCCTGAGGTGATCCGGGGCGCGTACGTGGCAGTGTGCCGGTGGGCGGCCTCGCCGGCGGCCCATCGGGAGGCACAGCCGCTCTGAGAGGAGCACGCGATGACGATCACCGCCGAGCCGGTGACGGAGCCCGTCGCCGAGCACGCCGAGGGACCCGTGTGGTGCGCCCGCTGGGGCGGCCTGCGCTGGGTGGACATGCTGGCCGGCGACCTGCTCCAGCTCGACGCGGACGGGACCGTGCGGCGCCGTCACGCCGGAAGCGTGGCGGCGGCCGTCCGGCCGCGCGCCGCCGGCGGCTACGTGGTGGCGGCCGAGCGGGAGCTCCTGCTGGCCGACGCCGACGACCTGGACGCGCCGCTGCGCTCGCTGGGGGAGGCGTGGAGCGATCCGGGCGTCCGCATGAACGACGGCGGCTGCGACCCCGACGGCCGTTTCTACATCGGCACCATGGCCTACGACGAGACGCCGGGTGCCGGTGACCTGTACATCGCCGAGCCCGACGGGACGCTGCGCGTGGAGGTGCCGGGCGTGACGATCTCCAACGGGTTCGACTTCAGCCCGGACGGGTTGCTCGCCTACTACGCCGACACCCCGACCGGGCGGGTGGACGTGTTCGACTACGAGCCGGGGCGGGGGCTGTGGGAGCGGCGGCCGTTCGTGTCCGTGGACCCGGAGCGGGGTGCCCCCGACGGGCTGACCGTGGACGCCGAGGGCGGGGTGTGGGTGGCGCTGTGGGGCGGCGGCGCGGTCCACCGCTACGGTCCCGACGGGAAGCTGGAGGCGGTCGTGGCGCTGCCGGTGAGCCAGGTGACGGCGGTGACGTTCGGCGGGGAGGGGCTGGACCGGCTGTTCGTCACCAGCTCGGCCCGGGGCGTGGATCGGATGGAGCAGCCCGCGGCCGGATCGGTGTTCACGGCCGACCCGGGCGTCCTCGGCCGCCCGGTCCTGCAGACCACCTTGTGATCTCGGGGCCGGGCGGGCTCCCACAGCCCGAACGGCGGGAAAGCGTGCCCGGGTGAAGAGCACCCGGGCACGCCGTGTCATCCGTGAGAAGGTCCCGCCGGAGGCTAGCCGACCGTGAGCGTCAGCCCGTACGCCGACAGGGCCTCGTTGACCGGCTGGTGGTAGGTCGTGCCACCGACCGAGCAGTTGCCGGACCCGCCGGAGGTCGTGCCCTGCGCCTGGCTGCCCGAGATGAACGAGCCGCCCGAGTCGCCCGGCTCGGCGCACGCGCTGGTGCGGGTGAGACCGGTGACCGTGCCCTGCGAGTAGCGCACGGTGGCGTTGTGCTGCTGGATGGTGCCACAGCGCCAGCCGGTGGTGGAGCCGGAGCGGCAGATCGACGCGCCGACCGAGGCCTGCGTGGAGCCGCGCACGGTCACGTTGGCGCCGCCGGAGCCGCGCACGTACGGCGTCGGGGTGTTGCCGGGGGCGGCGACCCAGGCGTAGTCGTTGCCCGGGAACGAGGAGCCCTGGAAGGTGCCCGTCGGGTTGGTGGTGGTGTTGCCGGCCCGGCCGCAGTGCCCGGCGGTGACGAAGCCGGGGGTGCTGCCGCGGGTCACCGAGAAGCCGACGCTGCACCGGCTGGAGCCGATGTAGTACGGGGCGCCGCCGACGATGTTGATGAACGGCTGCGGGGTCTCGTTGCTGACCTGCACCTTGACGACGCCGGGCTCGGCGCCCGCCTTGGCGGCCAGCCGCTCGCCGGTCCGCTGGTCGGCGGCGACGACGACGACGGAGTTGGTCACCACGTCGACGTACCAGAGGTTGGCCCTGGTGCCGGTCGCGGCCCGGTCGAGCTGGTCCTTGACGGTGGTGAGCTGCGCCAGCGAGCGCGGCACCAGGACGGGCTGCGCGCCCTGCGCCTCGATCGAGGCCCGGGCCGCCGGGTCGGTGGTGGCCACCATGAGCACGGAGGCGTCCTCGTTGAGCCACGACCCGCCGTACGTGGGGCCGAGCGAGGAGCTGAGCCGGGCCTCGGTGGCCGCGGCGCGCTGCTCGTTGGCCAGGCGCGTGATCGCCTGCTGCTCGGAGAGGCCGAGGTCCCGCTGGAGGGCGTCGACCACCTCGCGTGGGGCCTCGTCGCCGGGAGGAGTGGGGGCGGCGACCGCGGGGGTGAGGGGGGTGGCCAGGCAGGCGGCGACGATGGTGACGCCGACCAGGCCCATGCGCTTACTCCACATGTGCACTCCTTTGTGGGGGGTGCTGTCAAAGTATCGACTGGGGTGGATCCGGCTAGTCGTCAAAGGCCACCTATCACGGTGGTATGGAGGCGGGACCAGCGCGCCGTCACGGACGGCAGCCCCTCCGTGGCCGCCCGTGCGGACCCGCATGCCGATCACCGTACGGCACCCCGGTCCCGATCCCAACGATCCCGGCCCCCCCGGCGCGCCCCTCCCTGTTCGTGCCGGCTCGGGTGCCGGTCGCGCGTCTTTGGTGGGGGTTCCGGCCGACCAAGGTTCGATGCGGCGGCCGTCGTGCCCGGCCTAGCGTCGCGGCATGACGCAGCTCACCACCCCCGCCGGCCCCGCCGGGCGGGTCCACGAGGTGGACGCGGTGCGCGGGTTCGCCCTGGCGGGCATCCTCGTGGCCAACATCGGCTTCCTCGCCGACCCCGGCCACGCCGTGTCCGGCGCCATGCCGATCACGGACGGGCCCGTCGCCTCCGCGATCGCCGCCCTCGTCCTCACCAAGTTCTACGTGATCTTCTCGTTCCTGTTCGGCTACTCCTTCACGCTCCAGATGCGGGCCGCCGAGCGCGCGGGGGCGAGCGTGCGGGCGCGCACCCTGCGCCGCTGCCTGGGGCTGTTCCTCATCGGCGTCGCGCACGGGTTCCTGCTGTGGGTCGGCGACATCCTCACCCTGTACGCGCTGCTCGGCGTGGCCCTGCTGGCCCTGCGCCGCCTGCGGCCGAGGACGGCCGTCATCATCGGGGCGGCGATCATCGGCGCGCTGACCCTGCTGTGGCTGGCGCTGGCGGCGGTGGCCGCGCTCGCCCCGGCCTCCGTCCCGCCGGAGACGTCCGACCCCGCCGAGGCCGCCCGGGTGCTGGCCATGGCCACCGGCGGGCCGCTGGACTTCCTGCGGCTGCAGCTCGGCCTGTACCCGCCGATCGCCGGCATGGTCTGGCTGTTCCAGGGGCCGACGGCGCTGGCCATGTTCCTGTTCGGGCTGGCGGCGGGCAGGACGCGGTTGCTGGAGGGGCTCGGCGCGCATACCCGCCTGCTGCGCCGCGTGCAGGTCGTCGGCTTCGGCGCCGGTCTGCCCGGCGGCGTCCTGTACGCCTGGAGCCTGCCCCGCGGGGGCGCCGCCGAGCTGGCGGGCACGGCCGTGAACACCCTCACCTCGCTGCTCCTGGCCGCTGCCTACGTCGCCACCCTCCTGCGGGTCGTGCGCCGCTTCCCCGCCGTGGCCCGCGTGCTGACGCCCGCCGGCCGGATGGCCGCCTCCAACTACCTCGGCCAGTCGCTGCTGATCGCCCTGGTCTTCACCGGGTACGGCCTGGCGCTCGGCGGGCGGCTGGCGCCCGTCGCGGTCATGGGGGTGGCCGTCGCCGTCCATGCCGTGCTGCTGGCGCTGAGCGCCCTGTGGCTGCGCCGCCGCCGCTACGGGCCCGTCGAGTACGGCCTGCGCCGCCTGACGCACTGGTCGTCCCGTTCCTTGACCGAGCGCTCGGTTGGGGGATATATCAAGTCATAGACATATGTAGGGAACCCGATATTCAGCCGGGAGGCGGTCGTGGCCCGTACGCAGGACCAGCGGCGGGCCGAGACGCGCGCCCGGCTGATCGACGCGGCGGCCGACCTGTTCGCCCGCAAGGGCTTCCACGCCGTCTCCGCCGAGGCCGTGGCCGAGGCGGCCGACCGCACCACCGGCGCCCTCTACAACCACTTCGGCGGCAAGGAGGGTCTGCTGCTGGCCCTGCTGGAGGTGTGGAAGGACCAGACGGCCGCCGAGCTGCTGTCCGGTTTCGAGGACGTCACCGAGCTCGACGAGCGGCTGGCGGCCCTGTTCGAGGTGCTCACCCGCGACGACGGTGATCGCGGTGCGTCATGGCTCCTGCTGGAGATGGAGCTGTGGCTGCACGGCGCGCGCGATCCCGAGATCGGCGAGCCCCTCGCCCGCAGGTACGCCGGCATCCGCGCCCGGCTGGCCGAAGGGCTGGCCGACTGGGCCGACACGGCGGGGGTGCCCCTGCGGCGCTCGCCCGAGCACACGGCCACGGCCGTGCTCGGGGTGCTGATCGGCTGCGCGGTGCAGCACCGGCTCGACCCGCCGGCGGTCGGGACGCGGGCCGTCGTCGAGAGCCTGCGCGACCTGCTCGGCCTGCCCGACGGCTGACGCCACCCCCGCCCTCCCGAACCCGTACGACCCGGCACACCCGAACGGATCACCAGAACGGGCCCCCGCCCTCTCCCGACTCGCGCCGAAAGGGGAGCACCCATGCGGATCAACCTGCTCGAGGACACCTGGGAACAAGCGGTGCCGCACGACCAGCTGGCCTATCTCCGCCGCAACGCCCCCGTCCACTGGCACGAGGTCCCCGACGACACCGGCTTCTGGGCCGTCACCCGCTATCACGACGTCAAGGCGATCAGCCGCGACACCCGGACCTGGTCCACCGAGATCGGCACGGCGTTCATCCGCACCCAGACGCCGGAGTTCATCGAGGTCGCCGGCCTCATGCTGCTCAACATGGACCCGCCCAAGCAGACCCGCTACCGCCGCCTGGTCAGCGCCGGCTTCACCCCGCGCACCATCGCCCGGCTCAAGGACCAGGTGCGGCGCCGCGCCGAGCGCATCGCCGACTCGGTCCTCGACAAGGGGGGCGAGGTCGAGTTCGTCACCGACGTCGCCGAGTACCTGCCGCTGCAGATGATCTGCGACCTCGTCGGCGTCCCCGAGGAGGACCACGCGAAGATCTTCGAGTGGTCCAACCGCATGGTCGGCTTCCAGGACCCCGACTTCCGCACCACCCCCGAGGACGGCGAGATCGCCGCCGCCGAGATCTTCGGCTACTGCGACGGCCTGGTCGACGAGCGGCGCAAGAACCCCCGCGACGACATCCTCACCCACCTGGTCCAGGCCGAGATCGACGGCGACCGGCTGACCAGGGAGGAGATCGACGCGTTCTTCGTGATCCTGTGCGTCGCCGGCAACGAGACCACCCGCAACCTCATCGCGCACGCCATGAACGCCCTCATCGAGCACCCCGGCAGCTACCGGGAGCTGGCCGGCCACCTGGACGACGAGAGGCTGTGGCACACCGCCACCGAGGAGTTCCTGCGCTGGGGGTCCTCCATCCACAACTTCCGGCGCACGGCCACGTGCGACACCGAGCTGCACGGCCGGCGGATCGCCGCGGGGGAGAAGGTCGTCACGTTCTACATGTCGGCCAACCACGACGAGACCGTCTTCGCCGACCCGTACACCTTCGACATCCGCCGCGACCCCAACGACCACGTGACGTTCGGCGGCGGCGGCCCGCACTTCTGCCTGGGCGCCAACCTGGCCCGGCTGCAGATCACCTGCATGATCAGGGAGCTGCTGCGCCGCTTCCCGGCGGCCGAGCACGCCGGGCCGGTCAGGCGGATGCGCTCCGACTTCATCAACGGCATCAAGCACATGCCGGTCCGCTTCACGACCGCCGCCTGACCCGTCCCGAGGTCACGCCCCGCCCGTACGGCCCGCCGCCGTGCGGGCGGGCGCCGCGCGACCGGAACGGGCGACCAGCACGCCGGCCACCACGAGCAGCGCGCCGAGCGCCAGGAACGCCAGGTCCCAGGCGAGCTGGTACGGCCCGTGCCGCACGTGGTGCACGCCCAGCACGAGGTGGTCGACCACGCCCTCGACCAGGTTGAAGGCGCCCCACCCGGCCACCACCCACCCGGTCAGCTCCCGCCCGCCCACCGGCGCGGCGCGCGCCAGCAGCGCCACCCCGGCGACGACGAGGACGAGGCAGAGCAGGTGGAACAGGCCGTCGGCCAGCATGTTCACGTGCGCGTCGGCCGGATACCAGCCGGACAGCATGTGGTGCCACTGCAGGAGCTGGTGCAGGACGATGCCGTCGATGAAGCCGCCGATGCCCAGCCCGAGCACCAGCCCTGCGGATCGTGTCGAGGCCATGCCGCCGCCGCTACCCGTGCGCGCTTCCCCCCATGCCCGCCGGCCGGCGGACTCCGTCAGGAGGGGGCGCCGCCGTGGTCGCGGTGGGTGAACATGTCGATCAGCGCCTGCACCGGCATGTCCGCCTCCGTGTGGTGCCGGAAGTGCCGGCCGGCGTTGATGGTGTAGTGGTTGCGCCGGCCCACCCGGACGGGGTCGAGGTACCCCGCCTCCTTGAGGTCCGTGACGATGCCCTGCGCGGTCCGCTCGGTGATCCCGATCGCCGCGGCGATCTCACGGACGCGCACCTCCGGGTTGCGCGCGATCTCCAGCAGCACGCGTGCGTGGTTGGTGAGGAAGGTCCAACGAGATTGACCGCCGTCGAGCTTGGCCATGAGAACTCACTCCGTGGGCCCGGGCGGAGTACCGGGCCCGGCTGAACTGTCAGAGAAGATTTTATAGCGAAAAAACTTTCCTGTATTCTCATACACGCTTACCCTTGGGGTCTACAAGAACCGCCGTGGCGACCGGCGAATCAGGCGAGAGAGGCAAACCGGACTCTGATGACAGGGGGCGACGACGTGCTGCAAGGCGACACCCCTCCCTCCAGTGGTGAGACTCCGGTGACCGAACGGGTGCTGTACGCCGACGGGCTGCTGAGCGTCACCGCCGGTGCGGCGCCCGGCTACCCGGTCGTCACGCTCGCCGGTGAGGTCGACTGCACCAACAGCCCCACGCTGGCGCGCGTGCTGCGTGAGGCCGGCCGGGTCGGCGGCCGGCTGGTGATCGACCTGACCAGGCTGTCCTTCATCGACGTCTCCGGCGCGCGTGTCCTGTTCGGCCTGGTCCGCGAGGGCTCGGCGACGGTGAGTGAGGTTCCCGCGCAGATGCGCCGCCTGCTGGCCATGCTCCACCTGACCATCTGACGGATCCCCCGGCGCGAGGTATCGATGACATCCCTGACCCTCTCCTCCCAGCGACTGCGGGGGGCGAGCGTGATCGACGTCCACGGCGCGGTGGACGCCACGACCGCCGGCCAGTTCGAGGACTTCATCCGCGGGACGTGCCCCGCCCCGGGGGAGCGGCTGGTGCTGGATCTGAGGGGGATGCCCTTCATGGCCAGCTCCGGGCTGCGCGTGCTCATCAGCGCCGACGCCTTCGTCCGCGGCACCGGCGGCAGTCTCCACCTGGCCGGGATGCGTCCCTTACCCGCCCGCCTGCTGGAGATCACCGGCGCGGCCGAGGCACTGCGGATCCACGAGACGGTCGATCACGCGCTCACCGCGCCCGTGGACGAGCGGGAGTCGCCACTCGACCCGGACCTGGTGGACGGCTCGGCGCCCGCCTGACCGCTTGCTCCCCCTTCCAGGTGAGAAGGCGTCAGAGCCCACCAAATCTCCCAGCCACAACATTTACCGCGACAAGAGCCGTGAAGGCTTCCATGTCATTACTGTCGGTACATGATGCGCTCCGTACAGCCATGTGCGGAGTGTGGCTGAAGGACGTTTTCGGGGGGATTCGCCATGACCTATCAAACGCGGCACCACGTCACCGGGTGGGTGGGCTGGGTGTGGTTCGCGGCCATCATGATCCTCATGTCGGGCCTGTTCAACGTGGTCTCCGGCCTGTACGCCATCTTCAGTGGCGACTTCTACGTGGCGACGGCCCGGCGCCTGCTGCTGTTCAACCTCACGGGGTGGGGATGGGTGCATCTCGTGCTCGGGATCCTGCTGGTCGTGGTCGGCGCCACACTCCTGGCGGGCCAGACGTGGGCGCGCGTCGTCGCGGTCGTCCTCGTCATGCTCAACGCGGTCACCCAGCTCATCTGGATCGCCGTCAACCCCTGGTGGTCGCTCGTCGTCATCGCGGTGGACCTCGTCGTCCTCTACGCGCTCACCGTCCACGGCCGTGAGGCCAAAGAGGTGGTCGAAGGCTGAGAGCGCGCCCGGCGTGCGGCCTTCGCCTCCCTGACGCCGCGCGCCGGACCGTCCCCGGCCTCCCCCCCGCCCCGCTCCGGGGTGGGGCAAAGCCATCTAAACCCGACCTATACCCTCGACTGGGTTGATCCAGGTCGAAGCGGTCGGGGGAGTGGCGTGCCACTGGAACAGGTGCTGGTGTTGCTGGCGGCAGCGGCGGGCGCCGGCTGGGTGGACGCCGTCGTCGGCGGCGGCGGGCTGCTGCAGCTCCCGGCGCTCATGGTGGCCGGTGTTCCGCCGGTGCAGGCCATGGCCACCAACAAGCTCTCCTCCGTGTTCGGCACCGCCTCGGCCGCCGTGGCCTACGCCCGCACCACCAAGTTCGACCGTGAGGTGGCGCTGCCCGGAGCCGGGATCGCCGTGCTCAGCGCGGGTCTCGGCGCCTCCGCCGCGGCGGCGATCTCCGCCGAGGTGCTGCGGCCGCTCGTCATGGTCGTCCTGCTGGGCGTGGCCGCCTTCGTGACGTTACGGCCGGCGCTCGGCTCCGTGCCCCAGCCGCACCTGCGCACCCGGGGCCGGATCGTGGCCGCCGTGACCGTCGCCGGCGTCGGGATCGCCTTCTACGACGGCATCATGGGCCCGGGCACCGGCACGTTCCTCATCATCGCGTTCACCACGATCCTCGGCCTGGACTTCGTCTCCGCCTCCGCCTCCGCCAAGATCATCAACACGGGGACGAACCTCGGCGCGCTGTTCGTCTTCGCCTGGCAGGGGCACCTGCTGTGGGGCCTGGGGCTCGGCATGGCGCTGTTCAACGTCGCCGGCGCGCAGGTCGGCGCCCGCATGGCGCTGCGGAACGGTGCGGGCTTCGTGCGGATCGTGCTCCTGGTCGTCGTCGCGGCCATGGTGCTCCGGCTCGGCTGGCAGCAGTTCGCCTGACGTCGCCGCGGGGGGCTCGTCCGGCGGACCATCCCTAGACTGGCGGCATGCGCGCCAGCCGCCTCCTGTCCCTCCTCCTGCTCCTGCAGACGCGTGGGCGCATGACCGCCACCGAGCTGGCCGACGAGCTGGAGGTGTCGGTCCGCACCGTCTACCGCGACGTCGAGGCGCTGTCCGCCGCCGGCGTGCCGGTCTACGCCGACCGCGGACCGGCCGGCGGCTACCAGCTCCTCGACGGCTACCGCACCCGCCTGAACGGCCTGACCGCCGAGGAGGCGTCCTCGCTGTTCCTCGCGGGCCTGCCCGGCCCGGCCGCCGAGCTGGGCCTGGCCGAGGTGGCGGCCAACGCGGAGCTGAAGCTGCTGGCCGCGCTGCCGCCCGAGCCCCGCTCGTACGCCTCCCGCATGCGCGAGCGCTTCCTGCTCGACGTGCCCGGCTGGTACCGGGGACCGGACGAGGCGCCCCACCTGAGCGGGGTGGCCGAGGCGGTGTGGGAGCTGCGGCCGATCCGGATGACCTACCGGCGGTGGGGCAACGAGGAGGTCGAGCGCGTCGTCCACCCGTACGGGCTGGTCCTGAAGGGCGGCTCCTGGTACCTGGTGGCCGCGCCGCCCGGCGGTACGCCGCGCACCTACCGCGTCTCGCGTGTCCTGACGCTGGAGACGCTGCCCGGCCGCTTCGAGCGGCCCGAGGGCTTCGACCTGACCGAGTTCTGGCACGCGTACGCCAAGGAGTTCCGCGAGCGCATGTACACCGCCGAGGCCCGCATCAGGGTGGCTCCCGGCACAGAGAGCCTGCTCGCCTACACCCTGGGCGGCGACGCCGTGGCCGCCGCCATGGAGGAGGGCGGCCCGCCCGAGGCCGACGGCTGGCGCACGATGACCGTCCCCGTCGAGTCGATCCGGCACGCGTGCTGGCTGCTGCTGCGCATGGGCGCCGCCGTCGAGGTGCTGGGGCCGCCGGAGCTGCGCGAGCTCATGGCGGAGGCGGTCGCCGAGCTGGCGAAGATGTACGGCTGACCGGGATCGGTCCCGCTCCCGTTCGTCTACCGTTGGGGCATGACGAACGACCTGGCTACCCTCATGCGGCAGGCGCAGGACGACGACCCGCTGCTGGCGCTGCGGGCCACCACGGCGCTGCGCCACGAGATCGAGCGCATGGAGGCGGTCCAGGTGCGCAGGGCCAGGATCGCCGGGCTCCCGTGGGCGCAGATCGCCGACGCGATCGGCGTGAGCAAGCAGGCGGTGCACAAGAAGTACGGGCGCGGCTGACCCCGGCCGCCTCACGCGAGGCGCGCATACGGGCGTGCGGTGAGCTGCCCGGGTTGACCTGGAGCCGACTCCAGGGACTAGCGTGCGACGTGGCCCGGCCGCTCCAGGAGCGGCCGATGAACCCTTCCGACCGCACAGGGGGCACGTCCATGCGTTACCGCGTTCTCGGGGGCACCGGCATCGAGGTGAGCGTCCACTGCCTCGGCGCCATGATGTTCGGCGCCGCCGGCAACCCCGACCATGACGACTGCGTCCGCATCGTGCACGCCGCGCTCGACCGTGGCGTGAACTTCGTCGACACGGCCGACATGTACTCGGCGGGCGAGTCCGAGGAGATCGTCGGCAAGGCGCTGAAGGGCCGCCGTGACGACGTGGTGCTGGCGACCAAGGTGTACTTCCCGATGGGGGAGGGCCCGAACCGCGGGGGCGCCTCGCGCCGCTGGATCGTCCAGGAGGTCGAGAACAGCCTGCGCCGCCTGGGCACCGACTGGATCGACCTCTACCAGGTCCACCGGTTCGACCACCGGACGGACCTGGAGGAGACGCTGTGGGCGCTGACCGACCTGGTGCGGGAGGGCAAGATCCGCGCGTTCGGCTGCTCGACGTTCCCCGCCGAGGAGATCGTCGAGTCCCACCACGTCGCCGAGCGGCGCGGCCTCATGCGGTTCAGGACGGAGCAGCCGCCGTACTCGCTGGTGCGCCGGGGCGTGGAGACGTCGGTGCTGCCGCTCTGCCAGAAGTACGGCATGGGCGTGCTGACCTGGTCGCCGCTGGCCTCGGGCTTCCTGACCGGCAGGTACCGCAAGGGCCGGCCGGTGGACCTGTCCACGGGCCGGGCCGCTCGCACGCCGGCCCGGTTCGACCCGTCGCTCCCGGGCAACGCGGCCAAGTACGACGCCGTCGAGGAGCTGACGGCCGTGGCCGAGAGCATCGGCTGCTCGCTGCCGGAGCTGGCGGTGGCCTTCCCGGTGGCGCATCCGGGCGTCACCTCGGTGATCATCGGCCCGCGGACGATGGAGCAGCTGGAGTCGCTGCTCAAGGGGGCGTCGCTGACCCTGGACGACGAGACGCTGGACCGGATCGACGCGATCGTGCCGCCCGGCACGGACCTCTACCAGGCGGACGGGGTGTGGCGGCCGCGGGCGCTGACGGACACCGGTCTGCGCCGCCGCCCGGTCGCCGACCGCGCCGCCGCCGCCGAGTAGCCGCTCCAGGAACGGCGGCACGGGCCGGGACGGCGGCACGGGTGGGGTGGGGGCCGGACTGCCGGCGCGGATTCTGTCGGTGGGGTCGTGCATGATGGCCGGCATGGCTTCATGGCTGGAGTTCGAGGGGCAGGCGCCTGAGCTGGCGAAGGTCGCGCGGGCGCTGATGGAGAAGTACCGGCACAAGGTGCTGGCGACGCTACGCAGGGACGGCTCGCCGCGGGTCAGCGGCACCGAGACCGACTTCCGCGACGGCGAGCTGTGGCTGGGGTCGATGGCGGGGGCGGTCAAGGCGCTCGACCTGCGGCGCGACCCGCGCCTGGCGATCCACACGACCTCACCCGCCCCCGAGCCCCCCACGGCGGAGCCCCCCACGGCGGAGCCCCCCACGGCGGAGTCCTCCACGGCGGAGTCCTCCGCGGGGGAGGGGTCCGCACCCGAGTGGGAGGGGGACGTGAAGCTGGCGGGCAGGGCCGTGGAGATCACCGACGAGAAGGTGGTGGCGGCGTTCGAGCTGCCGGGCACCGGCTCCCACCTGTTCCGGGTCGAGCTGACGGAGGTGGCGTGGACCCGGGTCGAGGGCGACGAGGTGGTGATCGACGCCTGGCATGAGGGACGGGGCGTACGGCGGTTCCGCCGCAAGTGATCCCCGGCGAGGGCGCCCGGCCGATGCTCGGCGAGCGCACGGCCGTTCCCGGCGAGCGCCCGGCCGATGCTCGGCGAGCGCACGGCCGTTCCCGGCGAGCGCCCGGCCGATGCTCGGCGAGCGCCCGGCCGATGCTCGGCGACGGGGCCCGGCCGATGTCCGGTCAGGGTGCCCGGCCGCTCAGGTCCATGAGCGGTCGAGGAAGGCCGCGATGAGCGGGGCGATCTCCGGCAGGTTCTCCTCCAGGGCGAAGTGCCCGGTGTCGAACACGTGCAGCTCGGCGCCGGGCAGGTCGCGCAGGTAGGCGTGGGCGCCGGGCTCGGGGAAGAACGGGTCGTGGCGGCCCCAGACGATGAGCGCGGGGGGCGTGTGCTCGCGCAGCCACGCCTGCCAGGCCGGGTAGCGCTCCACGTTGGAGTGGTAGTCGAAGGCCAGCGCCACCTGTGCCTCCTTGCGTCCGGGCAGGTCGAGGAAGTGCTGGTCGAGGGTCCAGCCGTCGGGGGAGAGCAGCTCGGGGTCGCCGGCGCCCGTCTCGTACTGGCCGCGCGTCCCCTCCAGGGTGAGCAGGCCGCGTACGGTCTCCTCGTCGCCCTCGACCTCCGGCCGCAGCGCCACGAAGGCGCGGGCGCCCTGCGACAGGCCCTCCTCGTAGGCGTTGCCGTTCTGCACGACCAGCCCGGCGATCCACTCGGGGTGGCGTTCGGCCAGGCGGAAGCCGACCGGAGCGCCGAAGTCGAAGACGTACATGACGAACCGCGACAACCCGAGCTCGCGCACGAACCCCTCGGTGATGTCGGCCAGCCGGTCGAAGCTGTGGACGAAGCCCCCGGGGGTGCGGGTGTGCCCGAATCCGGGGTAGTCGGGCGCGATCAGCCGGTAGCGGCCGCCCAGGACGTCGATCAGCCGCCGGAACTGGTGCGACGCGGACGGGAACCCGTGCAGCAACAGCAGCACCGGCGCGTCGGGCCGCTCGGGGAGCGACTCCCGGTAGAAGACCGACACGCCGTCCACGTCGACACGGCGGTGGACGACTCGGGTGACCACGGGAAACGTCATTTCACATGCCTCCTCGGCAGGATGATGCATTAGTTGTAGCGGAGCATAGGCTAATGCGTCAATCCGAGGATGTACCATTAGTGATATGAGCGATGTGGTGCCCCTGACGGGTGAGCCGCTGGCCCTGGACCTGGTGAACACCCGCCCGCGCCTGGCGGACGGCCCCGCCGACCTGCTGGCGACCCCGGACGCCCTCGCCGCCTGGCTGGCCCTGCAGTCCGACCGGCTCGCCGGCTCAGGGCTCCAGGACGCGCATGCCCCGGCCGCCGGGACGTGGGCGAGGCTCACCGCCGGCGACGTGGCGGCCGTTCACGCCGTACGGGAGCACGTGGCGGCCGCGATCGACCACGTCCGCCAGGGCGGGCGGCCACCCGCCGCCGCCCTGGAGGGGCTCAACGCGGCGCAGCGCGCCGCGCCCGCGATCCGAGAGCTGACCTGGGACGGCACGTCGGTCACGGCGGCGCTCCGGCGCACCGGCCCGCTCGGCGGCCGCCTGGCGGCGTGGCTCGCGGAGGCCGCCGCCGACCTGCTGGCGGACCCGTCGGCCGGGCGCGTCCGCGAGTGCGAGGCCGACGACTGCGTCATGCTGTTCCTGCCCGCGCACCCCCGCCGCCGGTGGTGCTCGGCCGCCCGCTGCGGCAACCGCGCCCGCGTCGCCCGCTACTACCAGCGGCACAAGTCCCCCTGACGCACCCGGGGCGCCGTCCGCGTTGACCCGGATGCGGCGTGGGGCGAGGTCGAGGCCGCGCTCGCGCCGGCCCGCCAGATCAAGGCCCATGCCCCGCACTGCCGGTCGGGGCTTCCGGCGGCAACAAGATCAAGTACTGGCGGCTTTCGGGCTCACCTCGGTGCTGTCCCGGGAGGGGACGACGGCTCTGAGCGCGGGCCACGCCAGCAGCGCCAAGGCCGTGGAGAGTGCCGCCACGGCCAGCATGGCGCCCGGCAGCCCGGTCGTCTGCGCCCAGTGCCCCACGTACACCGGCCCGGCGAGGTAGCCGACATAGGCCATGGTGGACACGACCGAGGTGGCGGCACCGCGGGTGGCGGCGGGGACGTTCGCGGTGGCGAGGCCGAGCACGGTGGGGAAGAGCACGGCGGTGCCGACGGCGGCCAGGGCCAGCCCGAGCAGAGCCAGAGGGAGAGACGCGGTGAGGGCCAGCAGGGACGTCCCCGCCGCGGAGATCACCGCGCCGGCGGTGAGGACGATCCAGGCACGACGGGCCTTCACCGCGCTGATCGCGAAGCGGGTGAGCGAGACGGCAAGTGCGAAGACCGCGGGCCCGGTGCCGACCAGCGCGGGTCCGGCGTGCACGGTATCGGCGAGGTAGACGGCGCTCCAGCTCTGGTGAGCGTTCTCCACGGCGAACCCGAGCGCCCCCAGTGCGCCCGCGACGAGCAGGAGCGGCAGGTGAGCGCGCAGACCCGGCCGGCTGTGCGCGGCTGAGGTGCGGGCGTGATCGTGGCGGCCGGGATCGGCCTGCGGGCGATCGCCGGTGCCGATGGCGGTGCTCACAGCGCCGGCGGCGAGCACGACCAGCAAGTACGGCACGACCACGGGCAGGCCGGCGGCGTTCAGCAGGCCGGTGACGAGGCTGGCCGCGACCACGGCCAAGGAGAAGAAGCCGTGCGCCCGGGTGATGACTGGACGGCCGTTGGCCCGTTCGGCGGAGCCGGCCGCCGCGTTGATGGCCACGTCCGCGGCGCCGGACGACGCGCCGAGAACCGCCAGTCCTACGGACAGGGCCGGCAGGTCGCGAGCGGTGACGGCCACGGCGACGCCGGCGATCCCGAGCGACGTCAGGGTGATCGCCGTGACGCGCTGCCCCCACCGGTCCACGGCCCGGCCCGCGAGAGGCATGGCGGGCAGGGCACCGGCGGCGACGAACAGCAGCGCCGTGCCGAGCTGGCCATCGGTCAGCCCGGCCTGGTCGCGGATGGCGGGGACGGATGCGCCCCACACGCCCCAGAACGCACCGAAGACAGTGAATCCCGCGTACGGTACCCAGGCCCGGATGTGACCATGATGGATGCTCGTTTGTGTATCGTTACACATGGAGTGTAACGATACACAAGATAGGGTGAGGCATGGCCAAAGACCCTTCTCGGCCCCGGCCGACCATGGCGGAGGTGGCTCGCGCGGCGAAGGTGTCGGTGATGACCGTCTCCTACACCTACGCCCAGCCTGATCGCGTCTCCGAACGCACCCGGGCCAGGGTGCGCGAGGCCGCCACGCGGCTGGGATACCCCGGCCCTCATCCGGGGGCCCGCTCGCTGCGCAGGGGACGGACCGGCAGTCTCGGGGTGGTGCTGGGCGAGCACCTGACGTACGCCTTCGAGGATCCTCAGGCCACCCGGTTCCTGGCCGGCGTCGCCGAGGTGTGCGCCGGTCACGGCCTGGGGCTCACGATCGTGCCCATCACCGGGGCGCCCTCCGACGCCGACCGGGTCGCCGAGGCCGCGGTGGACGGTTTCGTCGTCTGGACGACCAGCGACGACGACCCCGTGCTGCCGGCGGTGGCCGCCACCGGTCTGCCCGCCGTCGTGCACGGCGGACCACAGCACCGGGACGTGCCGTTCGTGGCCATCGACGACAGGGCAGCGGCCCGCGCCGTCGCCGCCGAGGCCCTCGCCGGCGCCCGGCGGCCGATGGTGCTCAGCTTCCCGCTCGATCGCGCCCGGACGACCGGGGTCCGCAACGGGCTGGATCCGGCCGAGGCCACTTTCCGCGTGACCCGTGAGCGCCTGCGCGGAGTCCGGGACGCCTGGGAGGCAACCGGCGGCCGATGGCCGCAGGTGCGAGTCGCGGTGTGCGCACGCAACAGCGCGTACGAGGCGGGCTCCCTGGCCACCGCGCTCCTCGCGGGGCCGGACGCCCCGGACGCGGTCATGGCCATGAGCGACGAGCTCGCCCTGGGCCTGATGCGGGCGGCCGCCCGTGCCGGTCTCGCCGTCCCCGGCGACCTCGCCGTCACCGGCTGGGACGACACCGACGCGGCCGCCGCCGCCGGGCTGACGACCGTCGCGCAGAACCTGCGCGCCCAGGGAGCTCGCTGCGCGCAACTGGTCCTGGGCGAGGAAGCGGCGGATGAGACCGGCCCGATCGAGTGGCGCCTGGTCCTGCGGGACTCCACCCGCCGATGACCACGGTCAAGCGCGCGCTCCGGGCAAGGGACCTGGAACCGCTCAACGCGCCGTGAAGGTCGCGGGCGCCGCGGACCTGCGTGGTTGCGGCGGGCTCGACGGGAGGGTTAAGCTCGCATGCTCGACACAGAATGAGCGGCGGTTCGCAGTCCTCCCGTAAGGAGTATACCACGGCATGAGTAAGCGTCAAGATGCTCTCGCGGAAGCCCTTGACAAGGAACAGGTGACTGTTTCAGCGCTCTACGGCCACCTCGACGAGGCCCGTGCCCGGGCCGAGGAGGCGCTGCGGACGGCGCACCTGGGCGGCGGGGCCGGCGGCACCCGGCAGGCGCGGGTGGAGCGTGAGGTGGCGGCCGCCGAGCAGACGCGGCGGCTGGCCAGGCTGCGGGCCGTGGAGCGCGGCCTGTGCTTCGGCCGGATCGACGACGTGTCCGGCCGGAGCCTGTACGTGGGCCGGATCGGGCTGCGCGACGCCGAGCACGAGTCGGTGCTGATCGACTGGCGCGCCCCTGCCGCCCGCCCCTTCTACGTGGCCACGGCCGGCGACCCCGACGGGCTGCTGCGCCGCCGCCACCTGCATCTCAAGGACCGTACGGTCGTGGGCCTGGACGACGAGGTGTTCGACCTGGAGCAGATGAGCGACGGCGACCGGCGCACGCTGGTCGGCGAGGCGGCGCTGCTGGCGGCCCTGCGGCGGGGGCGCACGGGCCGGATGGGCGACGTGGTGGCCACGATCCAGACCGAGCAGGACCGGGTGATCCGCTCGGCGCTGCAGGGCGCGCTGGTGGTGCAGGGCGGTCCCGGCACCGGCAAGACCGTCGCGGCGCTGCACCGGGCCGCGTACCTGCTCTACACCCACCGCGACACGCTGGAGCGGCGCGGCGTGCTGGTGATCGGGCCGAACGCGATGTTCCTGCGCTACATCGGCCAGGTGCTGCCGTCGCTGGGCGAGACGCAGGTGGTGATGGCGACGCTGGGCGAGCTGTTCCCCGGCGTGCGGGCGGTGGCGGCCGACGACCCGGAGGTGGCCGTGGTCAAGGGCGACGCGCGGATGGCCGAGGTGGTGGAGGCGGCGGTGCGCGCCCGCCAGCGCGTTCCTCGCGGCGACCTGGAGGTGCGCCTCGACGGGCTGACGCTGCGAGTGCCGCACGAGACGTGCCTGCGGCTGCGCGACCGGGCGCGCGCGGTGCGGCTGCGGCACAACATGGCGCGCAAGCTGTTCGTCACCGAGCTGCTCAAGGAGCTCGCGCGGGCCGAGGCGCGGGCGGTGGAGGAGTCGCTGCGCCTGCCCGAGATGGAGCTGGAGGACCCGGAGCTGGCCGAACCGCTCGACCTGGAGGGCGACCTGGACGAGCTGGACGTGGAGCTGGCCGCCCGGCGGCTGTGGCAGGAGCCGCCAGTGCGCGAGGCGATCGACGGGCTCTGGCCGGAGCTGACGCCCCAGCGGCTGATCTCCGAGCTGCTGTCCTCCTCCGACACGCTGTGGGAGGTGTGCCCGTCGGGGGTGGACTGGCCCCTGCTCGTACGGCCGGCGGACGCGCCGTGGACGGTCGGCGACGTACCGCTGCTGGACGAGGCCGCCGAGCTGCTCGGCGAGGACGACTCCGCGGCCCGTGCCGCCGCCCGTGCCGCCGGCGCGGAGTGGGAGGAGCAGGAGCTGTACGCCCGCGAGGTGCTGGAGTCCACGGGCCTGCTGGAGGAGGGCGTCTTCGGCCGGGCCGACGTGCTCGCCGGCCGGCACGCGGACGGCGGCGAGGAGCTGACCACGGCCGAGCGGGCGGTGGCCGACCGCTCCTGGGCCTACGGGCACGTGATCGTGGACGAGGCGCAGGAGCTGTCGGCGATGGCCTGGCGGATGGTGATGCGGCGGGTCCCGGCCAAGTCGCTGACGATCGTGGGCGACATCGCGCAGACCGGCTCGGCGGCGGGCGCCGCCTCCTGGGCCGGGGTGCTGGACCCGCACCTGAAGGGCCGCTGGCGGGAGGAGCGGCTGCTCGTCAACTACCGGACGCCCGTGGAGATCATGCGCGTGGCGGCCGACGTGCTGCGCTCCGTGGCGCCGGGGGAGGAGCCGCCCGAGTCGGTGCGCGAGGGCGGCGACGAGCCGCGGGCGGTGCGGTGCGGGATCGCCGAGCTGCCCCGGCTGGTGGCGGAGGAGCTGGCCGCGATCGGCGAGGGCCGGGCGGGCGTCATCTGCCCGGACGCCCTGCACGCGCGGGTGGCGGCGCTGTTCCCGGGCGACGACCTGGAGGAGGCGGTGGTGGCGCTGACCGTGACCCGGTCCAAGGGGCTGGAGTTCGACGCGGTCGTGGTGGTGGATCCGGCGGGGATCCTGGCGCAGTCGCCGAAGGGCGGCCAGGACCTGTACGTGGCGGTGACGCGGGCGACGCGCCGGCTGACGGTCGTCCACGAGGGCGACCTGCCGGAGGTGCTGTCCCGGCTCCACCGCTGAAATCTACTTTGTAAAGGCGCCGGGCCGTCGTCCGAACTCCGTCCGGAAGGACGCTGCGGGCACAGCGCGCTCGCACGCGGGACGGCCCGGCCGGTCACCAGCGCCCCCGGGCAGCGACACGCCTGGGCGCGCTGTCCGGACGAGGTCTGTCACTAGCATGACCTCATGGACATCTCCCGGCTCTCCACAGCTGCGCGGCAGCGGCGCAGTGCCGAGTTGCGTGCGTTCCTCCGGTCGCGGCGAGACCGGGTGACGCCCGCTGACGTGGGCATGCCGGCAGGCGAGGGCCGCCGTACGCCCGGGCTGCGGCGGGAGGAGGTGGCGGTGCTCGCCGGCATAGGAGTGTCCTGGTACACCTGGCTGGAGCAGGGACGCGACATCAACGTCTCCGCCGACGTCCTGGACGCCATCGCCCGGGTGCTGCGCCTGGAGCCCACCGAGCGCGAGCACCTGTACCTCCTCGCCGGCCTCAATCCGCCGCAGGCGGCCCCGTCCGAAGGCCGGGTCCCCGATGCCGTGCGGCGACTGCTGGAGGGCTGGCTGCCGCGGCCCGCGTACGTCATCGACCGGCACTGGAACGTCCTCGCGGTCAACCGCGCGGCGGAGGTCGTGTTCCAGTGCAACGAGTACGACCACAACTGCCTGGTCAGCTTCTTCACCAACGCCCGCTACCGGGCGGCAGTCGTGGACTGGCACGACACGGCACGAGCGATGATCGGCCTGTTCCGGGCGGACGCCGCCCGCTACCCGGACGATCCCGAGTTCGGCCGCCTGGCCTCGGACATGTGCGCCGCGAGCCCCGCCTTCGCCGAGATCTGGGCGGAACTCCCCGTGGGCGGCCCCACCCACGGCACCAAGGCCGTGGAGATCCCCGGTCTGGGGACGCTGACCTTCGAGGCCACCACCCTGCCGCTGCCCGAGCTGCCGGGCCACCGCCTGTCGCTGCACACCCCCGCACCCGGGACGGGAACGACGGCTCTGCTGGAGCGCCTGATGGTGGTGTCAGACCCAGGTTCAGCCAACACTGCCGCGTAGGCTCGCGCCGTTCGAGGATCGTCGGCATGAAGCGATTCACGAACAGAACAGTCTTGATCACCGGCGGCACCAGCGGCATCGGCTTCGCGACCGCGCGCAGGCTCCTCGACGAGGGCGCGTACGTCGTCATCACCGGCCGCGACCAGGCCCGCCTCGACGTCGCGGCAGAACGCCTGGGCTCCGAGCGGGTCCTGCCCGTCCGCGCGGACGTCAGCGTCGACGCCGACCTCGCTCTCCTCGTGCGACGCATCGAGACCTGGCGCGGCGCCCTCCACGCGGTCTTCGCCAATGCCGGAATCGCGGACTTCAGGCCGGAGTTCACCCCGGAGGACTTCGACCGCACCGTCGGAATCAACTTCAAGGGAGTGTTCTTCACGATCCAGCAGGCGCTGCCGCTGATGGGCGAAGGAGGCGCTGTCGTCATCAACGCCTCCTGGACCCTGCACCGCGGCCTCCCGGTGGCCTCGATCTACGCCGCCAGCAAGGCGGCCGTGCACAATCTCGCCCGCACGCTCGGCACCGACCTCGCGCCCCGTGGCATCCGCGTCAACTCCGTCAGCCCCGGCTACATCGAGACCGAGATGTACCGGTCCGCCATCGACCCCGGCGCGGAGACCCGCATCTTGGCGGAGGTGCCGCTCGGCTCGCTCGGCCACCCGGACGATGTCGCCGCCGCCGTCGCCTTCCTGGCCTCGGACGACGCGTCGTACATCACCGGTCAGGACCTCGTCATCGACGGCGGCCTCGTGGGAGCGGCGCCCCTCGGGCTGCGCCTTTGACGGCCCTGCGACAGCCGTAGGAGTCGGGTACGGCCTTTCCACGGCTCAGCCGGATGGTCCACTCAGCCGCGGGAGGTCTCTTCCTTCTCCAGGTCTTCCGCGATGTCCCTGATGCGGCGGACGATCGTGTCGAGGGTGCGCAGCGTGCCGGTGTCGAGGTGCTCCATGACCCGCCGGTAGTGCTGCATGCCGGCGTCCTGGATGCGCCCGATGAGGTCGGTGCCCTCGGCGGTCAGCTCGACCCGGCGCACGCGCCGGTCGTGGGGGTCCTCGTGCCGGCTGACCAGTCCCTGGGCGACGAGGCGGTCGACGATGCCGGTGACCGTGCCGAGGCCGACGCCGAGGTCGTGGGCGAGCTCCTGGCCCGAGGCGGAGCCGTGGAGGGCCAGGACCATGACGACCTTGAGCTGGCGCATCGTCAGGTTGGAGCTGAACAGGGGAGACGGGTGCCGGGCGAAGGCCCGCCCGAGGCCCCGCTGGGTCTCCGTGATCCGGCGGATCAGGTCTTCGCGTTCGTCGTCCACTCTCACCTCTTCGCTTCCTGAGAAGCTTATCAGGAAGCTCGCCTTGTCCTAAATATTCGTATGGGGCGAAGTGTTAGTCTCGGGGCGAACACTTGGAGGGACCCCTCATGACCGCACTCGCCCGGTTGAGCCTCGCCAACCGCACGCTTGTCATCCTGGTCGCGGTCGTGCTCAGCGCATTCGGCGCGTTCACGATTCCGCAGTTGAAACAGCAGTTGCTGCCGTCCTTGGCCTTCCCCGGCGCCTTCGTGATCGCCTCCTATCCCGGGGCGTCCCCGGAGATCGTGGAGGACCAGGTCACCGAGCCCCTGGAGGACGCCTTCCAGGGACTCGACGGCATGGAGCAGATGACCTCGACGTCGAAGGAGGGACTGGCGCAGATCCAGGTCGCCTTCGCCTTCGGCACGGACATCGAGGCGTCGTTGAACAAGATGCAGCAGGCTGTCAGCCGGGTGCAGCCCCAGTTGCCGTCCGGGGTCGAGCCGCAGGTCGGGGCCGGGAACACCGACGACATCCCGGTGATGGTGCTGGCGGTGGGCGACGGCGGCGACTCACGGGCGATGGCCGACAAGCTGCGCCAGGTCATGCTGCCGGAGTTGCAGGGCATCAAGGGTGTACGGGAGGCGACGGTCACGGGCACCCGGGACGAGGTCGTGACGATCACCCCGGACCTGGGCAAGATGGCGAAGGCCGGGGTGTCGGCCACGCAGATCCCCGAGGTGCTGAGGGCCAACGGCACGCCGGTCCCGGCCGGGACGCTCACCTCCGACGGCAGGTCGCTGACCGTGCAGGTGGGCGCCCGGGTCGACTCGGTGGCGAAGCTGAAGGCCCTCTACCTGACGCCCGCCCAGCCGCAGGCCCCCTCCACCGCGCAGCCGCAGGCGAGCCGCCCCCAGAGCGGCCAGCCGCAGAGCGCGGGCCAGCCCCAGGCCGGCCAGCCCCAGGCCGGCCAGCCCCAGGCCGGCCAGCCCCAGAGCGGGCAGCCGCAGTCGGGCCGGCCGCAGACGGCGCAGGCTCAGCCGGTGGTCAAGGCGTTGAAGCCGGTCAAGCTGGGTGACGTCGCCACCGTGGAGCGGAGCCTGGCCGAGCCGACCTCGATCACCCGTACCGACGGCAAGACCAGCCTCGGCGTGTCGGTGACGATGACGCCCGACGGCAACGCGGTGAGCATCTCGGGCGACGTACGCGAGAAGCTGCCCGACCTGACCAAGGCCCTCGGCGACTCCTCCGACACGGCGGTCGAGGTGGTCTTCGACCAGGCGCCGTACGTGCAGGAGTCGATCGAGAACCTCACCACCGAGGGCCTGCTCGGCCTGGCGTTCGCGGTGCTGGTCATCCTGGTGTTCCTGCTGTCGATCCGGTCCACGCTGGTGACCGCGGTGTCGATCCCGCTGTCGGTGATCATCGCGCTGATCGCGTTGTGGGCCGGCGACTACTCGCTGAACATGCTCACGCTCGGCGCGCTGACCATCGCGGTCGGCCGGGTGGTGGACGACTCGATCGTCGTCCTGGAGAACATCAAGCGCCACCTCGGCTACGGCGAGCCCAAGCTGCGGGCGATCCTGTCGGCGGTCCGGGAGGTGTCGGGCGCGGTGACGGCCTCGACGCTGACGACGGTGGCGGTGTTCGCGCCGATCGCGGTGGTCGGCGGCATGGTCGGCGAGCTGTTCGGGCCGTTCGCGATCACGGTGGCGGTGGCGCTGCTCGCCTCGCTGCTGGTGTCGCTGACGGTGATCCCGGTGCTGGCGTACTGGTTCCTCAAGGCCCCCGACCTGACACCCGAGCAGGCGCGCGCCCAGCGTGAGGAGGCCGAGGCCAAGGAGCTGCGCAGCCCGCTGCAGCGCGCCTACCTGCCGGTGCTGCGGTTCGCGACGCGCTACAAGCTGGTGACCGTGCTCGTCGGGGTGGCGGTGTTCATCGGCACGATGGGCCTGACGAGCCGGCTGGAGACGAACTTCCTCGACTCCTCCGGCCAGAACACGGTGTCGGTGACCCAGCGGATGCCCGTCGGCACCGACCTGGCGACCACCGACGCGGCGGCCAAGAAGGTCGAGGGCGTGCTGACCGGCCTGGACGGCGTCGAGTCGTACCAGGTGACGGTGGGCGGCGGCAACGCGCTGCAGGGCGGCTTCGGCGGGGGCGCCGGCGCGGACCGGGCCTCGTACTCCCTGACCCTGGCCGAGAACGCCGACACCCCCAAGGTGGAGCAGGCGCTGCGCGATCGGCTGGCCGGCATGAAGGACGTCGGCGAGGTGCGCGTCGGCGGCTCGGGCGGCGGCTTCTCCTCCGACACGGTGGACGTGATCGTGCAGGCGCCCGACAGCGCGGCGCTGCGCTCGGCGGCCGACCAGGTCAAGGCGGCCATGGGCGAGGTGACCGGACTGCGGGACATCACCTCCAACCTGGAGGCCAGCGCGCCCCGCGTGGACGTGCGGGTGGACCGTGAGAAGGCCGCGGCCAAGGGCCTGACGGAGGCGCAGATCGGCCAGAGCGTGGCGCAGGCCTTCCGCGGCGCCCCCCTCGGCCAGCTCACGCTCGACGGGCGGGCCAGCGACCTGGTGCTGCGCACCGGCGACGCTCCCGACGACGTCAAGGCGATCGAGAACCTGAAGCTGCCCACCGCCGCCGGCCTGGTCAAGCTGTCGTCGGTGGCCGAGGTGAAGCAGGTGGCCGGGCCCACGCAGGTCACCCGCATCGACGGCGACCGCTCGGCGACCGTGTCCGCCAAGACCACGAGCAGCGACCTGGGCAGCCTCACGCAGACGCTGGACACCCGCCTGAAGAAGCTGAACCTGTCCGGCGGCGCCACGTACGAGATCGGAGGCGCGTCGGCCGACCAGCAGGAGGCGTTCTCCGACCTGGGCATGGCGATGCTGGCGGCCATCGCGATCGTCTTCCTGATCATGGTGGCGACGTTCCGCAGCTTCGCCCAGCCGCTCATCCTGCTGGTGTCGATCCCGTTCGCCGCGACCGGCGCCGTCGGCCTGCTGGTGGCCACCGGCACCGCGATGGGCGTGCCGGCGCTGATCGGCATGCTGATGCTCATCGGCATCGTGGTGACCAACGCGATCGTGCTCATCGACCTCATCAACCAGTACCGCGATCAGGGCCTGGGCATCGTCGAGGCGGTCATCGAGGGCGGCCGGCGCCGTCTGCGGCCGATCCTCATGACGGCGGTGGCCACGATCTGCGCGCTGACGCCGATGGCGCTCGGCGTGACGGGATCGGGCGGGTTCATCTCGCAGCCGCTGGCGATCGTGGTCATCGGCGGCCTGATCACCAGCACGCTCCTGACGCTGGTGCTCGTGCCGACGCTGTACGTGATGGTCGAGCGGGCGAAGGAGCGGATGCGGCGCCGCCCGGCCGAGCCGAAGGCGGAAGAGCCGAAGGTGCTCGCCCCCACCCCGTGAAACGCGGCTGACCGAACGCGGCCGACCGGCGGGACGCCACATCCCGCCGGTCAGCCCACTCGGCGGAGGGTGGCGATGTGGTCGACCGTCGAGTTCTCGTCATAGCTGGCGTCGGTGAGTTCCCAGCCCGTTCCGGAGGCCAGGTCGGCGAGCTCGCGTGGTGCCAGGAACAGGTAGTGGAACCAGGGCGTCGCCACGTCGCGATAGCGGATCCGCATGGTCCGCTGTCCGGCGATGCGGCCGGCCCGCAGGTTCCGTTCGTTGTAGGGCAGATGCTGTGGATCGTCGCAATCGGTCCTGTTGTTGCCCTGGCCGACGATCACGGCACCGGGGTGCGGCCATCGCGGCCAGAGCCCGCAGGAACCGCGGCGCCCGCTCGCGGCTTTCCAGCAGGCCCAGGTTGGCGCAGGAGCAGGAAGCTGTCGTAACGCGCCCCCGTCGCGGCGTGTTCGTCGACCGTGCCGAGAACGGCTGACCGGATCCCTTGCTGCCTGCACACCTCGAGCGCGCCAGGGGAGATGTCGATCGCACGCGACGGGAAGGGACTTCACCAGGCCGTCGTCGCGTTCCACGATCTGGAGGACCGGGGCGGCGTCCGAGGTCAGAGATGCCCGGTAGGCGTCGCGCAGCATGTCCCCGATCGCGTCGCCGGTGCGAGGACCGAGGCGATCATCCTGGTCGCGCGGCTCATCTTCCGCGAGACGTCCAGAAGTACAGGGGCGTCCGGCCGCCCTGCCGGGCGAGGCGGCGGAGGAAGCCCAGGACTCCGGCCGGCCCGGTCATCAGCGAGACGGCTCCGTCCTCGTCCGGATCCTTGTCCGCGTGGCGCCCGAGACCTCGGCGGTGCGCGGGCTCTCGGTGGTGGGTGGGCTCTCGGTGGTCGGCGGGATCGGGAGCTCTCCGGCCGCGAGCCGCCGCAGTGCGGTCCGGGCGGTGTGCTCGTCGCCGAGCAGGTCCGCGATGATGCCGATCACTCCGGCCGGCTCCTCGCCGTGGGCGGACCGGATGGCCCGGAGCGCGTGCTCGCGGGGCAGATCGGAGTCGTCCTCCCGCGTGACCGGCCGCATGTGCCACGTCGCGAACAGCAGCGTCATGGCGAGGGCGTGCAGGTCGTCGGTGTCTAGTGGCGGCTCGTCGCGCCGCTGCCGCGCCGGCGCATAGCCATGCGTCCCTCCGGGGAGGTGCAGGCCGTCGTAGCCGGCCACGCCGAAGTCGACGACGCTGACCCGGTCACCGTCGATCACCACGTTCTTCGGTGCGAGGTCGCGCATGACGACGCCGCGCGCATGAAGGTCGAGGAGGATCCGCGCGAGTCGCCGGCCGAGCGTTTCGAGGCGACGCCGATCTCCGGCGCCGGGATGCGGGTCGATCGGGTACGGACCGTTCCGGGCGACGTCCTCGGCGAGATTGACCGGGCCGGCGTCGGACGTCACCAGGAACTCGTCCTGTCCGTGCCGGAAGTGATCCAGGAATCGCGGGACACCGGGGCAGTCCTTGAGCGCGTGCAGGACCCGGCGTTCGTTGCGCAGCCGCATGCGGATGTCGCCCGAGGTGGCGGTCTCGTCCACCAGGGCGCGTGCCTGCTTGATCACGACCTTCGTCCCGTCGCGCTGATCGACGGCTCGATAGACGTTGCCCCGCGCGGATTCGAGGATTCCCTCGACGACCCGGTAGTGGTGGCCGAGGACCGCCGGCTCCTCCGGAGCGCTCTCTTCACCGGGGCGCTGGCCGGTGAACGGATCGACGACCCAGGCCGGCTGCTCGTAGTGCAGGCCGGCGCGCCCCTCGAACTCCTCTCCGCCGGGCCCGTCGATCCGGGCGGCGAACCGTCCCCGCGCGCCGGAGTCGCCGGCCTTCCTGAACGGGCCGTACCGGTAGTACACCGGGGAGTCCTGGTCCACCCGCCGGTCGCTGAGCACCCGCGGCCCCGGATGACCACGCAGGAGTTCGGCCAGCTCCAGGCCCAGCCCCCGGACACGCCGCTGGTCCGGGTAGATCGTGAACGCCTTCCCGACGCTCGCCGGGGCGCTGTAGCCGTTGTTCAGCCTGTCGAGGACCTGGTGCGAGCGGGCGAGCTTGAACACGCAGCCCTCGGCCAGAAGGAGGGGAACGAGCTTCTCGACCAGCTCCGAATAGGTTGCCGACCGGGAGGAGACGTGCAGTTTCCAGCCATGGTCGGGCAGCGGGACACCATCGGGACACACCGTCAGCCATGTCGGTCCGAGACGGATGCGATGGCCGGTCCGGACATGCTCTTCGACGCTTCTCTCGATGGCTTCGGAGTCCCTCGCTGACACCTCA
Source organism: Nonomuraea sp. NPDC050383 (assembly GCF_044459125.1). NCBI lineage: Bacteria > Bacillati > Actinomycetota > Actinomycetes > Streptosporangiales > Streptosporangiaceae > Nonomuraea > Nonomuraea sp. NPDC050383. The sequence goes on from NZ_JBITIP010000010.1 coordinate 108,474, forward strand.
GACATTGACGCCATCACGCCAGAAGAGCATGCCGGACCTCTTCTCCCAGGACGTTCAGCACGGCCTCGACAGCGGGCCGGGTGCCGTCGGCCGCCTACGACCAGGTGGTGTCGGCCGCCTGCGGCCAGGTGCTGTCGATCTGCAGCTGCCCTTCCTGCGCCATGACGGTCTCGCGGAAGCCGACGGTCGGCTCCGGCACGTTCGTACCTGCTTCACGGGGTTCCAGAGCAAGCAGAGTGATCAAGGCGACTCCCTCTCCGTCGGCGCCGCAACGGCGCTTCCGACGATCTCCCCCTGTATAGCATTGTGACGATCTTCGTCGCCATTCTTGACGTCTGTACCACTTTGTGTGGAGTCAGTGGACCGGGGACAGGCGCAGCGCCGCCTTGCGACCGGTCAGTGAGACAACGCGCACGCCGATTCCGTTGACCGATCCGGAGGCTCCCGCGCCGAGTGTCGCCTGTGAGCTCACGCCCGGTCCTGTGCCCTTCACCCGCACGACCTGCCTGGTGAAGGTGATGGACAGTCTGGTGATGCCGTAGCGGGAGCTGACCCGGAACGACACGGGCCTGGAAAGGGTGAGTTTGCACCTGCCGTCGAAGCAGGCGCGGAGATTCGGGCCCGTGGCGGCCGCTGTGCTGACCACGGGCGCCTGGCCGGCCGCCCCCAGGCCACCGGTGATGGTTGAGGAGAGCACGAGCAAGGCAGCGATCGTGTGGGACATGATCCTCCGTACGGGCGTTTCAAGGGATGTCTGCTTCACTCCCGACCTTGTGTCAGAACCGGGGATCCGTCCAGGGGCCGCCAGGGGGAGCTCACTCGGCTGATCACTCCTGAGAGCGATGCCCGGCGTCCCGGAATTCCGGGATAGTGGGCGGATGCCGGTGCTGTCGTCGCGCACGACCGAAGCCGCGATCACGGGTGCGGTGACCGTGGCCACCGTGGGCCCCCTCCTGGTGCCCGAGCCGCGCGCCTGGTGGATCGTGGCGCTGGGCTTCCTGGCCTCGGCGCCGGTGTGGTGGCGGCGCCGGGCGCCGATGGCCACGGGGCTGCTGGTGGGCGCGGCGATGACCGTCATGGTCATGTGGGAGAAGCCGTTTCTGCCGTTCGGGCCGCTCGTGGCCGTGTACACCGTCGCCGAGCTCAGCCCGTTGCGGGTGCGGATGGCCGCCGTCCCGATCGTCGCCGCCACGGTGGGGGTCTCGCTGGCCCTGCCCGCCGAGGACGACCAGACCGTCCGGCTGATCGGGACCGCGTTCGTGGCCGCGTACGCGCTGGGCACCAGCGCCCGCGCCCGCCACTCCCGCCTGGCCGAGCTGGCCGAACGGGCCCGCAGGCTGGAGCAGGAGCACATCGCGGCGGTGGCCGGCGAGCGCACCCGCATCGCCCGCGACATGCACGACATCGTCACCCACTCCGTCGGGCTCATGGTCGTGCAGGCCGAGGCGGGGCCATTGGATCCGGTGCGGGCCGAGGCGGCCTTCGAGGCGATCGCCGAGACCGGCAGGGGGGCGCTCGTCGAGCTGCGCGGGCTGCTGGCCGCGCTGCGCTCAGCGGGCGGCGACCTCGTGGAGCCCCGCCTCGACGGCCTGCCGGGACTGCTCGAGCGCACCGGCCTCGAGACGACGCTGACCGTCGAGGGCGATCCGCGGCCCATCACCGGTGGCGTCGAGGCGGCCGCCTACCGGATCGTCCAGGAGGCCCTGACCAACGTGCTCAAACACGCGGGTACTCCCGCCGTCCACGTGCGGGTGCGGTGGGGCGAGCAGGGGCTCGAGGTCGAGATCGCCGACGGGGGCGGCGGGCCGAGCGGGCACTCCGGCGGGTACGGCCTGGCCGGGATGCGGGAACGCGCCGCCGCGTGCGGCGGCACGCTGCACGCGGGGAGCGGCGACAACGGCGGATTCGTGGTCAGGGCGGCCTTTCCTGTTTGATGGTGATCATGCTGCGTGTGCTCGTCGCCGACGACCAGGATCTCTTCAGGGCGGCCTTCGGCCTGATCCTCGGCTCGCAACCGGACATGGAGGTCGTCGGCGAGGCGGCCGACGGCGAGTCCGCGGTGGCCGCCGCCGTCGAGCTGCGGCCCGACGTGGTGGTGATGGACGTGCGCATGCCCGGCATGAACGGCATCGAGGCCACCCGGCAGATCTGCGCCGCCACCACGGCCAAGGTCCTGGTGCTGACCATGTTCGACCTGGACGAGTACGTCTACGACGCCGTGCGCGCCGGAGCCAGTGGCTTCCTGCTCAAGGACATCCGCAGGGACGAGTTGGCGGAAGCCGTCCGCACCATCGCGGCCGGTGACTCGCTGCTGTCCCCCGCCGCCACCAGGCGACTGCTGGAGGACCTGGTCAGGCGGCCCAGCCACGATGTCGCGCCGCGCCTGGCGGCCAGGCTGGGCGAGCTGACCGACCGCGAGCGCGAGACGCTGCGGCTGGTCGCCCGCGGGCTGTCCAACGCCGAGATCGCCGCCGAGCTCGTCGTCACCGAGCACACGGTCAAGACCCACGTGAGCCGCATGCTGACCAAGCTGGCCCTCCGCGACCGGGTGCAGGCGGTCGCCTTCGCCTATGAGTCCGGCCTCGTCGTCGCCGGTGGGAGTGACCCAGGAGATCACGCTCACGACTGACGCGCCCGCCGGGACGTTGTCCAGATCATCGAGGTGTGAACAAACTCGCTCCTGTCGCGGCCGCTCTGCTGTCGGCGCTCCTCCTGCATCTGGGGACCGGGCTGCATCCGGTGCCCTGGCTGACCTGGGTGGCGTTCCTGCCGGTCCTGCTCGTGGTGAGCAGGGTGGGCGCCGGCACGGCCTTCGCCTCGGCGGCACTGGCCTGGCTGGGCGGTCAGACGCCGATGTGGTCCTACTACTCCGGCACCATCGAGACCCCCTTGGTCGTGACGGCGTCCGTCATCATCGGCACGTCGATCGCGTTCGGCCTCATCACCCTGCTCTTCCGCACCCTCCTGGCCGGTGGGCGCCCGGTCCTCGCGACGCTGGCCGTGCCGGCGGCATGGGTGGCGCTGGAGTACGCGATCTCGCTGTCGGCGCCGCACGGCGCCTGGTGGAGTCTCGCCTACACCCAGGCGGACGTGTCACCCGTGCTGCAGACCGCCGCGCTCACGGGGGTCTGGGGCATCTCGTTCCTGCTCCTGCTGGTGCCTACCGCCATCGCCGCCGTGCTCGCGCCGGGCGCGCCCGGCAGGCTGCGGGTCGCCGTCACGGCGGGCGCGATCCTGGGCCTGGCGCTCGGCCACGGAGTCTGGCGTTCGACGGGCCCTGCCGACGGCTTGGGCCGGCAGGTCGCTCTCGTCTCCACCGACGACCCGCCCGACTCGGTCGAGCTGAGCTCCCCGCAGGGACGAGAACTCTGGAGCCGCTACACCTCTGCGATCCAGGCCGCCGCGGCCGGGGGCGCCCACGTCGTGATCCTGCCGGAGAAGACCTTCCGCACCGGCTCTCCGCCGCCACGGGGCGGGTCCGGTGTGGACGTCGTCGTCGGCGCCGTCCTCCGCAAGGGCGACGTGACGGTCAACGCGGCCCTGGCCTACCCGGTGGAGTACGACAAACAGCACATGATTCCCGGTCTGGAGTCGGAGCTGACTCCCGGCAGGAGCCTGACCTTCCTGCCCGGCTCCACGTGGGGCCTGATCATCTGTAAGGACCTGGACTTCCCCGAGCTGGTCCGCCACTACCGCAGCAGGGGAGCCACCGCCTTGCTCGCGCCCGCGTGGGACTTCGGCGACGACGCCTGGCTGCACAGCCGGATGGCGATCACCCGCGGGGTCGAGAGCGGCCTGTCGGTCGCCCGAGCCGCCCGCGGGGGACTGCTGGTCGTCAGCGACCCGCGGGGACGTGTGCTGGCCGAGGCGCGCAGCGCCAAGGAGATGACCACGGTCACCGCCGCACTGCCCGGCCGCGCGCGGACCACCCTGTACGGGCGGCTGGGCGACTGGGCGGCGTGGGCCTCGACCGGGCTGCTGCTCCTGGGACTGGCCGGGGCCACGCGTGGCGCCGCCCGCCGGCGTTCCGCTGATCAGCCGTAGACGTGACAAGTCGGTGTTGTATAGCCTTTCTGGAGGTTCTCCCGGGACTCAAGGGGCCTATGAACAGGCTGGCTGATGAGGACTTGGCGCTGCTGCTGCTGATCCGGTCCTTCGAACGGAAGCTGCTCGCGCTCTTCGAGCGGGGCGAGCTCAACGGCACCACCCACACCTGCCTCGGGCAGGAGTACGTTCCCGTCTCCCTGCGCCCGCTGCTGGGCGACGGTGACTGGGTGTTCAGCAACCATCGCGGTCATGGCCACTACCTGGCCCGGTTCGAGGACCCCGAAGGGCTGCTCGCCGAGATCATGGGCCGGAAGGGCGCCGTGTGCGACGGCGTGGGGGGCAGCCAGCATCTGCGCCGCGACCGCTACCTGTCGACCGGGGTGCAGGGGCAGAGCCTGCCGGTGGCCGCGGGTGTCGCCCTGCACCTGAAGCGGCACGAGCCCGGCGCGCTCGCCTGCGTGTACATCGGCGACGGGACGTGGGGCGAGGGAGCGGTGTACGAGGCGTTGAACATGGCGGGCCTCTGGCGGCTGCCGCTGCTCGTGGTGGTGGAGCACAACGGCATCGCCCAGTCGACGCCGACCGAGCTGCAGATGGCGGGCACCGTCGCGGGGCGGGCCGCCGCTTTCGGGATCGGGCACACGCGGGTGTCGAGCCTGGATGTCGCCGACATACGACGGCAGCTGGCGCCCTTGGTGGAGACCGTCCGGGGTGGCTCGCCGTCGGTGGTGGAATTCGCCACGCACCGCCTCGGCCCGCACAGCAAGGGTGACGACACCCGCCCGCCGGACGCCGTTCGCCCCGACTGGTACGCCTCCTACCAGGCCGAGCATCCCGGCCAGTCGGCCCGGATCGAGGCGGCGGCCCGCGCCCGCGTGGACGCGATCGCCGAAGAGGTGGCCGCCCGCCCCCCGGCCGCCCGGACCGCCGCGTGAGGGTCGGCGAGAACCTCAACCAGGCCCTGCACGGCCTGCTCGGCGACGACCCGGGCGTGTACGTCCTCGGCGAGGACCTCCTGGATCCCTACGGCGGCGCCTTCAAGATCACCCGCGGACTGTCCACCCGCTTCCCCGACCGGGTCCTGACGACGCCGCTCAGCGAGGGCGCGATCGTCGGCGCCGCCTCCGGTCTCGCGCTGGCGGGGGAGAAGGCCATCGTCGAGATCATGTTCGGTGACTTCGCCGCGCTCGCCTTCGACCAGATCGTGAACTTCGCCAGCAAGTCCGTCTCCATGTACGGCCGGCGCGTCCCCATGCCGGTGATCATTCGCTGCCCCTCGGGGGGCAATCGCGGCTACGGCCCCACCCACAGCCAGAACCTGCAGAAGCACTTCGTCGGCGTGCCCGGCCTGTCCCTCTTCGAGATGTCGCCGTTCCACGACAACCGCGCCGTCCTCGACCGCATGCTCGCGCTGGAAGAGCCCTGCCTGCTCTTCGAGGACAAGGTCCTCTACACCCGCAGGATGTACGACGTGGACGAGCTGTTCACCCGGGACCTCGTGGGAGACGTCGCCGTGGTGCGGTTCGACGGCGACCTCGACTACGTGGTGATCGCTCCGGGTGGCGTGGCGCACCGGGCCATCGCCGCCATGCGGACACTGCTGCTCTCCCATGACCTCGCCGGGGCGGTGCTGGTCCCGTCGCGCCTGTACCCGTTCGACCCCGCCGAGCTGCTGCCGCTGCTCGGTCAGGCGGGACTGATCTGCGTGGCGGAGGACGGCAGCGCGGGCGGCACCTGGGGCGCCCACCTCGCCGCCGACCTGCACACCCGGCTGTGGGGCTCGCTCCGGCGGCCGATCCGCCTGGTCAGCTCGGCCGACAGCGTGATCCCCGCGGCCGCTCACCTGGAGCGTGACGTGGTGCTCCAGGACAGCACGATCTGCCGGGCCGTACTGGAGGCGCTCGATGGGTGAGATCCGGGTCCCGAAACTGAACAACAACGACTCGGAGTACACGCTGCTGGAGTGGCTGGCCGAGGACGGCGCGCCGGTGCGCCGGGATGACCCGCTGGTGACGCTGGAGACGTCGAAGACGGTGGACGAGCTGGTCAGCGAGCAGGACGGGGTGCTCACCCAGCTGGTGCGGACGGGTGCGACGTGCACCCCCGGCCAGCTGATCGCCCGAGTCGGCCCGGTGCCCGCCGCCCGGCCGCAGCCGGACGGCGAGCCGGAGCCCGAGCCGGAGCCGGTCCCCGAAGCGGGCGGGCCGATCGTCACGGCCCCCGCGCGCGCGTTGCTGGACGAGCTCGGCCTCGACCCCGCACTGGTGGCCGGGCTGGAGGTCAAGGTGGTGCGGCGAACCGACGTCGAACGGCTCGCCGCCGAGATCTCCACCGGCGGCGGGCAGACTCGTGCGCTGTCCAACCACCAGCGCGCGGTCGGCCGGACCGTGACCCGGTCGCACCAGACCATCCCCGCCGGCTACACCGCGATCAAGGTGGACGTCACCCCCGCCCTGGCGACGGCCCGGACCCTGACCAGGCGACTACGCAGGCTGGTCGGCCTCCCTGACCTGCTCATCGCCGCCGTCGCCCGGCTGCACGCCGACTTCCCGATGTTCTTCGCAGAGCTCGTCGACGACCGGACCGTCCGCATCCCCGATCAGCCACGCGTAGGGGTGACGATCGACATGGGAACCGGCCTGTACGTGCCGGTGATCCGCGATCGCCTGACCGTGCCGGACATCGCCGAGCGCCTGGCCGAGTTCCGCAGGCTGGCCCAGCACGGCGGCTTCGGCGAAGAGCACCTCACGGGCGGGAACATCGTCGTCACCCTCCATCACGACGCCGACATCATCATGGCCGTCCCGATCGTCTTCCCCGGCCAGGCCTGCGCCGTCGCCCTCACCTCACCACAGCCCGAGGGCGAGCGGACGGTGGCGGCGATCGGCCTGGCCTATGACCACCGGCTGGTCAACGGCAGGGAGGTCGTCCTGTTCCTGCAGGCGCTGAAGGAGACCCTAGAGCGTCCGCCCGAGGGCCTGTAGCCCGACCAGGTCGTCCGGGGTCGCGTCGGCGCTCCTGTCGAGCAGCACCGGCAGTCTCGACCGCAGCGCCACCACCGCCACCACCGTGATCGCCAGGGCGAACAGCAGGTACATCAGCCCCACCCCCCGCCCGGCGCCGGTCCCGATGAGCTCCCCGACGGTCGGGGCGAGCGCCCCGCCGGGGGCGAGCAGCGGGTCGAAGACCGCCGCGCCGTACGGCGCCACGAGCCCGAAGCCGAGCGGCAGGGTGGACCAGGCGATCAGCGTGTTCAGCGCGAACACCCGCCCGTGGAACCGCTGCGGCACCTTGACCTGCACGATCGTGGCATAGATGCCGTTCAGCAGCGTCACCCAGAGCGACATCCCGAACGCCCCGATCCCGATCGTCACCAGATCCGCCCGCAACCCCGTCACCAGGCAGAACACCGCCAGCGCCAGCGTGCACCACAGCACCGCCCGCATCCGCCCCCGCCTCGGGCCGCCCCAGGCCGTCATGGTCAGACCGGCGACGAAGACCCCCAGCCCGGACACGAACGAGATCCGCCCCACGTCCGCCAGCGTGCCGAAGGAGAGCACCAGCGGCGAGATCAGCAGGAACAGGGGCGACAGGAAGATGTTGAGCACCGCGAAGTAGACGAGCATCTGACGGAACCCCGCGTTCCCCCAGGAGTAGCGGAACCCGGCCGCCATCTCCGCCAGCACCGGCTCCTTCCGGCGCCAGGCCATCGCGGCGGGGAAGCGCACCAGCGACGTCACCCCGATCGCGAACACGTAGCTGGCCACGTCGAGCACGAGTATCCCCTCCAGCCCGATCGCGGCCATCAGCCCGACGGCCGCGAGGGGGACGAGCAGCTGCGTCATGCCACCGGCCATCTGGACGATGCCGTTGGCGTGCCCGAGGTAACGCTTGGGGACGAGTTGCGGCACGGCAGAGGTGTAGGCCAGCCGCTGGAACGTGAGCGCCACGGACAGCACCGCGAGGAGGGGGTAGACGTGCCAGGTCTGCAGGTTGCCCGTCCAGAGGAGCGTCCCGAACAGGAGCTGGGCGCCGACGGCGGCGGCGTCACCGCCGAGCATGACGGCCCTGCGGTTCCCCCGGTCGACGATCGCGCCCGCCAGCGGGGCGACGACCATCCCCGGCAGCAGCCCGATCACGGAGAGCAGGGCGAACTGCGCCAGCGAGCCCGTGGTCAGATAGATCCAGATGGGGATGGCGAACCCGGTCAGCGCCGACCCCAGGAGGGACACCAGCTGACCGGTGGCGACGGCCGTGAACCGCTTCATGCTCGGCTGCGGCCCGGCCGGCGCGGCCCGCGTCCCGGCCCGCGACACCTCCCGCAACCGCCAGCTGACCCCGCCCACGGCCTCCGCGCCCGCCCCCGGCTCTGCGACGGGCTCTGGGACGGGCTCTGCGACGGGCCCTGATGCCGGGGCAGCTGCCGGGACTGGGCCGGGCTCGCTCGGTGCGATGGCGAGATGCGTGCGGGTGACGATCTCGGCGAGCTCAGCCGCCCGATATTTCAGGAAGAAGTGGCCCGCCTCGTCCAGCTCCACCACGGCGGCCGTGGGCGTGAGGAAGTGCCACTCGCGATACCGCTCCTCGAAGTACTCGGTCGCCGGGTCGTGCTCTCCGGCCACGCTGATGATCGGCGCCCGCAGCCGCTCCACCGAGCTCTCGAACAGTCCGGTGAAATACTCCTCGGCGGCCTCGCTGTCGCGCCGCATGTTCCGGATGATGTGCCGGGCCTGTCCCGGCTCCAGGTCGCCCATGTCCAGACCCATGGACGTCAGCCAGTTGACATAGCCGCGGTCGCTCCGCAGGAACTCCCGTCTGGCCAGCTTGGACAGCGCCGCCATGGGCCCGCTCCGGGGGCGGGCGAACGGGAAGATCGCCCCGATGTACACCGCTTCGAGCTCGCGTCCCGCCGCCTCCAGCCGCCGCGCGATCTCGACGATCAGGGCCGACCCCACGCCGCAGTGCCCGTACAACGCGACAGGTCCGCGGACCTTCTCCTGGATCTCGCGCACGCACCGGGCCGCCACCTCCTCCAGCGGCAGCCGCTCCTCGTCCAGGCCGACGTCATGGCCGGGGATGGCGAGCGACCACAGGGCGTACGTCTCCGGCAGGGCGTCGGCCAGCGGCTGGTACACCACCGCCGCGCCTCCGCCGTACGGCACGCACACGTAGGTGAGTTCAGGAGGAGCGGCACGGCGAGGCGTCAGCTCGTGCAGGAGCCCGCGTGACGCGGTGGCGGTGCCGTCGAGCAGCGCGGCCAGCCCGCGGATGGTCGGGTGCTTGAACAGGTCCACCACGGCGATGGGCGCCGCGCCGGGCGGCGACACCCTGCGCAACCTGGCCACCACCTTGATCGCCAGCAGGGAGTGCCCGCCGACGTCGAAGAAGTCGTCATCGACGCCGAAAGCCGCGCCGTGGGCGGCCGCCACGTCGAGCACCTCGGCCCAGACCGCGGCGACCAGGCGCTCCGCCTCCGTGCCCGGTGGGACGCGCCCGCCCGGTTCCGCGTCGCCCGCCGATGACGTGGGGGCGGGCAGGCGCCGCCGGTCCACCTTCCCGTTGGCCGTCAGGGGCAGGTGGGGGAGGGGGACGAAGCGAGTGGGGATCATGTACGCGGGCAGGGTCTCGGTGAGGTGGCCGCGCAGCCGTACCGGATCGACCCGGCCCACCACGTACGCCACCAGTTGCGCCCGGGTGCCCGAGCCGTGGGTGGTGACCACGCAGTCGGTCACGTCCGGGTGGCGGGAGAGATGGGTCTCGATCTCGCCCAGCTCGACGCGGTAGCCGCGGATCTTCACCTGCGCGTCGGCGCGGCCGAGGAACTCGATGGTGCCGTCCGGGGCGTAGCGGCCCAGATCACCGGTCCGGTAGAGGCGCTCGCCGGTGCGCGGGTGGGCGACGAAGGCGGCGGCGGTCCGTTCCGGGTCGCGCCAGTAGCCGGTGGCCACGCCCGCTCCGCCGATGTGGAGGTCGCCGGGCACGCCCACGGGCACGTCGCACAGGCCGCGGTCCAGGATGTGGAAGGACTGGTTGGCCAGCGGGCGGCCATAGGGGATCGACGACCAGCCCGGGTCCACCTCGCCGATCGGGTGGAAGATGGACCAGATGGAGCCTTCGGTGGCGCCGCCCAGGCTGATGATCTCGGCCTCCGGGGCCAGGGCGCGGATCCGGCCGGGGAGCGTCAGCGGGATCCAGTCGCCGGACAGCAGCACCAGGCGCAGCGAGCTCAGGTCGGTGCCTTCGTGCTCGGCGTGGTCGACGAGGAGCTCCATGAGGGCGGGAACCGAGTTCCACACGGTGACGCGGTGCTCGGTGACCAGGCGGGCCCAGGCGGCGGGGTCCTTGTCGGCCGACGGCTCGCCCATGACGAGGGTCGCCCCGGCGGCCAGGGCGCCGTAGACGTCGTAGACGGAGAGGTCGAAGCTGAGGGCCGACAGCGCGAGGATCCGGTCGTGCGGGCCGACGTGGAAGCGGTGGTTGAGGTCGCGGACGGTGTTCAGGGCGGCTCGGTGCTCGATCATCACGCCCTTCGGGCTGCCGGTCGAGCCCGAGGTGAAGATCACGTACGCGAGGTCGTCCGGTTCCGCCGGGCACTCGGGGGCGGCCGGCGGAGCCGTCGCGGGCGTCACCGGGACGCGGGTCACGCCGGCGGGCCAGGTCAGCTCCAGCCACGGCTGGGTCACCGCGACGCGGCACTCGCCGCGCGCCATCAGCTCGAAGCGCCGCCGGTCCGGCAGGTCCGCGTCGACCGGCAGGTACGCCGCTCCGGCCTTGCCGATGGCCAGCACCGCGACGACCTGCTCCCACCCCCTCTCCATCACGACCGCCACCAGCTCCCCGCGCCCCACGCCCGCCGACGTCAGCTCGGCGGCCAGCAGCGCGGCCCGCCGGTCCAGCTCCGCGTACGTGATCTCGCCGCCCGGGTGGTCGACCGCGACGGCATCGGGCGCGTACGGCACCCGCTCCTCGAACGGGCGGTGCAACAGGCCGGCCGCGCCCAGGTCGAGCCCGGTGTCGTTCCAGCGCTCCCGTTGCGCCCGCTCCGGAGCCGTGAGCAGCTCGATCGTGGAGACGGGGGCCGACGGGTCGGCCGCGACCCCGTCGAGCAGGGCGCCGAGATGCCCGGCCATGCGCGCGATCCGCTCGGCCGAGAACAGCGCGACGTTGTAGACGAACAGGAACGAGCCATCGCCTCCGGTGTACAGCTCCAGATCGAACCGCGTGGCCCACACGCCCGGCGAGAACCCCTCGACAGCCGGCCCGCCGGCGGATGACGGCTCGCCGCCGTAGTTCTGCATCGCGAACAGGACCTGGAACAGCGGCGACCGCGACACCTCGCGCGGCACGTTCAGCTCCGCCACCAGCCGCTCGAACGGCAGCTCCTGATGCGCGTAGGCGTCCATGGACAGGTCCCGCACCCGGTGCACCAGCTCCAGGAACGACGGATCGCCCGACAGGTCCACCCGCATGGCGAGCATGTTGATGAAGCAGCCGACGAGCCCGTCCAGCTCCGGCAGCGAACGCCCGGCCACCGGGGAGCCCACCGCCACGTCGTCCTGCCCGGCGTAGCGGCCGAGCAGCGCCGCGAAGGCCGCCAGCAGCACCATGTACGGTGTGGCGCCGTGCTCGCGCCCGAGCCGCTCCAGCCGCGTCACCAGAGCGGGGTCCACCTGGAAAGGGTGTGCCGCACCGAGGTAGGTCAGCTCGGGCGGCCGGGGGAAGTCCGTGGGCAGCTCCAGCGGCGGCAGGCCGGCCAGCCGCTCGCGCCAGTAGGCCACGTCGTCCGCGCCGCCGGGCCGCTCGCGCTGCCAGGCGGCGAAGTCCCCGTAGGTGACCGGCAGTTCGGCCAGCGGGCCCCCGTCGTAGCAGGTCAGGAGCTCGCGCAGCAGGACGTTCGCGGACCAGCCGTCGGCTGCGATGTGGTGGACGGCGAGGGCCAGCACGTGATCGTCGGCCGCCAGCCGTACCAGCAGGGCTCTGATCACCGGCCCGGTGACCAGGTCGAACGGCTCGGCGAGGAAGCGGTCGACCAGAGCCCGCGCCCCGTCGTCGTCGGCGGCGTCGGCGATGGTCAGCGGGACCGCGACGTCAGCCGGGACCGTCACCGTCGGCTGCCCGTCGTCACCGACCGGGAAGCGGGTCCGCAACGGCTGGTGCCGCGCGGCGACCCGGTCCAGTGCGTCACCCAGCAGCTCCGCGGACAGCGGGCCGCGCAGCCGCCGGACGAGCGGGATCGTGTGCGCGGGGTTGCCCGGCGCGTACTGCTCCATGAACCACAGCCGCTCCTGCGCGTAGGACAGCGGCGGCGCCTGCCCCTCCGGCAGCCGCGCAATCGTCGCGGCGCTTCCGCGCCGCCGCAACCGCTGGGTCAGCAGCGCCCTCTGGGCCTGGGTCAGCTCGCTCACGCCGTGTCCTCCGGGTCCAGCATGCTCAGCGCCTGTTCGTCGGACAGCCCGGCCACCTCCGCCAGCAACGCCTCCTCGACGGCGCGCGCCAGGTCGGCGACGGTCCGGCGGGCGAACAGCGTACGGATCGGCAGGTCCACCCCCGCGATCGCCCGGAGCCGCGCCGCCACTCTGATGGCGAGCAGCGAGTGCCCGCCGAGCGCGAAGAAGTCGTCGAACGCGCCGACCTTGTCCGCGCCGAGCACCTCCGCCCAGACGTCGGCGACGAGCTCCTCCGCGTCCGACCGCGGCGGCGTGGCCTCCTGGCCCGCGGGGCGGTCCGGCTCCGGCAGCGCGCCGCGGTCGAGCTTGCCGTTCGCGGTGAGCGGCAGCGCGTCGAGGACGACCCAGCGGGTGGGGACCATGTACGGCGGAAGCCGCCCGGCCGCGTGCCGGCCCAGCTCGGCCGCCTCGCCCACCACGTAGGCGACGAGCTCGCCGTCCCTGGCGACCACCGCGACCTGCCGCACGTCCGGATGCGTGAGCAGGCAGTGCTCGACCTCGCCCGGCTCGATGCGGAAGCCCCGGACCTTGACCTGCTCGTCCATGCGCCCGAGGAACTCCAGCAGGCCGTCGGGGCGCAGCCGGACCCGGTCGCCGGTGCGGAAGTACCGGTCCCCGCCGGGGAGCCGGACGAAGCGCTTGGCCGTCAGCTCCGGCAGGCCGAGATAGCCGCGGGCGACGCCCGGGCCGCCGATGTACAGCTCGCCTGGGGCGCCGGGCGGGGTGGGCGCGCCGTGGGCGTCGAGGACCCGGACGGTGGTGGCCTCGATCGGGCGGCCGATGGGCGGGCGCGGGTCCGGGTCGCCGGCCAGGTCGGTGGCGGTCGCGACGATCGTGGTCTCGGTGGGGCCGTACGTGTTGACCAGTCGCACCCGGTCGCCGAACCGTCCGCGCCACCGGGCCGGCGCGGTGGCGCGCACCTGCTCGCCGCCGATGACGACCAGGCGCAGGGCGGCCGGCCAGGCGATCTCGTCGATCAGGTCCACGAGCTGGTGGAAGTACGCCGTCGGGAGGTCGAGCACGGTGATGCCGGGGCGTGCGGCGAGCAGATCGGGGAGGGTGGCGCCGCCGTCGGGGACGAGCACGACCGTGGCGCCGGTGGTCAGAGCGGGGTAGAGCTCCTCGGCGTGGGTGTCGAAGCTCAACGAGGCCAGCTGGACCACCTGATCCCCGGGCCGCAGGCCGTACTCGCGGCGCATCCACCGGACACGGGCGGCCAGGCCGGCGTGCTCGACCGCCACCCCCTTGGGGGTGCCGGTGGAGCCGGAGGTGTAGATGACATACGCGAGGCCGTCGCGGGGGTCCTGTCCGCCGGGGCGCCCGTCCGGGAGGAGCTGGCCGGCCGGGACGAGCTGATCGTGGGGATGACGGTTCGCGCCGGAGGCCGAGAGGCCGCCTGAGACGCGCAGGCCGTCGGAGACGGTCAGGCGGGCGCCGCTCGTGGTGAGCATGTGCCGGTGGCGGGTGACGGGATCGGCGGGGTCGAGGGGCAGGTAGGCGGCTCCGGTGCGCCAGACGGCCAGCATCGCCACCACGGCGTCGACCGACCGGCCGAGACGGAGGCCGACCACGTCACCAGGCCGCGCGCCGTGCCGGGTCAGCTCGTCGGCCAGCCGGGAGACCCGCTCGGCCAGCTCGCCGTAGGTCACGATCTCCGGCCCGCAGACGACGGCCGGCTCGTGGGGGTGGGCGGCGACGGCTTCCGCGATCATCTCCGGCACGTCGACGCCCGGCACGGCGCTCCCGTCGCCGCCCGCCGAGGCGATCAGCTCCGAGTCGGCGGCGGTGAGCATCGGCAGGCTCGACAGGCGGGCATGACGGTGGTCCGGGTCGGCGATGCCGCGTAACAGCACCGCGAACCGGTCGGCCAGCCCCGCCACCGTCTCCGGGTCGAACAGCCCCGCGTCGTACCCGAACGCCACCCGCAGCCGCCCCGGCGCCCGCCAGGCCTCCACCACCAGATCGAACTTAGCCTGCCGGTAACCGTCGTCGAAGTACGCCATCTCCAGCTCGTCGCCGAGCCGATCCTGCTCCCCGTCCGCGGTCTGGCTGTTCAGCGTCAGCATGGTCTGGAACATCGGCTTCCTGGTGATGTCCCGCTCGATGTCCAGGTCCGCCAGCAGCCGCTCGAACGGCACGTCCTGGTGCGCCATCGCGTCCAGCACCGTCCTTCGCGTCCTGGCCAGCAGCTCGTCCAGCGTGGGATCGCCCGACAGGTCACCGCGCAGCACCAGGGTGGTGCTGAGATAGCCGACGATCGGCTCCAGCTCCACCCGGTCCCGCCCGGCGGTGGGCGAGCCGACCAGGACGTCCGTCTGACCGGTGTGCCGCGCCAGCAGCGCCTGGTACGCCGCCAGCAGCACCATGAACAGCGTGCTGCGGTGCCGCCGCGCCGTCGCGTCCAGCGCCTTGGCCAGATCGGCGGGGATGTCCAGCAGGTGGAAGTCACCGCGCGCCGGACCCGGCGTGTGCGGACGGTCGGTGTGCAGCGCCAGCGTGGGCGGGTCGGCGAGCCGTTCCCGCCAGTACTCCAGCGCCGCGGTCCCGTCCTGCTCCCGCTGCCACCGTGCGACGTCCCCGTGCTGGACGACCAGCGGCGCCAGGCCCCCCGTGCCGCTCGACCGGGCTTCGGCGTACAGGACGGCCAGGTCGTTCAGGAGGACGGTGATCGACCAGCCGTCGGCGATGATGTGGTGGAGCACCACGCACAGCACGTGATCGTCGTCGCTCAGCCGGATCAGCGTGATCCGCAGCGGCGGCGCCGTACCGAGGTCCATGGGGGCGTTGGTGCGGGCGGCGACCCACGCGCGGGCCTGCGTCTCGTCACGGGCGTCGAGCCGTTCGACGGCCGCGGGCGCGGCGTGCTCGACGACGGCGACCGGCCGCCCGTCCACCTCGGGAAAGCGGGTGCGCAGCGACTCGTGCCTGGCGAGCAGCGCGGTCAGCGCCCGCCGCAGTGCCTCGGGGTCGAGCGGGCCGCGAAGCCTGCGCACGACGTACATGTTGTACGAGGCGTCGCCCGGATCGAGCCGGTGCAGGAACCACAGCCGTTCCTGGGCGGCCGAGAGCGGAGGCAGCGTGCCCGGCGGGCGCGGGGCCGGGGGGCGGCCCGGTTCGGCGGGCAGACCCTCCAGCGTCGCCGCGAACCCCGCCACTGTCGGATGCCCGAACAACGTCCGCAGCGGCACCGTCGTCCCCGCGGCCTCCAGCCTGGCGATGACCTGGGTGGCCAGCAGCGAGTGGCCGCCGAGGGCGAAGAAGTCGTCGTCGGCGCCGATGCCGCCGATCCTGAGCACGTCGCCGAAGATCTTGGCCACCTGCCGCTCGCGGGCCGTGCGCGGCCTGCCTCCCCTGCCCGCGACCGGCCCCTCCGGCTCGGGCAGCGACCGCCGATCGACCTTGCCGTTGGGCGTCATCGGCAGTGCGTCGAGCGCCACCACGGCACGGGGCACCATGAAGGAGGGCAGCCAGCCGGCCACGTGGTCGAGCAGGCCGGCCGGGGGGCCCGGGGTGCCGGGGGTCCGGGCGGCAGGCGTGGTCACCACGTAGGCGACCAGTTCGTCCTCGCGGACGACGACGGCCGCCCGCCGCACGTCCGGATGCGACTCCAGGGCGGTCTCGATCTCGCCCAGCTCGATCCGGTGGCCGCGCAGCTTCACCTGGCCGTCGTCCCGGCCGAGGAACTCCAGGTCGCCGTCGCCGAGCCACCTGACCCGGTCGCCGGTCCGGTAGAGCCCGGTCCCGAAGCGCTCGGTGGTCAGCTCCGGCCTGCCCAGGTAGCCGAGCGCGAGTCCGGCCCCGCCGATCGCCAGCTCGCCGGGCACGCCGATCGGCGCCGGCGCGCCGGCGCCGTCGAGCACGTGGACGTGGGTGTTGGCGATCGGCCGTCCGATGCGAACCCGGCCGGGCTCGGCGGGGACCTCCCAGGCGGTGGACCAGATCGTGGTCTCCGTCGGGCCGTACATGTTGAACAGCCGGGCCACCCTCCGTCGCAGCCGCCTGGCCAGCGCGAGCGGCAGCGCCTCGCCACCCGCCAGCGCCACCAGCCCGGAGGCGTCGAGTCCGGCGGACAGCAGCATGTTCCAGCCCGACGGGGTGGCCTGTACGTGCGTGACGCCCGACGCGGAGATCAGCCCGGCCAGCGCGGCGCCGTCGCGCACGGTCTCGTCACCGGCCAGCACCAGCCGCCCGCCGGTCACCAGCGGCAGATAGAGCTCCAGCCCCGCGATGTCGAAGGAGAGGGAGGTGCTGCCCAGCCACACGTCCGCCGGTCCGGCCCCGAGCAGCCGCTCCATCCCGGCCAGCAGGTTCACCAGCGCCGAGTGGGGCACGGCCACCCCCTTCGGGCGGCCGGTCGAACCGGAGGTGTAGAGCACATAGGCGGCCGACCCGCCGTCCGGTCCAGGAGCGGCGGGTCCGGAAGTGACGGGCTCGGGAGCGGCGGCCGGGGGTGGGGTGTCGTCCAGCGTGAACCGGGCTCGCGAGTCCGCCAGCACATAGGCCACCCGGCTTTCTGGAAGTGCCGGGTCGATCGGCAGGTAGGCGGCTCCCGTCAGCATCACGCCGAGCAGCGTCCCCGGCAGTGCCGCCGACCGCCGGACGCGGACGGCCACCACGGCTCCGGGTCCCGCGCCCCGCTCCCGCAGCTCCGCCGCGATCCGCACGGCCTGGGCGGCGAGCATGGCGTAGGAGAGGTGGTCGTCGCCGCACGAGACGGCGGTCGCCTCCGGACGCAGCCGGGCCTGCCGCATGACCAGGTCCACCACGGTCGCGGCCGGCACCTCGAGGGACGGGCCGTGCGAGACCCGGTCGAGCAGCGCGCGCTCCGCGGCGGGAAGCAGGTCCAGCTCCGACAGCCGAGTCTCGGGAGCGGCGACGATCGAGGCCAGCAAGGTCAGGAAGCGGGCCGCGAGCCGGGTCACCGTCTCCTGGTCGAACAGCTCGGTGCTGTAGAACAACGCCCCGTGCCAGCCCCCGCCCGACGGCCAGAGATCCATCCGCAGGTCCACCATGGCCGGAGGCGCCCCGTGCGGGAACGGCAGGCTCTCCATCCCGGCGAACGACTCCGCCTCGTCGTAGCCGACCGCGGAGTTGTGCAGCGCCAGCATCGTCTGGAACAGCGGTGTGCGCGACAGGTCGCGCTCGATGTCGAGCGCGGACAGCACCCGCTCGATCGGCACCTCGCGGTGCGCCATCGCCTCCAGCACGGTACGGCGGGTACGGCGCAGCACCTCGGTGAACGACGGATCGCCCGACAGGTCCCCCCGGAGCACCAGCGTGGAGGCGAACAGCCCGACCATCGGCTCCAGCTCCGGCCGATCGCGGCCGGCGGTGGGTGAGCCGACCACGATGTCGTCCTGCCCGGCATGCCTGGCCAGCAGCACCTGGTAGGCGGCCAGCAGCACCATGAACAGCGTCGAGCGCTCGGCCCTGGCCAGCCGCGACAGCGCGCCGGCGAGCTCGGGCGGCAGGTCGAAGCCCACGTCGTCGCCCGCGCTGCTCCGCTGGGCGGGACGCGGCCGGTCCGTGGGCAGCTCCAGCGGCGTCACCCCGGCCAGCCGGCCCGTCCAGTAGCCGATGTCGGCGCCGGCGTCGTGGCTCCGCTGCGCGTCGGCGTACTCGGCGTAGCGGACGGGCAGGCCGGGGAGGGAGACCGCTACGCCCTCCACGCGGGCGAGGTAGAAGGCGGCCAGATCGCTCATCAGCACGTTCAGGGACCAGCCGTCGCCGATGATGTGGTGCAGCACCACGCACAGCACGTGGTCGTCGTCCGCCAGCCGGACCAGCGTGATCCGCAGGGGCGGGGCGGAGGCCAGATCGAAGGGCGTGTTGACGCGCTCGCCGAGCAGCCGCGCGACCTCGTCGAGCGCGGGCCCTTCCGGGGCCGGCCGCTCGAACGCCATGAGCTCCACCGGGACCGGCCCCGGCGGGTCGATCACCGCGACCGGCAGGCCGTCCTGGTCGGGGAACCTCGTGCGCAACGACTCGTGCCGCTCCACGACATCCCCGAACGCCCTCGTCAGCGCCTCGACGTCGAGCGCCCCGCGCAGCCGCCGGACCACCGCGACCCGGTAGGCCGCGTCGGACGGGTCGAGCCGCTGGAGGAACCAGAGCCGCTCCTGGCCCAGGGAGATCATGACCGCAGCCCGTCGATGGCCGCGGCCACCCCGATGATCGTCGGATCGTCGAGGAACACGTCGAACGGCACCTCCACCCCGAGCCGTTTCCTGATCCGCGCGCTGATCTGCGTGATGGTCAGGGAATGCCCGCCGAGGTCGTAGAGGTCCTCGTCCGGCGCGATGTGGTCCATCCGCAGGACCTCCATCCAGATCAGCCGCACCTGCTCGATCAGCTCCCCCTCGACGAGCTCGCCGCCGGCCCCGGCGTGCGCGGGCCCCGCCGCGGGCGCGGCCACAGTGGCGTCCAAGGGGCCGTCCAAGGGGGCGGGCACGGGGCCGCCGGGGAGCGGCAGGTCGGCGAGCCGCATCTCCGGATCGGCGGAGACCGCGCGCAGCACCGCGGAGAGGTGGTCCGCGGCCAGCTCGACGTCCCGCCGGGAGATCACGTCCGGGCTGTGGTGCAGCGTCAGGAGCAGGCCGTCGGCGCCGTCGACGGCCTGCAGGTGGAGCGCGTTCCTGACCATGTGGTTGGACATCTTCCAGTCCACCGACAGGCTCAGGCCGGGAAAGACCTGGTCGGGCGCGCGCCGCCGGTAGCTGATGGACACCGGCGCGAGCGCCGCCCTCGGCTTGATGCCGCCCACCGCCCTGGCCACGGGCACCTCGCGGAAGGCGTTGAGCTCGCGCAGCTCGTCCCTGAGGCCCAGGGCCAGCTCACGGAAGGAGCCTCCGGGCGGGAACGACGAGAACACCGGCAGCTCGGTGGCGAACAGGCCGATGTGGTCCCGGGTCTCGGCGGTCCTGGTCGACATGGACACGGCCACGGACGTGTCGGCGTTGCCGTACCGGTGCAGAAGGGCGTGCACGGCGGCGAGGAACACCTGGAACCTGGTCAACCCGGGCAGGTCGGGAAGGTCGTGGGTCAGGTCGCGCAGCACGGTCTCGCCGTGCTCGGCCAGTCGCGGCGTCCTCGAAGCCCCGTTGATCACGACGTGTGGCACCTCGCGCCACCGCGCCCGCCAGTACGCCCGCGCCTCCGGCGAGGGCTCCTCCGCCGTCCCGTACGGCATGGGCAGCGGCGGGGAGGGGGCCCCGGAGTAGGCGGCGGCCAGATCCCGTACGAGCAGGTCCTTCGAGATGCCGTCGAAGACGAGATGATGACCCACGAACAGCAGCAGGTGCCGGGACGGCGACATCTCCACCAGCGTGAACCGGGCCAGCGGCCCGGCGGACAGCTCGAACGGCAGCGCGATCTCCCGCTCGACCAGGAGACGGGGGTCCGGCTCCACGACGAACGCGATCGGCGGGGCGCCGGAGGCGGGCACCAGGTGCAGCGAGCCGTCACGCTCCTCGAAGGCGCAGCTCAGCACCGGGTGCCGCGCGACCACCGCCCGGCACGCCGCCAGCATCGCCTCCCGGTCCAGCGGGCCGTCGAACCACATGGCGAAGGGCATGTGGTAGGCCGTGCCGGTGCCGTGCATCACCTCCGTGATCCACATGCCGTGCTGCGCCTGCGACGCCAGGACCATGTTCACTCCTCTGCCATGCCGCGCAGTTCTCGCTTGATCACTTTTCCGGCGGTGTTCCTGGGCAGCGCGTCCACGCACAGCAGCCGGGTGGGCAGCTCGTGCTGGGCGAGCCGCTCGGACAGGAAGGCTCGCAGACCGGCCAGCGTCACCGGCTCGTGTGACACGACGGCCGCCGCCACCGCCATGCCCATGACCGGGTGCGGCACGCCGAACACCGCCGCCTCGGACACGGCCGGGTGCTCGTGCAGCGCGGCCTCGACCTGGAGCGTCGAGACCTTGACGGCTCCCGACTTGATCACGTCGCTCTCCCGGTCGACGAGGTACAGGTAGCCCTCGTCGTCGAGGTAGCCGAGATCGCCCATGCGGACCCAGCCGTCCCGGAAGGTGTCGTCGCGCTGCTCGCCGTAGTAGGCGCGGGAGTGCGCCGGGCCGCGCAGCCACACCTCGCCGGTCTCGCCCGGCCCGGCCGGGTTCCCGTCGGCGTCCGCGATCCTCAGGGCGCCGGCCGCGTGCCCGAGAGCGCCCGGCCGGTCGGGGTCGTAGATCATGATCGTCTGGGCCGGGGCCGCCTCGGTCGAGGTGTAGTAGTTCGCGACCGTCGCGTTCGGGAACGCCTCGGTCAGCTCGGCGGCGACCTTCGGCGGCAACGCGGCGGCGGCCGAGCCGAGCAGCAGCACGCTCGACAGGTCGTGGCGGTCCTGGACACGCGCGCCGAGCAGCTCGACGGCCATCGCGGGCACGACGAACACGGTCCCCGCCGCGTACGCCTCGATGAGCGCCGCGAAGCGGGCCGGCGTGAACAGCGGCGGGGTGACCACGGTGGGCGCGGCGGTCAGCGCGTGGAGGAGCATGACCTGGCCGGCGTTGGTGCCGATGGGGAAGGCGTGCACGAGATGCCGGGAATGAGCGAACGGGCGGCGCTTGGGGTGGACAGGCGGGGAGGTGAGGTTCGCGTGGCTCGCGGCCACGCCCTTGGGCTGTCCGGTGGTGCCGGAAGTGTAGAGGATCTGGGCGAGGTCGAGCGGGTCGGCCTCGAACGGGAGCCGGCCGGACGCGCCCGTGAGCTCGTCGCCGCGCCGGATGGTCGTCGTCGCGCCGCAGTGCTCGATCAGGGCGGCCAGCTCCGGCGCGGCCAGACGGTCCGACAGCGGGACCGCGACGGCGCCCGCCTTCAGCACCGCCATCCAGCTCACCGCGTAGTCGAGCCAGTCACCGCCGCCGAACACCAGCGCGACGCGGTCACCTCGGCGTACGCCCCGGTCCAGCAGATGGTGGGCGGCGGCGTCGGAGCGTTCGTCCCACTCACCGAGTGTCAGTCCGCCTCTTCCGGCGACGATGAAGGCTTCGTGGTCGGGGGCGGTGGCGGCGCGTGAGCTCAGCAGAGCGGGGACAGGAAGGGCCGACTGAACCACCTCCCAAAATAATTATCGGGCTGCCGCAAGACGCTAGAAAAAATGCACATTTGCGTCAACCCCTTACCGGCAGCCGCTTGCCGCCATCGCGCCCCGCGTGACACACTCGCCCCGATTTCCGGGAAACGGGAGGGCTTTTCCAGGTGCAGACGGACGAGGAGCTACGCGGACGGCTCGCCGACATGGTCGCCAAGGCCACCGACGGCGCGGTCGAGGCGGCCGAGGTGCTGGCGGGCGAGGCCAGTCTGGCCGATCTCGGCGTCACGTCGCTCGGCTATCTCAGGCTGATCGACGCGGTGGAGGCCGAGTTCGGCGTCGAGCTCGACCTGGCGTCGGCCGGCAGCCTGGACGAGCTGGTGGACTACGTACGGCTCCATGCCTGACTCGCCGCTCACCTGGGGTCAGCACGACATCTGGCGGGCCGTCGTGGCGGCGCGGCCGGAGGAGCACTATCTCAACATCGGCCGGATCTTCGCCGCGCCGAAGCGGCCCGTGACCGTCGAGCGCGCCGTCAAGGCCCTGGACAGGCTCGTCGCCCGGCACGAGGCGCTGCGCACCCGTCTCATCGGGCCCCCTGACCGCCCCCGGCAGCGGATCTCGGCCGTCGCCCGGCCGTACGTCGAGGTGACGGACGAACCCGCGCAGGCGGTGTGCGACCGGTTGTCGGCCGAGCCGTTCGACTACTGGGAGGAGTGGCCGCTGCGGGTGGCGTTCGTCGTGGCCGGCGACCATGTCCGGCATGTCGTGCTGGTCCTCTGCCACCTGGCCGCCGACGGGCACGCGGCCGAGCTCCTGGTGAAGGACTTCCGGCTGCTCCTGCTGCGCGATGCGCTCCCGCCGGTGCGGAGCGCCACGCCGCGCGAGATCGCCGAGTGGCAGCACTCGGCCGAGGGACGGCGCACGTCGGAGGAGGCCCTGGCCTTCTGGCTGTCCGAATACCGGCGCATGGACCCCGTGAACCTGTCGGAGGTCCCCCGGAGCCCGCGGTTCCGGGAGGCCACGATGACCTCCGAGGCGATCGCCGCGGCGGCACAGGCCGTGGCGGCCCGCGAGCGGGTGAGCTCCTCGACGGTGCTGCTCACGGCCGCGGTCCGGCTCGCCGGGCGGCTCACGGGCCAGCGGTTCTGCGGCATGCGGGTGATCGTCAACAACCGGTTCGCGGCCGATCGCCGCGACGTGGTCTCCACGATCTCCCAGGAGGGGCTCGTGCTCCTCGACCTGCGTACCGCCCCGTTCGGGGAGCTGGTGCGGCAGGGCTGGCGCGTGGCCCTGCGGGCGTACCGGCAGGCCCAGTTCGACCCGTACGCGATGGAGGAGGCGGTGTCGGGCGTGGGAGCGGCGATCAGGTCGTTCGGCTGCTTCAACGACCAGCGGCTGGTGCAGCACGACGGGGCGGCGGGGCTGGACGAGCGGGCCGTCCGCGCCTCGATGGAGCGGACCGAGCTGGCCTGGACGGACGCCATGGACCGCAACATCTGCGACTTCCGGCTGCATCTCGGCGGCGAGCCGGGGCGGATGGAGGTGTCGCTGTACGCCGACACCGCGCTGCTCGCGCCGCCGGCCATCGAACGGTTCCTGCTGGACCTGGAGTCGATGCTGGTCGAAGCGGCGGCCGCATGACCCTGTACGCAGCGGCCACGTCGTGCGCGCAGGGCGAGACCCTCCGGTTCCACCTGCTGGGGGACGGGGGCGCGATCACCGTCGAGGACGTGCCGTCGGGGCGGGTCGTGCTCCGGGACACGGCCGGCGGCGACACCTGGACGCTCGAGGTGGGCCCGGACTGGCCCAGCTCGCTCTATCGCGCCGTCCTGGGCGACGGGTCCGCGTACTTCGTCGTACGGGGGCGGGTGCCGGCCTCCCCGGTGGTGGTGTCGATCCCTTTCCCCACCTGGGAGGCGTACAACCGGCCAGGCGTCCCCGGTGAGGGGCTCTACCAGTCCGAGCAGCCCGATCGCGCGGTCAAGGTCAGCTTCGACCGCCCGGGGGCGGGGCCGCAGGTCGAGGAGTGGGAGCTCGGGCTGCTGCGGTGGCTCGGGCCGTCGGGGTACGCGGTCGACTACTGCTCGGGGCTGGACCTGCACGGCGGTCTCGACCTGCTCAGCCGCTACCGGCTGCTGGTGATCAACGGACACGACGAGTACTGGTCGTGGGAGATGCGGGACGCGGTGGAGGCGTTCGCGCGGGCCGGTGGAAATATCGCCATATTCTCCGGCAACACCTGCTGGTGGCAGGTCCGCTTCGAGGACGACCTCCGGACAATGGTCTGCTACCGCGACGCCGTCGCCGACCCCCTCTCGCGCACCGACCCCGGCCGCACCACCGTCGAGTGGCCCAGCGACCCCGTCAACCGTCCCGAGAACACCCTCACCGGGCTGACCTTCCGCAACGGCGCCGGCTGCTGGGTGGACTCGCGGGTGATGTCCCAGGAGTCCTACACCGCCCGCTTCACCGACCACTGGGTCTTCGCGGGCACCGGCCTGCGGGACGGCGACACGTTCGGCAGGGGCGCGCTCGGTTACGAGACGGACGCCGCCGACCTGGAGTGGCTGGACGGCGTACCCCGGGCCACGGGCCGCGACGGCACCCCGCCGTCGTTCGTCGTCCTCGCCACGGCGGACCTGTCGCACTGGCGCAGCCACGGCAAGGGCGGTGCGGCGACCATGGGCGTGCACCGGCTGGGAGCCGGGACCGTCTTCAACGCGGGCACCATCAACTGGGGCAACACCCTGGCCACCGACCCGGTCCTGGCCCGCATCACCCGCAACGTCATGGACCGCCTCTCCCGCCCTCCCGGCCCGCCGCGGTGGGAGGACATCGGCCCGGCCGGCCCGCCGGTCCCGGCCGCGGGAACCCGGCGGGCCCCGGCGCCGGAAGCAGCGCCGGTCCCGGCCGCGGAGGACCCGCCGGTCGCGCTCGTGGTGTGCGAGAACCGGCTGTTCGCCGCCGGGTCCGGCGGAACGCTGAGCACCCGTCACCTGTCCGGCCAGAACCTGCCCTGGCGCCCGATCGACGTCACCGACGCCCTGGCGCTCGCCGCCCCCCGTGAGGCCCACGGCGGCCCGCCGGCGGGCCTGTACGGCCTGGCCCCCGGCGGCGCCATCCGCTACCGGGACCCCGTC
Organism: Nonomuraea sp. NPDC050383; assembly: GCF_044459125.1. Taxonomy (NCBI): domain Bacteria; kingdom Bacillati; phylum Actinomycetota; class Actinomycetes; order Streptosporangiales; family Streptosporangiaceae; genus Nonomuraea; species Nonomuraea sp. NPDC050383. The sequence goes on from NZ_JBITIP010000010.1 coordinate 133,147, forward strand.
CTCCGCCCGGCCCCTTGGACGGACGTGAGCCGGGCGCCGGAGCGCGCCACGGGCCTGGCCGCCGCCGACGAGGCTCTGTTCGCCCTCACCTCGGACGACGAGCTGTGGTACCTCCCCATCCGCCGGCTCGCGGACGCCGCCTGGGTCCGGATGGGCGGCGGGGGCGGGGCCACGGGCCTGACGGCGATGAACGGGCGCCTGTTCGCCATCGCGGGCGACCGTGTGCTGACGAGAACGGTCGACCGTCAGGACATGGAGTGGACCGACCTGGGCCCGGCCTGGACCACGACCCCCGGACCGGCCCCTTCCGCGAGCCGTGTCGCGACGGCCGCCGCCTCGGGACGGCTCGTCGTCGCGGCTCCTGACGGGCGCCTCTACTGGCGATCGCTCTCGTAGGCCAGCCACTGCGCGCACGTGTGCAGGCCGTAGTCGAGGTCCACCTCCGGCCGCCACCCCAGCTCGCTCGAGGCCCGCCCGACGTCCACCGCCGTCTCCTCCGCCGCCCCGTCCGCCGCCGCCGCATCAGGAGCGGCCTCGATCGGCACGGGACGGACCGCCCCGGCCACCGCCTCGGCCAGTTCCCGCCCGCTCAACGGCCGCGGGCCCGCGATGTCGTACACCCCCGATCCGCGGGTCAGAGCGGCTATGACGGCGGCGGCGACGTCCCGCACGTGCACCAGGCGCCCCGCCCCGCCATCGGCTCGCAACGGCCGGTTCAGCGACGACCGCAGCACCTGCTCCGCCACCGTCCCGCCCTGCGGCATCCCCGGCCCGTACGGCTCACCGAGGCGCAACGCCACCGCCTCCCCGGCCGCGATCCCCCGGGAGCCGAGCAGGATCTTCCGGCCGCCGAAGCCCGCGAAGGCCGCGCGGGCCAGTCGCAGCTCCTCGACCGGGTCGGCGTCCGGCTCCGGCGCGCAGACGTGCACCAGCGCGTCGGGACGATCGGATGCCAGGTGACCGCGGTCGGCGAGCGCCCACGTGATCTGGTCGCGCAGCCAGGTGTCAGGGCCGGTCACGGCGACCGTCCGCCGTTCCACCGCGTGGGGAGCGGCCGAGAGCCCCGCCGCCAGCCCGTCGCGTGCGACGTCGTGGAGCTCGTCCGACAGCCGGGCCAGCTCGCGGGCCCCGAGCTCGTGACAGAGCCCGCCGGGCCCCATGGTCCCCAGCGCCCGGTCCAGCACCCGGGGGTCCCCCGAGTTCTCCTGGACCACGCCCATGGTGAAGGCGGTGAGCCAGAGCGGCCACCAGCGGCCCGGGAAACGCGCCCGCAGGCCGCCGACGTCGAAGCCCCGCCCGTCCAGGTAGTCCTCACAGCGGATGTCCCGCCACCCCGAGCCGCCGGGCACGGCGCACTGCGCCACCCCTCGCTTGAAGAACGGGATCGCGGCCAGGGAGCCGAGCACCTTGGCCTCGTCGGACAGCGGCTCGTCGGACAGCGGCTCGTCGGCGAAGAAGCAGGGTGAGCGCCGCAGCCCCTGGAAGTCGTTCTCCACCAGGCTGGCCAGGTCCTCGTGCTCGGCCAGGCTGGGCACCGCGACGTACACCGGCACACCGGCCTGCCGGAGGTACCGGCCCATCAGCACGTCGTCAGGCCAGGTGCCGCCCCGCCCGCGTGCCCATTCCACGTACCCTTCGGCCACCCGCCGGGGCAGCAGCAGCGCCGCGACGGGTGTGTACTCCCCGGCGCCGCGCACCCAGCGCGCCCCGGCGAGCGCGCCCAGGCGCACGGCGGCGCCGTTGCGCGAGTTCCAGAACGCGAACAGCGCCAGTGCCGCGTCCGGCATGGCCCGGGCGGCCGCCGCCGCCCGCTCGAAGAACGTGTCCGACAGCACCATGTCGTCATGGAGCAGCACGTGGTGGGTGGCTCCCTCGGGGATGCTCGACCACGCCAGCAGCGACGTCCGGAACGCCGACGGCCGCCCTGCCGGATCGGGATCGGTGACCACGTCGAGGACGCCGCCCGCCAGCCTGACGGCCGCCTCCATGCGCTTGGGGTGCGCCATCACCGCCCCGGTGAGCCTCACGTCCCCAGGCATGTGCCTACCGACAGCTCGCCCGACTCCAGCAGGGCCAGCGCGTCGTGCCGTCCGGCGCCCTCCCACTGAACCTCGCGGACGACGAGCAGCCCGGAGCCGCACGCCACCAGAGCCCCGGCGCCGCCGGTCGACCAGACCGGCGCGAGCACGGTTCCCGGCGGCTCCCGGTGCTCGCCCCACTCGATGAGGTCGGCGCTGTGCACGAACAGCTTGCGCCCGCCGGCGAAGGTGAAGGCTCCCGGGTACGGCGCGGCCAGCGCGCGTACCCAGTCGTAGACCTCGCTCGCGGGTCTGGACCAGTCGATCACGCCGTCCTCCGGCCGCCGCCGCTCCCACACCGATCCGCCCGGCGGCTGCGGGCGCGCCACCACCTGGCCCGCGAGCAGCAGCGGGACGTACTGGGCGAGCAGCTCGATGTTGATCTCGGTCACCTTGCGGTACACCTCGGTGACGTCGTCGCGGCGGCTCACCGTGAACTCGCGCTGGGCGATGAGCTCGCCCTCGTCGGCGCCCTCGTTCAGGAAGAACAGGCTGACGGCGCTGGACCGGATGCCCTTGATGATCGTCCAGGGCAGCGGGGCCCGCCCACGACCCTCGGGCAGCCGGGTGGGGTGCAACCCGACCGAGCCGAGCGGGCACGCCGACAGCAGCGGTTCGCGGACGAGCTGTGACCAGCCGGCGATCACGAAAAGGTCGATGCCCAGGTCGGTGACCAGCTTGTGCGCCCGGCCGTCGTTGATGTCGGCGGTCTCCAGCAGCGGGATGTCGTGCCTGGCCGCCGCCTCCTGCAGCGGGGCGTAGCCCGAGCGGTGCTGCAACTGGGGCGGGTAACCGATGAGCAGCGACGGGGGAGTGCCCTGAGCGGCGAGTACGTCCACGGCGGGTGCCGCGAACTCCATACCGGTGCAGAACGCGAACCTCTTCACAGAACCACCCTTACAGGACCTCCCTCAGCACGCCGAACGCCTCGGCGTGTGTGACTCCGATCTCCGCGCCCCGCAGCGTGGCCAGCGCCGTCACCGACTCCTCGCTCCTGATGTGCGGTGCGGGCCGGTGCTGGCTCTTGTAGCCGCGCAGCGCCTCCAGCTTGCGTTCCATGTGCGGGCTGATGTCGCAGTAGGCCGTCGAGCGCGGCATCGGCTCGGCCGCCCACTGCAGCTTCGACATCTCGTACAGCAGCACGGTCGGCACGAGCCACTTGCCGAACTGCTGGGCGATGGGCCTGGCCGCCGCGAACCCGGCGCCGAACACCGCGAGGTGGTCCTGGTCGTAGTCGGCGAAGCTCGGCAGCAGCAGCAGGTCGGGCCGCCGCTCGTTCAGCGCCTGCTCGAACAGGTCGACCAGGTCCTTGCGCGGCAGCGTGTCCAGCCGCTCGGTCAGGTCCATGTCGCCGTACGCGATCTGGTAGGAGAAGCCCAGCGTGGCCCGGACGGCCTCGATCTCGTCCAGCCGCTGGCGATAGGTGGTGGCGCCGTCGAGGCCGTAGTGCCGCATGCCGTCGACGGCCAGATACAGGACGTGGACCTCGGCGCCCGCCTCGACCTGCGCGGCGATCAGACCGCCGCAGCCGAGTACCTCGTCGTCGGCGTGCGGAGAGATCACCAGCACACGGTCAAAGCGGCGCATTCGCTGCCCTCCGGTCCTCGCGGGCGCGATAGTAGTCGGCGGTGCTCAGGATCAGCTCGTCGAGCGCGACCCTGGGCTGCCAGCCGAGGCCCGTCGCCGCCCGCAGCGCCGGGATCTTGTGGAACGACTCCGCCTCCGCGTAGTACGGCCCGTGCACGCTCCTGCCGTCGACGCTGACGATCGGCGACGCGCTGCCGAGGAGGTCCTTCACCCGGTGGGCCAGCTCCATGATGGTGACGGCGTTCGCCGGGTTGCCGACGTTGATGACGATGTCGTCGCCGTCCAGGGCCGCGTCCATGTAGTCGATCAGGAACCCGGTCAGGTCGCTCGCCGCGATGAAGGCCCTGACCTGGTCGCCGCCCGCGAACACGGTGATCGGCTTCTCGGCCAGCGCCTGCTGGACGAACGTGGGCATGACGAACCCGCCCGCCCGCGACTGCCGCGCCCCCGCCACGTTGAACGGCCGTATGACGACGCCGCGCAGGCCGTGCCGGCGGCTGTTGGAGACCATCGCCTCGGCCAGCGTCTTGGCGATCGCGTACTCGATGCGGGTGTTGTACTGCGTCGGTACGACGATGTCGTCCTTCTCGTCGAGCACGCCGCTGCGCCCGTACACCTCGGCCGAGCTGAACAGGCACAGCGGCGCGCCGGCGCTGATGCAGGCCTCGATGACCGGTGCGGTGCTGCCGATGATGTCGTGGCCGAGCCGGCCCGCCCTGGACAGGATGCTGGCGGGGCCGACGTACGAGGCCGCGTGGATGACGCGGTCGGCGCCGGCGAAGTCGCCTCCCGCCGCCAGGTAGTCCTCCACCCGCTGCCGGACGACCGTGCAGCGGGGGTCGGCGTCGTAGTCCTCGCCGTCGATGACCGCGCCTGCGTTGGAGTCGATGATCGTTACTCGGTGGCCCGCCGCCAAATATGCGTCCACCAGATGTGAGCCGATGAATCCGAGACCGCCCGTGACGATGACCTCGCCACCTGGAGCTCCCACGAGCCTGCCTTTCCCACGAAGCTGCGATTTCGAGGAAAAACGACCACACGGGGCTTGTGCCGCCCCTGTGGCACCTAGCGTGGGATTAAAACAGTTTTCGCCATGCTTGTCACGCATGGCATAAGTTTTCACCGCATGGTCACGATCTTGGGCCGATGTCCGGGATGGGGTGCCGGCGTTTCCCCTACTCTTGATCGCCACAGTGGAATCATGAGGAGAGATCACACAATGGGCTCCATCACGCGAAGCGCGACCCTCGCCCTCGGCATGGCGGCCGCGCTGGCGGCGTCCGTCACGCTGAGCAGTCCGGCCATGGCGGCGTCCTCGCCCGTCGAGGCCTGCGGCGGCGGCAGCTACCACGTCATCGACAGCCACGCCTACGGCTCCAGCGCCGTCACGTACCTCCTCTACAACGGCAGCAGCAACTGCGTGGTCACCTGGAAGACCGGAGCCGCGGGCAACACCGCCTGGGTGCGTGCGGTGGTGCAGGTGTACGGCTCGCCCGGCAAGGTGGACGCGGACAACTACAAGTACTACGCCGGTCCGGTCAAGGTCAGCGCCGCGGGCAAGTGCATCATGTGGGGCGGCTCCTACGGCAGCTCCTGGTACGAGAGCCCCTTCGAGCACTGCGACTGACCCTCGCCGCCCCGCTGCCCGGGCTCGCTGGCGGGAGGGGTGCTGACCTTGGGCGATGATGGCCTTGCTCCCGGACGGACGGACGGACGGATGGACGGGCGGGCGGGGTCGCGGGTGGTGGCGGTTCATGGCGAAGGGAAGGTCAGGAGTGGTCGGCAAGCCGGAGCGGCGGGTCACGGTGTTCGGCGCGGGGTACATCGGTCTGGTGACCGGTGCCTGCCTGGCCGAGCTCGGTCACCGGGTGGTGGTCCGGGACATCGACCCGGGCAAGGTCGATCTGCTGCGCTCCGGCGACATACCGATCTACGAGCCCGGACTGGGTGACATGATCGCCCGGAACAAGGAGCGGCTGACGTTCACGCTGGACCTCCAGGAGGCCCTGGACGGCGCCGAGGTCGCGTACGTGTGCGTGGACACGCCGCCGTCCGCGTCCGGCGACGCGGACCTGTCCCGGGTCTGGTCGGTGATCACGTCGCTGGAGGGCGCGCCGCACCTGCGGGCGGTGGTGGTGAAGTCCACCGTCCCCGTGGGCACCGGCGCCCGGGTGCGGGCCGCGCTGGACGCCGCCGGTCTCGGGCACGTCGGCTACGCCTCCAACCCCGAGTTCACCGCCGAAGGCACCGCGGTCCGCGACTTCATGCGGCCCGACCGGATCGTCGTCGGGGCCTCCGACGAGGGGACCGCCCGCCTGGTCGCGGACCTGCACGAGGGCGTGGAAGGGCCGGTCGTCGTGATGGACGTGCGCTCGGCCGAGATGGTGAAACTCGCCTCGAACGCCCTGCTCGCCACGAAGATCAGCTTCATCAACGAGATCGCGACCCTGTGCGAGAACACCGGCGCCGACGTCGAGGAGGTCGCCCGCGCGGTCGGCCTGGACCATCGGCTCGGCCGCCACTTCCTGCGGCCCGGCATCGGCTGGGGCGGCTCCTGCTTCCCCAAGGACTCCGAGGCGCTGCGGCAACTGGCCAGCAACACCGGCCTCCACCTGCAGCTGCTGTCGGCGGTGATCGAGGTCAACAACCTGCAGAAGCGGCGGGCGATCCAGAAGCTGAAGGAGGAGCTCGGCACCCTGGCCGGCGCCAGGGTGGCGCTGCTCGGCCTGACGTTCAAGCCGGGGACCGACGACATGCGCGAGGCGCCCAGCACGGTGCTGGCGGCGCGGCTGCTGGCGGAGGGCGCCGAGGTGCGCTGCTGGGACCCCATGGCGCGCCCGGCCGAGACGGAGCCGTGGACGTCGACGAGCCGCCACGCGACCCCGGAGCTGGCGGTCGAGGGCGCGGACGCGGCGATCGTGGTGACGGAGTGGCCCCAGCTCAAGGAGGTCGACTGGGCGAAGGCCGCCTCGGTGATGCGGCGTCCGGTGCTCTTCGACGGCCGCAACCTGCTCGACCCGGCCGGGATGCGCTCCGCCGGATGGACGTACATGAGCGTCGGCCGCCCGTAGCCGCCGCGCGCCGTGACGGGGGGCGGTTTCCTCGAATCAACCGTGTAAGTGATCTTCTTCGGCCTAAGATCGCTTACATGCTGCTTTACCGAAAGTTACGGATGATGACTGTCCTCACGGCGGCCTTCGCCGTCGCGCTCACCGGGGCGGTCGCGGGTGGCGTGCAGACGGCGCGGGCCGACCAAGCCCAGCCCGCCGCCGACAGCCAGCTGCTGTTCTACAACCACGCCTACAGCGTGGTCGACCGCGCGACCGCCGACGCCATCGAGCACTCCGACTATCTGAAGGAGTTCGCCAACTTCGAGGTCCGCACCACCACCGGTGGGGGGATGACCTGGACGGGTCGTTACCTCTACGGCCGCCAGACCTACATCGAGCTGTTCGGCGAGAACGATCTGCCCGGCCAGGACGGCCTCTTCGGCTCCGCCGGGCTCGGAGTCTCCACCGAGCACGCCGGCGACCTGGCGACGGTCACCGACCGGCTGAAGGCCCTCGGGATCACCGACCCGGCCAAGTACCGCCAGACGCGTGACTTCGGCGACGGCGTCAAGGTCCCGTGGTTCGACACCATCCGCACCTTCTCCGACCAGTACGACGCCTTCGACCCCTGGGCGATGGAGTACCTGCCGGAGTACTTCGCCGACCCGCGCAGCAAGACCGAGCCGGAGAGCTACCCCGGTGACGTCAGCCGGGAGCGCTACCTGTCCGACGCCTACAGCACCCACCTGATGCGCGACGTCACCGCCGTCCACATGGGGGTCACCGAGCGCGACCTCGCCACCGCGGTGCCGCTGCTGAAGGCCGGCGGGTTCAGCGTCCGCACCATCTCGGGTGGTGGCATCATCGCGGTGGGCGGCGGCACCACGATCCGCCTCGACGCCGTCGCCCGCGCCCAGGCGGGCCTGAAGCAGGTCACCTTCTCGCTCAACAAGACGATCACGTATCAGGACGAGGTCCAGATCGGCCGGTCGACCCTCCTCGTCGGCCCGGGCACCCGCGCCGTGTGGAACTTCGACGGCCCCCAGTAGCCGCTGCCCGGTGAACATCCCCTGGTAGGCAACCCGCCGGACGACGAGGGCATCGTCGTCCGGCGCTCCTTCGCCCAGCCGCCGGGCGACTCCGGGGAGGCCACGACGGCGAAGCGTCAGGCGTCCTCCTCGCGCCGGCCGAAGGAGCGCCGGTACGCGCCCGGCGTGGTGTGCACCAGGGACCGGAAGCGCCGGCGCAGGTTGGTGGCCGAGGACAGGCCGACGCGGCCGGCGATCGTCTCGACCGGTAGATCGGTCTCCTCCAGGAGAGCCCGCGCCGCGGCGATCCGCTGGTCGAGCAGCCACCTGCCCGGGCTGACGCCGAGCTGTCCGGTGAACCGGCGGGCGAGCGTCCGCGGTGAGAGGCCGGCCCGCGCCGCCAGGTCCTCCACGGTCAGGGGCTCGTGCAGCCGCCCGGCGGCCCAGTCGAGGACCCGGGCCAGGGACTCCGCCGGGCGGGCGGCGGAGGCGGGGGCGGCGTACTGCAACTGCCCGCCCTCGCGGTGCGGGGGCATCACCATGTGCCGGGCGATCTGCGCGGCGTACGCCGCGCCGTGGTCGCCGCGGACCAGGTGCAGGCACAGGTCGATGCCGGCGGCGGTGCCGGCGCTGGTGGCGACGTCCCCCAGATCGACGTACAACGTGTCGGGCTCCACCTGGACCTCGGGGAAGCGGGCCGCCAGCTCGGCGGCCATCCGCCAGTGGGTGGTCGCCCTGCGGCGGCTCAGCAGCCCGGCCTCGGCCAGCAGGAAGGCGCCCGAGCAGATCGCGACGAGCCGGGCGCCGCGCCGGTGCGCCCGCCGCACCGCGTCGAGCACGGCGGGCGGGGCGGGCCGCTCGTGGTTCTGCCAGCCGGGCACCACCACCGTGTCCGCCTCCTCCAGCGCCGCCAGCCCCCGGCTCACCACCATGTCGTAGCCGGCCAGGGTGGGCACGGCGCCCGGCCGCTCCCCGCACACCTCGAACGCGTACCGGGCGGGCAGGCTCGGGCGGCGCACGCCGAAGACCTCCTGGGCGCACGCGAGCTCGAACGTCGCCTGCGGCGCCAGCACGAGAGCGGCCACCCGGTGCAGCTTCATGGCAGAAAAGTACTCGTAGGTGTCAAACCAGACGCTGGGCGGGCGGGGGAGTCCGCCGGGACGATGGCGGCATGACATCACCTGCTGACGACATGCAGATCCTGAACCTCGACGAGATCGAGCCCGTCGAGGTCGCCCCCGGCATCTTCCGGCGCGCTCTGCCGGCCACCGACCGGTGCCGCGGCTGGGCGTACGACTTCGCCCCCGGCGCCGAGTGGCCCGAGGTGGACGTGCACGAGGGCGAGGAGCGCTACTACGTGGTGTCGGGCGAGTTCATCGACCGCGGGCACCGGCTCGGGCCGGGCAGCTACGTGGTGTTCGCGCCCGGCAGCACCCACCGCCCGCGCACCGAGACCGGCGCCCGCATGCTCGGCCTCAGCATCCCCCTCCCGTAGCCGCCGTGATCCGTAGCCACCGTGATCCGTAGCCACCGTGATCCGTGGTCACTCCGGGTGGGCGACGTACGTGTCGAAGAAGGCGAAGGTGCGCCGCCACGCGTCGTCCGCGGCCGGGCGGACGTTGCCGTGACTGAGCGGGAACAGAGCCAGCTTGGCGACCGGGTGATGGCCGTCGGTCATGAACGAGTGGCCGGCGTCCGGGTAGATCTCGACGTCGTGCTCGATGCCGAGCGCCCGCATGTGCTCCTTCAGTCGCGCGCCGTGCGGCCGGAAGCCCCGGTCGCGGCCGCCGTAGGAGCCCACGACCGGGCACACCGGCCGCAGCTCCTCCTGGTCGCGGGGGACCATGCCGTAGTTCACCGACGCGGCCCGCACGCCGGGCGGCGCGCTCGCCGCGTACGCCAGGGCGAACCCGCCTCCCATGCAGAACCCGATCACCCCGAGCCGGTCGCCGTCGACGTCGTCGCGGCCGGCCAGCCATCGCCGGGTCGCGTCGATGTCGGCGGCGGGCTGACCCGGCCTGCCGGTCGCGAGCTGCCGCATGGCCCGCGCCAGGCAGCCGACCCTGCTGCCGTGGCTGTACAGATCGGGCAGGACCGCCGCGTACCCCCGGGCGGCGAACAGGTCGAGCACGTCCAGCATGTCCGGCTCGACGCCGTAGATCTCGTGCACCACCACGACCCCCGGCCACCCGTCCGCGGGCGGGACGCCCTCCGGCAAGGCGACCGTCGCCGCCAGGGAGCCGCTGTCCGGCAGTGGGATGCGCACGTCTTTTCTCATCAGCGGCCCTTCGCCCGAACCTCGCTCAAATGACACGTAACGTAACAGGCCGGGCCGCCGCAGGAGCGGGGGCAGGGTGTCCTGCCCCCGCTCCGGGTCACTTCACGAGGTAGGCGTCGGAGAGGATCTGCTGGACGGTGTTGCCGTCCCTGTCCTTGGCCTCGACCTTGACGGAGACGCTGCCCGGGCCCTTGGGGTTGAGCACGAGCACCTTGTCGCCGGGCAGTACCGCGGCCTGCGTCCAGTGGGCGCCCTTGTCGGCGGAGACCCACACCCCGCGCAGCGCCGGCGACCTGCCGCCCTCCGGCTTCACGGTGAAGGTGAACGGCCTGCCGCCCTGGACGGTGTCGTCACCCGGCAGCCCGAGCTCGTACCGGAGCCGGATCAGCGGCACCTGGGCGCAGGGCTGCTTGTCCTCCCACAGCACGGTGTCCAGGCAGGCGTGCGGGGCGTCGCCGGTCGCCGGGCGGGCGGAGCGGAACGTCCAGGTGGTCTCGACCCCGGTGCCGGAGTGCTTGCCGGGGAACGCGTCCTTCCACGAGTCCGTCAGCCGGTACGTCCCGGCCCCGGCGGGGACGGTGTAGTAGGGCAGGCCCAGGTCGTCGTACTGCGGCTTGACCTCGGCGTCACCGCTGAACAGGCGGACCTCCTCGGTCCCCGGCGCGCCCAGGTAGGTGTGGCTCGGGTCGGAGGCGTCGGAGTAGTAGCCGAAGCCGAGCGGGGTGAGCGCGCGCAGCCGCAGCCGGTCGCCCTGGCGGCAGCCGTCGCAGTACAGGGCCGGGCTGACCCAGTCCGGCAGGTCCGGGCCGGTCGTGAGCTGCGCGGGCACGAGCGCCTCGTTCCAGTTCTCCCGCTCCCGGGTGGGGCGGGTGAAGCCGCGGGAGGAGGAGGCGTACCGCTCGGCGTCCGAGGCCGGGTCGCGGAACGAGTAGTCGCGCTCCCACAGCACGTCCTCGCCGGCCGCGTTGTAGTACTCGGTCCTGGCCGTGGGGGCGGCGATGCGGTGCGAGCCGCGGACGCTGAAGCGCTGGTCCTCCGCGAAGGTGTGGTTGACCTCCGTGAAGTCCGCGTGCGGCCCCCATGTGCCCGCCTTCGGGGGGAACTGCGCGTGGTAGGTGGTGTCGATCTCGGTGAGGTCGCGGGCCTTCGGCGTGAAGGTGAGGCGGCCGGCCGTGGCGCCCCGCACGTAGTAGGCCAGCTTGTACTCGAACGGGGTGGTCGGCGTGGAGCGCAGCGCGGCGACCGGATACGGCTTGCGGGCCAGCACCTTGCCCAGCCGGTCCGCCTCACCGCTGTCGATCCACAGCACCGGGATCTTGTTCTGGGCCGTGTACGCGGCGTCGCTGAGCAGCCAGGCGAACCGGTCGCTGGTGACCACGCCCGCGGCCCCCGCCTTGGCGGCCAGCTCCATGTCGGCCAGGAACAGCTGCAGGGAGTCCCTGGCCGGGAGGTGGACGAGCTTGCCGCGCGTGTCGGCGCCGGCGCGCATGTCGTCGCCCGTGGTCAGGCTCAGGCGCCGGTCCGTGGTGAACTTCGGCACCAGCGCGTCGTGCTCGCTGACGTAGCGGGGGTTGAGCTGGAGGCCCGGCACGGTCAGCTCGACCTCGGGGGCTCGGCGGATCTGGTCGAACAGCACCATGGAGGTGCCCACCGTGGGCGCCTTCCGCAGCCGCGTGACCCAGTAGCTGCCGGTGGTGACCGGCTCGTAGCTGAGCAGTGAGGCGCCCGCGTACATCCGGCCCGAGGCGGTGGTGCGGGTGTTCATCACGTTCAGGAACACCGGCTCCGACGTGCGGGGCGTGCTCACGCGGATGGGCTCGACGTCGGTGGCGTCCAGGGTGACCGTGGTGTCGCCGTCGAGCTTGATCTCGGGGGCGAGCAGCGTGGCGTACTGGAGCTGCCGGTCCGGCTTGGTGTACCACCAGGGCATGTCGCCGAAGGAGTAGACGCCGCCGTGGGCGAGCCTGAACCGGGCCTCGAACGTGCCCGGCGTGTCGGTGGCCCGCCAGTCGTCGGTGGCCACGGTCATCGGCTCACCTTCGAGGAGCGGGTCGGTGTCGCTGACCCGCAGGGCGGACACGATGCCCCGGTTCATCGTCCATTCGGGCCGGCCGACGAGCCGGACGCGCACGGTGTTCATCCTGGCCTGCTTACGGAACGCGATCGGCGCGGTCAGCCGGGCCGTGCCCGCGGTCGCCGTCAGGCGCCCCTCGTACCAGCCGGGATCGCCAAGCGTGGGCTCGATCGTGAGGTCCGCGCTCGCGGTGCCGCCCGCGGGGACGGTGAGCGACGACGGGGTGATCGTGGCCATCCCGGCGGGGGGCTGGGCGTCACCGTGCTTCAGCGTCAGCGACAGGTTCAGCGTGACGGGCTCCTTGCCGGTGTTGCGGTAGGTCACCTTCCGGGTCAGCGTCTGGCCGGTGTACGGGTCGGTGAAGCCGGCGTAGACGGTCGCCAGGTCGTCGAAGACCTGCTGGGTGACGGCCTGGCCGATGTCGAGCCGGCCCGCGCCCTGGTCGTGGGCCGTGGCGTCGCCCGGCTTGGCGGTGCCCGTCAGCGCGGTCTTGAGCTGGTCGGGCGTCCAGTCGGGGTGCTGGGCGGCGAGGATGCCGGCGGCGGCCGCCACGTGCGGGGCGGCCATCGAGGTGCCGGACGCCGCGGTGTAGTGCTCGTCGACGGGGCCGCCGCCGGGGACGCTGCTGCCCTGGCCGAGGGAGGTGCCGGCCGCGCGCGCCGCGACGATGTTCACGCCGGGCGCGGTGATCTCCGGCTTGATCGCGAAGTCGTCGCTCAGGCGGGGGCCGCGGCTGGAGAACTCGGCGATCCGGTCGGCGGAGTCCACCGCGCCCACGGTCAGCGCCGAGGTGGCCGCGCCGGGAGAGGCGATGGTGTACCGGCCGGGGCCCGAATTGCCGGCCGCGACCACGAACAGCGTGCCGTACGCGGCGGTCAGCTCGTCGGCCGCCTGGCTCAGCGGGTCGGTGCCGTCGGTCGGGCTGCTGCTGCCCAGGCTCATGTTGACCACCCGGGCGTGCGCGGTGGCCGCCTGCCACTGCATCGCCGCGATGATCTCGGAGTCGTTGCCGCTGCCCGTGTCGTCCAGCGCCTTGGCGATGGTCAGCCGGGTGCCGGGGGCGACGCCCTTGTACCTGCCGTTGGAGGCGGCGCCGCTGCCGGCGATGATGGACGCCACGTGGGTGCCGTGACCGACGCGGTCGGTGACCTCCGCCGGGTCGCCGCCGCCCGGGCTGCCCGCGGGGACGAAGTTGCGGGCCGAGGCGACCCTGCCCTGCAGGTCGGGGTGGGCGGCGTCGATGCCGGTGTCGATGACGCCGACCGTGGCGCCCGTGCCGTCGAACCCGGCCGCCCAGGCCGCGGGGGCGCCGATCTGCGCGTTGCTGACGTCGTCGAGCGCCTTGACCTTGCCGTCGAGCCACACCTTGCGCAGGTCGGCCGTCAGGGCCTTGCCCGTGCTCCCTCCCAAGGACTGCCAGAACGTGGTGGCGTCCTTCTTGTCCAGCTTGATCGCCGCGCCGTCGATGCTCTCCAGCACCACCGGCTCCCCGCCGCCCTTCAGTGACCTGGCCTTGCCCGCCAGGTCGCCGGCCTTGGTCTGCGGCCGGTACTGGAGGATGAGCGGGATCCGCGCGGCCTTGGCGTCGCCGTAGCCGTTGGCCGCCAGGTAGTCGACGTTGAACAGCTCCTTGTCCAGCAGGCCCTTGCTGATGTAAGGACCGGCGTCAGCGGGGATCACGTAGTAGCCGTGATCGTCCTGCTGGGCCTGGTACGTCCGCGCCTCGTGGCCCTCGGCGGGCTCCAGGGTGGCGGACGCGCGGCCCGCGCCGTCCCTGGCGTAGGTGACGGTGTCCCCGGTGATCAGCGTGATCCTGACGGGTGGAGTGCCGATCGCGGGCGCGTTCGCCCTGGTGGCCGAGGGGGCGGCGGTCGCCGTGGTGGCCGTTGCCGGGACCGCGGAGAGCGGCACCGCCAGGACGGCCGCGAGTAAGGCCACGGCTCCGCGGCGCCGGGGGGTGGACAGCATGCGCACAACCTTCTCCAGACGTGAGAAACACCGGCCATCGTCGCCCGCGCGCGATGGAGATCGTTTCCTCGCTGACCTAATCTGGGAATCAGTCAGGGCACAAGTCCGCCGGACGGGCCAAAACCCGCCAGGTGGCGGTATCCCGCCACCTCTCCACCGGGAGAAGGGGCGTCGCCGATGCTCGAAGCGATCGGCCTGTCACCGGCCGAGAGCCGTCTGTACACGACGCTCGTCGAGAACCCGCGGTCCTCCGCCGCGGAGCTCGCCACGCACTGCGGCGTCTCCACGCTCCTGGCGGCCCGCACGCTGGCGGCCTTCGCGCGGCGCGGCCTGGCCAGCAGGCTGCCCGGCCGCCGTGCCCGTTACGTCGCCGTCGCGCCCGACATCGCGATCAGGCCGCTGCTCACCCGCCAGGAGGAGGAGCTGCACCAGGTGCGCACGGCCATCCACGAGCTCACCACGTCGTTCCACCTGGCCTCCCGCTACGCGACGCATCCGGCCGAGCAGGTCGAGGTCGTCACGGGGACCGGCAACATCATCAGCCGGGCGTACGCGCTGCAGGACAGCGCCCAGACCATGTTCCGCAACATCGACAAGCCCCCGTACGTCATGCGCGGCCACGCCGACAACGTCGAGCGCGAGCGGCGGATGCTCAAGTCGGGCATCGACTACCGCAGTGTGTACGACCTGGAGTCCCTGGCGGTGCCGGGCAAGCTGCGGCTCATCCAGGACTCCATGGCCCACGGCGAGCAGGCCCGCGTGGTGGCCGGGGCGGCGGCCAAGATGTGGATCGCCGACGACGCGCTCGCGCTGATCCCCATCCGCAACGGCTCGTACTCCATCGACGCGGCGTTCATCCTGCACCAGTCGGCCCTGCTGGACGCGCTGATCGCGCTGTTCGAACGGGAGTGGGGACGGGGGTTCCCGCTGCGGGGGACACCCCGCCCAGCCGCTCCCGACGGGCCCGACGAGGCGACCAGGGAGCTGCTGGCGCTGCTCGCGGGCGGGCTGACCGACGAGGCCATCGCGCGGACGCTGGGACTCGGCCTGCGTACCGTGCAGCGCCGCATCCACGCGGTCATGCGCGACCTGAACGCCATCACCCGCTTCCAGGCCGGGCTCGCGGCCCGCGAGCGCGGCTGGATCTAGGGAGCGGCGGCGGCCGGGTCACCGCCGGAGGCGCCGTTCACGGGTTCGGGACGGCGCCGGCCCACGGGTTCGGGACGGCGCCGGCCTACGGGGTGGAGACGGCGTCGACGGGCCGGACGCGGAGGGCGCCCAACGCCGTGCCGAGCGTGGCGGCCATGACGAGGAGCAAGGAGCCGCCCACGATGACCAGGTACGTCCAGAGCGGTCCCAGAGGGACCGGTGAGCCGGTCTTGACCAGGCTGTACGGCACGACCGTGACCGCCGCGGCCACGGTGCCGAGCACGACGCCGATGCCGACCGTGACGGCGGTCTCGACGGTGACCATCCGCAGCACCTGACCGCGGGTGGCGGCGGACAGCCGCAGCAGGCCGAACTCCCCACGCCGCCGGCGGGTGGCCGCCACCACGGTGTTGACCACGACGATCGCCGAGAAGCCGATGATCATCGTGACGACCAGGTAGTTCACCGGGGCCAGCCGTGAGCCGACGTCACCCGCGGCGGCGGCCACCTGATGAACGCCGTCCTCCGTGCTCTGCATGTACAGCGTTCCGGCGGCGATGCCCACGAGGAGGATCAGGGGCGACGCCACGCCGGCGGTGTGCCTGGCCCGCGCGTGGACGTTGCGGGCGGCCAGCCGGGCGCTCGCCCCGATCGCCGTCCCGATGCCCGCCCGGGTGAGCGGCCCGACCCACGTCACGGCCGCCGGGCCGAGCAGGGCGAGCCCGACCGCCACGGCGACGCCCGCCGGGCCCGCCGTGCTGGAGAGGAGCGGGCCGTTCTCCATGAGCAGTGTCCCCGCCCCCAGGCTCAGCCCCACCGCCACGAGTCCGAGGCCGGCGAGCAGGCGCGCCCGGGTCAGCAGGGGAGCCGCCGCGGGCGTGGCCTCCGACAGCGCCCGCACGGGCGGGACGGACGCCGCCCTCCTGCTGGAGATCAGCGCGGCCCCGAGCGCAGCGAGCAGGGAGACGCCCGCCCCGATCGCCAGGCTCGGCCATCCCACGCTGAGCTCGGTCCGGGCGCCGACGAGGCCGCCGTCCACCAGCCTCCGGAAGACGACCACGCCGAGCCCCGCACCGGGGGCGAGACCGGCGGCGACCGCGGGCACCGCCACCGTCACCGTCTCCCGGACGACACTCTGCCGGATCTGCCGCGGGGTGGCGGCGATCGACCGCAGCAGCGCGAGCTCCCGCTCCCGGTGCTGGATCGTCAGGGACACGGTGGAGACCACGCCGAAGGCCACGATCGCCACCGTCCACCCGCCGAGGATGGCGGGCAGCATGACGAGGAACCCGGTGTCGTCGTGGGACCTCAGCCCGGTCTCCAGCAGCGTCGCGAACGCGGTGAGCAGGGCGGTGCCCGCCGCCATCACGGCGGCCGAGGCCAGGAAGGACGCCCTGTGCGAGCGGATCGTGAGGAACGCCAGCCGCCACATCATCGGGGGTCACCGGTCCGGTGCAGCAGGCCTGTCCCGGCCGTCCGGGCCGGGGGCGCCGGCTCGGAGAGCCGGGCCATGCGCTCGGCCACCGCCGCGGCGTGCGGGCGCGCCATGCTGTCGGCGATCCGCCCGTCGGCGAAGAAGACCACGGTGTCGGCGTAGGAGGCGGCGACCGGGTCGTGGGTGACCATCACGATCGTCTGGCCGGTCAGGCTCACGGCCTCCCGCAGGATGGTGAGGACCTCACGGGCGACCCTGGTGTCGAGCGCGCCGGTGGGCTCGTCGGCGAAGATGACGGCAGGCTCGGAGAGCAGGGCGCGGGCGATGGCGACGCGCTGCTGCTGGCCGCCGGACAGCTCCGCCGGCCGATGGCCGGTCCGGTCGCCGAGCCCGAGCCGGGCGAGCAGTTCCCGCACCCGCCGGCGGTCCGCGCGGCGGCCGGCGAACTCCAGGGGCAGTGTCACGTTCTGCTCGACCGTCAACGTCGGCACGAGGTTGAACGACTGGAAGACGAATCCCATGCGGTCGCGCCGGAGGCGGGTCAGGGCCGTTTCGTCCATGCCCCTCAGGTCGCGGCCGTCCAGGACGACGGATCCGGACGTGGGCCGGTCGAGCCCGGCGGCGCAGTGCAGCAGGGTGCTCTTCCCCGAGCCGGAAGGGCCCATCACGGCGGTGAAGGTGGCCCGGGGGACGCGCATCGTGACCCGGTCGAGGGCGGTGACGGCGGCGTCGCCGTGTCCGTGGCGCTTGGTCACGTCGTGCAGTTCGAGGGCGTGGGGGGCAGGAGCGCCCCCTCCTCGTGAGTACGCTGTACGAGACATAAAGACACCGTACTCCCCCCAGGGAGCACATGCGGCACGCGAAGCCATATACGCAGGTGAAATGGGGTTAATCGATGGCTCCTCCGCGCTTCGTCTATACTTTCGTCACGCCGCGAGATTCGTGACGAAAATCAGGATGGACATCGAGCATGCCGACATGCGAGACGTGTGGACGGGCCCTCGGCGCGAGCGAGCGGGGACGCCCTCCCCGGTACTGCTCGCGCGCCTGCCGGGCGCGGGCCTACCGGATGCGGGTCGCGGACCGCCTGGCGGCCGACGCGCGGGAGGAGGGCCGGGCGGCCCCCGAGGCGGAGGTCCCGCACCCGCCGCCCGCGGGGACGGAGGGCGGAGCGCCGGAGGTCGCCCTGGACCGGTCGCTCATCGTGCGCACCGCCACCGACGTCGCCGACCGGGAGGGCGTCGCCGCGGTGTCCATGCGGCGCGTCGCGGCACGGCTCGGGGTGGGCGTGATGTCGCTCTACCGCTATGTCGCGAACCGCGAGGAGCTCAACGACCTCATGGTGGACGCGGTCTTCGGCGAACGGCCGCTGCCCGAGCCCGGCCCCGACGGCTGGCGCGCCAAGCTGGAGCTGTCCGCGCGCGCGGAGTGGGCGATCTACCAGGACCACCCCTGGGTGTCCCACCTCGTCGCGGTCACGACCCGGCCGCCCGTCGCCCCCAACCTCATGGCCTACACCGACTGGCGGATGCGCGCCCTGGCCGGCCACGACCTGGACTTCACCACGCTGGTCCAGGTCGCCATCATGATCGGCACCTACCTGCAGAGCGCCGCCATCCCCCTCGCCCACGAGGCGCAGGTCGCCCGGACGACCCGGCACACCCGTCAGCAGTGGGCCGACGCCCGGCAGGACGCGATCCACCGCACCATCCACGCCGCGCGGCTGCCCATGGTGTCGGAGTTCGGCAGCGAGGCGTTCCAGGCGTCGGAGCCGGAGAGCATCTTCGAGTTCGGCCTGCACCGCATGCTCGACGGCATCGCCGCCCTGCTGGACCGCGGCCCCGGCGCCCCCTAGCCGCGCCCGCCGTGTCGCCCCGTCCGTCAGAGCGGGATGAACAGCGCCTCGAACGGCGCCTCGCCGACGCCCGTCGTGACGTGCCCCAGGCCGGTCGTGTCGGCGGCGAGCACCAGGTCACCGGGGCCGAAACGGCGCCGGCCGCCGTCGGTCACCGTCACCTCGATCGTGCCGCGCAGCATCACCACCCACTGCTCGCGCGGCGCCGGGTGGGCGCTGCTGTCGAACGCGGCGCTGCGCAGGAACTGCACGCCGTCCCTCGACGGCAGCCCGCCCACCGCCATGGCCGGCACCCCGTCGGCGACCTGTCGCCGCTCGAGCGCGATCTCGCCGTCCTCGAACGCCGAACCGCCGTCCTCCGTGCGGATGATCCTGGTTAAGCGCATCAGCTCACCCCGATGAACTGGTGGTCGGTACGGATCCGGCCCTCGCCGTCCAGGGCCAGGATGTCCAGGCCACCGCCCACGACCTCGCCGTCCCGGACGGACACCATCGACCACCGGACGCCGATCACGTTCGACAGGAGGACGAACGGCTCCCCGGCGACCCGGAAGACGTGCTCGCCCGGCGCCACGAACATCTCGTAGGCACGGGTCACCCTGGCGTCCAAAGCCTCGTGGCCGTGGACCTCCAGCGGCGGCACGGGAAAGGCGAGCGCCGCGGCGGCGTCGCGGATCGCCTCGGGCGGATCGATCAGCACCTGGATCCCGCCGGGTGCCCACAGCTCACGGATGAGGGCGCCGCGCGTCGCCGGATCGGGCTCGTTCCACTGGGCGACATAGCGGTCGGCGCACTGCTTGACATCGAATGTGTTGCTCATGGCCAGCAGTGTGCGGGCCCGGGCGGCGGCCGCGCGATTCCCTGGAGGGAATCGCGCCACCGCGGATGTCCACTATGAATGGTGACATGACGGTCTTGGCGGAACCCGAGCAGTTCGCCCGCGAGCTACGGCGCTGGCGGACGCGCCGCCGCTTCAGCCAGCTCGACCTGGCGATCCGGGCCGACACCACCCAGCGCCATCTGAGCTTCCTCGAACAGGGACGTTCACGGCCGGGCCGCGTCATGGTGGTGCGGCTCGCCGAGTCGCTGGGGCTGTCGCTGCGGGAGCGGAACGAGCTCCTGCTCGCGGCGGGCTACGCGCCGATGTACGCCGAGTCGAGCCTCGACGCCCCCGAGCTCGGCCCGGTGCGTGAGGCGCTGGAGCGCATCCTCGACGGCCACCTGCCGTATCCCGCGGTCGTCGTCCGGCGGCACGGCGAGCTGGTCGCCGCCAACGCGGCGTTCGGCGTGCTGCACGAGGGCGCCGCCCCCGCGCTGCTGGAGCCGCCGCTCAACGTGCTGCGGCTCGCCCTGCATCCCGAGGGCATGGCCCGCCGCGTGGAGAACCTGCCCGAGTGGGGCCGCCACATCACCGGCAGCCTGCGCGACCAGCTGCGGCAGAGCCCCGATCCGGACCTGGAGGAGTTCATCGCCGAGCTGGACGGCTACCTTCCCGACGTGGACCCACCGGCGGGGCATCTGGGCTTCGCCGTGCCGCTGCGGCTGCGGGTGCCGGAAGGCGAGCTGCGCCTCATCACCACGCTGACGTCGTTCGCGACGGCCGTGGACGTCACGCTGTCCGAGCTGCGCCTCGAAGCGTTCCTGCCCGCCGACGAGCCCACGGCGGACATCCTCAGGCGGAGGGCCATGTGACCAAGATTACATCTGATTAGATGCATCAAGTCTGATATGTTTTCGCCATGAACGGATTCCTCAGCGTCCCCGGTGCCCGGCTCTACTACGAGGTCCGCGGTACGGGCCCGGTCCTGCTCATCTCCCAGAGCGGCGAGGGCGACGCCGGCCGCACCGTCGACCTGGTGGACCGGCTCGTCGCCGACCACACCGTCATCACCTACGACCGGCGCGGCCTGTCCCGCAGCACGCTGGACGACCCGGCCGGCGGCGCGACGGTGGCCGAGCACACCGACGACGTGCACCGGCTGCTCGCCGAGCTCACCGACGAGCCCGCCCGCATGCTCGGCTGCAGCTTCGGCGCGGTGCTCGGCCTGCACCTGGCCGTCCGGCACCCGGCCCAGCTCCACACGCTCGTCGCCCACGAGCCCGTCGCGCCCTCCCTGCTGCCCGCCGCCGAACGCCGCCTCCACGAGGAGGAGCTCCAGGAACTCCAGCGGCTCTACCAGGACCAGGGGCTCGCCGGAGCGTTCGGCAAGATCGCCGAAGTCCTCGGCATCCAGCTCGGCCGGCAGGAGACCGAGCCCGGGCTCACCCAGCACCCCATGGACGACCGGCGCAGGGCCGCCTTCGACTTCTTCATCCGCAACGACTTCGGCGCCATCGTCCTCGACACCCTCGACACCGCCGCGATCGCCGCCAGTCCGGTGCGGATCATCCCGGCGGCGGGGCGCACCACGCCCCGGCACGTGTTCGACCACCGCTGCGCGCACGAGCTGGCGACCCTCGTCGGGCGAGAGGTCGAGGAGTTCCCCGGCGGCCACAACGGCAATCTCACCCACCCGCGCGCGTACGCCGCCCGGCTGCGCGACCTGTTCTGACGGCCCGGAGGGCCCTGGATATTCATGTATATCCAGTAGGGAATGTTGACTATGCGCGACCGGCGCCGTAGCGTTCCCGGTATGAGCCAGGGCCTTCACTTGACCCGGCGCCCGCACGTCGACTTCGGTCACGTCGCCAGCGCGCAATGTCGTTGATCACGGACAGCTGACCGCGCACTTCCCCATCCCGGCATGGCCGACGGTGCTCGTGCCACCCTCTTCCCGCGCGCCCGCGCACTGGCGCGCCTCTTCATGAGGAACGTTCCGTGATCAAGATCAGGCATTTCCTTCTCGTTCTGACGGCGGCCGGACTGGCCGCCTGCGGCTCCGCCGAGGGCTCGGCGCGTCCCGGCGGAGCGGAGGTGAAGGTGCTGCGTTACCAGGGCAACGTCGGCGCCGTCACCTACCCCGAGCTCGCCGAGGACCTCGGCTACCTCGGCGACGTCAAGCTCAAGTGGGTCGGCAACACCACCAGCGGCCCCCAGGACATCCAGTCGGCCGCCACCGGCCAGACCGACTTCGGCGGCGCCTTCAACGGCGCGATCATCAAGCTGAAGGCGGCCGGAGCGCCGATCAAGGCGGTGATCGGCTACTACGGCTCCGACGACAAAAGCTTCAGCGGCTACTACGTGACCGACGACAGTCCCATCCGCACCGCCCGCGACCTCATCGGCAAGAAGATCGGCGTCAACACGCTCGGCGCGCACCACGAGGCCGTCATCAAGGAGTACCTGAAGCGGGCGGGCCTGACCCCGGAGGAGATCAAGCAGGTCCAGCTCGTCGTGATCCCCCCGGTCAACACCGAGCAGGCGCTGCGCCGGGGACAGCTCGACGTGGGCACGCTCGGCGGCATCATCAAGGACAAGGCGCTGGCACGCGGCGGCCTGCGCCCGTTGTTCACCGACGTCGGCCTGTTCGGGCCGTTCACCGCCGGCTCCGTCGTGCTGCGCGAGGACTTCATCGCGCGCAACCCCCACACCACGAGGACGTTCGTCGAGGCGTTCGCCAAGGCCGTCCAGTGGGCCCAGAGCCACCCGCGCGAGGAGGTCGTCGCCAGGTTCAAGCAGATCATCGCCAAGCGCGGACGCAACGAGGACGCGACCGCGGTGACGTTCTGGAAGAGCACCGGCATCGCCGGCAAGGGCGGCGTCATCGCCGCCAAGGAGTTCCAGACGTGGATCGACTGGCTGAGCCGCGAGGGCGAGATCAGGCCCGGCCAGGTGAAGCCGTCCGACCTCTACACCAACGAGTTCAACCCCTACGCCCACGGGAGCGGGTCATGACCGCCACACTCGGCCGGACCGCGGTGAAGACCAAGATCGGCCTCCGGGACGTCAGCAAGGTGTTCCAGGTCCGGGACGCCCGCGAGCCGTTCGTCGCGCTGTCCGGCATCGACCTCGACGTGCGCGAGGGAGAGTTCCTCACCCTCGTCGGGCCGAGCGGCTGCGGCAAGTCCACGCTCCTCGACCTGGTCGCCGGGCTGACGCGGCCGACCGGCGGCCAGATCCTCATCGACGGCACGCCGGTCACCGGCCCGGGGCTGGACCGGGGGATCGTCTTCCAGCAGTACGCGCTGTTCCCCTGGCGCACCGCGCGGGCCAACGTCGAGTTCGGCCTGGAGGCGAAGGCCGTACCGAAGAAGGAGCGGCGGGAGCGGTCCCGGCACTACCTCGACCTCGTGGGGCTGACCGGCTTCGAGGAGCGCTACCCGCACGAGCTGTCCGGCGGCATGCGGCAGCGGGTGGCGATCGCCCGCAGCCTCGCCTTCGACCCCGACGTGCTGCTGATGGACGAGCCGTTCGCCGCGCTGGACGCCCAGACGCGCGAGTCGCTGCAGGAGGAGTTGCTGCGGATCTGGGAGAAGACCGGCAAGACCGTCGTCTTCATCACGCACGGCATCGACGAGGCCGTCTACCTCGGCCAGCGGGTCGCCGTCATGACCTCCCGGCCGGGCCGGATCAAGGAGATCGTCGAGGTGTCCTTCGACTCCCGGGACGGTGACCTGCGCGCGGACCCGGCGTTCGGCGAGTACCGCCATCACGTGTGGGCCCTGCTGCGCGACGAGGTCGCCGCGGCGCAGGTCCTGGAGCGGAAGGCGACGTCCCATGGCTGACCGGCCGGGCGACCTCGCCGCCGCCACCGCCCTGGGCGAGCGCGCGACCGAGCGGCTCTCCGTCGGCGCCCACGCCCCTGACCCGCCGCGCCGCCCGCAGACGCCTCCCGGCGCCCGCCCGTCCGCCGCCGCGCGACGGTATCGGCACGTGGCCTCGCGGGCGCTCACGAAATCCTCGGCGATCCTGCTGCTGCTGGCCGCCTGGGAGGTGCTGCCGCGGCTGGGCGTGTTCGACCGGGTCTTCGTGCCGCCGCTGTCGGAGGACCTCGCCGTCTGGTACGAGATGGTGCTCGGCGGGCAGCTCCCCGAGCACCTGGAGGCGTCGCTGGTCCGCTCGCTGTCCGGGTTCGGCCTGGCCATCGCGCTGGCCATCCCGCTCGGCCTGCTGATCGGCTGGTACCGCCCGGTGGCCGACACCCTGACCCCGCTCCTGGAGCTCTTCCGCAACACCTCCGCCGTGGCGCTGCTGCCGGTGTTCACCCTCATCCTCGGCATCGGCGAGACCACGAAGATCACCTTCGTGCTGTACTCCTGCTCCTGGCCGATCCTGCTCAACACGATCAGTGGCGTGAAGACCGTCGAGCCCCTGCTGATCAAGTCGGCCCGGTCCATGGGCCTCGGCCCGGTCCGGCTCTTCCAGAAGGTCATCCTGCCCGCCGCCGTGCCCACCATCTTCACCGGCGTGCGGCTGGCCGGCGCCTACTCCATCCTCGTCCTGCTGTTCGCCGAGATGGTCGGCGCCAAGGCCGGGCTCGGCTACCTCATCCTGGACGCCCAGTCCAGCTTCCGCATCCCCGAGATGTACGCCGGGATCATCACGATCTCCGCGCTCGGCCTGCTGTTCAACCTGCTGCTGATCAGGATCGAGCGCCGCTTCTCCACCTGGAGGACCACATGACGAGAAAGCTGCACCTCAACGCCTTCCTCATGGGCGTCGGCCACCACGAGGCGGCCTGGCGGCACCCGCGCACCGACCCGTCGAGGATCGCCGACGTCCGGCACTACCAGGACCTGGCCCGGATCGCCGAGCGCGGCAAGCTCGACTCGGTTTTCCTGGCCGACGGCCTGGCCCTGTGGGGCGACGTCCGGCACAACGCGCTCGGCGGCCTGGAGCCGCTGACGCTGCTGGCGGCCCTCGCCGCCGTCACCGACCACGTGGGCCTGATCGCCACCGTGTCGACCACCTACAACGAGCCGTTCCACGTGGCCCGCAAGTTCGCCTCCCTCGACCACATCAGCGGCGGCCGGGCCGGCTGGAACATCGTCACCTCCGCCGGCGAGGCCGAGGCGCACAACTTCGGCGTCGAACGGCCCGCGCACGCCGACCGCTACGCCAGGGCCACCGAGTTCCTGGAGGTGGTCACCAAGCTGTGGGACAGCTGGGAGGACGACGCGATCCTGTCCGACCGGGCGGGCGGGCTCTACGCCGACACCGGCAAGATCCACCCGATCGAGCACGCGGGGGAGCATTTCACCGTCCGCGGCCCGCTGAACACCTCCCGCCCGCCCCAGGGACACCCGCTGCTGGTGCAGGCGGGCTCCTCCGAGGACGGCAAGGAGTTCGCCGCCCGTCACGCGGAGGCCGTCTTCACCGCCCAGCAGACCCTGGCGGAGGGCCGGGAGTTCTACGCCGACCTCAAGCGCCGCGTGACCAGGCACGGCAGGCAGCCGGGGGACCTGCTCGTCCTGCCGGGCATCTCGCCCATCATCGGCTCCACCGAGCGGGAGGCGCTCCGCCTGGAGAAGGAGCTGGAGGACCTCATCATCCCCGCGTACGGCCTGGTCCAGCTGTCCCGCATGACCGGCATCGAGCTGAGCGAGGACGCGCTCGACCGCCCGCTGCCGGACATCCCCGTCGAGACCGAGGGCGCGCAGAGCCGCCGCAAGCTCGTCGTCGACCTGGCCAGGCGGGAGGGCCTCACGGTCAGGCAGCTCATCGGCCGGCTGGCCGGCGGCCGGGGCCACCGCGTGGTGGCCGGCACCCCGGAGCAGATCGCCGACGAGATCCAGGAATGGTTCGAGGGCGGAGCGGCCGACGGCTTCAACGTCATGCCTCCCCTCCTGCCCGCAGGCCTGGCCGACTTCGTCGACCACGTCGTACCGGAGCTGCGGGTCAGGGGCCTGTTCCGGGACGAGTACGAGAGCCGTACCCTGCGCGGCAACTACGGACTGGCCCGGCCCGGCTCCCGGTACGCCGCCCATGACGGCGCGCAGCTGGAAGTGGCGGTGGCCGGATGACCGAGACCCTGCCCGACCGCACGGTGGACGCCGACGGCTACCGCCGCGCCCTCGCGGTGCACGCCGCCGGCGTCGTGGTGATCACCGCGCAGAGCGACGGCATCCCCGTCGGCCTGACCGCCACCTCCTTCTCCTCGGTCAGCCTGGACCCGCCGCTGGTCTCCTTCTACGTCGACCGGCGCTCCACCACCTGGCCCTGGCTGCGCTCGGCGGACCACTTCGCGGTCAACGTGCTGGCCAGTGACCAGGCGGAGGTGGCGGCCAGGTTCGCGAGCAAGGGGATCGACAGGTTCGCCGAGCCCACCCGGTGGCGTCCGGGGCCCCTCGGGGCGCCGCTGCTGCAGGACGTCTCGGCTCACCTGATCTGCCTGCCCCACGAGACGTCCGACGTCGGCGACCACGTGCTCGTGGTGGGCCTGGTCGCCGAGGCGTACGTGCACCGCACGGGCCGTCCGCTGCTCTACCACCAGGGCAGGTTCGGGCGCTTCATCGCCCACCCGTGACCGTGCCCCCGCGACCGTGGCCGGCTGGCCGCGGTCGCGGGCGCGGGCGCCTCACCGGCCGGGCAGCTGGTGGCGGAAGATCCCGCGGACGTCGCCGAAGCTGCCGGCGGCGAGCAGCCACGAGCCGCCGGGGACGCCGGCCAGTGACGTGAACTCCGCCGTTCCCGGGGCGCCGACCGGGCGCAGGGTCCAGACGCCGGCGGGGGAGCGGTGAGCGAGCGCGGCGTCGTCGCCGTTGACATCGGCGGAGCCGAGGAACCAGTGGCCGCCGCGCCCGTCCGGGACGGGGTCGAACGTCTCGCGCCACGGGCCGGGCACCGCGGTCACCCGCTCGGTCCGCCAGACGTTCCCGCTGCGGTGCAGCAGCAGCGGCGTGGTGGTCCGCGCGGTCATGTCCGAGACGTTGGCGGTGATCCAGACGCCGGAGGCGTCCGCGGTGATGCCGCCGAGGTCGTAGGAGGAGGACGTGTCGGAGGCGGGGAGGGCGTCGCCGAGGGGCTCGATCCGCCAGCCGGTGCCGTCGTAGTGGGCCACCCGGGGCTGGGTCTCGTCCCGCCTGTCCCGGCCGATGGCCCAGATGTCCGTGGCGGAGCGCGCGCTCGCCCGGCTCACCAGCACGGGCACGTCGGCCCTGACCCAGGCCGACCCGGTGTAGTGCCACGTGTCGTCGCCGAAGAACCACACGTCGGTGTCGCCGAGAACCTCGACCTCCTGGACCGACTGCGAAGGCAGGGTCCGCATCGTGGTCCAGGTCCGGCCGTCCCAGCGCAGAGCCCGCCGCCCGTCGTCGTCGCCGCTGGTGACGAGCCAGACGTTGGCGGGCGAGGAGGCGCCCGCCGGCCCGCCGCCGGCGCCCGGCCCGGAGGGAAGGGGACTGGCCCGCCAGCGCTCACCGTCCCAGTGGTAGGCGGTGGGGCCGAAGTGCCACCACCCGACCCGGCGGGTGCCGAAGGCCCACGCCTCACGCTCGCCGAGCGGGACGAGACTGGCGCCGAACTCCAGAGAGGGCGCCCGGTGCGCCAGCCGCCACCGCTCGTTGCCGGCCGTGGCGTTCTGGAGCGTCGTGCAGCCGGCGAGCAGGCCCAGCGCGACCACCGGGATCAGCAGGACCATCGGCAGCGTACGCACGTAGCGATGATGTCAGACGGACGGCACACGGCCGCCGGCGAGCGTGCGGATCAGCGGAACTCGGTGGTCACCTTGGCGGGGTCCGGCGCCTTGACCGACACCTTCGCACCCCACCCGCTGTAGCGGCTGTCCACGGCGACCATGGCGCTCTTCCCGTCCTCCGTCGCCGTGTACGAGCTCTGCACCCTGCTCACCAGGCCCGCCGAGGTGAGCGTGAGGGTGTAGGAGACCTTCGTGTTGTCGAACGACTTGTCCGCCTTCGCGCCCGCCCACCAGGCCGAGACGCGCTTGAGGTCCTTGAAGGTGATGGTGCCGGTGACGGAGCTCTTCGCCGGCTTCCCGTGCTCGATCAGCGCGGCCAGGGTCCTGGGCTCGGCCGGGTTGAGGATCTGGCTGTAGGAGTCGGGCATCCCGTACCGCTTGACCTTGTACCAGGTCTTGCCCTCCGGCAGAACGATGGGCATGACCCCGCCGGAGTGGTACGTGATCTTGCCGATGCCGACGGCCCGCTGCCGCCCGTAGTCGTCGTCGTCCCAGTGGATGTCGATGTCGAACGCGGCGACGCCCTTGCGGTCGAACTGGAAGGCGCCCTTGCGGTCCTGGACCTCCCTCTCGTCCGTGCCGTCCGACCAGGTGACCGTTTCGGTGAAGCGCACGCCGTGCCCGGGTACGAGCTTGGCCTTCAGCACGCTGACGGGATCCTTGGGCGCCGCCTGCGCGGGGGCGGCGACGGCGGACAGGGCCGCCGACATGACGGCGCAGGCAGCCAATGCTGTGATCATCTTCTTCATGGTCGGCGATGATGCCGGAAGTGGATCACGAACCGGGCACGATCGGCTGACCTGCGGGCGGCGGCGGGGCGGCTGCCATGATGGTCCCCTCCCATCCCGCCGCCGCTCCGGAGGACTCCCGTGCGCATCGTTCTCGCCGGTCTCGCCACCAGTCACCCGTTCACCGACGCCCGCACGCTGGCGAGCCACGCCGAGCTGGTGGTGTGGGAGCCGGACCCCGAGCGGCTGCGGCGCTTCACCGGCGAGCACCCCGCGGCCGTGGTCGTCCCGACGCTCGCCGAGGCGCTGGCGACCGGCCCCGACGGGGTGGTGCTGACCGTGCCCAACCCGCAGGTGCCCGGCGCGCTGGCCGCGGTGCTGGAGACCGGGGCGGCCTGCTTCGTCAACAAGCCCGCGGCAGCCGGCCGTGACCAGCTGGAGCGGCTCGACCGGCTGCCGATCCACGACCGGGTGATGTCGACGTCGGTGCTGCGGTTCGCCCCGGCGTTCGCGGGGCTCACGGTGGACCCGGCCGACGTGCTCGCCGTGCGGGCCACCGTGCGGCACGACGTCGGGCTGTGGGCCACCGGCTACAACGCCTGGCAGGACACGCCGGGCGAGGGCGGCGGCACGATGGTGACCATGGGGATCCACGGCGTCGAGCTGCTGGTCGCGCTGCTGGGACCGGACGTGGCGCTGGCGGGCGCGGCCGGCGCGCGGCGGCACTACGCGACCCTGCGCTCCGAGGACACCGGCGTCATGGCGCTGCGCTGGGCGGACGGCGTCACCGGCGTCGTGGAGGTCCTCGGCGTGTCGGAGGGGGAGGAGTACACCGTCACCGTGCACCGGCGCGACTCCTCCGAGACCGTCGTGATCGAGGGGGGCGACGACCCGGTCAAGGGGCTCGGCTACGAGGGGACGATCGCGGCGTTCCTCGACATGGTGGCGGGCGCGCCCAGCCCGGTCCCGTGGGAGCAGACCCGCGCCGTCCTCGGCGTCCTGGTCGCGGCCCGCGAGAGCGCCCCGCCCGCCGCCTCCTGACCGCGGCTGCGTCCACCCGTTGACAGGTCAACTGTGCGCCAGTTACGGTCTGGACCGTAAATGACGTACAGAGGGAGACCGCGTGCGGACGACAGCGGAACTAGAGGAACGGCTGGCGCGGCCGAGCGCCGGGCTGGTCGACGACCTCGGCGGGCTCGACGGCGACATCATGATCCTCGGCGCCGGCGGCAAGCTGGGACCGAGCCTGGTGCGGCTCGCGCTCAACGCCACGGCCGCCGGCGGGCACGACCGGCGGGTCATCGCCGTGTCCCGCTTCTCCGAGCCGGGCCTCGCCGACGCGCTGCGGGCGGAGGGCGCCGACGTGGTGCCCGCCGACGTGGCCGACGAGCGGGCGCTGCGCGAGCTGCCCGACGCGGCCAACGTGGTCTTCCTGGTGGGCGCCAAGTTCGGCACCGCGGGACGCGAGCACGCCACCTGGTTCACCAACGCCTACCTGCCCGGCCGCGTGGCCGACCGGTTCCGTGACAGCAGGATCGCCGCGCTGTCCACCGGCAACGTCTACCCGCTCGTCCCCGTGACCAGCGGCGGCAGCACCGAGGACTCCGCCACCGGACCCGTGGGCGACTACGCGATGAGCTGCCTCGGCCGGGAGCGGGTGCTGACGCACTTCGCCGAGACGTACGGCACCCGCATGGCGCTGATCCGCCTCAACTACGCGGTCGAGCTCAGGTACGGCGTGCTGGTCGACCTGGCCCAGAAGGTCCTCGCCGGAGAGCCCGTCGACCTGGCCACCGGCCAGGTGAACGTCGTCTGGCAGGGTTACGCCAACGAGGTCACCCTGCGCTCGCTAGCGCTGGCCGAGGCGCCGCCGTACGTGCTCAACGTCACCGGCCCGGAGCTGGTCTCCGTGCGGCAGGCGGCGCTGGCGCTGGGGGAGGCCCTGGGCAAGGAGCCGGTGTTCACCGGCGAGGAGGCGCCCACGGCGCTGCTGTCGAACGCCTCACGCTGCCACCGCCTGTTCGGCTACCCGCAGATCACCCCCGCCGAGCTGATCGAGCACACCGCCCGCTGGGTCGCCGGCGGCGGGCCGCTGCTCGGCAAGCCCACCAAGTTCGAGCGCCGTGACGGCCGCTTCTGACCCGCCCGCGCCCACCGCAGCCCACTCACCCGTGACAAAGGGGGACCCCCACGTGCTCAGCACGGCTCCAGAGGCGCAGACGTCCGTGCGCCACCTGTTCCGGCGCGGCCTCGTCATCCCGGCGCACCCGCTCGCCCTGACCGAGGATCGCAAGCTGGACGAGCGCCGCCAGCGGGCGCTGACCCGCTACTACGTCGAGGCGGGCGCCGGTGGGCTGGCGGTGGGCGTGCACACCACCCAGTTCGCGATCCACGGCACCGGCCTGCTCGCGCCCGTGCTCGAACTGGCCGCCCGCACCGCCGGCGAGGCCGGCCGCGAGGTCGTGCTGGTGGCCGGGGCGACCGGCCCGACCGCGCAGGCGGTGGCGGAGGCCGAGCTGGCCAGGTCCCTCGGCTACCACATGGTGCTGCTCAGCCCGCACCGCGACCTGGACGAGGACGCCCTGATCGACCGGGCCAGGGCGGTCGGCGAGGTGCTTCCCGTGATCGGGTTCTACCTCCAGCCGGCCGTGGGCGGGCGCGCCCTGTCGCGCGACTTCTGGACGCGCCTGGCCGCGATCGAGTCGGTGGTGGGCATCAAGGTCGCCCCGTTCGACCGCTATCGGACGCTCGACGTCCTGCACGGCGTGGTGCGCGCCGGGCGCGCGGGCGACGTCGCCCTCTACACCGGCAACGACGACCACATCCTGGCCGACCTCATCACCACGCATCGCGTGGTGGTGGACGGGCGCGAGGTGGACATCGAGTTCGTCGGCGGCCTGCTCGGCCAGTGGGCGGTGTGGGTGCGGCGGGCCGTGGACCTGCTGGAGGAGGCGAAGCTCGCCCGCGCCGGCGACGACGCGGCGGTGCGGCGGCTGCTCACCCTGGACGGTCACCTGACCGACGCGAACGCCGCCATCTTCGACACCGCCAACGGCTTCCACGGGTGCATCCCGGGCATCCACGAGGTGCTGCGCCGGCAGGGACTGCTGGCCGGCCGCTGGTGCCTGGACCCGGCCGAGGAGCTGTCGCCCGGGCAGCTCCAGGAGCTCGACCGCGTCTGGGCCGCCTACCCGTGGCTGCGCGACGACGACTTCGTCGCCGCCGGCCTGGACCGCTGGCTGTCCTGACATGCCCGCCCGCCGGCCACCGCACGAGACCCGCCCGCCCCATGCCCGGCCCCATGCCCGGCGGCCGGGCGGGTCAGAGGGTGAGGCGGTAGAGCGTGAGCGGGCGGCCGCTGGAGCCGCTGGTCAGGTTGCCGGTGCGCTCGGCCAGCCCGGCCAGCTCCAGCCGGTGCAGCATGCGGCGCGCGGTCCGCTGCTGCACGGCCAGGCGGTCGGCGATCTCCCGGGTGGTCAGCGGCTCCTCCCCGGCGGCGGCCCGCGCCTCCAGGAGCTTCTCCAGCGTGGACACCGACAGGCCCACCCGCCGGGCGATGACCGACAGGTTGTGCTCGGCCGCCGGGGCGGCGGGCACCGACTCCAGCACGATGTCGGTGTCGGCCCGCAAGGACAGCACGGCCGCCACGTCGCCGATGCGCCGGGCCCGGGCCAGCGCGCGGCGGGCCAGGCTCTCGGCCTCGGCCGCGCTGCGCCCCAGGCCGAACCCGATGCGGACCACCTCGTTCTGACCGGCCAGCCGCCCCAGCATGGGCAGGCAGGTGAACCCGCCCGTGGCGTCGTGCAGCGGCCCCCGGGTGGTCACCAGCAGCTGCGTGCCGCCGCGGAAGGCGGCGACGGTGCCGCCCAGCGCGGCGGCCTCGCGCAGCAGGCCCTCCTCGCCCGCCACCTCGATCAGCCCGAGCGCGATCTGCGCGTCCTCCTGGGCCTGGCCCTCGGCCGTCAGCAGCAGCTGGCGCAGCGCCACGCGGACCGAATGGACCGAGGGCACGAGCCGCAGCACCTGCATCTCGTCCCGCAGCGCCTCGTGGACGCTGCTCAGGCACGTGATCACCGGGTGGCCGGGGTCGCGGCGGTGG
Organism: Nonomuraea sp. NPDC050383; assembly: GCF_044459125.1. NCBI lineage: Bacteria > Bacillati > Actinomycetota > Actinomycetes > Streptosporangiales > Streptosporangiaceae > Nonomuraea > Nonomuraea sp. NPDC050383. The sequence goes on from NZ_JBITIP010000010.1 coordinate 165,052, forward strand.
AAGGCGATCGCGCTCCTGGAGGTCATCTCGGGCCGGTAGGGGAGCGTGCGCAGCGCCTGCGTGGGCAGCCCGGCCTCGGCGAAGGTCGCCGTCACGTCGGCCGCCGACAGCGTGTCGATGGACAGGCGGGTCACGTCCACGCCGTCGCGCTGGAGCCGTACGAGGGCGCTGAGCAGGGTCGCGCCCGAGTAGTCGACGAACGCGGCGGGACGCGTCAGCACGTCGGCGTCGCGGGCCAGCATGTACGGGACGATGCCGGTGAACAGCCACCCCTCGACGCCCGAGGCGTGCGCCTCGGCGATCGCCGGCGCCTGGGACTCGTGGTCGTAGTCCAGGCGCAGCGCGGTGACGCCGGGCTGGTCCTCGCACGTGGCCGCGACGTCGTCGACCAGGTCATGCGGGCCGACGACCCCGATGACGATTCCCACCCACGTCCCCCTCTCTGCTCATTTCGGTCAAGACCGCAATCATATCCTTGTGAGGTGTCCCGGTGAAGTTCCCGTCCATGGCCGAGGCGGCGGGCCGAACGCTCGGCGACGAGGAGGTCGCCGCCGCCGAGCGGGTGATCCGCTCCGGCATGCTCAACTCCGTCTGGGGCACCGAGGCCAGGCGGCTCGAAGAGGAGATCGCGCGGATGTACGGCCTCCGCCATGCGATCTCCTGCAGCTCGGGCACCGCGGCCCTCCATCTGTCGGTCGTGGCGGCGGCGCCGGACCCCGGAGACGAGATCATCACGACGCCGATCACGGACTTCGGGACTGTGGCCCCCATCTTGGCGCAGAACGCGGTCCCTGTCTTCGCGGACGTGGACCCCGCGGACGGCAATCTCGACCCCGCCGCCGTCGCCGCGCTGATCGGGCCGCGCACCCGGGCGATCATGGCGGTCCACCTGTTCGGCGCGCCCGCCCGGATCGACGAGCTGCGCGCCCTGGCCGACGCCCACGGCCTGACGCTGATCGAGGACTGCGCGCAGGCGTGGCTCACCGAGCTGCCCGCGCCGGACGGGGCGGGCGGCGCGCCCCGTCCGGCGGGGACCGTGGGCGACGTCGCCTGCCTCAGTCTCCAGCAGTGGAAGCACATCACCTGCGGCGACGGCGGGGTGGCGCTCACCTCGGACGACACGCTGGCCAGGCGGATGCGGCTGTTCGCGGACAAGGGCTGGGACCGCGCGGCCGGACGCTCGCACGCCTCCTACGGACTCAACTACCGCATGACCGAGCTGCAGGCCGCGGTCGCGCGGGCACAGCTCGCCAAGCTGCCCGGGGTGGTGAGCGCCCGGCGGCGCACCGCCCTGCTGCTGCTGGACGCGCTCAAGGGCGTGCCGGGCCTGCGGCTGCCGCGGCCGGACGGCCACGCCTGGTGGCTGTTCCCCCTCGTGCTGCCCGGCGGCGGCGCGCGGGAGCTGGCCGAGGGCCTGGGCGCGGCCGGCGTCCCGGCCCGCGCCGGATACCTGGGCGAGCCGCTGAACCGCGCGCCCGTCTGGCACGCGCCCGTCTACGGCGGCTCCCGCGGGCCCCTGGAGGGCTACACGCCGGCCGGCTGCCCCGAGGCGGAGCGCCTCGTCGCCGACACGTTGCTGGTCATCGACTGGAACGAGCACTACACCGGCGAGCACGTCGAGGTGGTGGCCCGCGAGATCGCCCGCCTCCGTGGCCGCCCGTAGTCACGGTCGGATATCAGGCGTTGACCCGGCCGGACGCCCTCACTAGATTTCGGTCAGGACCGGTATTAGGAAAGGAAGCCGCCATGAGGAAGACAGCGGCAGTCGGCATCGCCGCCGCGTTGAGCGTCGCGGTCGCCGGGTGCGGATCGAGCGGCTCGGACAAGAGCGTCGTGACTCTCTGGATGTATCCGGTGATCTCCGACCAGGCCAAGAGTCAGGCGTACTGGGGCAAGGTCGAGAAGGACTTCGAGGCCCAGAACCCCACCGTCGACCTCAAGGTCGACCTCCAGCCCTGGGAGGGCCGCCAGGAGAAGGTGACCACCGCACTGATCTCCAAGAAGGGCTTCGACCTGGTCGTGCTCGGTCCCGACCAGATCCCCCAGTACGCGCAGCAGGGCACCATCGAGCCGGTCGACGACGTCGTCGCCGCCGACAAGGCGTCGTACCTGCCCAACTCGCTGAGCGCCCTGACCGTGAACGGCAAGCTCTACGGCGTGCCGGTCTACCAGACGATCACCGCGCCGATCTACAACAAGAAGCTGTTCACCGAGGCCGGCGTCGAGGCGCCGCGGACGCTCGCCGAGCTGAAGGCGGCCGCGCCCAAGCTGGCCGCCAAGAAGGTCGCGGTGCTCGACTACCCGGGCAAGCCCGAGGTCAGCCTCAACCAGAGCTTCTACCCGCTGCTGTGGGCCAACGGCGGCTCGGTCTTCGCCCCCGACGGCAAGAGCGTCGCCTTCAACGGCCCCGAGGGCGTCGAGAGCCTCCAGCTCCTGCTCGACCTGAAGGCCGCCGGCGGCCTGCCCGAGAACGCCGCCAGCAAGGGCAACGACATCGAGGGCGGCCCGCTCGCGGCCGGCAGGACCGCGATGTACCACGCCGCCACCGCCCTGCAGGCGGTCCAGCTCGGCACCGCCATCGGCGCCGAGAACGTGGGCATCGGCCTGCCGCTGGAGGGCAGCAAGCGCGTCGCGTTCGGCATCCCCGGCGCCCTGGTGCTGGCCGGGCACTCCGGGCAGAAGGACGCGGCCAGGAAGTTCGCCTCGTTCCTCTCCTCGCCGCAGCAGGCGGCGCAGCTGGCGAAGGAGTCCGGCTTCTTCCCCGCGCGCACCGACGTGACCGTGCCCGACCAGTCGGCCGAGGCCAAGGAGTTCGCCAAGTCGCTGCAGTACGCCTTCCCGGGTGACACGCACCCGAAGGCCCGCCAGGTGATGGGCGTGCTCGCCCCGCACATCCAGGCGGCCCTGCTCGGCAAGGAGGACGCCAGGACGGCGCTCGACGCCGCCGCCAAGGAGGCCGACACGCTGCTGAGCAGCGGTAGCTGACCGGAGAGGACGACGGTGCGTCATCGCTTGCGTGACCCGGTCACCGGGCTGCTGTTCGTGCTCCCGATGCTGGTGCTGTTCCTGATCTTCAAGATCTTCCCGACCCTCGGCGCGGCGGGCATGAGCCTGACGAACTGGAACATCGGAGGGCAGTGGAGCTTCGTCGGCGCCGACAACTACGCCCGGCTGCTCGACGACGTGAACTTCTGGACCAGCCTGCGGGTCACGCTGGTGTACGCGGCGATCTACGTGCCGCTCACGGTCGTCGTGGCGCTCGGCACGGCGCTGCTGCTCAACCAGGTGGTGTTCCTGCGCGGGCTGTTCCGCGGCATGCTGTTCCTGCCGTACGTGACCAGCTTCGTGCTCGCCGGCATCGTCTGGCGCTGGATCTACGAGTTCGACGGCCTCATCAACGGGCTGCTGGCCAAGGCCGACCTCGGCCCGGTGGCGTTCCTGGAGCAGTCGGGGCTGGTGCTGCCGGCGCTGGCCCTGGTGTCGGTGTGGAAGGGATTCGGCTACTCGATGCTGATCCTGCTGGCCGGGCTGAAGTCCATCCCGGGCTCCTACCTGGAGGCGGCCACCGTCGACGGGGCGAGCGCGTGGCAGCGGTTCCGCCGGATCACGCTGCCCCTGCTCAAGCCCACCTTGTTCTTCGTCATGGTGATCGAGACGATCAGCGCCTTCCAGACGTTCGACACCATCTACGTGATGACCGGCGGAGGCCCCGCGCGGGCCACGTACACGCTCATCTACGGCATCTACGAGCACGGCTTCCGGTCCTTCGAGTTCGGCTACGCGGCCACCTGGGGCATGGTGCTGTTCGCGATCGTGCTGGTCGTGTCGCTGGTGCAGCGCCGCTTCCTGGACCGGGGGAACACATGACACTGACCGCTTCCCGCCCGCTCGCCCGCGCCTCCAAGGCCGCGCGGGCGGGCCGGCCGCGCGCCAGGTGGCCGCTCGCCGCGCTGCTGGGCGTGATGGCGGTGCTGACCGTCAGCCCGTTCCTGGTGATGCTCGTCGTGGCGCTGTCGCCGGCCGGCCGGCCCACCGTGCCCGGCCGCTGGCCCGAGTCGCTCACCTTCGACAACCTGGCGCGGGTCCTGTCCTCCAGCGGCATCGCCGAGTGGACGGTCAACTCGCTGGTCTACTCCGTGGTGTCGGTGGTGGTCATCCTGCTCACCGCCTCCATGGCCGGGTACGCCTTCGCCAAGAAGCGCTTCCCCGGCCGGGACGCGATGTTCTGGACGTTCCTGGCGACCATGATGGTGCCGTTCCAGGCGACCCTCATCCCGACGTTCGTCCTGGTCAACGGCCTGGGCGGGGTGGACACGTTCTGGGGCCTGATCGTGCCGACGCTGGCCAACTCGCAGGCCGTCTTCCTCATGCGCCAGTTCATCCTGGGCCTGCCGGACGAGCTGTTCGACGCGGCCAAGGTCGACGGCGCCTCCGAGCTGCGGGTCTACTGGACGATCGTGGTGCCGCTCACCAAGCCCATCCTGGCCACGCTCGGGGTGTTCGTGTTCCTGTGGCACTGGAACGACTTCCTGTGGCCGCTGGTCGTCGGGCAGAGCGACACGACCCGGACGCTCACCGTGGGGCTGACCACGCTGCGGACCGAGGAGCTGCAACTGTCGGTGCTGATGGCCTCGGCGACCGTCTCCGTGGTGCCGTGCCTGGTGGTGTTCTTCCTGCTCCAGCGCTACCTCGTCAACAGCATCGCGATGACCGGGCTCAAGTAGCCGCCGGCGCTGGCCCGCCGAGCTCTCTGGCCTAAGCTCTCTGGGATGCACATCTCGGCACAGAACCTCCGGGACCGCCTGCGCGGCTCGCTCGTCGCCGCGGCCGCCACTCCCATGACGGCGGCCGGAGAGGTGGATCTCGACCTGGTCTCGCACTACCTCGCCGGACTGGTCGCCGACGGGGCCGGCGCGCTGGCGGTGCTGGCCCACACCGGCCGGGGCCCGTACCTGTCCCCGCAGGTGCGCGCGGGCGTGATCGAGCGGGCGGTGGCGCTCGGCGTCCCCGTGCTCGTCGGCGTCGGCGGCCATCCCGGGACTGCCGGGCCGGCGGCCGCCGAGGCGACGACGGACCAGGCGCGCGTGGCGGCCGATCTCGGGGCGGCGGGCGTCCTGGTGTTCCCCTCGGCGGGGGACCGGCCGGCGCTGCACGACGCCGTGTGGCGGGCGTCCGGGCTGCCGATGATCGCCTTCGACCTCTACACCCTGCCGTGCCCGCCGGAGGTGATGGCCGAGATCCTCACCCACCCGGGCGTGGCGGGCCTGAAGACGGCCCTGCTGTCCGACGCCATGGGCTGCCAGCGGGCCATCGCGCTGGCCCGCGAGGCGGGACGGCTGGCCATCACCGGCGAGGACCGCATGTTCGGCCCGTCCCTGCTGTGGGGCGCCGAGGCCGCGCTGGTGGGCATCGCCGCCGCCGCCGTGGAGGTCACCGCCGCCGTGCTGGACGCCTTCCGCGGCGACGACCTGCGGGCCTTCCACGAGGCGTCCGACCGCCTGGACCGGCTGGCGCGGGTCACGTTCACCGAGCCCATGGAGGGCTACGTGCGGCGCATGCTGTGGCTGGCGGCGGCCGAGGGCCGCATCCCCGGCTCGCACGCCCACGACCCGTACGGCCCGCCGCTGCCCGCGGACGAGCACGCGCAGGAGCACGCGGAGGTGGTACGGCACCGCGGACGCGTCCGGACGGCGGACCGGCCGGGTGCGACGCTCACCGGGTAGACCGCCACCACGTCGTCGAGCGCGGTGAGCTCTCCGATCCGCATGCCTCACACAGGGGGACGCTCGCGGCCCGGGTAGAGGAACGCGGGCAGCAGCGTGGCGGCCGAGAGCCCCATCGTCCACCAGAACGTCGCGCCGTAGGCGGCGGCGGGGGCGAGGCCGCCGTCGAGGTGGTGCTGGAGGACGAGCGTGAGGATCGCGGTGCCCAGCGCGCCGCCCACCCGGTTGATCGTGTTGATCGCCCCGGCCGCCCGCGGCACCTGGTCCTTGGTAGCACGAAGGCGGTCCGCAGCAGCGGCCCGTCCAGTTTGTCCACGGCGGGGCGGAGTCCCACGGACGGGGTCATCCCACCCCTTCCGCCACCGGCTCGCGCAGTCCCGCGAACAGGTCGTCCTCCGGCGTGACCACCTCGACGAGCGAGCGGGCGAGGTGGTAGTCCTCGGTCGGCCACACCTCGCGCTCGATGCCACGGGGGTGGCGCATGAATCCGGCCTGCGGGTCGATCTGCGTGGTGTGCGCCAGCAGGGCGCGGTCCCGGGTCTCGAAGTACTCCGAGCAGGGCACGCGCGTGGTGGTCCCGATCGCCGGCTGCGGCAGCTCTTCCAGCAGGTCCGCCATTCCCGAGTCGATGCCGCGGGCCGTCATGGCCTGGTGCATGGCCAGGAACCAGTCGCGTGACAGCGCGGCGTGGTAGTAGAGCTTCATCGGCTGCCACCCCGCCCGGGCCCCGGCCGCCTCGAAGGCGGCCAGGGTCACCTCGTGGGTCCTGATGTGGTCGGGGTGGGGGTAGCCGCCGGTCTCGTCGTAGGTGACGATCACGTGCGGGCGGAACTCACCGATCAGCTGCAACAGCCGCCCGGCCGCCTCCTCCAGGGGCTGGAGCGCGAAGCAGCCGTCCGGCAGCGCCTCGCCGGGCGCGGGCAGCCCGGAGTCGGTGAACCCGAGGAAGCGCTGGCGCACGCCCAGGATCTCGCGGGCCGCCGCCATCTCGGCCCGCCGGATCTCGGCGAGGTTCTCCCGTACGCCCGGCTTGTCCATCGCCGGGTTCAGCACGTCGCCACGTTCGCCGCCGGTGCAGGTGACGACCAGGACGTCCACGCCCTCGGCGGCGTACTTGGCCAGCGTGGCGGCGCCCTTGCTCGACTCGTCGTCGGGGTGGGCGTGCACGCTCATCAGGCGCAACGGTTCGCGATGCGTGACGCGCAGGTTCATGTGCGACCTCCGTTCGTGTTGGCGACATAAATTTAGGTTCAACATAAACTTATGTCAATCCTGTTCTTGGGGCAGACCTATGGAAGAATGGACGTCATGCCCGGAGGACTACGCGAACTGAAGAAGCAGCAGACGCGCCAGGCCATCTCCGACACCGCGACGCGGCTGTTCATGGAGCGCGGCTTCGAGGCGGTGACGATCGCGGACATCGCGGCGGCGGCCCAGGTGGCCAAGATGACCGTCACCAACTACTTCCCGCGCAAGGAAGACCTCGCCCTCGACCACCACGAGGCCCTCACCGGCAGTCTGGCCCGGCCCGTCGCCGAGCGGCGGCCGGGGGAGTCGGCGCTGGCCGCGCTGCGCCGCGCGTTCCTGGACGCCGTGCAGCGGCACGAGCCCGTGGTCGGCTTCTCGGGGCCCGCGTTCGTCCGCATGATCGCCGGCAGCCCGGCGCTGATCGCCCGCATGCGCGAGATCAACGATCAGCGGGAGAGCGCTCTGGCCGAGACGCTGGCCGCCGAGACGGGCGCCGCGCCCGGGGATCTGGCGCCCAGGGCCGCCGCCGCGCTGCTCGCCGCGGCCCACCGCACGCTGTTCCAGCGCGTCATGGACCTGACGCTGACCGGCATGAACCAGGACGAGATCGCCGCCGACGTCACGTCAGCGGCCTACGAGGTCTTCGACCTCCTCGAACCCTCCCTGTCGGGTTACGCGGTGCGCTGAGCGCCCTGCTGGTGCGTCCACGCCGGCTTCCTGCCTCCTCCTCGGCGAACCGCCGGCTTCCCGCCCCTCTGGCCGGGAAGCCTTCTGACCGAGGGCCGGAGCCGCCGCCCTCGCCTGCGGATCGCCGGAGGCGTCAGGGCCGGCCGGAGATGGCGATGCGGACCAGGTCGCGGCCCTTCACGCCGTACAGGGCGCGGCGCGAGGGATCCAGGGCCAGCTTGGGCTCGCCGCCGAACCACTGCCCGGCCAGCCCCTCGACGATGGTCCTCGCCGTGAACGACCTCAGGTCGATCTTGTAGATCTTGTCCCCGTCCGTGCAGTAGGCCACCTCGCCCGTGACGAACAGGTCGCCGCCCTTCGCGCCCACCTGGAGCCTCGCGGTCACCTCCCGGCGCCGCGGGTCGAACGCGAACACCTCGCCGGTGCTCGCCATGCCGTACAGCAGGGTCCCGGCGCGTCCGAGGGCCAGGGACGTGATGGCGCGGGCGCCGGGCACGGGCTCGGCCTGCCACAGGAGCCTGCGGCCGGCCAGGTCCCAGGCGGCGAGGCGGGCCGTGGTGGTGACCGGTGGCAGGCCCAGGCCCTCCTGGATGAGGGTGCCGAGGTAGGCGGTGCCGTTCCGGGTGACGACCGAGTAGACGGTCTGCCGCTCGACGGCCGGCCGGTAGGTCTCCACCTTGCCGGTGCGCGGGGAGTACAGCGTCAGGGCGCCGTTCACGTGGCCGGGCTCGGGCTGCGTGGGCATCACGAGCAGGCCGGTGCGCGCGTCGTAGGCGAGGTCGCGCGGCCGGTCCTGCTGGTTGCCGGCCCGCAGGAGCAGCTTCGCCTCGCTCTCGCCGGGCCGGTGTGCGTACAGGGCGGCCTGCGTGTAGACGCCGAGGTAGGTGGTGCCGCGCACGGTCAGCATGGTCTTCGGCTCGCCCGGGATGCCGAGCCGGGTGACCTTGCCGGTGGCCAGGTCGTGGATGTCGGCGCCGCTCTTGCCGCCGACGTAGACGCGCTCGCCGTCGGAGTGGACGGACATGGGCTCCTCGGGGGCGGCCCGCAGCCCGCGCTGCACGAGGTTGCGGTACTCGATCGCGCCCGTCGCCGGGTCGACGACGAAGACCGCGCTGTCCTGGACGCCGTAGACGCGCCCCTCGTGGGCGAGGATCCGGTGGGTGGCGGCCTCGAAGTACGGCACGCCGAGCACCTCCAGCCGGTCCTCGGCGATCGAGTAGCGGTAGAGGGTGCCGGTGGGGCGGCCGGCGAAGTAGACGTGGCCGTCGTGGAGGAGCACCGAGACGATGTACTTCTCGCCCGGCGCGGTGGCCTTGACGACCTTGAAGCCGCCTGGGTCCGCCCTGTCCAGCACGAGCAGCTCGGCCAGGGAGTTCATGCCGCAGGCGATGTGGGTGCCGGACATGCTCATGCTGGCCACCCAGTCGCGGTCGGCCAGCTCCGGCGGCAGCAGCTCGCGCCGCTCGCCGGTGGCGCGGTCGATGGCGATGAGGTGGGCGTTGGCGCCGACGCCCGCGTAGACGTGCGTGGCGTCGGCCTGGATGCTGCGGACGTACGCCTCCCCGGGGCTGGCCTCGCCCAGGTCGCGGCCGGCGCCGGTGGCCGGGTCGTACTCCCGGACCCGGCCGGGCTCGGAGGTGCCCATGTACACCTTGCCGTCGGGCGAGGCGGCCATGGTCCAGATGAAGTGGTCGGGGTACTCGGCGACCTTCGACACCGTGCCGGCCACGGTGTCGATCCGGTAGAGGTCGGAGCGGGAGTGCGTGGCGGCGTAGACGTCGGTGCCCACCCGGCACATCGCCCAGATGCCGATGCCCGTCGGGATCTCGAAATGGGTCGTGACCGTATCCTTGGCCAGGTCGTACGCGCCGACGACGTTGGGCGACAGGCCGCGCGAGCCGACGTAGAGGACATCCCCCACGATCTCGGCGTTGCCGAGGGGGGCGGCGACGCTGGCCGGCCCCAGGCCGGTGACGGTTCCTTCGGCTTGCGTGGCCCGGACCGCCGTGGCCGTCGCGGGGGTGGCGGACAGGGGGACGGCCACCGCGGTGGTGGCCGCCGCCTGCAGGAAACGACGACGGGGGATCATGTGCGGCTCCCTGGTGAAGTTTGCCGCACGCTATAACGGGCCGGGCCGTAATGTCCAGGGTTCCGAACAGCAATGCCCAGATCCCGGACAGCAATGTCAGATGCCGAACAGCTCCGCGGCGTTGCGCCAGGCCACCCGCTCGGCCGCCTCGGGGGCGAGCCCCGCCGCCGCCACCGCGCCGAAGGCCGACGCCGGGTCGATCAGCGTGGAGTCCGTGCCGAACAGCAGCCGCCGCCCGTCCACGGCCGCCGCCACCTCGGCGATGCGGCCCGCGGGGGCGTGCGACCAGCAGGGCTCCAGATAGAGCCGGTCGCAGGCCGCGGCCGCCTCGATCGCGTGGCGGAACCCGTCGGCGCCCATGTGCCCCGCGATCACCCGCAGGCCCGGCGTGTCCAGGCAGACCTGCGCCAGGTCGAGCACGGAGGCGCCCCAGGTGTGCACGAGCGCGGGGCACCCGGCCTCGGCGACGAGCGCCAGGGCGTCGCGCAGCTGCGGCGAGGTGACGGGCGAGCCCGTGTAGTCGGTGTGGATCTTCACGCCGACGAACCTGCCGGTGGGCAGGTAGGCCTCCAGGTCGTGGGCGGCCTCGCGGAGCTGGCGCGGGTTGACGGTGACGTAGCCGAGCAGGCGGTCGTGCTCCTCCAGCACCCGGGCCAGGGCGCGGTTGCCGGCCGGCGCGTCGTAGATGACGGCCTCGGTGGCCGAGACGACGGCCCGGTCGATGCCGTAGCGGTCCATGGCGGCCAGGCTCGCCTCGGCCACGTCCATGGTGAAGAACCACGGCCCCCAGTGGGCGTGCACATCGATGATCATGAGAGCAGCCTCCTGGCGTTGCCGCCGGCCACCGCGGCGACCTCGGCGGGGGAGAGCCCGCCGGTCGCCAGGCGCAGCAGGGGGACGAGTGCTTCGGCGTGCGGGGTCCGCGAGCCGTACAGCAGGCGGTCCGCGCCGACCTCCGCCGCGGCGGTCTCCAGCGCGTCGGGGGAGTTGAGCAGGCGGGTGGAGGTGTGGAAGCCCGGCTCGTCGGCCGCCACCACCAGGAAGTCGCCCAGGTGGTAGAAGTGCGTGTCCAGGAAGACCACGCGGGCGCCGATCCCGGCGAACGGCCGCCAGAACCTCCGCACGTCGCCTCCGGTGAGCACGGTCAGCCCCAGGGCCGTCGCGCGGCGCGCGACGTGCCCGACGGACGGGAAGCCCGCCTCCACGCCCTGCTCGTCGGGGAAGAGCCGCACGGCGCGGACCCCACCGGCGGCCAGGCGCTCCAGCTCGCGGGCCGCGCCGACCGGGTCGCGCAGGTCCACCGTGCCCACCGGCGCGAACGACGACCCGTCCGCCCGCAGCTCGCGCAGCGCCAGCGCCTCGTCGTTGCCGGACCGGACGTCGAACAGCGCGGCGCGCAGGCTCGCCACCGCCCCCGCCCGGATCCGGTGGCGGGCCAACGACCGGAGCACCTCGCCGGGCGCGCCGGGCGGACCGTCCCGGTCCGGGTAGGCGCCCACCAGCACGTCGGCGTCGAGCGTCACCTCCAGATCGCCGATCAGCCTCCACGCGTCGAAAGCCGTACCGGCCCCATCCCTAATCGTCATGCGGGCCATCATGCCATTGACGTACTGCGCGCAAATAGTTACGGTCTGGACCAAAATCGAACAACAATGAACTGAGGTGCTCGGCGTGCTCCGACGTCTCCTGGCCGCCGTGGCCGGCCTGTTACTCCCAGCCACCCTGTCCGTTCCCGCCGCCACGGCCGCCCCCGGCCCGGCGAGCGCCACCATGACGGCCTCCACGGCGGCGTGCGCCGACCCTGCCGTGCGCACGTACGGCCCGGCCACGATCACCGGCGCGATCGTGGGCGCCGCCGTCCACGACGGCCACGCCTACGTCGTCACCCGCGGCCCCAAGCCGCCGGTGCTCGCCGACATCGACCTGAGCACCCGCAAGGTGGTCAGGACCGCCACGCTGCCCGACGGCCCGGCCGAGGGCGCGCCCGAGGGCGGATGGGCCACCGCCGTCACCGGCGGCAAGGTGTACGTCGGCACCTATCCGGTGCCCGACCTCTACAGCTTCGACATCGCGACCGGCGAGGTGAAGCACCTGCGCTCCTTCGGCCGCAACGGCGGCTTCGTCTGGAGCCTGGCCGCCGCCCCCGACGGCACCCTCTACGCGGGCACCTACCCCGGTGGCCGGGTCTTCGAGTACGTGCCCGCCACGGGCGCCGTCCGCGACTTCGGCGTCCTGGCCCAGGGCGAGCGGTACGTGCGCGCGGTCGCCGCCGACGACACCTACGTCTACGCGGGCCTGCTCGACAAGGCGAAGCTGGTGCGCATCGAGCGGGCCACCGGCCAGGTGCGGGAGCTGGCGAGCGCCCCCACCGGCGTGGGAGCCATCACCCTGCACGGCGACCGCGTCCTCGCGGCGGCCGGCGGCGAGCTCATCGACGTGCGCAAGGACGGCACCGACCTGCGGAGGGTGACCCTGGAGCAGGGCTCCCTCGACGTCCCCTCCGCGACGGACGACGGCACCGTCTACGCCACCTCCCGCCCGGACGGCACGGTCTACCGCTACCGGACCGGCGACACGGCGTTCACCAAGGTCGCCGACGCGCCCGCGCCCGGCGACGAGAGCCGGCTGCTGCGGCTGCTGGACGCGAACACCCTGCTCGGCTTCGCGGGCAGCGGCGGCCTGTGGTGGCTGGACCTGAGCACCGGCACGTCGCAGTTCGTCGACCTGCTGGAGGCGGGGCTGCCGCCGGGCACCGAGCGGGTGCAGAGCATGCTGCTCGTGCCCAACCGCGCCCTCTACGTCGGCGGTCACTTCGTGATGGAGGTCCGCGACCTGCGCACCGGGGACAAGCGCCGCTTCCGGGTGCCCGGCGAGCCCAAGGACCTGGTGCGGCGCGGCGAGAAGATCTACGCCGCCGTCTACCCCAGCGGCCAGGTGATTTCCATCGACCTGCGCACCGACAAGGTGAGCAGCGTCGCCTTCCTGGGCCACGGCCAGCAGCGGCCGTGGGACATCGAGTACGACCCCGTGACCGACAAGCTACTGGTCGCCAGCGCCCCGCTCGGAGCCAACCTCAAGGGCGCGCTGACCGTGGTGGATCCCGACACCGGCCACGTGGACTCGTACGTGGACGTCATCCCCGACCAGAGCCTGATGAGCCTGTCGCTCGACTCGCGGCGGGGCGTGGTGTACCTGGGCGGCGACGTGGTCGGCCCCGGCGGCACCCCGCCCACGCGGACGACGGCCTCGGTCGCCGCCTTCGACCTGCGCGCCCGCAAGGTGCTCTGGTCGGTGGACCCGGTGCCCGGCCACCGCACGTTCCAGGACGTCAAGGTGCACGACGGCCTGTTGTACGGCGTCTACAAGCGGGAGTCCGGCACCTGGATCGCCCTCGACCTGGCCACGCGCCAGGTGGTGCGCCAGGGGACGATCGCCGGCTACGGCGAGCTGACCGTGCACCGGGGCAGGGTCTTCACCTCCGTCTTCCGCGGCGGCGGGAACGCCTACGAGCTGGGCACCGAGGCGAAGCTGCTGGCCACCGGCCTCGGCGACGAGTGGTACACCAACCCTCAGCTGCACTTCGAGCCCGGCACCTGGAACGCCTGGGCGCTCGTCGGCCGGGAGCTGGCCAAGATCCGGCTCGACCCGGCCTGCCCGCCCTTGACCATCCCGCCGACCGGGAGCTAGGTTTCGGTCTGTGCCGAAATCTGTTTTCGATGCCCATCGGCTGATCGGCCCCGTGCCGTTCGACGATCTGCCCGCCGACCCGCGGGCCGAGATGGACCGGCTGGGCATCGACCGGGCCTGCGTGACCCACACGCTCAGCCTCTACTCCGACCCGCAGGCGGGCAACGACGCCCTCCTGCGGCTGGACGACCCCCGGCTCGTCCCGGTGCCCGTCGTGGTGCCCGGCGTGCCGGGGGCGTCCGCGCCCTCGGCGCCCGCCGAGGTGCTGGAGTGGGGGGCGCGGATGGTCAGGCTCTGCCCGGAGCGGCACCGCTTCGACCTCACCGGGCCGGTGGCGCTGCGCTGGCTGGCCGAGCTCGACCTGCCCGTCGCGATCGACCTGGACGAGGCCCCGCCCGCGCGGCTCCGCGTCCTCGCCGAGCGGCTGCCCGGCCTGCGGCTGCTCGTCCTCAACCCGGGCTACCGGGGGCTGCGCGCCCTCGCGGAGCTCATGGCCGCGGCGCCGCGCGTGTGGGTGGAGATCGGCACCGTCAACACCCAGGGCGGCGTCGAGTGGCTGGCCCGGCGCTTCGGCGCCGGCCGGCTCGTGTTCGGCACCGGGGCGCCGGTGGCCGACGACTGCGGCCCCCGCTTCCTGCTCGACCACCTCGACCTGGAGCCGGCGGAGGTCGAGCTGATCGCCGCCGGCTCGCTGGAGAGCCTGCTGTGAGCGGCGCCCCGGTCCTCGACGCGCACGGGCACGTCGGCACGTGGCCCGACTTCCTCATCCCCGACCCGACCGCCGAGGGCCTGGTCGCGACCATGGACCGGATCGGCGTCGCCGCGATGGGCATCAGCCACCTGCTGGCCGTCGGCCCCGACGCCGAGGGCGGCAACCGGCTGGCCCTGGACGTCGCCGCCCGCTTTCCCGGCCGGTTCGGCGTCTGGCAGGTCTACAACCCGCACCACCGCACCCCCCTGGTCACCGGCGGCGTGTGGGGCGTCAAGCTGCATCCCGACGTCCACCAGTGCCCCCTCGACGACCCCCTCTACGAGCCCGTCTGGCGGCTCGGCCTGCCGGTGCTCGCCCACGGCCAGACCGACTCGCCGTGGAGCGACCCCGCCCGGTTCGCCGCCGTCGCCGCCCGCCACCCCGGCGTGCCCCTCCTCATGGGCCACACCGGGCTCTGGCCGTACGGGTTCGCCCGCGCGGCCCGCCTCGCCGAGGGTCACCCGAACCTCTACCTCGAGGTGTGCGGCTCCCGGATGACCGGCCGCTGGATCGCCCGGCTGGCCGCCACCGTCGGGGCCGGGCGCGTGGTGTTCGGCTCCGACGCCTGCTTCCTCGACCTGAGGACCGGGTACGGCCGTGTCGCCCTCGCCCCGCTCACCGACGCCGACCGGGCGCTCGTCCAGGGCGGCAACCTGGCCCGCCTCCTCGGCCCCCGCCTCGCCTGACTCCCCGTACCGGAAGGGAACTCCCGTGACCCTCGCCCTGCACGGCGGCCCGCCCGTCCGCACCGCCCCGTGGCCGTCCTGGCCGCCTCCCCTCGACGACGCCCAGCGCGCGCTGGTCGGCAAGGTCCTCGACAGCGGCCGGTGGGGGGCCACCCAGGGCGGCGGCGTCGCCGACGACCTGGCCGCCGCCTTCGCCCGCAGATCGGCGGTCCCGTACGGGGTGGCCGTGGGCAACGCCACGCTCGGCCTGTTCGCCGCGCTCCGTGGCCTGGGGGTGGGGCCGGGCGACGAGGTGATCGTGCCCGCCTACACCTTCGTCGCCTCGGCCACCTCCGTGCTGCTCGCCGGAGCCGTCCCCGTGATCGCCGACGTGGACCCGGCCGACCTGCACCTGTCGCCCGACGCCGTACGGGCCGCCCTGACCGACAGGACCGCGGCCGTCATGCCCGTCCACCTGGCCGGCAGCCCCGCCGACATGGACCCCCTGAACGCCCTGGCGGCCCGGCACGGCCTGGCCGTCGTCGAGGACGCCGCGCAGGCCCACGGCGCCGAGTACCGCGGCCGGCCGGTCGGCGGCCTCGGCCACGCAGGCGTCTACAGCTTCCAGGCGAGCAAGGCGATGACCGCCGGCGAGGGCGGCCTGATCGTCTGCCCGGACGAGGCGGCGTACGAGGCGATCTGGTCGGTCTGCAACCTCGGCCGCAGGCCCGGCGGCCAGTGGTACGGCCACCCGTCCGTCGGCTGGAACCTGCGGCTCACCGACCTGCAGGCCGCGCTGCTGCTGCCCTGGCTGGACCGGCTGGACGACGAGATCGCCCGCCGCGACGCCTTCTGCGCGGCCCTCGAACGCGAGCTGGACCGCCTCCCGGCGGACGGCCCGGCCCGGCCGGTGACCGTGGCGCCGCGGCCGCCCGGCACCACCCGCGACTCCCGGCATCTGCTCATGCTCCGCGTCGAGGCCCCGGTCGAGCGTGACTTCCTGCTCGCCGCCATGGCCGCCGAAGGGGTGCCGCTCGACGCCGGCTACCCTCCGCTGGGCACGATGGAGGCCCTGACCCGGGCCGGGGCCCGCGCCGAGCCGTGCCCGGCCGCGACGGCGGCCGCCGGGAACGTGGTGTGGGTGCGCCAGGCGATGCTCATGGACGACCCGGCCCGCGCCGCGGACGTAGCGGAGGCGTTCGCCAAGGTCCTCGCGGCTTCCCCGCCCCGGCCGTGAACCGCCCGGACACCCCTGGCCAGGGTGTCCGGCATCGGGCGCGAGGTGCCGCGTGACGGGTCCACGGCGAGCACCGGCACGGGCTCCCTCACGGCCGGGGGAGGGCGAGCCGGAACAGCCGCTCGTTGACCTTGTAGTAGAGGTTGCCGAACCCGTCGGCCGTGAGCCCTTCCATCCCGGAGTCCGTCAGCAGCACGGTCATGGCCTTCGTCGACTTCTCGATCGAGAAGATCTGGTCGCCGAACGTCCCGTACACGTGGTCCGGATCCTGGGCCACGGTCAGCAGCCTCCCGTCACGCCAGGCCCGGCTGGACTGGGCGGCGTAGTCGGGGTCGGGGAACAGCCGTTTCGCCGTGATCGCCGTGGGCCGCGCCGGGTCGAGCGTGACCAGTGAGCCGCCCGCCAGGCCCCACAGCTCGCCGTCCACCTCGGCCAGGGCCGTGACCGCCTTGGGCGCCGTCAGCGGGAGCGGATACGTCTGCACGGCGCTGGTGGCGGGGTCGAAGGAGAACAGCGTGGCCGACGCCCCCGGCGCGTAGACCGGGTCCACGCCCAGGGCGCCGCGCGTGGAGGTGCCGCCGAACAGTTTCCCTCCCGCGTAGGCCAGCGAGACGATGGACTGGTCCCGCACCACGCAGACGGTCCGCCCGGCCGTGCCCTCCTTCCAGACGGTGAGGGCGCCACTGCGCTTGCCGTACTTCGGGACCGTGCCCATGTAGACGGTCCCGTCCGGCCCGCCGGCCAGCGCGTACGGCCGGTCCTGGGGCGGCGGGCCCTTGCCCGGCTCGCAGTCGTCGGCCTTGTCGCCCGCCTCGCCGCCGGTGTACCGGAGCGTGGGCGGCCAGGGGCCCGCCGGGTCGTAGCTGTAGAGCTTGGCCGACGGGTAGGCGCCGACGTAGAGCAGCCCGTCGTGGGCGATCAGGCTGTCGGTCTGGCTGAGCCCGTCGAGGGTCCGTCTGTCCGGCCGGCTCTCGTCGCCGTCGCCCCGCATCGGGTCGTAGACGCCGGTGCCGCCCGTCAGGTAGCCGCCGGTGTAGATCTTGCCGTCGGGTCCCGCGCCGAGCGCGTTGATCGCGGCGGGCAGCACGGGGGCGCCGGAGACGACCCTGCTGCTCCAGCGGCCCGTCGCGGGGTCGTACGTGAAGATCCTCGTGCCGTCCGAGGCCGCGCCGAGGCCGACCAGCGTGCCGCCGGACCAGGTGTAGCCGGTGACGTCGAGGCCGGGGCGTACGGAGGTCGCCTGGACGGAACCGGTGGCCACGTCGTAGGAGTGCAGCAGCCCGTCCCGGACGAACCACACCTTGCCGTCGCGGGCCGGCGAGTGGTGCAGGTCCACGTCGGTGATCGCGGCGTCGGTGGCGGCGGTGTACGAGCCGTCGGCCTGGCGGGTGACCCGCAGGACGAGCAGGGTGCGGTCGATCCAGGCGAACAGCCGGCCGCCCGTCCAGGTGAGCCCGCCCACCATGGAGTTGTGCGCGTAGGCGGCCGGCAGGAGGTCGTCCACCCGACCCGTGACGTTGTCGAACCTGACCAGCCCGGCGTTCGTGCCGGTGCCCAGGTACGTGGCATCGGCGGCCGGGTCGTGGGCGAGGCTGCGCACGTACTGGGCGCCCGCCACGACCGGCACGCTCCCCATCGTGGTGAACGCGCCGCCGTCGTACATGAAGTAACGGCCGTCGTTGTAGGTGCCTCCGTACACCTTCCCGTCCGCGCCCGGCTCCAGGTCCCAGATGAACGCGTACCCGCCCTCCGCCCGGCCGAGGTCGGTGACCGCGGACTGGCCGGGGACGTACCGGTAGAGCTTGGCGCTGGGATAGGTGCCGAGGTAGACGCTGCCGTCGGTGGCCGTGGCCGCCGCCCAGCCGCCGACGGTCGGCGTGGCCGCGGAGTCGGGAATGGTGATCTTCCGGGTCACCTGCCCGGTGGCCAGGTCCACCACGGCGAGCTGCGGGTTGACGTCGGCGGTGCCGGTGTAGACGGCGTAGGCGCTGCCGCCCGCGAACGTGGTGGCGTTCGGCACGCTGCTCTCGATCTGCACCCCCAGATCGGTCACCTTCGAGGTGATCAGCACCTCGTCCCAGTAGGCGGTGCCCACGTCGGCCACGCCCGAGTAGACGAGCGCCGAGACGGTGGCCGTGCCGGCGGGCGCGACGCCCGAGGTCGTGACGCGGTTCCACCGCCGGCCCGTCGCCGAGGCGTTGCCGCCGCCGGCGAGGAGACGGCCGGAGGCGTCCCTGAAGCGCAGGTACAGGTACGCTGTGCCGCTGTCGGCCCAGACCTGGGCGTTCAGGGTGTAGCGGGTTCCCGCCGTGGCGGGCAGGCCGGGCATGCTCTCCCGGCCGTAGGCGGCGCCGGGGTCGGTGTCGGTGACGCGCGCCGTGGTCCGTCCCTCCCAGGTGACGGCGTCGACGCCGCCCTGGCTGTGCGAGCCGCTCCAGCCGGCCAGCCCGTCGTCGAACCCTCCGTTGACGATCTGCAGGTCGGCCGCGGCCGCCGGCGTGAACGGCGTCGCGAGGAGCGCCGCCAGGAGCGCCGTGGCCGCCGCTGCGCGCAGGGCGCGCCTCACGCGCCTCCGCCTTCCGTGCGGGTGGACGGGCGTCGAGCGTGCTGCCGGACCGGCTGCGCCAAGGGGCCCTCCAGGGAATGCCGCACAGCACCACCTCCGCGGGTGTTCGTTCGTGCGCGATTACGGGCCCGACCGTAACTTTGCGATCGGGATCCGTCAATGGTGCGCTTCCCGGCGGGGCGGAGGCGGCGACTGTGTCCTGCGAGGCGCGTCATTCGTCCGGCTGGATCGTTCCCCTTCGGCGCTGCGTCGCTGCGTCACCCGATCCTCGACCCGCCCCGAACCCCCGGGAGGTGCGGTGCGGGCCTGGACCGGCGGACATCCCGCGTCCTACTCCTTGACCGACAGCCGCCGGACGTCGGTGTCGTCGAGCTTGATCGAGTTCTCCGGCATGGCCGAGTAGGTGCCCGCCGAGGTGACGACGTACTTGGCCTGCTCCGGGTTGAGCAGCGAGGCCGGCGAGTCGGGATAGGTCTCCAGGAACAGCATGTAGGTGACGCCCGACCTCAACGGCGTCGTGTCCGCCTCCTCGTAGGTCACGCCGTCGAGGGTGCCACCCAGCTCCTTCACCTGGATGACCTGGCCGACCCGGGCGAGCCCCTTGTGCACCCTGAGGATCTCGACCGAACTGACCGTCATGACGGTGGGCGGACCCGCGGGCGGGGTCGCGCCGTCGGGCGTGGCTCCGGCGTTCGGGTTCAGCTGAGGGTCGGTCTCGGTGGCGTCGTCCTCGGGTTCGACCTCGGTCATGACGCGTTTGAGCCCGGTCAGCCGGCCCTCGATCACCAGCTTCGAGCCGGCGAACAGCGCGTCGGCGCTGTCGTAGGCCGGGTAGTCGGCCTCGTAGAGGACCGTCGTGTCCTCCGCCGAGCACGCGGACAGGAACAGCGCGGCCAGCGCGACCACGCCGAGCCGCCGTATTGCAGCCTTCATCGGCTTCGACTCCGTTCTTCTCGTGAATATCGTCGATCGAAGCCGATCAGTAATAGGCGTTGACGTCCGAGACGTCGTGCGCCTGCGGTTTGGTCATCGAGTCGCGGTTTCTGCTTCTGTTCATGATGGAGGTGGTGCTGTTGTGCGCCAGGTTCAGCGCGTGGCCGAACTCGTGGACGAGGACGCCCGTCACGTAGTTGGAGAAGTTGTTCGCGTCCCGGTTGATGGTGCGCACATTCAGTTTGATGTACAGGCAGCTGTCGCCGCACCTGGTGTAATGCCCGTACCAGGTGTTCCGGTACGACTTCACGGTGATCGTGGAGCCGGAGTACCGGTTCTTGTACAGGTCGGCGGGGGAGGACGTGGCGTTCCAGTTGGCCAGCGCCTTGTTCATCGGCGTCTGCCAGGTGCTGTTGTAGTTGTAGGGGTAGATGCCGATGCGGGCGATGAGCTGGCCGGTCCCGTTCCAGTGCGCGTACGCGGGGGTCGCCCCCACGCTCACGCAGAGGACCCCGGTAAGAGCCACGGCCAGCAGTCGCGATGCTTTCCCTTTCGCGCTCCTGGCGCGCATGTCGGACGATGCCATGTAGCCACTTCGATTCTTTTCGGGCAGCGCGGAACAGCATGACGGAGGGAGTGGTGCGGCGGCCCGCGGCCGTGCTCGCACAAGCGGCCGGCGCGGTACGGAGATTACCTGGGCGAAAACACCGTGACGATGAACCGCGTTACGTCGGCGGAAAGCGCTTCAACGCTGCGACGTTACTCGACGCGCCGTTATACGCACAAGATCAACGCAGAGTTCCGGAAACCACCGTCTGCGTGATGCCGGCCGTGGTGACCACCGCGCCGGACAGCCGGTGGTGTCAGCCGAGGCCGAGGTCGCGGCGGACGGCGGCGTAGCGGCGGCCCGGGGTGAGGGACGCGGCGGACCAGGGCAGGATCTCGGGCACGCGTCTGCCCGCGTCGTTCAGCAGCCGCTGGGCCCTGGTGTGCTGCCCGCCGTGGTAGAAGGCGGCGCCGAACAGGTGCATGGCCTCCACGGCGCGGGGGTGCGGCCGGGCGCCGTCCTGCCACTTGTCCGCCGCGTGGGCCAGCTCTCGCACCACCTCCTGGCGGCGGAAGCGGGTGTGGAGAATGTCCTCCCCGGGGCCCGGCGACTCCCGGATCTCGTCCCAGGCGATCTCGAAGTGGGCCAGCGCCAGGATCGCCGTGACCGCGTCGCCCGGTGCCGCCGCCTGCGCCGTGCCGCGCGCGAAGCCCAGCAGCTCCGCGTCCGAGCCGTACCACTTGGGGCAGAGCACCTGGGCGCGCCCGTGGTGGGCCGTGTACAGCCGCGGGTCGCGGGCGGTCAGTTCCTCCCACAGGTGGTCCAGCCGCGCCCTGCCCACCTGCATCCCGATCCCGTGCCACTGGAGCCGGTCCCAGGGGACGGGGTCATCCGGCAGCGCCTCGGCGGCGCGCTCCAGCGGGGTGACGGCCGCGTCCAGGACCTCCCAGAAGCGCGTGAAACGCTCGGCGCTCACGTAGTCGGCGGTGGAGCCGCCCCGGATGCTCCAGGCGTGCTCGATCAGCGCGGCCCCGAGCCAGAGCAGTGCGTCGGGATCGTCTCCGGCCATCCGTGCCAGCGCATCGGTGTGCGACCTGGCCGCCCTCGCCAGCTCCTCGACGCGGAGCGCCCGAAGCTCGTTGTCGCCGCGCGCCTGCCTGATCAACCGCAGCCCGGCGTCGAGCCGCCCGCTCCGCACCGGACGCAGGGCCCCTTCCAGCGGCGGGTCGTCCCATGCCCTCCCGATCTTCATGCCGGAGGTCTTGTCGAGCGCGGACGCGACCGCGATGATCACTTTCGCCAGGAGCACCGATGATCAATATCGCGGACCGCAGCCGGCGCGCAATCGCATATCGGGCCTGTCCCACGGCCGGTACGCCCGCCGCGCTCCGGTCACGTGTCTGGGGCTCCAGGAGTGCGGGGAGCACCTCGTGACCGTACCGGTGATGCCGCAAGGTGGGGGAACCCGCGACGACGGCGAGGTCAGCGCCGCACCACACGGCGCGCACGCGAGCGCGGCCATCCGGCGCTCCCACGCCACGACGTCCCGATCACCCTGGCCGACAGGATGATCGGGCGCTTTTCCGGTGGAGATCGGATATCGTCGCTCGCGCACGTCGGCATAGTCCGCAGACGATCGGGAGATTTCATGCGCGCGGTCCGTTCCATCGCGGCAGCGGCCCTCACCCTCCTTCTCACCTGCGCGGCCGCCCCCTGGCCGGCCGCCGCCTCCGCGGCTGCCCTGCCGGGCGGCAAGGCGACCTATGTCGTCTCGCAAGGACACCTGGAGGCCGGGTCCAGCCAGAACTGGGTACGGCTCGGCAGCTACCGCTTCGCCCCCGACGGCACGGTGACCGCGGCCCTGTACCTGTGGTGGCAGCGCCATCCCGAGGCCAGGCAGCGCACCGGCACCACCCCCGACTCCGGCTGCACCACCAAGGCCGGCGGTGTCCAGTCGCGCCCCCGTACCTGCGAGGTGCTCACCGCCGGAGGCTTCACCGGCGCCCCCGACGAGAACCGCACCGGCACGTACACCCTGTCCGGTGACGTGGTGAGCATCCGGTGGAACATCGCGCAGACGTGGACCGAGCAGTGGTCCGTGCGGCCCTCCCCGGACGGCACGCTCGCTCGTCTGGACCTGAAGCACAGCACACTGGCCACCCACGGTTACGGGTACGGCAGCAACGCGGCCCTCGGCACCCGGCGCGCGATGAGCTCGGTGAAGGCGTTCCCCGGTGCGCTCAGGCAGGATCTGGCGAGCTCGGCGGGCGGCAAGATCGTCACCTCCAGCGGTCAGAAGTTCGCCCATTCCTCCTTCCGCACCTGCGCGAGCACCACCTGGTGCCTGACCTACCTGCAGCCGTCGTCCACGGGCGCCTGCCAGAAGTCGGGCGGCTGCCCCAACTACGGGGGCGGGACGAAGGCGAACGTCAGCTCCATCCAGTACTACCTCACCAAGATCTCCAACTCCGATCGCCGTGACACGTTGTGGCACTGGTGCACCTGTCTGGCGATGGAGCGCGGCGAGTTCTGCTACACCGGCAACTCCCACGTCAAACCGCTCATGCAGATCATCGACGACAAGGGCGCCTTCCGCGGGTGGGTCGGCGCCGAAGCGTCCTTCTCACCCAGCTCCAGGGCCGCGGACATGCTGGCGGTGTTCCGCATCACCGACTTCCGCTGACCCGGCCGGCCGTCACGGCGGCCGGTCAGGGTCGGAGCCGTAAGGGTGTTCCCGACACCGACGAGCCCGCCATCACGCGCGATAACCCGTCGTCAAGGCCGGGGTCGGCCACCTATGGTGCAGCCCATGGCAAACACCTCCATGACGGGCCGGTGCGACTGCGGTGCGACGGCCGGCCCCCTGGGCATGTGCGTGGACTACTACCACGGGATCCTGGCCGAGGAGCAGTCGGATCCGCAGATGTACAGGTGGCACGCGCCCGTGGTCGTGACCTATCTCCTGCAGCATCCTTCCAGAGCTCACGAGAAGTACCTCGACGACCAGTTCCGCCAGTTGCAGCTCTACGTGGATCAGGGGCTTGACGCGCTGCTCCGGCTGGCGGCTCATCAGGTGGCACGCAACAACCACCGGGTACGGCTGGGCTACGACATGGCGCCGTTGGCGGCCTACGCACCGCTCCCGGACGGCGAACCTCCCGGCCGCTTCGGCGCCTCGTTCAGCGGGTTGCCGTTCAGGGACGGCAGCTTCGTGTGCGACGGCCATCTGGCGTACGGGGATCGCATCAAGGCCATCGCCGAAGCGACGGTGGAGTCCTGGAGATCCGTTTGAAAGGTCCTGACAGCATCATCCAGGTCGCCTCGACGCCCCCTTCGAGCACCCGCGCCAGACGATCGGCGTCCCCACGTTCGATACGGTCTCCTCGGACGATGGAGCCCTGACAGGAGGCCGGGCGACCCGGCCGCCCCGGCGTACCGTCGTCCCTGTCCGCACGGCGACGCAGCAGGACGCGCCGTACGATGCGCGGGCAGAAAGACGTACTGGGACAGAATGGAGATCGACGTGTTCACGGGACTTGCCGCCGACCGGGACGAGCTGCCCGCCCTGCTGGAGAGCGTCCGGCGGCACGCCGAGGCGCTGCTGGGCGCCCTCGACGAGCGGGAGGTCCTCCCCGCGGCACCCGCCACCCCCGGCGCGGTGGCGCTGCCCGCGCGCGGGGTGGGGACGCGGGTGGCGCTGGAGGAGTTCGCCCGGCGCTGGGAGCCCGGCCTGTCGAGCAGCGCGGGGCCGCGCTACCTCGGGTTCGTGACGGGCGGCGTGACCCCCGCGGCGCTGGCCGGTGACTGGCTGACCGCCGCGTGGGACCAGAACTCCAACTCCTCCCTGGACGGCACCGGCCAGGCACTCGAACGTGAGACCCTCGGCTGGCTGCGGGAGCTGTTCGGGCTGTCCGGCGCGCACCACGGCACGTTCGTCAGCGGCGCCACCATGTCGAACGCCGTCGGCCTGTCCATCGCCCGGGAGTGGCTGGGGGAGCGGCGCGGCGTGTCACCCGCCGAGGAGGGGGCGGCCGCCCTGGGGCCGGTGCGGGTGCTGTCCGGCAGCCCGCACTCCAGCATCGCGAAGGGGCTGTCCATGCTGGGGCTGGGCCGGCGGGCGCTGGTGCGGGTGCCGGTGCTGCCCGGCCGGGAGGCGGTGGACCCGGCCGCGCTGGAGGCGGCGCTGCGGGAGATCGACGGGCCGTGCGTCGTGGTGGCCAACGCGGGAACGGTCAACACCGTCGACTTCGACGACCTGCGCGCCGTCGCCGCGCTCCGTGAGCGGTACGGCTTCTGGCTGCACGTGGACGCCGCGTTCGGGGGCTTCGCCGCACTGTCGCCGGAGCACGCGCACCTGGTGGACGGGCTGGACCTGGCCGATTCCGTCTGCGTGGACCTGCACAAGTGGCTGAACGTCCCCTATGACAGCGCCGTGCAGTTCACCCGCCGCCGCGACCTGCAGGCGGCCGTGTTCCAGAACGCGGCCGCCTACCTGGGGCCGCTCGGCGACACGCCGGACACGGTGCATCTCACCCCGGAGAACTCCCACCGCCTGCGCGCCCTGGCCGCCTGGTTCACGCTCAACGCCTACGGCAGGGACGGCCATCGCGAGATCGTCGAACGCTGCGTCGCCTGCGCCCGCGCCCTCGGCGAGGCCGTCGGCGACCTGCCCGGCCTGCGCCTGCTGGCGCCCGTCCGGCTGAACGTCGTCTGCTTCACCCTGGCCGCCGACCCCACCGCCGAGCGGCTCGCGGACCTGGCCGGGCGGCTGGCGCCCGACGTCTTCGTCACGCCCACCGTGTACGACGGGGTGCCGGCGCTGCGGGCCGCGTTCAGCAACTGGCGTACGACGGACGCCGACGTGCGCCGGATCGTCACCGCGTTGGAGAAGGCGCTGCGCTGACCCGGGCGCTCGGCCACCCCGTCCCCGCCGGACGCTCGGCCACCCGTCACCGCCGGGCGGCGGCCGCGAACAAGGCCTCCGCCTCGGCGACCGCCCGCGTGAGGGCTCCGGGCTCCGGTCGCAGCCCGGCCACGATCGCGTCGACGCCGCGCAGGCCGGCCCTCAGCAGGAGCCGCTTCTCGTTGGTGACCCACTCGCCGCGCTCGGCCAGCACCGCGTGGGCCTCCTGCATGGCGGCGGTGGCCAGCGCGCCCGCCACCTCGGTGACCTGGCCACGCGGCGCGTACGCGGCTTCGGCGTACCGGAGTGTCATGGCCGCCCGTCCCCGCCACACCGGCGGTGCCGCCTCGCGCAGCGCCCGCGGATGGTCCGGACGCGGCAGCGTGCCGCGCAGGACCCGGTTGACGGCGAGTTCGGCGACCACCAGGTAGCTGGGGATGCCCGCGAGGTGGAACATCAGCGGCTCCCAGTGGAAGCGGCCCTGCCGGGCCTCGGCGAGTTCGTGCTCGACGACGTCGAGGTCCCGGTAGTGGACGTCGACTCGGCGACCCTCGATCGTGAGCCAGGCGCCGCCGTTGAAGACGCCGCCGCCCCAGCCGCCGATCTCGGAGACCTCGCCGTCCCAGCCGACGGCGCGCAGGCCGGCCGGGTCGAACCCGCCCCGGTAGTAGAGGGCCAGGTCCCAGTCGCTGTCGGGGGTGTGGGTGCCTTCGGCCCGCGAGCCGCCGAGGGACACGGCGCGTACGGCGGGCAGGGCGGCGAGCCGGTCGGCGACGTGGTCGAGAAACGTGTCATCGGTCATGGGAATCCGATCATGGCAAGGGGACGGCGGGGGTCACTCCCAGGTGGCGGACTCCGGGTGGACGCCGTGGGCCTCGGCGTTCGCGAAGATCACGTCGCGCAGCCAGAGGGCCAGGCCGGGCGTGAGCGCGTCGTAGAACGCGGTGAACCCGGGATCGCCGGTGTACTTGCGCCCCAGGCACACGTGCATCGCGTGGGTGCAGTCGAAGTACCGTGCGATCGAGGCGCGGTGCCGCTCCGCGAGGGCGTTGGCCTCGCCGGACCCGGGTGCGACGCCGGCGCGGGCGGCGGCGGCGAGGTCGGCGTTCAGGGCCTCGACCGAGGCGGCGACCTCCTTCCAGTCCTCCGGAGTCAGCGCGGCGGCCCGCTCGGCGTACTGGGCCCACTGCGCGGTGTCACCCCAGCGGGCCTCGGCCTCCTCGGCCCAGCCGGGCTGCCAGTCGTCGCCGAAGATCTCGACCTGCTGTTGCGGGGTCAGCCGGATCCCGGTGCTCGACGCCCCGATCATGCGGTCGACCGCGCCGAGCATCTGCTGCAGGCGGGAGATGCGCTCCACGAGCTGTGACCGTTGCCGGCGCAGGTGGTCGCGCGCGTCGGCCTCCGGGTCGTCGAGGATCCGGCCGATCTCGGCGAGGGGGAACCCCAGCTCCCGGTAGACCAGGACCCGGTGGATGCGGGCGACATCGTCGTCCGAGTACACCCGGTACCCCGACCAGGTGCGCCCGCTGGGACACACCAGGCCGATGGCGTCCCAGTGGTGCAGGGTCTTCACGCTGACGCCGACGAGCGCGGCCGTCCGGCCGACGGTGAGGCCGCCGGGGTCGGCCCATTCCTGCCGCTGGGCATCAGTGGTCATCGGCTCAGTATCGCGCCTCCCGCCACCCGGTGGTTCCGGCCGCCCCGTCCCCACGCTGGAGCGCTGCTCCTCCGCCGCCGGCGGCGGAGGAGCCCGGCCGGTGAAGCGTCACGGGTAGTACGTGGCGAGCTTCTGCTTGATCTTGGCGATGGCGTCGTCGAAGGGCACGGGCTGCGGGTCGCCGTGCCGGTAGTCGAGGAGCTGGAGGGCGTACACGGCGGCGCCCCGGCGGACCACGGCGACCCAGAAGTGCTGCGTCGCCGGGTGGGGATTGAGGCCGGAGGTGATGCGCATGACGTCCACGCCGTCCGCCTCGCCCACCTTGGTGACCTCGGTCACGAACGAGCCCGTCTCGGCCGGCGGGTTGCGGTCGACGCAGGTGGCCAGGTCGGCCCGCCACTGCCGCTCGAAGGCCGCCGCCTGCTCCGCGCTCGGGAAGACCCAGACGTCGTTGTAGGTGTGGAACCAGAGCGGCGTGGAGAAGCGGGCTTCGATCCCCGCGCTCGCGTTCGTCGCCCGCCCGTACTGCCAGCAGCTCGGGCCGGTGACGCCGGGTGCGAAGTACGGGTTGATCCACGGGTCTCCGTACGCCTCGCCGGCCGGGGGCTGGTCCGTCCTGGCCAGGAGGACCCGGCTGTCGACCCCGGCCTGCGTCCGGGCCTGGGTGACGCCGGGCGGCGCGGCGGGGGCGGCGTTCGCGGGGGCGGTGGTGAGCAGCGTCATGAGGGCGACCGTGGCAGTGCCCAACGCGGTCCGGGCTCCGGATGACGGCATAGAGGGGTCCTCGTCTCTCGGCGGCTTGACTGCTTCGATCATCCGATGTCACCGCCGGAAGTCATGGGAAATCGGTGATTGTGATCTAAGCGCAACCGGGATCGCGGGCGCCGCCGTCAGTCGCCCGGTGTCCTCGCCCCGGTCAGGGCCATGAACTCCTGGCGCGAGCGGGGATCGTCGCGCAGGGTCCCGACCAGGCGCGAGGTGACGGTGCGCGAGCCGACGGCCTGGACGCCCCGCAGGGACATGCACAGGTGCTCGGCTTCGAGGATCACGCCGACGCCCTTGGGCCGCAGGCTCTGGTCGAGGAAGTCGGCGATCTGGACGGTGAGGCGTTCCTGGACCTGCAGGTCGCCGGAGAAGTGCTGGACCACGCGGGCGAGCTTGGACAGGCCCACGATGCGGTCGCCGGGCAGGTAGCCGACATGGGCCAGGCCGGAGAAGGGCAGCAGGTGGTGCTCGCACAGGGACGAGAACGGGATGCGGGTGACCAGCACCAGCTCGTCGTAGTGCTCGTCGTTGGGGAACGTCGTGAGCGTGAACGGGGCCGGGGTGAGCATCTGGGCGAAGGCGGTGGCCACGCGCCGCGGGGTGTCGCGCAGATGCGGCGTGTGCGGGTCGCGGCCCATGGCGCGCAGCAGGTCGCCGACCGCCCGTTGCGCCGCCAGGAGGTCGACCTCCGGCGCGTCCCCGGTGGGGTGGTCGAGGGGGGAACGCTCGGTCGCGGTGTCGCTGCCGTCCCAGGCCAGCACGGTCATGGCTCTCTCCTTGCTCTGCTCGGACGGTGGGAGGTCCGGTGCGCCGGCATTTTCGCCAACACTCATGCTCAATATTCCGTCCGGCCCTATTTTAGTCAACCATCATTGGCAAAAATGCTCCGGTGGGCTACGGTGGTTGGCATGGGGGCCATGCCGGGAGATCTCGAAGCGCTGGGCCTGCTGTCCGAGCCGCAGCGGGCGCGCATCTACGCGTTCCTGGCCGGCGCCGCCCGTGCGTGCACGCGTCAGGAGATCTGCCAGGCCCTCGACATGGGGCGGACCCTCGCGGCCTTCCACCTGGACAAGCTCGAACAGACCGGCCTCGTCGAGGTGGTCGCCGACGCGGCCGGCACCGGCCGCCGGGGCCGCCCCGCCCAGCGCTACCGGGCCACCGCCCGCGAGCTGAGCGCCTCCGTGCCGCCGCGGCGTTACGAGCTGCTCGCCGAGATCCTGCTGCAGGCGGCGCTGGAGCACCGGCCGCCCGAATCCTTCGCCCAGGCGGCCACCCGGGTGGCGGTGCGGCGCGGCCGTCAGCTGGCCGCCGGGCACCCCGCTCCGGACACTCTGTGGGAGCTGCTCGGCAGCCTCGGCTACGAGCCCGCCGCCGACGGCGGCACCGTGCTGCTGACCAACTGCCCGTTCCAGCGGATGCGCGCGGTGAACACGGATCTGGTCTGCTCGGTCAACCTCGCGCTGGCCCACGGCTACCTCGACGGCCTGGACGCGACCGGGCAGTTCACCGCCCGGCTGCGGCCCTGCCCCGACAACTGCTGCGTGATCATGGAGCCGGCCGCCTGACATCGGGGCCGCCCGTCGTTCTCAGCCGGTGAACTGGGAGTACAGGACGGCGAGGTCGGCGGAGAGACCCGCCTTGACCTGACGGCTCAGGTCGTCGGCGAGGATCTCGGCGGCGTCGGCCTCGATGCCGTCCAGCGCCTGCTCCGCGACGCTCTGCACGGCGGCCTTGGGAGCGTCGATGCCGGCGGTCATGTCGGTGTCGACATAGCCGACGTGCAGCCCGCTGACGTTGATGCCGCGGGGCCGCAGCACCAGGCGCAGCGCGTTGGTCTGCGACCACAGCGCGGACTTGGACGCGCTGTAGGCCTCCACTCCGGGCATCGTGATCCAGGACAGCACCGAGTGGATGTTGAGGATGTGGCCGCCGCCGTTGCGTTCGAGGACCGGGACGAAGGCGCGGGTGGCGAGCAGCGGCCCGTAGAAGTTGATCTCGAACTCGCGTCGGACGTCGTCGACGGGGGAGTCGAGGAACGTGGCCCCGGACGAGGTCCCGGCGTTGTTGATCAGGATGTTCACGTCCGGAGCCTGGGCGGCGGCCGCGGCCACGGAGGCGGGGTCGGTGACCTCCAGGGCCAGCGGGACCGCGTCCGGGTGGGTGACCGTGCGGGGGTCGCGGGCCGTCGCGTAGACCTTCGCGGCGCCGCGCTGGTAGAGCGTCTCCACCAGTGCCTTGCCGATGCCGCGGCTGCCGCCGGTGACGATCGCCACCGAGCCCTTGATGCTGGTCATGAGGTACTCCTCGCTTTGGAAACCGATCGGTTTCCCCGCAGCGTAAACCGTTCGGTTTCCAATGTGCAAACCGGGATGTAGCCTTGGCGCATGACCGATCCGACGCCGGCCCCGGCCACCACGCCGTCCCCGACGGGGGCCACGCCGGCACCTCGCGCCTCCACTCGTGATCGTCTGCTCGACGCCGCGGCGGAGCTCTTCTACCGGGAGGGCGTCGGCGTGGGCATCGAGACGCTGTGCCGTACGGCGGGGGTGTCGAAGCGCTCGATGTACCAGCTGTTCGCCGGCAAGGACGAGGTGGTGGCGGCGAGCCTCGAGCGCGCCGCGCCCGCCTACGAGGCCTACCTGCTGCCCCCCGCCGCCGACGGCCGGCCGCCGCGCGCGCGGATCATGCACGTGTTCGAACGCCTGGAGGAGGCCGCGGCGGCACCGGACTTCCGGGGCTGCCCGCTCGTGTCGGCGGCGGTGGAGGTCAAGTCGCCCGAGCACCCGGCCAGCGTGGTGGCCCGCCGGCGCAAGGACGCGCTGACCGCGTTCTTCCAGCAGGAGGCCGAGCGCGGCGGAGCGGAGGACCCCGCCTTGCTGGCCCGGCAGCTGACCGTCGTGTTCGACGGGTCGAGCGCGCGGGCGGTCGTGCAGGCGTGCGGCCTCGACGGCCTCGCCGTCGCGACGGCGAGCGCCCTGCTGGACGGCGCCGGCCTGCCCGCGTGACCGCCCCGCCGACCGAACTGCGGAGCAGGGTGGCGACGCCGCGACGGTGTCAGCCGGGAACGCGCACGATGAGCAGGGCGACGTCGTCGTCGTTGTCCGCCGGGCGGACGCGGTCGAGGAGCGCGTCGCCGAGGGAGGTGACGGGGCGCTGGGCCATCGAGGCGGCGTGCCGCCTCAGCCGGGCCATCCCGTCGTCGATGGAGTGGGTGGGCGACTCGATCAGGCCGTCGGTGTAGAACACCAGCGTGGACCGGGGCGGCAGCTCGATGGTGGCGTCGACCCGGGGAATGCGTATGCCGGTGCCCAGCAGGAGGCCGTGCCCGGACTCCAGGAAGCGGGTGCGCCCGTCCTGCTCCACCAGGAGCGGCGGCGGATGGCCGGCGTTGGTCCAGCGCAGCCGCCATCCGCCGTTCTCCCGAGACTCCAGCCCGGCGAACACGACGGTGGCCATCGTGGTCTCGGCCATGCGCGCCACCGCCTGGTCGAGCCGGTCCACGATCACGCTCGGCCGGTCCTGCTGGCCGCCCGCGTACGCGCGCAGCATGTTGCAGACCTGCGCCATGCCGGCCGCGGCGTCCAGGTCGTGGCCGACCACGTCGCCGATCACGAGGGCGGTCGCGCCGTCGGGCAGGACGAAGGCGTCGTACCAGTCGCCGCCGACCTGCGAGGCGTGGGGCGCGGGCCGGTAGGACGCGCTCATCTCCAGCCCGGGCACCATCGGCAGCTGCGGCAGCAGGTGGCGCTGCATGGTCTCGGCCACCCGCCGTTGCCGCTCGTACAGGCGCGCGTTGTCCAGCGCGAGCCCCGCCCGGCGGGCGATGTCCTCGACCAGCAGGAGGTCGGCGGTGGTGAACGCGCCGGGCCGATCGGAGCGCCCCAGCGTCAGGGCCCCGACGACCTCCCGCACGCCGCGGATCGGCGCGATGCACGCGGAGTGCATGCCGGTCGCCTGGAACAGCTCCTGCTGGGCGACCGCGATGCCGGAGTCGGGAGGCCCCTGGTAGGTCTCCGGGCCCGCCAGCGTCGCGGTGACTCCGCGCAATGCCCGCGACAGGGGCATGGGGGATTCCTGCGGGACGGGGGGCATCGGCCCCTCCAGGTCCTCATGGTGCACCAGGGCGCCGTCCTCGTAGTGCACCACGGCGGCCCGCGACACCCCGCCCTCCTCGGTGAGCAGGTCCACCACCGTCCAGTCGGCCAGCAGCGGCACGACCAGGCGCATCAGCTGACGCAGGGTCTCTTCCACGTCGAGGCTCGCGGTGAGCGTCGAGGTGGTCTCCGCCAGCAGGGCCAGCCGGTCGAGCTCGGACATCGAGGCCGCGGCGCCGGCCGGCTCCTGTGCGCCGGACGCGGGGGAGGCGGTCTCATGGAAGATCACCAATGCTCCCCGCGTGCCCTCGCCGAGCCGGCAGGCGGCGACCATCCAGGAGACCGGCATCAGCACGCCGTCCCCGCGCACGAACCACTGCTGCTCTCCCTGCGCGGTCCTGCCGGTGATGAGCGGCCGCCTCATCCTGCACCGGCTCCGCGGCAGGGGCTCACCGTACCTTCCCCGGTGCAGCAGGTCGTGGGCGTCGCGGCCGAGCATCTCCTCGGCGGTGCGGCGCAGCAGGCGTTCGGCCTGAGGCGTGACCTCGATGATGCGGCCCCGGTCGTCCGCCACGTACGCCCCCGCGTCGCAGAGGTCCTGCAGCCGCCCGAAACCTCCGTCCGACATGGTCCAGGAGCGCCCGGCATCCTGACCTGACACCTCCATGACCGGGCTCCCTCCGTCATCGCACCTGCTGGCTGATGGTCTCTTCTATCACCCTTTGGGTTGTTCGTGCCTCAGAGTGACCGCGATGACCTCCAGAAGCGCGCCCGGTCGTGCGGGCGTCGACCGTGGAGATCCCGGCGACGCGTCGTCGAGCGGCAGATTCATCATCGTTGAGCGCGGGCTCAACGATGCGTTGAGTCTCAGGTTGACGATCGGGACGGGTGATGGAGCTCCGGGACATCGAGATCTTCCTGACGCTGGCCGAGGAGCTGCACTTCGGCCGGACGGCCGAGCGGCTGCACATCACCCCGTCCCGGGTCAGCCAGGTGATCAGCAAGCAGGAGAGGCGCATCGGTGCGACGCTGTTCGACCGCACCTCCCGCACGGTCCGCCTCACCCCGCTCGGCGAGCAACTGCTGCATGACGTGGGATCCGGGTACCGGCAGATCATGGACGGGATCGAGGCCGCCAGGGGCGCCGTCCGCGGCACCGTGGGAACGCTGACCCTGGGCACGATGGGCCCGCTGTCCCTGGAGATCGGCGCCGTCCTCGACCTGTTCAAGACCCGCCATCCGGGTGTCCGGCTGCAACACCGCGAAGTCCAGCCGCCCTCCCCGCTCGAACTGCTCCGCTCCGGCGGGGTCGATGTCGCGCTGCTGTGGCTGCCGATCCGCGAGCCCGACCTGACCGTCGGCCCGATCGTCCGCACCTCTCAGGTGATGCTGATGGTCCCCGCCGGCCACCCGTACGCCGGGTACGACCCCATCTGCCTGGAGGACCTCGCCGACTGCGTCGTGGCGGCGGGCACGTCGATCCCCCCGTACATGGAGGAGACCCTCGCCCCCTTCCACACGCCGTCGGGCCGCCCCATTCGCCACGCTCCCAAGGTGTCCACCTGGCAGGAGGCGCTCTCCGTCGTCTCCTCCGGCGAGGCCGTCGCCGGGGTCGCGGCCGAGGCGGCTCACTACTACCCCTGGCCCAGCCTCGCCTTCGTGCCCATCCGCGACGCCGCCCCCTGCCGATGGGCCCTCGTGT
Source organism: Nonomuraea sp. NPDC050383 (assembly GCF_044459125.1). Classification (NCBI taxonomy): domain Bacteria; kingdom Bacillati; phylum Actinomycetota; class Actinomycetes; order Streptosporangiales; family Streptosporangiaceae; genus Nonomuraea; species Nonomuraea sp. NPDC050383. Next base: position 198,306 of record NZ_JBITIP010000010.1, read on the forward strand.
GGCGCACCGCCGGCGAGAGCCCTCTGGTCCGTGCCCTGGCCCAAGCCGCCGCGGACTCGGTCGGGGGAGGCGCTGGAGCGGGTGAGGCGACGCAGTAGGGCCGGCACGGCCGGCGCCGAGCGGGTGCCGGGCCGAGGCTCTCAGGCGGTGGCCGGCCAGCTGCAGGCGTGTTCCAGGCTGTCGTACGGCGGGAACCGGTCGACCAGTTGAGCGACGGTGAGCAGCCGGGCGAGGCTGCCGTGCACACCGATCAGGCGCAGCGCGCCGCCGGCGCTCTCGGCCCGGCGCTGGAGGCCGAGCAGTTCGCGCAGCCCGCCGGAATCGCAGAAGCCGAGCCCGGCCACGTCCACCACCACCCTGGGCCGTGGAGCCGCCAGCAGCGGCTCCAGAGCGGCGGCGAACCGGCCGAGGGTGTGTCCGTCGAGCTCTCCCACCAGCCGGACCACGTCCACGCCGGAATGTCGTCGCACGCTGATGACCAAGGGGGTGACGATGCCTGCACGCTCCTGCGCCTGTGTCGAATGCCGTTGCCGCATACGACGACATCAGCAGGGATGGTCCTCATCGTAGCCCGGCCGGCGGACAAGCACTCGGTCCTGGCAATCCCCTTTTTCCGGTTGCCAAGGACGGCCCTGCGGGTGATCATGAACACTCATGACGAAAAAGATCTTCTCCAGCGTCGCCGGCATCGCTCTCGGGGCTGCCGCCCTCATCGGCGGCACCGCCTCTCCCGCGGCCGCGGTGAGCAGCTGTTCCAAGACCGCGAGCTCGGACCACTCGGTGAGCGTCAGGTGCACCAGCGGGCTTGAGACCTACTTCCGGGTCTACGGCTACTTCTGCTCCACCTCGTCCTGCTCGTACGTGCCGGGCAACCTGGTCTACGTGGGCAGTACGAGCAAGGCCACCAGCGGTGCCTACTACAGCGGCAAGTGGTATGTGAAGGGTTGCTACGTGACCAACGGCTGCTGAGCCGCACGGGCGTGGACCTCACCTCCCAGTCCACGCCCCCTACAGTCATCGCCCCGGTGACCACGACCGACCCTCGACGTCCAGCTGGTCGCGTCCCACGGCGTAGTCGATCGAGGCGATCGCGCGGCAGGCGCGGCCGCGCACGCACCGCCACCGCTCCTGGGACCTGTCGATGGCGTCACCGCAGGACGGGCACACCTCGGGGAAGACGATCGGCTGCTCGGCGCCGGTGCGCAGGTGCACGACCGGGGACTCGACGCGGGGGAGCGCGACGCCGGGCGTACCGCAATGGCCAACCGGCGGCGAGTGCGAAAAATCGCTGTCCGATCACCGGAGCACGGTGGTAGACATTCGGCGTGGAAAAGCATCTTGAGTTCCCTGACCTGCTGCGACTGATCGATGAACGGTCGACCGCCTTCCGCGCCGCGGTCGCCGCCGCGCCCAGTCTTGACGCACAGGTGCCGACCTGCCCCGAGTGGACGCTGTTCGATCTGGTGAAGCACCTGGGTGGGGGAGACCGTTTCTGGGCCGCCATCGTCGGCGCGGGGCCTGCCGACGCTCCCCCGGCCGAGGCCACCGCTGCGCGCGCCGCTCTGGAAGTGCCGCGGGAGCGCGAGGCCCTGCTGGCCTGGCTGGCCGCGTCGACGCAGCTTCTGCTGAGCGCCCTGCGCGAGGCAGGACCGGAGAGCGGTTGCTGGACGTGGTGGCCTGCGTCGCAGTCACCGCAGACCGCCGGCGGTATCGCCCGGCACCGGGCCCAGGAGAGCGCGGTGCACACGTACGACGCCCAGCTCACCGGGGGCGCTCCGCAGCCGCTGCCGGTCGAGGTGGCACTCGACGGTGTGGAGGAGTTCCTGTTCACCGTCTGCGCAACGCCGAGTGCCTGGCCGCACAAGCCCACCGCCTTCGACTTCCACGCCGCCGAGGGCCGCTCCTGGCGCCTCACGGTCGACGGCGACGGCGCACGCTCCACCCGCATCCCCGCGCCCACTGCCGCGACCGGCGAGGACTCGGACGCAGCCGGCGCCTCCATCCATGGCACGGCCAGTGAGTTGGTCCTCTACTTGTACGACCGCATCCCGGCCGGCTCCTTGCACGTCGACGGAGACGCAGGGCTGCTCGACCTGCTCCGCGCCTGGGAGCCTGAGGAGAAGTAGGACGTAGCGTGGCTGCCCGAGAACGGCGCCCCCGGCGCGGCAAGCTGAACGATCTGCGGTTGACGGTTATCGCCGCCGATCTGCTCTCCAGTCCCCGCTTCTACAGCTCCGGCGCCGATCCGAGGAACGCGCCGACGAGGGCGGCGAACTCCTCGGGGCCGACGATCCGCACGCCCAGGCTCTCAGCCTTGGCGCGCTTGGAGCCCGCATTCTCACCGGCCACCAGCAGGCTGGTCTTCTTCGAGACGCTGGAGGAGGATTTGCCTCCAGCGCGTTCTATCAGCTCATTCATCTGGTTGCGGGTCAGCGCCTCCAGCGCACCGCTCATGGATCCGGTGACCACCACGGACATCCCCACCAGCGGCAACTCGGACGTGCCACCCACCTCCGAAGTCGTCTGCGCATCGAGGGCGACGTCGGTGCCAGAGACGACGGGTGGCCTCCAGCCGGGCTCGGTCATGGTGACTCCGGCCGCCACCAGCTTGTCGATCAGCGGCGCCAGCTCGACCAGCTCGGCCACCACCACTGGCGCCTTCTCCGGGCCCATGCCTTCGACCGCTTGGATCGCCTCGGCGTCGGCCGCGCGAATGGCGTCCATACTGCCGAAGTGGCGGGCGATGCGGCGGCTCATGGACCGGCCGGTGCCGCGAATGCCCAATGCGCAGAACACCCTGCTCAGCGGCCGGCTCTTGGCCCGCTCGATGGCGGCCAGGAGGTTGTCGGTGCTGGTCCGGCCCATCCGCTCGAGCGTCAGGAGCTGCTCGCGGGTCAGGAGGAACAGGTCGGCGAAGTCGGCGATCAACCCCGCGTCGAGGAGCTGCTGGATGCGGTTGTCGGCCAGACCCTCGACGTCGAGCTGGTCGCGTCCCACGGCGTAGCCGATCGAGGCGATCGCGCGGCAGGCGCGGCCGCGCACGCACCGCCACCGCTCCTGGGACCTGTCGATGGCGTCACCGCAGGACGGGCACACCTCGGGGAAGACGATCGGCTGCTCGGCGCCGGTGCGCAGGTGCACGACCGGGGACTCGACGCGGGGGATCACGTCGCCGGCCTTGTAGACGACGACGCTGTCACCGAGCATGAGGCCGCGCCGGGTGATGTCGGCGACGTTGTGCAGGGTGGCGTAGGTGACGACGCTGCCGTCCAGCTCGACCGGCTCCAGCACCGCGCGGGGGGCGATGACGCCGGTGCGGCCGGTGTTCCACTCCACGCCCACCAGCTTGGTGATCTTCTCGACGGCGGGGAGCTTGTAGGCGATCGCCCAGCGGGGCGCCCGCGAGCTGAACCCCGCCTGCCGCTGGTCGCCCGCCAGATCACACTTGATCACGATGCCGTCGATGCCGAACGGCAGCTCGGCCCGCTCGGCGGCGATGTGCTCCACGCGCGCCCGAACCTCGTCCAGGGTGACGGCGACGATCCCGGCCACGGGCGTGTCGGCGGTGGTCCGCACACCCTGCTCCGCGACCCACGCCATGATCTCGCTGTGCGGCAGCTCACGCAGCCGCGCCGCCTGCTCCGAGTCGTCGCCGGGATCGGGCAGCGCGCCGTAGCCGAAGAACGTGAGCTCGCACGTGTACGGCCGGTCCTGGGCGCGCAGGGTGCCGGCGGCGGCGCTGCGCGGGTTGGCGAACGTGCTGCCGTCGTGCGCCTGACGCTTGGCGCACGCCTGCTCGAACTGCTCGGCGGTCATCATGACCTCGCCGCGCAGCTCCACCGTGACGGCGTCGGCCAGCCGGCCGGGCAGGCCGACGATGGTGCCGATGGCGTGGGACACGTCCTCACCGGCGGTGCCGTCGCCGCGGGTGACGAGCTGGACCAGGCGGCCGCCGCGGTAGCGGGCGGAGATGGCCAGGCCGTCGAGCTTGGGCTCCACGCTCCAGGAGGTCACCTCCCGGCCGAGCCTGCGCTCCAGTGAGGCCGCCCAGTCGGCCAGCTCCTCGGGGCCGAACACGTTGTCCAGGCTCAGCATCGGCACCGTGTGGGGCACATCGCCGGTGACCGCGCCGCCGGCCACCTTGCCCGTGGGCGAGGACGGCAGCACGTGCTCGGGATGCTCGCGCTCGTACGCGGCGATGCCGCGCACGAGCTGGTCGTAGGCGTCGTCGTCGAGCGAGGAGTCACCCTGGCCGTAGTAGGCCGCCGCGGCGTCGGTGGCGAGCTGCACGGCCGCGGCGTAGGCGGCCTGGTCGGAGAGCTCGGTGTGGGGGGGAGCGTCGATCATGCGCTCATCGTGCCGGGCGGCTCCGACATTTCTCCGCCGCGCGGCGCTCCGGGCGGGCGAAGCCACCGGATCTTCGTTCATCGGCCGGCGCTGCTCCTGACGTTAATTGTCGGTGGTGGTGGTTAACGTGCCCGTATGAGCGACGCGCACCACCCGATCGAGGGCGAGCAGTGGCAACCGGGTGATCTGGTCCTGGACGCCGAGGGCGGCCTGTTCGCCCGCGCCGGCCTGGGCGACGAGGCCGGGGGCCGGCCATGGGGCTGTCCCCGCGACCAGGTGCGGCTCGTCACAGGGGAGACACACGTACCCGAGGGCCGCTTCCCGGAGACCACGCCGGCGCGGCCGCTGACGCTCCTGGCCCGCGACGGCCGGCCCGCACTGCCGGCCGTCCCCGACGACGCCTCCGGCGTGACCGGCACCGCGGCCGCCGACGCCGCGGCCTCCGCGGGGGTCGGCGGCCTGTTCCTCGCCGCGACCGCGTTCGACCCCGACGGCGCCGGCGACCCGCGAGCCGCCAGGTTGCGCGCCACCCTGCTCGACAGTGTCGTCATCGTCGACAGGCCCCACGTCCTGGGCGAGATGTTCGGCGGCGCCGCGGACGGGCTGCTGGTGGAGCTGGCGAACTGGAACGAGCGCAGCATGGGGGAGAGCGCCTGACGCCGCGCCGGCCGTGCCCGGCGCAGGGAGTTGCGGAGAACGGCATGATCCGTCACCATCGTCGGCATGACTAGTGGAAAGGGCGTTCTCCGCCCAGGCCGTTGAGGCCCACGGAGCCGGCCGAGGAGCCGGCCCACGACATCCTCACCGAGATCCCCACCCACATCCCCAGCGACATTCCCGGCGCCGCGTTGCCGGCGTTTCTCGAACCTCTGCCGTACCCGCGGCGTATGCGGGCGCTGGCGCTGCTCGCCCGCCGCCTGGCGGGCACCTCGCGGCTGCGCGTCCTCCTGGGCGAGCTGTCCGCGGGAGACCGCGACGCCCGGCGTACGGCCCTGCACGTCGCCATGGCGGCCCGTGACCTCGGTTTCGTCCAGGATGTCCTCGCCGGCCCCGACATGGGGCTGCGACGGGCGGCGCTGCGCGCGGTGCGCACGCTCCCCGTACCCGATGCGGCGGTGGCCGCCGCGCTCCAGGATGCGCCCGCCGACCTGCGGCTGGCGCTGTACCGCACGCTGGCGCACGCCTGGCGGCAGACCCTCGCCGAGAGCCTGCTGCCGCACGTCCACGCCCGGTGGGGTGACCGCGAGGCCGCCGCGCTGCTGCCGGCCTGCGGTGCGACGACCGCCGGGCAGTGGCTGCCGCGGGTCGCCCACGCGGTGACGTCCTGGACGGCCCTGGCCGAACGCCACGCGGACGCCGTCATGGCGGTGGCCGAGCAGGAGCTGTCCTCGGGTGCCGACGCGTGGACCTGGTGGCGTCGCCGCGGGGCCGGCGTGGCGCGCGCGTCGCTGCACGAGCCGGCGCGGCTGCTGGCCCTGCTGGAACGGCGGGACCTGCGTCCGTTCGTCGTCAGGCTCCCCGTCACGGCTCTGAACGCGCTGTTCGGAGTGGACGTGGCACGTGCCACGAGGGTGATCGCCGACGCCTGGTCGAGCTGCGGGTCGGCGCCGCCGAAGGCGCTGCTCCGCCGGCTGCGGTCGGTTCCGGACGCGGAGATCATGCGCCTCGCCCACGCGGATCGAGGGCTCGGCCCGGTGCTGCGGTGGCTGCCGCCCGGCCGCCGGGTCGTGATCTTCGAGGCGGTCGCCGGGAAGCGGGGCGGATCCACCGGCATGTGGGCCCTGGACGTGCTCGGGTGGTTGCCCGCCGGGCCGGCGGCGGCCGAGGCCAGGCGCATGCTCGCCTGGTACGAGTCGGTGTGGCACTCCGCCCGCGCCCGGCTGGACGATCCGAACATCCCGCTGCGGCTCACCTCCTTCCTGCCGTACGAGGAGGCGGCCGGACCGCTGCGGGAGGCCGCGGTGGGCGGGGACCCGCGGCGGCGGGGACTGGCAAGGACGCTGCTGGTGCGGTGCGCCGTCCGCGCCGGGGACCGGGCGGAGCTCCACGCGCTGCTGGCGGACCTGGCGGCGCGTACCGTCAACGAACAGGACCCGCTCCGCCGGGACCTGCTGAGCGCTCTGCGGGAGGTGCCGCCGGGGCTGTTCGACGACTCCTGCGCCGGGACGCTGGATCGCATCGCCACCGACGCGCTGGAGGCGCCGGACTCCTCCCTGGCCACCGCGGAGGCGCTGCACGGGCTGGCCGGCCGGACCCTGCGGCACCATGATCCGGCCGTGGCGCCGGCGCTGACCGCATGGGCGCTCGGCGTGTACGGAGGGCTGGTGGCCCGGCACGGCGCGGACGGTCTGCCCGGGCGGGTGTCCCGGACCGTCCCCGCGCGCCGCCGCCGCCGTTACGCGTCCGACACGCCCGCGGCGCCGGAGTCTCTGGACCGGGTGCTGCGCGCGGGTCAGGAGCACGATCTGCTCGCGGTGCTGCGCCCGCACCTTCGCGCGGCGCGCGAGCGCGGGGACTTCGCCCTGGCCGTGGCCCTCGCCCATGCGCTCGGCCGTCGCTCGTGGGCGCTGGCCGAGCTCCAGGACGACCTGCGGGCCGCCGTACGTGTGGCGCCCGAGCCGCTCGCCCGCGAGGCCGCCGGGCTGTGGCTGACCCGCCCGCACCGCCGTCGGCGGACGCTCCAGCCGGTCCGTGCTCCGGGGCCGGAGCGGCCACCGGGAGGCGGGCGCCCGCCGTACGCGGCGGGTGGTGAGCGGGAGCGGCGGGTCGCCGAGCTCGTCCGCGAGGACCCGTCCACCGTGGTGCTGCCCGCCGTCTGGCGCACGGTGGCCCGGCGCCGCACCGACCTGCTCCCGCCACTGCCGGCGAGTGACCGCGGCGGCCGGTTCGCCGGCTCCGCGTGGGTGCCGCCGGTGAGTGCCGGCGACGCCGGCCGGTGGACGCCCGGCCAGCTCGACCGGGTGCGCGCCGTGCTCGCGGACGCCGTACACGACGAGGGGCTGCCCATCGCCCTGCGGGTGGCCGCCGTCCGGGCGACTGGCCGGATCAGCGGCGGGCTGGACCTCCTGGCCGCCTGGGCGAGGCGGGAGGAGGTGGTGCTGGCCGAGGCCGCCATCGCGGCCATGGCGGACGCCGACGCGCCTGGCCGGGCGGTGGGCCTGCTCCTGGAGCACGCCGGCGGGCGGGCGTCCCGGGTCGCGGTGGCGGCGCTGGCTCGCCGCTGCAGGGCGGTCCCGCCGTCGCGGCTCGGCCCGCTCCTGGAGAAGGCGCTGACCGCCCCGGACAGCAAGGTCGCCCTGCGCAAGCAGGCGGCCCGCCGGCTCGGGCGCGACCGGCCGCCGGGCGCGGCGGACGTTCTGCTGCGGGCGTGGGCGGACCCGGGGCTGCACCGGGACGTACGGGTGGCGGTGGCGTCGGTGCTGCGTGGCATGCCCGAGGATGCCCGGGCCCTGGACGCGCTGGGGGACGCGGCCGGCCGGCACGCCGGTGAGCCGATGCTGCGCGAGCTCCTCGCGGCTCATCCGTTGGAGTACGCCCCCGACGTCCGTCCCCGCTACGCGGACCTGGTACGGCGGCTGCTCCTGGCCGCCGACCTGCCGGGGGTGAGCTTCCGCGCGTCGAAGGCGTTCGCCCTGTGGGCGCGCTGGTACCGGGGCGGCCTGGAGGAGATCATCGAGGCCGCGGCCGACCCGGGGTCGGGGGAGCAGGCCATGGAGGTGTTCCTGGCGCTGCTGCGGGCCGGGACGATCCGGTCCCAGGCGCTCGACGTGCTCACCCGGCTGGCCGCCGCCGTACCCGGTGAGAGCCTGCGGACGCCGGCGCGGGCGCGCGTGGCCGGCCTCGTGGAGGAGCTGGCCAGGGTGCAGGACCTGAAGGTCGTGGCCGAGCCGTGGCGACGCCGGCTCGCCCGTGACGCGGTGGACCTGCTCGCCGGCCGGCCGCTGCTGCTGACCCAGGCGGTGCGGCTCGCCGTGGCGCTGCTCCCGGCGGACGAGGAGGGGGAGTCACCGTCGTTCGGCGATGAGCTGTGCGCGCTGGCCGACCTGCTGCACGACCGGCCGGTCCTGGCGGCTCGCACGGCCGTCAGGGTCGTCTCGGAGGTGTTCGGCAGGTCCCGCAGGCGGTGGCCGATGCCGACCGCGGCCGTCCCGGTCGTGGCTCGGCGGCTGATGGATCGCGGTGATCTCGCCGGGGCCCTGTTCGCGCTCGCGCTGACGCGGGTCTGCGGGGAGCGTACCGAGTGGGCGGCGCCGTGGGAGGAGCTCCTGCACGACCTGCGGAGTTCTCCGCACCTCGAGGTCCGTCAGGACGCCTGGGACACCTTCCCCGGCTGAGTCGGGGAAAGGCCCGGCCGTGAGAAGATCCATCCGCATATGTACGGGTTCGGAGTGTGGAGGGGGATCGATGTTCGCGACATCGCTGGGTGACGACGGCGCGGAGCTGCGGCCGCTGGAGCCGTGGCGAGCCGAGGAGTTCCTGGCCCACATGGACCGGGGGCGGGAGTTCGTCGGGCAGCACGTGGCGCTGGGGGACATCGTCACGGACCTGGAGTCGGCCCGCCGGTTCCTCCAGGCGTACGCGGACAAGGCCGCGGCCGACGCCGGGCGGATCTACGGCATCTGGACGGACGGGAAGCTGGTCGGCGGAGTCCTCTTCCGGACGATGGACGTCGCGCAGGGCACCGCCGAGGTGGGCTGCTGGCTGGAGCCGTCGGCCGTGGGCAGGGGCCTGGTGACGCGGGCCGCCCGCCTGATCATCGATTGGGCCGTCGAGGAGCGGGGCGTCCACCGCGTGGAGTGGCACGTCTCGGCGGCCAACGAGGCCAGCATCGCGGTGGCCCGGCGGCTGGGGATGACGAAGGACGGGGTTCTGCGGGAGAGCTTCCTGTACCGGGGGAAGCGGCAGGACATCGAGGTCTGGTCGGTGCTCGCGCCGGAGTGGCGGGCGGGCGGGCGTCGCGGGGCCCTCTGACGTCCGCGTCCCGGGCCTGAGCCGGTCGGCTCCCGAACGCGAGCCCTAGGGTGTGTTTCAAATGTGGTCACAGCCACTCGTTGATGGCGGCGATGGTCACGGTGGCTTCATAGCGGACGGCGAGCTTGTCGTACCTGGTCGCGACGGCCCGGTGGCGTTTGAGCCGGTTGATGTCGCATTCCACGGCGTGGCGCTCACGGTAGTCGATCTTGCAGAACGTGGGCGGCCGACCGCCTCGGCTGCCCCGGTTCTTGCGGTGGCGGATCTGATCGGCCTTCTCCGGGATCGTGCAGGTGATGCCGCGCCTGCGCAGGTAGGCGCGGTTGGCGCGCGAGCCGTACGCCTTGTCGGCACGGACCCTGTCGGGACGCTTGCGCGGGCGTCCCGGTCCGAGCCGGGGCACACTGATCCGCTCCAGCACGGGCTGGAACTGAGGAGAATCCCCGCGTTGACCAGCAGTGATGATCAGCGATAACAGCTTCTGGCCCTGCTCGACAGCCAGATGCAGCTTGGTGGTCAGCCCACCCCGAGAGCGGCCAAGCCCGTGGTCGGCGGGCTCGACATCGACGCCGCCGGGTGGCTCTACCTGCAGATCCCCCTTTTACGCGCACCAGCGGCGTGCTGGTGCGCGCGGGTGATCGTGGAGTCCACGCTCACCTCCCAGGTGATCAGGCCCTTGGCGTCGGCTCTGGCCTGCAGTTCTTTCAAGATCCACGACCAGGTGCCGTCCCGCTGCCACCGCCGAAACAGCCCGTACACCGTCTCCCACTCGCCGTACCGGGCGGGCACGTCCCGCCACGGCGCACCCGTTCGTGTCCGCCACCGGATCCCATCGATGAGCTGCCGTTTCGTCCACTTCGGCGGCCTGCCCGGCTTCTTACTGACCGGCAGCAACGGCTCCAGGACCACCCACTGAGCGGCAGTCAAATCACCACGACCCACACCAAGATCATCCCAGGTGGATCGCTCGGGCGATCCACTGCTCACAACAGGCCCTAACGTTGATCCATGTCCGAAATGCCATCACGGGTCGAACTGCGCCCGCTCACCCTCTCCGACCAGGACGAGTTCTGCTCGCTCGTGCAGGCCAGCACCGAGCTGCACCTGCCATGGATGCAGCTGCCCGCGACCGCGGAGGAGTTCCAGGTCTGGATGCGCCGCTTCGACGACGGCACCAACCTGGGCTTTCTGATCCGTGTCCGGGAGACCGGCGCAGCCGCCGGCACGGTCAACATCAACTCGATCATCCGAGGCCGCTACCAGGGCGCGTCCCTCGGCTATGCAGCCTTCGCCCCGTCCGCAGGGCAGGGTTACATGACCGACGGGCTCACCGTCACCCTGCAGCACGCCTTCACCGACCTGCGGCTCCACCGGCTGGAGGCCAACATTCAGCCAGCGAACAAGGCATCCCTGGCCCTGGCCCAGCGCTTGGGCTTCCGTTACGAAGGGCTGTCGCCCGCCTACCTCTACATCGACGGGGCCTGGCGCGACCATGAACGCTGGTCCATTACCGCACCAAACCCCTGGAAACCCGATCCCTCCCTTCCAGAGGTATGAGCCACACGGCGCCGCTTATGAAACACGTCCTAGCCCACGTCCGCCACGCGCACCACGTACTTGCCGTTGCCGCGGCCGTCGGCGAGCAGCTGGTGCACGGCGGGCACGTCGGCCAGTGAGCCGACCCGCGTGAGCGCGACATCGAGCCGGCCGGCTCCGACCAGGTCCAGAACGCGCCGCAGGCCCGCTGCCACCCGTTCGGGAGCCGACCGGCTCAGGCTCGTGATGCTGAAGCCGCCGATCGCGACGTTGCCGCCGATGAGCCGTCCCGCCGCCGGCAGGGGAGCGGGCCGCCCGCCGCCCGCGTTGCCGAAGATGACGATCCGCCCGCCCGGCGACGTGATCGCCAGGTCGACGTCGAGCAGGCTGGTGCCCATCGGGTCCAGGACGACGTCCACGCCGTTGCCGCCGACGGCGGCGCGTACGGTCTCGGCGAGCTCGGCGCCGCGGGGGAGGACGACGTCGTAGCCGCTCCGCCGGGTGGCATCGACCTTGTCCGGGCGGCCGACGGTGCCGACGAGCGTGCCTCCGCCCAGCGCGGGGACCAGCTGAGCCAGAGCGCCCCCCACGCCCCCTCCCGCCGAGTGCACCAGCACGCTCTCGCCGGGGGTGAACCGCGCGGCATCGGTCAGGAGCAGCAGCGCGGAGGTGAACACCATCGGCGTGCCCGCCGCCGTCGGCAGCGGGATCTCCGCCGGCACCGGCACGGTCAGGGCCGCCGGCGCGATCGCCACCTCGGCGAGGCCGCCTCCCGGTGTGAACGCGACCACCCGCTGCCCCGCCACCAGGCCGCCGACGCCCGGGCCGGTCTCCCGGACGGTGCCGGCCACCTCGAGTCCGGGCACGTACGGCCAGGCCGGCGCGTAGCCCGGATCGCCGCGGCGGGCCATCACGTCCATGAAGTTGATCCCGGCCCAGGCGACGTCGATGCTCACCTCTCCCTCGCCCGGCCGTGGTTCGCCGATCTCCTGAACCCCCGTGCGGTCCGATCCCGCCGACGGCGCGGTCATCACCAAGGCACGCATCCCGGCCCACTCTCTTTCGATGTTCGTCGTACAACGAAAGTCGTACCATGGTTGTACGACGTTTGTCGAAAGAGAGATGCGACATGCCCCGATCGAACAGCCGCCGCCCAGCCCTGGTCCACCCGGACGCCGACGCGCTCGACGTGCTCGACATCCTGCACGCGCTGGCCGACCCCACTCGCATGACGATCGTACGGACCCTGCGCGCCGCGCCCGAGCGGGCCTGCGGCACCTTCCCGGTGGACGTGGCGCCGTCCACGCTCACCCACCACTTCCGGGTGCTCCGCGAGGCCGGCCTCATCCGCCAGCGCGAGGACGGCAACCGCCGCTGGACCGCACTGCGCCTGGAGGACCTCGACGCCCGCTTCCCCGGCCTCCTGGACGCCATCGTGAACGCCTACGCGCCCGAGGTCGAGACCGCCGAAGGCTGACGGGGCCCAAGGCCGGCGGCACGGCCGGGCGACGTTCGAACACAGATACGTATGGACACGCTGCGTGACTGACACGATACTCAACGTGTCAGCCCCCTTTGTTTCCTGCGATCACTTCACCACCGCCAGCACCGCATTCGCCGGCGTGCCGTGTGCTGCCCGGAGTCGTGCCCGTCAGGGGACAGGACAGAAGGAGAACGATGCATTCGAAGAGGTTCCTGGCCCTCCCCCTCACCGTCCTCGCGGCGGTGGCGTGCCTCACGACGACCGCCGCGGCCAGCGCGGCGCCCGCTCCGGCCGCCGCGGCCGCCCGTCCTTCAGCGCTTCCTCCCGGCTACCAGCTCGTCACCCTCCCCAACGCCAACGTCCCCAACTTCCAGCGCCGCACGCTCTACTGTCCCGGCGGCAAGAAGGTCCTCGGCGGCGGCGCCGAGGCGCGCGGCAACGGGGCGATCCTGGTCGGGTCGTTCCCCACCGATGACGGCCGCGGCTGGATCGGCATCGGCCGCCAGGACGGCTACAACGACGTCGGCATCAGCGTCTTCGCCATCTGCGCCGACTGACCTCAGGCTCCGCCGGCCCCGGTCGCTCCACGGCCGGGGCCGGCTCCATGTCCGGCGCCCGGACCAAGGGTGACCGCGTCCGGCAGGCCGTCCTCCGGGTCACGTCACAGCGGCCGGCGCGGTCGTGACCTGAAGTTGCCATCTGACAGCGGAGCGTTACCATGGCTGGGGAGTCTCCTTACCGCCCCTTTCCCCCCGAGCATGGAGCGCCGCATGGAGCGAACGGTTCTGGCCGCCGTCACCGAACGTCCCGACGCCGACTCGGCGCTCGCCGAGCAGATCCGCCGCGTGTGCGCGGCGATGGACGAGCTCGGGCTCCAGGTGCGCTGGACCCACCGGCCCGGCGACGCCCTGGCGGTGGTCGGGTCCGACGCGTCGCTGACGGCGGTGCTGGCGGCGTGGGACGGGCCGGGGGCCGAGGAGCTGCTGGGCGCGGTGGGCCGCCGGTTCCGTGGCCTGCCCGTCTTCCTGATGACCCAGGAGCAGGAGCTCCCGTTGTGGGTGTACGAGGTCATCCAGGGCTACGTCTTCCCGCTGGAGGACACTCCGCAGTTCATCGCCGGACGCATCGCCCACGCCGCCGACCAGTACGCCGAGAAGATCCTTCCGCCGTTCTTCGGGGCCCTGCGCCGCCTCCAGGACCACCATCGCTACTCCTGGCACACCCCGGCGCACGCCGGAGGGGTGGCCTTCCTCAAGTCCCCGGTCGGGCGGGCGTTCTTCGACTTCTACGGCGAGCGGCTGCTGCGCACGGACCTGTCCATCTCCGTCACCGAGCTGGGATCGCCGCTCGACCACACCGGCCCCATCGGGGAGGCCGAGCGCAACGCCGCCCGCATCTTCGGCGCCGACCGCACCTTCTTCGTCGTCAACGGCAACTCCACGGCCAACCGCATCGTCGGTCACCACGCGATCGCCCGCGACGACACCGTCCTGGTGGACCGCAACTGCCACAAGTCGGTCCAGCACGCGCTGGCGATCAGCGGCGCCCGGCCGGTCTATCTCGTGCCCGAGCGCAACGGGCTCGGTCTGGCGGGCCCGATCCCGCCCGCCGCGCTGGAGGCGGGCGCGATCCGCGAGCGGCTGGCCGCCCACCCCCTCGCCGCCGCCGAGCCGTCGTACGCGGTGGTCACGAACTCCACCTACGACGGGGTGTGCTACGACGCGGTGCGGGTCGGCGAGCTGCTCGGCGCCAGCGTGCCCCGGCTGCACTTCGACGAGGCGTGGTTCGCCTACGCCCGGTTCAACCCGCTTTACGCCGGCCGGTACGGCATGGCGATCGACGAGCGCACCCTGCCGGGCCCGGACCGCCCCACCGTGTTCGCCACCCAGTCGACGCACAAGCTGCTGGCGGCGCTGTCGCAGGCGGCGATGCTGCACGTCCGCCCCGCCGAGCGGGCGCCGGTCGACTACGACGCGTTGAACGAGACCTACCTCATGCACGCCTCCACGTCACCGCTCTACCCGATGATCGCCTCGCTGGACGTCGCGGCGGCGATGATGGACGGCCCGTCGGGGCCGTTCCTCACCGGGGAGGCGATCGTCGAGGCGGTCCGGTTCCGGCAGGCGATGGTACGGCTGGCCGCCCGCATCCGCGAGGACGAGCTGCGGCCCGACTGGTTCTTCGGCGTCTGGCAGCCCCCGGCGGTCACCGACCCGAGCACCGGCCGGACCGTCTCCTTCGCCGACGCCGACCCGGGGCTGCTGTGCGCCGAGCCCCGGTGCTGGACCCTGGAGGCGGGCGCCGCGTGGCACGGGTTCGACGGGATGTCGGAGGGCTACTGCCTGCTCGACCCGGTCAAGGTCACGATCACCTGCCCGGGTGCCGACGCCGCCACGGGTACGCTCGCGTGGGGCATCCCGGCCCGTGTCGTGGCCGCCTACCTGGAGCGGCGCGGCATCGTGGTGGAGAAGACGGGCGACCACACCTTGCTGGTGCTGTTCTCCATGGGGATCACCAAGGGCAAGTGGGGCACGCTGATCGACGCGCTCACCGACTTCAAGCACGCCTACGACAACGACCTGCCACTGGCGGAGGTGCTGCCCGGCTTCGGGCCGCCCGCGATCTCGCTGCAGAAGTTCTGCACCCTGGTCCACGAGAGGCTGCGTGACTCCGGGGTCGGGAAGCTTCTCGACCAGGTCTTCACCACCCTGCCCGAGCCGGTCACGACTCCGGGTGACTGCTACCAGGCGATGATCCGGGCCCGCACCGAGCGCGTCCCGCTGACCGGCCTGCCGGATCGGGTCGCCGCGGCCACGGTGGTGGTCACCCCGCCCGGGATCCCCATGCTGATGCCCGGAGAGGCGACCGGCCCGGCCGACGGCCCGCTGATGGCGTACCTGCGGGCTCTGGAGGACTTCGACCGGGCCTTCCCGGAGCTGGCCACCGACATCCACGGCGCCCACCGCGACGGCGAGGGCCGCTACTGGGTGGAGGTCGTCAAGGACTGACCCCGAGCCCACGCCCCCCGGTGGCCGTGCGCAGGGAATCGCGTGGCCCGGACCCGTGTGCGCCGCGGTCGCGCGGAGTCGTATGCCCTGCCGGTGCAGGGGAGTGCGACGTCCGCTCGCGTTCCCCCGCCCGCGCCGTCTGACGTGGCGCGTTCCGCTCGACCGGGACCAGCAGGAGCATGGCGAGCACCGGCTGACCGCGTACATCCGGTCCCGGAGCCGGTGCGGAAAGGGCGCATGGCTGGTTCATCACCAACCGCGATCGGTCCCGGATGTGCGCGCGTGGTCTGCCGCATGCCGCGGGTTCTCGACGGCTGCCGCCGTCGGTTGCGGCTGTGACACGACCGTGACAGGGCACGGACGGGGCGGGGACAAGGCTGGCCGACAGTGGGTGGGGTCGGCGGGTGAGTCACCGAGCGCGCGGTGAAACCCGGCGGCGTGTGGCCGGACGGGCCGGCCATCCAGGTGGCCCTGCCCGGCGCGAGGCCACCGGTCCGGGCCGCCGGCATCGGGTCGATGCCGTGCGGGCCCGGCCGGCCCCGATAGCTCCGGTGTCGCCCTCGTCAAACAGGGCGAGATGAGCCGCCCGGGGCTGCTGGGACCGTCCGGTGGACGAAAGGTCCGGCAAAGGTGATCATGAAAGGGAGAAGACGTTGGTGAATGACGGAGAATGGGATCGGCGTTCGGTGTTACGGGGCGCCGCGGTGCTGGCCGGTGCGGCCGCGACCGCGCCGCTGCTGGGTGGGGCGGCCACGGCGCTGGCCGGCAGCGGTGACGCGGACGCGCTGTTCAAGGCCGGCAAGTTCGAGCAGGCCGGCCGCGCGTACGAGGTGATCCTGAAGAAGGACCCCAAGAACCTGCACGCGGCCCGCCGGCGCGGCTTCGTCGGGCTGCTGGGCAACCAGTTCCCCGACGCCGAGAAATACCTCAGGATGGCCATCGAGTTGGCGCCCGACGACAGGGACGCCAACTACTTCCTGGCCGACTGCTACATCCGGCAGGACAAGTTCTCCCTCGCCGCACCACGCTGGAGAGCGGCCGGTGAGGAAGCCTACGCCACCTGGTTCGCGGCGGTCCGCGGCGAGCCGTATCAGATCCACGGCGACATCGCGCGTGTGCCGTTCCAGCAGATGGACCCGATTCCGCTGGTAGAAGCCTCGGTCAACGGCGGGCCGCCGAAGCGCTTCACGTTCTACACCGGCGCCCCGAGTCTGAGCATGCGCGCGTCGGTGGCCAAGGAGGCCGGGCTGAGCCCCGTCGCCAGCCAGAAGATCGAGTACGAGAACGGCTCCATCTGGGCGTACTACGGGATACTGGACTCCTTCAAGCTGGGCGGCATCGAACTGCGCAACGTCCCCGTGGGCTGGTCGTCGACGGAGTCGGGCGAAGATGTCGACACCGACAGCGACGGCCTGATCGGCACGTGGGTCTTCTACCACTTGCTGACCACCTTCGACTACGCGGGCCGGTCGCTGATCCTGCGCCGCAGAACTCCCGAGACGGCCAGGAAGGCACGCGCCGCCGCCGCACGGGCGGGCGCGGAGCCCCTCCCGCTGTGGCTGGCCCGGGAGCAGTATCTGCACAGCAGGGGCGGCATCGCCGGCGTCGCCGGCTCCGGAACAGGGGTGGTGGGCGTGAACTTCGGCGGGAGGGGCGAGATGGCCGCGGTCGTGTTCGGGGACACGGCCGAGCGGTTGGGGATCCGCAGCGACTACGACCGCCCGATCGGGACTTTCGCCCACAGCCACCCAGCCGTCACCTACCCCTGCTACCCGAAGGAGATCCGCCTCGGCGACGCCGCGGCCAAGGAGATCTACTGCGAGACGCACCCACAGGCGGAGCTCGCCTCCTTGGGGTTCGATGTGCCGGCCGCCTTCTTCCACTGCTTCTTCAAGCCCTACAACGTCACGCTCGACTTCACCCACATGAACCTCTACATCGCCCGCGGGAAGGCCACCTGATCACCGCTACCCGCAGCGGAATCCCGCCACCCCGAGTGACAGGGCGTTGCCAGGGCCTGTACCAAAGGTGGTCGGAGCCAGTCGTCGATGGCAGCGATCACGAGCTACCCACCTGTCGGCATGCTGGGCCAGGTGCGGAGATCGGTGTCGGGTGAGGGCGCTGTACGAGTGAGCACGACGTGTTCCTCGCCGACTGCAACGCCCGCACCACGCTTGGCCTGGTGGCTGACACCTGGTCGGTGGTCGTGGCGCAGCCGAACGTCGTCGGCGTCACGCCGCGGTCCTGCCGCTCCTCCTTCCGGACGAGCTGACGGCCGGCTCGGAGCAGCCGTTATTGGACGGCGCCGGAACGGGTCAGAAGGTTCTCGTACCAGGTGTCGTAGGGGTGGTTGGTCGCCGGGTAGCTGGCCAGGGGGGTGGTGGCCATGTCCGCCGCGTCGAAGTCCCAGCCGCGCGCGAGCTTCCCCGACTGCCGTGCCGAGGCGATGAAGACGGACTCCTTCGCCGGGGCGGCGTAGAACAGGGCGCCCTGCTGGAGCTCCGCGCTGTCGCCCTTCTGGAACTCGTCGAAGGCCGTCTGCGGGTAGCGGATGCGGTCACCGGTGAACCGGTCGGTGTCCACACGGAGCGTCTGCGCCGGGGTCGGGCCGTCCGCGCCGGTCCACACGTGGACGCTCGACGTGCCGCGGGCCGAGGTGGTCTTGTCGAAGCGGGCGTCGGAGGTCTTCGCGTTCCCGCTCCACGACACCGTCGAGGTGCCGGTGTTCAGGGTGCCGTTCCACTCCCAGTTCTGGGTGTTGCTCTGGCTCCGGTGGATCTCGCGCAGCTGCGTGCCGGCCGGGCTGGTGAACGCGACCGTCGGCAGGACGCCGTTGTCGTACTGGTGGCTGGCCGACCAGGTGATCTCGCCGTCCGCGCCGAGACGCCCGACGCGGTACCACAGCGTGGTCGCGCTCTGGGACTGGTGGACCTCGACCAGGTCGCCGTTGTCGTTCAGCGCGACGGCGGGCGTCCTGCCGTTGTCGTACCGCCCATGGCGCAGCCAGGTCACCCGGCCGTCGTCGTACCTGCCGGTCCAGTACCAGAGCACGCCCGACCCGGAGTCGTGCACCTCCACGACCTGCCCCTTCGCGTTGATCGCGATCGCGGGGTCGCTGCCGATGTCGCGCTTGTACTCCGCGCGGCTCTTCCCGTTGCCGGAGAGCAGCGTCAGGACGCGGCCGCGCAGCGTGTCCACCGACGGCGGGCTCGCCGGGTAGTCCGCGGCCGTCAGCAGCCGCGGCCCGAAGACGGAGACGAGCTCGTGGTTGAGCGCGGCCAGGTTGCCGGCGGCGAACGACGGATTGTCGGTCAGGTCGTCCTTGAGGTCGAGCATGACGACGAGCGGGGCGGCGGCCGGGTGCTGCGCGGACCACGTGTTGATCACGTTCAGCCAGTCGCGCAACAGGTTGGAAGCCGGGTTTCCGGAGTGGTCGACCTGGTCACCGGGCGAGTCGTGGCCGATGGCGTAGTCGCGCGCGGTCGCGTACCCGTTGTCGTGGACGTCGAGCTCGATGAAGCGCACGCCGTGGTCGAGCTGGTAGGTGATCGACTTCTTGGCGCCGTCGACGTCGCCGGAGTAGCTGTTGTGCGTGGCGCGGAAGGTCGCCGACGCTAACGGCAGGTCCGCGTCGGCCTGCGCGTTCCCGCTGATCGTCAGCGCGGACGCGGCCATGGCGAGTACGGACAGCAGGGCCCTTGAACGGGTCATCCTCGGTCCTCACGTTGGGGGATGTCGGGGGCGAGGCGGTGCTGGGCGAGGATCCGGAGCTCGTTGGGGAACGACCGCCGAACGTAGATCATGTTCCGCAGGCAGCGCGGATTTGTCCAGCGGCTTCTGTCTTCTCGCCGCACTCTCTCGGTCACGAATCCGACTCGGCCCCGTCCTCGCCTCGACCGGTACGGCGAGGCGGTGACGGCCGCCGTCGTGCTGGTCCTCGGGCTGGTGACGGCGGCCGGCGGGTCACATAAGATCCAGTTCTCGCCTGCGCAGGGAAGATGAACTCCTTCATGTACGTCGAACCATCCGAGCCCCATCCCGAGATCCCGCTCGCCGGCGGGGACGTCACCGAGGGGGTCGTGCGCGCCGGCGACACGGTGCGCCGCCCGGTCGGCCCCAACGCCCCGCTCGTCCACGCGCTGCTGCGCCACCTGGAGGACGTCGGGTTCGCGGGCGCGCCGCGGTTCCTCGGCATCGACGCGGCCGGGCGCGAGGTGCTGACCTTCGTCCCCGGTGAGGTCGCCGGGCGGCCCAGGCCGGCGTGGATCGCCGATGAGGAGCGGCTGGCCTCCGTCGGGCGTCTCGTGCGCGACTACGACCAGGCCGTCGCGGGTTTCGTCGTCCCCGCGGGGGTGCGGCCGGGTTACGGGGTCTCGGAGCCGCCGGGCATGCCGCCCAAGCCGTCGTACCCGGCTGAGGTGGTCGGCCACATGGACTACACGCCGGACAACATCGTGTTCCGGGACGGCAGGGCGGCCGCACTGATCGACTTCGACATGGCGAAGCCGGTCGCGAGGGTGGAGGAGGCGCTGAACGCGATGCTGTACTGGGCGCCGCTGGGCGACCCCGCCGACGCCGACCCGCCACTGCGGGAGGTGAACGTGCCGCGGCGCTGCCGGATCCTCGCCGACGCCTACGGCATGTCGGACGTCGACCGCTCCCGCCTCGTCGAGGTGGCCCTGCTGCGAGCGCGGCGGTCGTGGTTCTCGATGAAGCAGATCGCCGAGGAGCGGGGCGGCGGCTGGGCGAGGATGTGGGACGAGGGCGTCGGCGACAAGATCAAACGGCGTGAGGCGTGGCTGGAGCGCAACGCCGTGGCCATCGACGCGGCGCTGCACGCCGTGTGACCGTCCGCCCGCCGGAGACCGGCGGCACGGCCGTCATGGGCGGGTGATGGCCTGCTCCAGCAGGCCCTGAAGGGCGCGTTGCTGCTCAGGGCTGAGGCCGGCCAGCGGTGAGTCCTGCGTGAGGAGTTCGAGGAGTCGTTCGCGGAGAGCGATGCCCTGGGCGGTGAGCACGAGTTGCCGGGCGCGGCGGTCGGTGGGGTGCGCGCGGCGCTCGATCAGCCCCTGCTTTTCGAGCTTGTCGACGACGAAGGTGGCGTTGGAGGGCTCGCAGCTCATGCGTTCGGCCAGCTCGCGCATGGTCATCGGCCCGGTCATCTCGCGCACCGCGGTGGCCTGGGCCGCGGTGAGACCCACGGCGACGGCGCGTACGCGTACGTGGTCGGCGATCTGCTGGGCCAGTCCGTTCACCAGACCGCACAGCTCACGCTCGGCGATGGTCTGAGGCTCCGGGGACGTCGTCATACGGCCCATCCTAGCAACTCCATCAAGTCAGCACATTTCAAGCGAACACATTTCAAGCTTGAATATTTCTAGCTGTACGTTTACGGTGGCGTAGTCGCCGCCGAAGGGCGCGGCGACGACCTGACCACCGAAGGAATGGGATCATGACGAACTCCACGGTTGATCTGAGCGAGCGGCTGCGCCGGCCGTCGGGGATCCGCTCGGTGCGGCTGGGCGACACGAAGGTGTCCTTCGTGCCGGACGGCGCCGTGCAGGGGAGGCCGCTCGCCTGGCTGCCGGACACCACCGATGAGGTCTGGGCCGCTCATCCGGAGTACCTGGATGCCTCCGGTCATCTCGTGGCGAGCATCGGCGGCCTGCTGGTGGAGAACGGCGACCGTGCGCTGCTGATCGACGCGGGGTTCGGCCCGCAGTCAGTGCCGGCCGCGCCAGGACAGCCGAACGGCGCCATCCACGGTGGCGCGCTGCTGGACGGTCTGGCCGAACTCGGCCGCGGGCTGGAGGAGATCGAGGCGGTGGCCTTCACCCACCTGCACGCCGATCATCTCGGCTGGGCCTGGCACCCCGCTCCGGGCGGTGACCGGCCCGCGTTCGCCCAGGCCGGCTACCTGGTGTCCGAGCCGGAATGGGCTCAGCGCCAGCTGCTGGAGGCGCAGGGCATGACCAAGGAGATCGCCGCCCTGGCGCCGCGCGTCCGTACGGTCGCGGACGGGCAGGAGATCTTCCCCGGCGTGCGGGTCCGGATCACCGCCGGTCACACGCCGGGGCATGCCGAATACGTCATCACCTCGGGCGGACAGCGGCTGATCGCCTTCGGCGACGCCCTGCACTCACCGATCCAGGTCGACCACCCCGAATGGTCCTGCGTCTACGACCACGACCCTGCCGGGGCCGCCGACCACCGCCGCCGCCTCGTCGCCGAGCTGGAGGAGCCCGGCACGATCGGGTTCGGCGGCCACTTCGCCGACGTGGTGTTCGGACGGGTCCGGCGGGACGGCGACGGCCCCGCCTGGCGCCCTCTCGACGCCTGAGCCATCCGGAACGCACGGTGACAACGATGATCGCGCGCGGGCTTCCCGCGAAGGCGTGTACCAGCTACTGGCCGGGCATCGTCGCGGCCGCGCTGACGACGACGGTCACGGTGATGCCCGGCTTCACCGTCGGCGCCCTCGGCCCGGCGATCGAGCAGGACCTGCGCGTCTCCCGTACCGCCGTCGGGCTTATGATCAGTGCCTTCTACGCCGCCACGGCACTGGGCTCACCCATCGCCAAGCGGGCGGCGGCACGCCTGCCCGCACCCGTGGTGCTCGCCGTCGCGGCGGTGGCCGCCTGTGCCGCGCTGCTCGTCGTCTCCCAGGCGGACGACCTGGCCACGATGACGGCGGCCCTGGTGGCCGGCGGGCTGAGCAACGGGCTCGTCCAGCCCGTCGCGGGCAGGCTGATCGCCGCGCGTGTCCCCGTTCGCCGGCGCTCGCTGGCCGCCGGCACGATCGGCGCGGCGCTGGGGGCGGCCACCATCGTGCCCGGCCTGCTGGTCGCCCTGGTCCTGCCGGTCCACGGATGGCGCACGGCGATGGTCGCCGCCGGGCTGATCGCCCTCGTCCCCGTCCTGCTCACCCCGCTGACCCGTCTCCCGCCCGGCACCTCCCCGGAACGGGTGGGCCGGGGCGCCACCGCTCGCGGGACGGGCGGCGTGCTGGTGCTGTGGGCGTTGGCGGCCGCGCTGTCGGCCACCGGTAACAACGCGGTGGCGACCTACTTCGTCCAGCTGGGCACCCATTCCGGGCTGCCCGCCACCGTCACGGGCAACCTGCTGTCGCTCAGCGCCCTGCTGGCCGTCGCCGTCCGGCTCGCCGCGGGTGCGCTCACCGACCGGGCCCCGCACCGCAACCCGGCGGTGATCATCGCGATGATGCTCACCGGGGCCCTCGGGCTCATGATGATCGCGATCGGCACGCCGGTGACGTTCGTCCTGGGCGCCGCGCTGGCCTTCTCCGCCGGGTGGGGCTGGACCGGGCTCCTGCTCGCCACCACGTTGCGGCTGGTCGCCCACCAGGCGGAGAACGCCGGGCACACCGTCCAGATCGGCGTCTACACCGGCGCCACCATCGCCCCGTACGCCTTCGCCGCGCTGTCCGACGCCTTCGGCTACGCCGGATCGGCTCTTCTCGCCGCCACCGCCGCCTTGGCCGCGGCCGCGTCCATGACCGCCGGAACGCTGCTGTCCCGGCGCCTCGGCGAAAGGTGACGGCTCAGGCCGTGGCCGTCCTCCTGCCGCCTCCGGCCTCGTCCTCCTCCCGTAGCGTGTCCGGTGTCCAGCCGGCGGTGCCCGCCACAATGCGGACGGCCGCGCGGGCCAGCGGCTCCAGCCCCGCCACGTCCACCTTGTCCAGGGTGTCGGCCGAGTCGAACAGGTACATCGGCGCCGACAGGAAGTGCACCAGCGGCACGCCCTCGGGATGGAAGAACGCGCCGTCGGTCGGCGGCATCGGCGAGAACGCGTCCGGCGGCAGCACGAAGGACCGCCGCAGCCGCTCGGCCTCCAGCGTCGTGGCGACCAGACTCTCCAGGCGGGGCGCCCGGGTCGTGAACCACCACCTGACCTCGGGGTCCGGAGTCGGCCGCAGCCTGCCGTCCACGCTCTCGCACCGCAGCGCGGCGTGCTCCAAATGCATCTGGAGCACCACGTCGGCGAGCAGGGAGCGGTGCCGCTCGATGAAGGCCCTGGTGCCCGCGGCATGGGCCATGTGGCCGGAGGTGAACAGGAACATCAGGTTGTGCGGCCGCTCCGCGGCGGGCACGCGCGCCCAGTGGCGCGCGGCGGCCAGCACCAGCGCGACGCCGGAGGCGTCCTCGACGGCCGACGCCCACGGGCCGTCGTGGTGGGAGGCGACGATCACCCAGTGCGGCGAGGCGCCCGGCAGCGTCGCGACCACGTTGTGCGTGGTCACCGGCTCGCGGACCGCCTCGGCGACCAGCTCGCCCTGGCAGGGCAGCCGGGCCAGCAGCCGCCGGGCGTCGTCCCCGGAGAGCCACAGCCCCGGGATCGGCCGCTCGACGGCGTCGTAGGGCACGTAGTAGTCGTGCGTCTCCCACGGCACGCCCGTCAACGCGCCCACGAACCCGGCGGCGCCCGCCTCCAGGGCGGGCTCCACGACCCGCATCATCCGCGGCCCGAACGGGATCGTCTGGACCAGCGTGTCGAAGACCCCTTCCGGATCGTAGGCCGACGTGGCGAGCGTCCTGACGAACGACTGCGGCACCTCGGCGAAGGCCAGCTCGTCCACCGCGATGTCGCCGGGCCGCGCGTCGCCGAGCGGGGCGACCCTGGCGCGCAGTCCGCCGGCCGGCGCGGTGAACGGCAGCGGCATGCCCGCGAACTGCGTGCCGTCCTCCAGCAGCAGGACTCCGGCGCCCGGCTGCCAGCGCGTGAGCTCCACCGGCTCCAGCGAGACGTCGAGCCCGAACGCGGCCAGCCGGTCCGCCAGCCACCGCTCCGTCCACACGTCCGCCGGATAGCCGGGACGGCGGATGCCGCGCGACACGACCGTCTCGATCCAGCCGAGCATCTCCGCGGCCGAAGGCAGGTGTTCCATGACCATGATCCAACCATTGACAAGGGGCGCGTGTGAAGCGAGAGTTCCGGTCATCCGTACATATCTGAGGGAGGCTGTATGAGGCTCCTCGCGGCAGTCGTCTTACTCGTCCTGGGAGTCGTCGCGGCACCGGCCCGGGCGGCGGACACCATCGAGGCGCACTACCGGACGGCCGGCCCCTGGGCGGTCACCACGGCCGACGTGCCGGGCTATCGACTCACCTACCCGGCCGACCTCGGCGCCGGCGGCTTCAAGCATCCGATCATCACCTGGGGCAACGGCACCAACGCCGTGCCCACGCAGTACTCCGGCGTGCTCACCCAGCTCGCCTCCTGGGGCTTCGCCGTGGTCGCGTCCACCGACACCACGACGGGCACCGGCTCGGAGATGATCGCCGCGGCGCAGTACCTGGTCGACCGGAACGCCGACGCCTCCAGCGTCTTCTACGGCAAGCTCGACGTGACCAAGGTGGGCGCGGTCGGCCACTCCCAGGGCGCCGGCGGCTCGGTCAACACCGCCACCAGGACCAGCGGCCTCATCGACACCGTCGTCCCCATCTCCCTGCCCGCGCCGATCTGGGTGAGCCCGGGAGACGCGTTCTCCGTCAGCAAGCTGGCCTGCCCGGTGCTGTTCCTCAGCGGGGCCAACGACGTGATCATCTCTCCCCACTCCGCGATCCAGACGTACTACGGCCAGGTGCCCAACGCCGCGGCGAAGGCGCTGCTCAAGGGCGCCGACCACAACACGATCCAGGGCACGGGCGGCGGCTTTCTCGGCTACCTGACGGCCTGGCTCATGTACCGGCTCCAGGACGACGCCTACGCGCGGGGCGCCTTCGCGGGCGCCGCCCCGGAGCTCAACACCAACGCCGGCTGGCAGAACCAGGCGGAGAAGAACCTGCCCTAGCCGGCCCCTGGCGACGTGGCGCGAAGGCGGCGCCGGGGCTCCCGGTCGGCGGGGCAGGGTCGGGCCGTGGCCACGTCGCCTTCCGCAGCGCGTTCATCGAAGGTGCCACCCTCCGTCTACGGGGATGACCGCGCCCGTGGTGCGCCCGGACGACGGCGAGAGCAGCCAGAGCACGGCCTGGGCGACCTCCTCCGGCCGGCACAGCCGGCCGCCGAGCGGCATCAGCGAGGGCAGCCTCGCCTGGATGGCCTCGGAGGTCTGGGCGCGGCGGCTCATCGGGGTGGCCACCAGCCCGGCGGAGACCAGGTTGACCCGCACCCCGTGCGGCGCCGCCTCGCGCGCCGCGGTCCTGATCAGCGGGATCAGCGCGCCCTTGGCCGAGGCGTAGGCCACGGTGCGGAAGTCGTCGTCGATCGACGTGCCCAGCGCCGAGCCGATCACCACGATCGACCCGCCCCGCGGCATCGCCGGGATGGCCGCGCGCAGCAGCCGGAAGACCGATTCGTGGTTGACCCGGTGCACCTCGCTCCACGCCGCGTCGGTGCAGCCCGCCACGCCGCCGTCGCCGAGCGCCCGGCCGGACATGCCGACGGCGTGCACGACGCCGGAGACCGCCCCGTGCGCGGCCGTCGCCCGGGCGAGCGCCTTCTCCGCCCCGCCGGGCCGGGTGATGTCGATCCCGCCGGCCAGGTCCACGCCGAAGGCGGGCACGCCGGACGCCTCGACCGCCTCGACGCAGGCGCGGCCGATGCCGCCCTCCGAGCCGGCCACCAGAACCGCGCTCATGGCTTCCCGGGCGCGTCGGCCGGCTTCCTGAGCACGTCGGCCGGCTTTCTGAGCACGTCGGCGGCGCGGCGGGCGTGCTCCAGGTACGCGGCCTCGAACAGCTCCTCGGAGCGCGGGCCGCCGACGAGCTTGGCGCTGGAGATCACCGGCGGCGTCCAGCCGCCCGCGACGAGCAGCTCCGCCGTGCGCACCTTGATCTCGTTGACCACGGAGACCGCGGCCAGCGTGCTGCCGGGGCCGACCGGCTCGGCCAGCCCGTCCACGGAGCACAGCGCGTCGCCCACCGGGGTGCACAGGTCGATCACCACGTGGGCGTGGTCGGCGAGCCGCGTCCCGCTGGGGTGGCCGGGCTCGACGGCCGTGCTCTCCCGCATCGAGGTCACGGCCACCACGGACAGCCCCGCCTCGCGCAGGCCCATCGCCATCTCGATCGGCACCGCGTTGAGCCCGCTGACGCTGAAGATGATCGCCGCGTCCGTCGGCCGGAGCTCGAAGTTGGCCAGGATGGCGTCGGCCAGCCCTTCGACCCGCTCGACGAACATCGCCTGCCGCATCCCGTTCGACCCGGCGACCTGCGTGTAGAACGTCGTCGACAGGTCCACGATGGGATGGAAGCCGGGATACGAGCCGTAGCGGGGGAACATCTCCTCCACACCGATCCGCGAGTGGCCCGTGCCGAACGTGTGCACCACGCCGCCGCCGCCGATGGCGGAGTAAGCGATGCGCGCCGCCGCCGCGAGGGCCTCCTCCTGTGTTCGCTCGATCTCTCCGAGCAGCTCCATCGCCCGCCGTATCCACTTCATCCAGATCTCCCTCCATTGAGCGCGCGCCGCCCATTCCGGTGCCGAGAACGGCGAACAGCACGTCGGACGTCCCCGGGCCGCGTCATGGGCCTGCGCTCAGGACGCGCGAGACGAACCGGGCGCCGTCCCGTGCCCCCGCGCGCTCGCGGAAGGGCTCGACGCCGAGCAGCCGCAGGTAGGCCAGCAGCGGCTGGGAGTGGCTGTGCAGGTTGGCGACGGGATACGCCTGCATGGCGATGCCGAGGCCGGCGAGGTCCCAGGTGCGGCCGGGGCGGTCCGTCTCGGGCGCCAGGTAGGCGTCGGGCCCGGACAGGGTGCCCTCCCAGACGTCCGGGTAGGCCGCCGCGTGCGCCGCCAGGGACATCCGCCGCCACCACTGCCAGCCCAGCTCGGGAACGTGGTCGGCGGCGGCCCAGATCAGCGTCATGTTGGTCGCGTACCAGATCGTGCCGACGCCGCCGGGGCCGTAGTGCTCCCGGACGGGCCAGCGCAGCCGGGCGCCCAGCGGCGAGCCGGCGGCGGCCGTGGCCTCGATCCTGCGTAACAGCTCCGCCGCGCGGCCGGCCGGGGCGGCGCCGCACAGGATGGCCCACGGCTGCACCTCCAGCCACATGTCGCGGTCCCCGACGACGGCTCCGGGGCCGTAGGCGCGCCGGAACCAGCGGCCGTTCCACTCCTCGGCCACCAGCCCGCGAAGCTCCTCGGCGACCTTGCGCGCCTCGATCCCGGTCGCGAGATCGCCGAGCCGCTCGGCCACCACCGCGTACCGCGGCAGCACCCAGGCGGCCATGGCCGAGTTCAGGACGGACTCGCCCCGCGCGATCATCAGCTCGCGATCGACCCCGCTCTCGGTGATGGCCATGTCGTTCCAGTCGGCGTTCAGCATCCGCACGTGGCCGTGCACACCCCGGCCGACCACGTCGGCGAAGAACCGGAACTGCCGGCGCAGGTGCTCGCCGAGCGGCACCGGCTCGGCCCGGTGGACCGGGTGGTACGGCACGGGCTCGCGCAGCGCCGCCTCGTCGCCGGTGGCGGACAGGTACTCGGCGGCCAGCCACAGGGCCCACAGGTTCTGGTCCGACGGCCGGAACAGGCCGGTCCACGGCTGCTTGTCCGGTCCGAGGGCGTAGGGCAGGTCACCGTCGGGGCTGCCCCAGGCACACGTGTTGCGCAGCACGGACAGGGCCAGGTCCGGCTCGGTGTAGACCAGCGGCAGCGCGTGCTGGAGCGGGTCGCGGGCGGCGCCGTTGAACCCGTGCCGGAAGGAGTAGCACGACCCCTGGTCCAGGGTGTGCCCGCCGAGCACGCCGTCCGCGCAGGCGGCGCCGGTCAGCAGCGCCGCGTGCCACGGGATCTCCCGCTCGGCCTCGGGCGCGCGGGGTGCGGACGCCCGGGGCAGCCGGTCGCGCAGGACGGCCAGGCTGTGGCCGAACGACGCCTTCGCGTCGTCCAGCAGGCCGTACCTGAGCTCGACCAGCCGCTCACCATGGGCGTCGAGAACGAGGGGGACGGCCACCCGGCCGGATCGGGTCCGGCACGGCTCCGCCCCGCCGACGACCTCCAGCTCCAGCCCGGGATCCTCGCCCGGCTCCGCGCCGGTGAGGAGCCGGACCTCGGCGGGGCTCGCCGTCCACTCCTCGGTCAGCGTCAGCCGGGCCGGCTCGCCGAGCAGGTTGCGCACGCGCAGCCGGATCAGCACCCACGGCGCCTCGCCCTCGGGGCAGAGCACGGTGCGTTCCAGCGACACCCGGTCATCCGCCACCCGGACGATCACGAACGTCGGCCCGAAGATCCGCTCGGATCCCGAGATGTCCGTCGAGAGTGCGCCCACCCGGGTGACGCCCGTGTCGCGCGTGAGCCACCTCAGGCCCGTGTGCTCGTCGAACAGGCCGCTCAGGCCGTAGTTGTCGGCCACCAGCGTGATCCGCCGGTTGCCCAGGTGGACGGCGTGCCGCCGGGTGGGCGGGTCGAGGACGGGGTCCCACTCGGCGCGCGGATCCCGGTCCTGGTCCATCGTGTAGGAGAAGGCGGGCAGTCCGTGCGCGGTGGTCCAGGCGCCGAACGCGCTCATTCCTGCACTCCTCCGAGCGTCAGCCCGGCCACGTGGTAGCGCTGCAGCGCGAACATCGGCACCAGCGGCGGCACGGCCGTGACCGGGCCGATGCGCTCGCCCTGGCAGGACGGGGAGTCGACGGCGCACCGGTCGTCCTTCGCCACCAGTGCCTTCTCGTCGGGCACCCCCATGGCCTGGGGGATGATCGGGGCGATCCGTCCCCTGCGGGCGTGGCCGGCGACCGTCCAGCCGCCGATCTCGAACAGGTCTGGGGGAGCGTCTCCCGCGAAGGCGGGCAGGAGGCCGGCCGCCGTGGTCAGCGCGGCGCCTCCGTGCGGGCGGCGCCGGATCGTCATGGTCATGCTGGACCTCCGGAAGGCAGCGCTTCGCCACCGGTGCGGCGGCGCCGCCCCGGGATCCGGCGAGGGGCGTTACTGGCCCATCAGGGCGTTCTTGGCGTCGTTGAGCTCCACGGAGAACACGGCGAGGTCGCCGCGCGCGTGGCGGATGGTGTACTCCAGCGGGACCGCGCTGTCGGTGCCGGTGCTGCGGGCGGTGACCAGCAGGGCGGCGGCCATCGGCACGCGCAGCAGCTCGGCGAGCCGGTAGTCGGCGTTGACGGCGCCGATCGTCTCCCTGCCGTTGGCGGGGGTCAGGCCGTACTTCATGCGGAGCAGGTCGTACAGCGAGCCGGTCAGGTCCTCCTCCAGGAGGCCCGGCACCAGGTCGGCCGGCAGGTGGGCGCTCTCCACCATGCACGGTGTGCCCTCGATCAGCCGCAGCCGCTCGACGAAGACGACCTCCTGCGCCTCGCCCAGGCCGAGCGCGACGGCGACGTCGGCGCCGGCCGGCTGCCGGTGCGCCCTGAGCACCCGCGTCGTCGGCCTGCGCCCGAGCCGCGCCATCGTCTCGGTGAACCCCGCCGGGCGCGCGCCCAGCTCGGGGGCCACGACCATCGGCGCGGTGTAGGTGCCGCTGCCCTGCCGGGCGACCAGCAGCCCCTCCTGGACGAGGTCGCCGATCGCCCGGCGAGCCGTGGCCCTGCTCACGCCGGCGTAGACCATGAGGTCCTTCTCGGCCGGGATCAGGGTGTCGGGCTCGCAGTCGCGGATGACGGCCCGCAGACGCTCGCGCAGCTGGAAGTAGAGCGGCACAGCGGCTGACGGGTCGAGGGTCAGGCGGCGTTCCCAGTCGGTCATGTCGTCCATCCTTATTTGTACGGACGACCGTATCTTTTCTGTTCGAGCTCGATGGTGTCAACAGCCCGGCATGCCGGAAGATGTTCACAATTTGATCATTCCGGTGAAGTACCGGAAAAAGGACGCGTATCTGCGATAGAAGGACATCCGTACCATCGCTTCTACCTGAAGGTGTACGTGAAGCACTTCCTTCGCCTCGCCGCAGCTCCCGTGCTCGCCGGGGCTCTCCTCGTCAGCGCCGCATCCGGGCCCGCCAACGCGGACACCACCCAGACCGACGCCGAACTGGCCGCCGAGTGGCAGACCGCCTGGGACACCCACGCGTTCTACGACACCACGCCGCCCGCCCCGGACTCGGGCCGCAGCCGGGCCACCAGCCAGATCTCCATCCAGATCGACCGGCCCATCCAGCAGGTGTTCACCGCCTACTCGAACATCAACAACCACATCGGCCCCAACCCGTTCCTCAAGCGGGTCGCCACCCACAAGGAATGGCGGCAGGAGGCCACGCGGTACGTCAACCTCACCGCCATCGAGGAGATCCCGTACGAGGGCGCGACCGTCACCAACAAGGTGTACGCCCAGCAGCGCCTCAACACCGCGAGCTTCTCCTACGAGACCGACACCTGGTCCGAGCCCGCCGTGGTCACCCACCAGAAGATCACGTTCAGGGTGCTGGCCCCGGGCAGGACGGTGGTCACCGAGAACCTCACCTTCGACGCGGACGCCACGCTGATCGACTTCGTCGCGGCCAACGGCACCGCCGCCCACCAGCAGACGCAGGCGGGCCTCAAGCAGGCCATCGAGAACGGCACCATCTGATCAGGCGGGCCGCGGCCCGTGCGTGAAGAGGTGTGCCCGGCGGCTCCCACCGCCGGGCACACCACCCCCCGGAAGCGCGCACCCAGGCCCGACCCCGCAGCTGAAACCCCGCGGCCGCAACGGACCGCCCCCCGGGAGGGGCGCCCCCCCCCCCCCCCGCCCCCCCCCCCCCCGGGGGGGGGGGGGGGGGGGGGGGGGGGGGGGGGGGGGCGGCCCCCCCCCCCCCCCCCCCCCCCCCCCCCCACGCCCGTGAAGCGCTCACCGAGGCCGGACCCGGAAGCTGAACCCGCGCGTCCTCACCGGACCGCCACCGGTGAGGACGCGTCGCGTACCAGGAGGGCGGGCGAGCCGCCGCCGTCGGCGGGCACGGACCACACGTCGTGCCCCTTCGCGTACATCACGGTCCGGTCGTCGAGCCAGGCCGCCTGGTCGTCGATGCCGGCGGTCTCGGCGAGCGGCGTCTCGCGCATCGAGGCGAGGTCGAGCACGTACAGCCGCCACGGCCGGTCGGAGCCGGCGGAGACCCGCTTCTTGAACACCAGGCGGGCCCCGTCGGGCGACAGCGAGGGACACTCGGCGTTCTCCCTGATCGCGCGGGCCCGCCAGCCGGTGTAGTCGCCCTCCACCAGGTACGTCTTCCCCCCGGTGGCCACGGTCGCGTAGAACCGGTTGTCGTCCGGGGCGAACGTGACGCCCCAGTAGTTGACGTCCGGCGCGTGGTGGCGGCGGCCGCCGAGGGTGAGCGGGATGTCCTCCATGTTCGTCACGGCGTAGCCCGTGCGGGTGTCGAGGATGCCGGTCCAGGTGGAGAACCGGCCCCGGCTGTACGACTCGCCGGTGACGAACACCGTCCACGACACCATCCGGCCGCTGGCCGACACCCGCGCCCGGTTCGGGATCCCGGCCAGCTCGATCCCGCGGGTCTCCCGCAGCGAGCGGTCGAGGATCATCGCCTCGGCGGTGGTCACCGGCCCAGGCCGGGAGACCAGGCACACGGAGACTCCGCCGCCGGTGGAGAACCGGTCGCAGCGGGGCCCGTCCACGACCCGAGGGCCCGAGGGGTGGCCGAGCGGCACCCGGCCGACGCGGCCCTCCGCCGCGCGGAACATGAGCCACCCCGGCCGGACGGCGGCGGGCGCCTCACGGACGGGGGCGGCCTCGCGCCGGTCGGTCAACGCCGCGTACCCCGTGGCGCCGCCGCCCAGCAGCACGACGGCGGCGACCAGCACGGCCGTGCGCCCGGCCCGCCTCACGGCGCGCCTTCCCCGGCCGGGAGCGACGCGGCGGACCTCAGCACGGGGACGACGGCGAGCGCGCACACCGCGAGCGCGCCGGTCATCACCGCCAGTGCCTGGCCGCCGCCCCAGACGGTCCACAGCGCGCCGAACAGCACCGAGGACAGCGTGCGCGCGACCGCCTGCCCGGTCTGGAGCAGCGCCAGGCCGCTCGCGCGCAGGTGCGCCGGCAGCATCGGCCCCGCCGCCGCCATGAGCACGCCGTCGGTCGCGGCGTAGAACGCCCCGTGCAGCAGCAGCACGGGCACCAGCCAGCCCGGCCCGAGCAGCACGAGGCCGGCGGCGGCCAGCGCGGCGTGCCCGGCCAGGAAGACCGGCGTCCGGCCCAGCCGGTCGGCCAGCCGCCCGGCCGGCCCGGCGAGCAGCAGGTACGCGGCGCTGCTCCCGACCGGCAGCAGCGGGAAGGCGGCCGCGTCCAGGCCGGCGCGGCGCTGCAGCAGCAGGTAGACGAACGCGTCGCCGATCGTGACCAGCCCGAGCAGCGCCGCCGCCAGGCACACCCGCCGGAACGGCGCCAGGCGCAGCAGCCGGGCCGTGGCCCTGAGCGACGCGGGCAGGCGCGGTCCCGTGGGGTCGCGCGGCTCCCGCACGTACAGCACGAGGAGGAGGACGCCGAGCACGGCCACGCAGAAGCTCGTCACGAACACCGCGTCGTAGGCCCCGCCGGTCGCGGACAGCACGGCGAACGCGGCGAGCGGCCCGAGCAGCGCGCCGCAGGTGTCCATCGCCCGGTGCACGCCGAACACGTACCCGAGCGCGTCCGGGGGAGCGCTCAGCGAGATGAGCGCGTCCCGCGGCGCGGTCCGCAGTCCCTTGCCGGTGCGGTCGGCCGCGATCACCGCCCCGAGCGCGGGTACCGACCCGCCGGCGGCGAGCAGCCCGAGCTTGCACAGCGCCGACAGCGCGTACCCGGCCCCGGCGACCGGCTTGCGCCGCCACCGGTCGGCGACCTGGCCGCCGGCCAGCCGGACCAGGGGCGTGACCCCCGAGGACAGCCCGTCCAGCGCGCCGAACTGCAGCATGCTGAGCCCGAGCGAGAGCGTCAGGTAGAGCGGCAGCACGGCCGTGACCATCTCCGAGGAGACGTCGGTGACCAGGCTGACCGCGCCGAGCGCGAGCACGTTCCCCGGCACCCGCCAGGAGAGTCGGGACCGCGGGCGTGGGCCGCCCGCGGTCCCGTTCGCGGAGACGTACATCTAGTGGCAGGTGTAGACGGGGCTGGTGTCCTTGACGGCGCCGTCCACGCCGACCAGGTCCCAGGAGAACGAGCCCGGCGCCAGCCGCAGCCGGAGCACGCCGTAGACGTCCTTCAGCCGCTTCTGGCTGTTGGGCTGGACGTTCTCGATGTCGTACGGCGACGCGCCGCCCATGCCGCCGATCACCTCGACCAGCCCCTGGGAGTCGGCCTTGCCGTCGGGGCTCTGCGGGGCGAAGCGCTCGTAGTGGTGGTCGTGGCCGTTCAGCACCAGGTCGGCTCTGGCCGCGTAGAGCGCGCTCCACGCGGCCCTGCCGGCGGGCTGGTTGCCGTGCTCGCCCGAGCTGAACAGCGGATGGTGGAAGTAGGCGGCGACGCACCGCTTCGTCGTGGCCGCCAGGTCGGCCTTGAGCCAGGAGAGCTGGGTGGCGTCGTCGAAGGCGTTGGAGTCGAGGGCGACGAAGTGCCAGTCGCCGTGGTCGAAGCTGTAGTACGTCCTGCCCTGCGGCGTGGCCAGGGAGCCGAAGTACGCCTTGTACCCGGCGTAGACGCCCGCTGGGTCGTAGGTCTCGTGGTTGCCGGCCGCCGGGTGGGTCATGCTCTTGAACCTGCCCCAGGTCTTGTCGTAGTACTTCGTGAAGTCGAAGAGCCGGGCGTCGTCGTACTGGTTGTCGCCCATGGTGATGACGAAGGCGGGCTTCATGGCCTCGACCTGGGCGGCGGTCTTCGGGTGGGCGCAGGAGGACGAGCTCGCGGTGCACTGCTGGGCGATGTCGCCCGCCGCGGCGACGGTGAACGTCTCACCGGGGGAGACGGTGGGGGTCGGCGAGGGGGAGCCGCCGTCGTCGCCGTAGACCTGCAGCTCCCAGAGGGAGTAGCCGTACGAGGTGCCGCGCTTGGTGCCGTACACGCGGACGTAACGCCCGGAGCCGGACACCGTGAGATCGTCCACACCGCCGTCGCCCGAGACGGTGGAGCGCACGCTGGTCCACGACGACGCGTCGTCGGAGACCTGGATCTCGTAGTCCTTGCCGTACGCGGCCTCCCAGCGCAGGACGACGCGGGAGATCCGCCGCGCCTGGCCGAGGTCGACGCGGAGCCACTGCGGGTCACCGCCCTCGGCGGAGGCCCAGCGGGTGGTGGTGAGGTCGCCGTCGACGGCCCTGCCCGCGCCGTAGGCGGAGCTCTCCGTGGAGGAGGAGGTGGCCGGGCGGCCCTGGGAGAGGAGTGTCTCGGCCGCTTCGGCGCGGTCGGTGGCGGCCACGAGGCCACCCGTGGAGAGGGCGACGGTCAGGGTCGTGGCGGTCGCCAGGGCGGCGAGCGCGCGGCGGGGGACGGATCGGCGGATCGCTGAGGACATGCGCTGTCTCCTGGAGCGAGGAGGGACGCGGCGCTCGGAGCGCACCGCGCGGCATGCGGCCGGGTCAGCAGGTGCAGGTCACTGAGCGCGTCACGCCCTCGTGGACGCCGCGCCAAGCCGCTCACCGGTCAGCTTTCAGCGAGTACGGAGAAATGTCAACTGGTTAGGAAGGTTTCCTAACTAGTTTCTGCGCCGGCGAAGCTCCCTGGGATGTCGCGAATGCGGAGGCTCTCCTTGCTCGTGGCATCCCGATCACCTCCTGGGTGCGCCGGGAGGACCGCTGGGACCTGCCGGAGGCGCGCCGGCTGCCGGAGCTGCTGCGCTGGATGGAGCGGAAGGCCGGGCCGTATCCGTTCCCCAGCGCGGGGCTGGTGGTCACCGGCCGGTCCGGCATGGAGACCCAGCAGATGATCACCATGGGGGACGACTTCCTGCGCCCCGAGGTGGTGCTGCACGAGCTCGCGCACCACTGGTACTCCAGGACCAGCCTGCGCGGTAGTTAGATCGGCGATTATCCTGGGTCGAATATAGTGCTGGACATGGGTGACGCGGTCGATGCGATTCTCGGCCAGTGGCGGCGCGAGCGGCCCGATCTGGATCTTGCCCCGATGGGGGTCTTCGCGCGCATGGGGCGGGTGACCCGCATGGTCGAGGCGGCGGTCGAGGAGGTCTTCGTCCGCCATGGCCTGCGTCCAGGGGAGTTCGACGTGCTGGCGGCACTGCGCCGGTCCGGGCCGCCGTACACGATGATCCCGTCGGAGCTGTCGGCGGTGCTGATGATGTCGCGGGCCGGCATGACGAACCGGCTGGACCGCCTGGAGCAGGCCGGGCTGGTCGAGCGGAGGCTGGACCCGGCTGATCGGCGCAGCTTTCGGATCCTCCTGACCGACAAGGGCCGGTCGGTGATCGACGAGACGCTCACCGAGCACGCGGCGAACCTGGCCGATCTCGGCGCGGCCCTGGGGCCGCAGGACGCCGCCGCGCTGGACCGGATCCTGCGCGGCCTGCTGGAGTCCTGGGCCTGACCTCCGGCCGGCAACGCCACCCCGGCCACGTGCGGCGCGGCGAGCGTCGGCGAGCCCGGCGTGCTCGCCCGCCCAGGCGGCGTAGCCGTCGGGCCGCACCAGCAGCACATCCTCTCCACCGGGAACGGGCGCCCCTGCGGGGGAGCGGAGCGCCGGCGGGTACGTCCGCGAGGTGGATCCGGCGGCGCTGCCGCACCTCGGCCGGCTGCTGGGCGGCACCCGGCAGATAGGGGACCCGGAGGTGGACTTCGAGCGGGCCCTCGACATGCTGATCCACGGTCTGGTGGCGGAGGCGGCCCGGATCCGGTCCGCGAGCCGCTGAGGGTCATGGCGGTGGAGGCGGCGCTCCTGCCGCCGGGCGGGCCCTGCCCGGCCGGTGTCACTCCCGGGCGGCGAGGCGGGCGAGCGTGATCAGGTGGCCGGCGTTGGTGGCGGTGAAACCGGTGTACTTCGCCGCGACGAGCTCCTTCACCTGGGGATCCCAGTCCGTCAGCTCCAGCCAGGAGTGCAGGTAGGAGTCTGCGCCGTCGGCGTTCCCGGTGCCGTCGACCCGGAGGCTGAACACCGGGGCGGTCGTCGAGCCGTTCCACATCCTGGTCTTGAAGGTGTTCTTGAAGGCGGCCATGTCCGACGCCGTGAAGACGTACCCCTGCCGCTGGAACTCCAGGAACGCCGACAGGTCGACGTTGGCGTGGGACACGTCCTCCTTGGTCGTGGTGTAGGTGGCGTAGTTCCAGGTGAAGGCGCCGCTCGAGGTGGTCAGGTCGTTCCTGGCCCACCGGGCGACGCGGGTGGCCCGGTCGAGGTAGGCGGCGTCGCCGTTCACGCTGTGCAGGACCAGGAGCAGGTTGGCGAAGGCCAGCGCCATGTTGTACGGCAGCTCGTCGCTGGGCCTCGTATGGCTGAGGGTGTCGAGCTTGGGTGACTGCAGGTAGACGCCTTCATCGGCGCCGAGGGGCCGCCAGGTGTCGCCGAGGTAGGTGCTGGACTCCCAGCGGGGGACGATGTGGTGCTCCAGGAAGGCGCGGTACGCCGCCGCCTTGGCGCCGTACCGGGACAGCGTGGCGTCCTGCGCGACGAGCCGGACGAACTCGGCGATGGGGATGCCGATCATGGCGTCGTGGACGATGTAGGGGAAGCGCCCGCTGAGCTTCACGTCGTCGAAGTACGCCGACCCGCTCACCTTGTAGGTGTCGTGTTCGAGCCAGACCTCCGGCGAGCGGCCGGCGGGCAGGACGCAGGCGGTCTCCTTGTAGGTCCACGTGCTCGTCGTGTACTCCAGCCTGCAGAGCGTGGTGGAGCCGTCCCGCACCACGATCCGGCCGGCCACCGATCCCGTCCGCTTGCCCCAGCCGCGCAGGACGTGCGTGGTCCCGCCGGCGTAACGGGCGTTGACGGGCTGGTGGAGCTTCTTCCACCTGGTCAGGTCGGACACCACGCGCACGGACCGGCTCCCGGTCCCGGACGGCACGTCGGTGGTGCGGTGGACATGGCTGCCCGAGTCCTGGAAGCGGGTCCAGCCGGCGGGCAGCGTGGCGTCGCCGCTCGCGGCGGTCTCGAAGCCGGGGTTGAGCGACTCGACCGGCGAGTAGCGGCTGGTGCTCCAGCCGAGGTATCCATCTCCGTCGATGTCGTCGGCATGCCCGATCACCGCGTCGGCGTGCCGGACGAAGGTGTCCAGCCAGGTGGCGTCCCCGGTCTTGCGGTAGATGTCGAGGTGGCTGCGCATGACGTAGCTCTCGCCCCAGGCGAGGGTGGCGCTGTCGCCGTCCTGGAGGAGGCTGTCGCCGATTCGCGCCGCGAGCTCCTCGTAGCGGCCGAGCCACACGCCGCCGGCCGCCGCCGACGCCTGTGCCGGGATGCTTCCCAGGACCAGGGCGACGGCGGTGAGCAGGCGGGCGATCACCGCCGGCGTCCCTGACCCGATGCCGGGGAACGCTCTCGAACGCGCAACGCCGACCGGCACCGTGGCCTCCAGAGGATCGCCGTGGACGGGGGTCCACATGATCGTAAACGGCCGGCAGGGGCTTAGCCAGGGTGCGGGGAAACTGAGGGGGATCGGCTCACCACCCAGGGGCCTCGCCCGGCGCGTCCCGGACGACGGCATGGGCGACGCTTCGGACCGCGTCCTCACTGAGGTCCTGCGGCGGCGCGGTCACCAGGGTGAACAGCGCGCCCCCGAGCCTGGGCGAAGGCCGGGGGAGACAGCGAGGCGCGCCCGACCAGACTCGTCCTACGTTCCGTAATGATAGAGTCACGTTGAGCTATGGAAATCATCGGCGGATTGCCACGTCACGTGGCGTGTGTGATGGACGGGAACGGCCGGTGGGCCGCGCAGCGGTCGCTGCCGCGCACCGCGGGCCACGAGGCGGCGGAGGCCGCGGTGATCGACGTCATCGAGGCGGCGCGGTCGGCCGGCATCAGGTGGCTGAGCCTGTACGCCTTCTCCACGGAGAACTGGCGGAGACCGGCGGGCGAGGTCGAGCTCCTGATGCGGCTGGTGCGCCGGGCCATCCGCAAGCACGCGCCGGCATTGCACGCGCGAGGCGTCCGGTGCAGGTTCCTGGGCATGTCCGATCCGCGGATCCCGCCACCCCTGGCCCAGGACATCGCCGATCTGACGACGCTCACCGGCGACAACACGAGGATGACGCTGACGGTCGCCTTCGACCACGGCGGACGCCGCGACATCGTGGAGGCCGCCCGCTCGCTGATCCGCGCCGACGTGTCCGCCGAGCAGGTCACCGAGGACACCTTCGCCCGGCACCTGCCCTACTCCGACACGCCGGACGTCGACCTGGTCATCCGTACCTCCGGAGAGCAGCGCATCTCCAACTTCATGCTGTGGCAGGTGGCCTACGCCGAATGGGTCTTCCCGCAGGTGCTCTGGCCGGACTTCCGCGCGACCCACCTCTGGGAATGCATTGACCTCTACCGGCGGCGCCAGCGCCGGTTCGGCGATGTCCGCCGATCGACCACCACCACAGGAGAGGGACTTCGATGAGCCAGACCGCCGCCGAGGAGACCGCCGACGTCTTCGGGCCGGACTCGATGCTGCGCAGCCTCGTCAACGAGGCACGGTGGGGCCTCGCGGTGACCCGCGCCACGGTTCTGGAGGCCGCGCACCCGCAGATCGGCGCGGCGCTGATCGGCAACTCGACGTTCGTGGCGCATCCGTGGCGGCGGCTGCGCAACACGCTGGTGAGCACGCAGCGGATCCTCGACCCGGACCAGCGCGTCCGCACCCGGGAGGCGGCGCGCCTCAACCGCCTGCACGCCCGCATCTCGGGCACCGACCCGCAGGGCCGCCGCTACGACGCGACGGACGCCGAAGCCCGCGCCTGGGTGGTGGCGACCCTGTTCGAGTCGGCGGTGACGATGTACCGGCTGAGCGGGGAGTCGCTCGACGGGCCCGCGCTGGAACGGCTCTACGGCGAGTTCCGCATGGTCCTGGCCGTGATCGAGGGCGACAGCGCCCACCTCCCCGCGACGTTGCGGGAGTTCTGGCCCTACTTCGACGACATGATCGACCGCCGTCTGGAGAACACCGAGGCGGTGCGCGTCATCCTCTACCGGCTCCTCGCCGACGTGCCCGCGCCGCCCCTGCTGCGCGATCATCCCGCGGTGTGGGCCGCGGGCCGGGCCGTGGCGGGCCCGGTGGCCGCCGCGATCACCATCGCGTCGCTGCCGGAGTCCTTCTGCCGGCGCCTCGCCCTGCCCGACCTGCCGGGGGTGCGGACCCTCATGCACGGGGCCTACCTCGCCATCGGCTGCGCCACCCGCCTGCTGCCGGACGGCTGGACGCGGGTCGGCTCGTTCGTGAGCCTGCTGGACCCGGGCCACGCCGGCGACGCCGGACCGTGGGAGAGCGTACGCCGCAAGGCCGGCCAGGCCGCGGCCATGATCCGTCTCATCACCCCGGCTCCCGACGAGGCCGGCCATGTCACCCGCTCGGCCGACCGGTTCTTCGCCGAGGTCCTCGACCAGACCGGCGACGGCCACCTGACCTGGCCCGACCTGGCGGCCATGGCCAGAGAGATCGCCACCCGGCTCGACCTGGACGAGAAGGACGAGGAGCGGCTGTACGACGCCTACGCCGCCTGGTGGCGGGAGTTGCAGACCAACCTCGACGCCGACGGCGACGGCCGCGTCACGCGCCAGGAATACGCCGCCTCGGCCGCCATCCTGCCCAGCGCCGGCCTGGTCAAGGTCGCCGACCTGCTGTTCGACGTCACCGACGTCAACGACGACGAGACTATCGACGCCCACGAGTACCAGACGTTGTTCCGCTCGGCCTTCCGCCGGGACCTGACCGACCGGGGCGCCGGCGGTTACTCCCGCAGTGCTTTCGTCAGGCAGTTCCTGTCCTTCATGTCCGGGCAGCAGCACTCGACCGCCTACGACACGCTCCTGTCCTGACCGCGGCGCTTGTCCGCCGTCCCGGCCCGGCACTACCGTGCCCCGGTGGATCTCTTCTCACGCTCCTGGACCGCATTGCGCGCGGCAATCGCCGAGCTCCCCGACGAGGACTTCGAGCGGCCGTCCGGCTGCACCGGCTGGCTCGTGCGGGACCTGGTGTGCCACCTGGTCCTCGACGCCCAGGACGTCCTGATCACCCTGGTCACGCCCGCCGCGACGGAGCCGACCCGCGATGCGGTGACCTACTGGCACGTCGCCGACACGCCGCCGACCGGCGAGGACCCGCTCGACGCGCTGATTCCCCGGCTGGCCGCCGCCTACGGTGAGCCGCGGTTGCTCAAGTTCCACCTCGACGACGTCGGTTCCGCCGCGGGCCGCGCCGCCGAACTCGCCGATCCCGGCGGCCGCGTCAGCACTCGCGACGAGGTGCTGACGGTCGGCGACTACCTGTCCGTGTACGTCCTCGAATGGACCTTGCACCACCTCGACCTGATCGCGCACCTGCCGTCGGCCGCCGAGCCACCCGCCGAGACCCTCGCGGCGGCCCGCGCGTCGCTGGAGGAGATCGCCGGAGCCCCGTTTCCCGCCTCGTTCTCCGACAAGGACGCGCTGCTGGTCGGCACCGGACGGCGCTCGCCGACCGGCGCGGAGGACACCGTGCTGGGCGGTCTGGCTGCGCGGCTCCCGCTCGTCCTGGGCTGATCTGCCGGGTGGGAAAGCTCCTGCGGGATGCGGCGAAGGGAGGGTGACAACCGTTCGCAGGAGGGTGAGAGTGTGGCGACCCAGTCACGAGAACATGTGGGCGATGACGAAGAGCTCGTCGCCCGCTTCCGGTCGGACGCGGAGGCGTTCACGGCCGTCTACGACCGTTACTTCCGCGAGGTGTACCTGTACGCCGCCGGCCGCCTGGACGTCCAGGCGGGGGAGGACATCGCGGCCGAGACGTTCTGCCTGGCCTTCCGCGACCGTGGGCGCTTCGACCCCGCCCGCGGAGGGCTGCGGCCGTGGCTGTTCGGCATCGCCACGAACCTGATCGCCCGCCACCGCCGCAAGGAGGCTCGCCACTACCGGGCGCTGGCCCGGACGAGCGCCGAGCCTCCCGCCGACAGTCACGAGGGCCGCGTGGTCGACTCCGTCACGGCACAACGCATGGGGCCTCGCCTGGCCAGGGCCCTGGCCGCGCTCAACCGGGGCGAGCGCGACGTGCTGACGCTGGTCTACCTGCCGGAGCTCACGCACCAGGAGGTGGCCGACGCCCTCGGCATCTCCTACGGAACCGTGGGTTCCCGTCTCAACCGTGCCCGCAAGAAGATCCACCAGGCGATGGCCAAGGAGGACAACCATGGATGACCTTCGCGAGATCCGGACACTGCTCGCCAAGCCCGACCCTTCTCCCGAGGTGGTCGCCCGGCGGCGCCAGGAGGTCCGCGCCGGCATGCGCCGCAGCGCCCCCAACAGACGGGCGAGGTGGCTCCTGGTCCCGGTGGCCGCCGCGGCCGCCGCGGCCGCGTTCGTGATCGTGCCCGCCGGTTCCGGCGAGCCCGGGCCGGTGTCGAAGAACGGGCGGGAGGTCTTGCTCGTCGCCGCCGTCTCGGCCGAACGCACCCCCGAGGGCTCCGGGACGTACTGGCACATCACCGTCACCCACGAGAAGTATCCGGTGCAGGAGTACTGGTACCGGCGAGACGGCAGTTTCTGGCTCAAGGGCAAGGGGCTGAAGGGCGAGGGCAAGCTCGTCAAGTTCCCCGGGGAGCCCCAGCCGTTCGCGGTGGGGCCGCTGCGCATGACCTTCGACGAGCTGCGGCGGCTGCCCGACGAGGAGAACGCCCTGTACGACCGGCTACGGTCGGCCGTCACCGAGAGCGACCTCCGCACCAGCGGGGGACCGGCGACCGCCACCGAGCAGGACGGCTTCGCCGTCGAGGCGCTGGTCTCGCTGATCAGCGAGGCGCCGGTGTCGCCCCAGGTCCGCGCCGCCGCCTACCGGGCGCTCGCCTCGCGGCCGGGCGTGGTGGACCTCGGCGACGCCGACGGCGGGCGACGCCTGCGACTTCCCCTGGCGCATCCGGGCGCGGACACCGTGGTCGTGGACCCCGACACCGCGCGGGTCCGCAACACCCGCCTCTGGTTCCCCCTCACGGGAGGAGCGGCTTACGTCGAGGACGGCGGGGTGACGATCGACGCCGAATGGACCGACCACCTTCCCGCCGAATGAGCTGACGGACAGGGTGACGTGGTGGTCCTGGGAGTGGCGGACAGCCCGGGACCACCACCGGTGGCCGCTCTGCAACTTTCACGCCGCCGGCGAGTCTTCCAGCTCGTTGACGGCGATCCTTGACCGCCGACGAGCCGAGCCTTGACAGGGATGGGCGGCCGGGCCAACACTGTGCCCCAGATCGGAGCAATGTGACATATCGCTGACCCGAAAATGTTAGCGCTACCACACCGCACCCGGAGGTTCCGAACGTGAGACGACGGTGGGCGTCGATCGCCCCGCTCCTTCTCCTCAGTCTGCTCCTCGTCCCCTCGTTACCCGCCCAGGCGGCGTCGAGCGACGTCACCCCGGCCGCCACCGCCGCCGCCCCGGCGACCTGGAGCCCGCCGGCCAACCTGGTCACGCCGTTGAACCAGGTCTGGCAGCACGTCGAGAGCACCTACTCCAACCTGTACGGCTTCCGTAACTACGGCTGGGACCAGGTGATGGCCAACAAGGGCTCCATCAACTACTGCGTCCGCTGGGACTCCACGGCGACGGTGACGGCCGCGCAGCGGGACCAGATCCATGCCGCGCTGGCCCGTCAGTTCAAGAAGTGGATGGACGTGATGGCCGGGCACAACGGCTGGCCGTACGGCACGGTGCCGGTGAAGGTCGTCGGCTGGGCGGTGCGCGACCGGGCGCAGCTGCAGTGGAGCGACAACTCGGTGGACGTCTACGTCAACAACATCCGCGAGAACGCGCCGCAGTGCGCCGAGCCGTGCGGCCGGTTCTTCAACCAGAGCGGCAGTTACCCCAACTGCCCGGGCGGCGCGTCGCACCACTACGACATGTCGCTGTGGCTCACGGCCGGTTTCGGCGGCGGCGCGGGCGGCGACTGGGGTCAGCGCATCGGCAGCGAGTACTTCATGAGCAACCTCAACGCCGACAACATCCACATCCTGCTGCACGAGATGGGGCACTCGTTCGGCCTGGACGACTTCTACGACTGGACCCCCACCGGAGTCGGCGGCTTCATCATGAAGGCCGGCAGCGCCACCTCGATCACCGAGTTCGACGCGTGGATGCTGCGCGACTGGTGGCGGCACCTGAAGAGTCGCTATGGCTACTAGAGTCACGGCAGTCCTCTGCCTTCTCCTCGCGCTCCTCGTGGCCCCCGCCGCCGCCGACGCGGCCGCCAAGACCGTGTACATCCCGTCGCGCTGGGCCGGCACCGGAGAGGTGCCGTGGGTCAGCTCCCGTACCAAGGAGTCGGCGAACTTCATCCTGCTGTGGGGCGACCGGTCGGGCACCGACCCCAGGACGGCCCCCTCGCCGTACCGGTTCGACCCCGACAACATGCTGTCCCAGCTGGAGAGCCTCTACTCCTTCTACGTGAACACCATGAAGTTCACGCCCGAGACCGGCCTGCTGGCCCAGTACAAGATCATTGTCATTGTCACCACGACGTGGTCGAACGCGCCGCTCGACGCGTGGGCCACGGGCGGCTCCACCGACGGCAAGGTCGGTGTCATCAACATCGCCCCCGCCGCCGCGCAGCCCGGATCCTGGGGCCTGGCCCACGAGCTCGGCCACGTCTTCCAGAACTACACGTTCCTCGGCAGGCCCGGCTACGGGCTGGTCCACCCGAGCGCCGGGACGTTCTGGGAGGCCAGTGCCGAGTTCATGGCCATGCAGGTCTACCCCAAGACCGCCGCGGGCGACCTGACGAGGTTCATCCGCACCGAGAACCTCGCCTACAGCAGCAGCCGGCACCACTACGGGGCCTGGATGCTCCTGCAGTACATCAAGGACCGCGACGGCCTGGCCATGTTCAACCGCATCTGGAACGAGGCCCGCGACACCGAGCACCCGCTGGAGGTCTACCGCCGCATCTCGGGCATCGACCAGGCCGAGCTGAACCGGCGCGTCGGCGAGTACGCCCAGCACAACGTCACCTGGGACTACTCCAACCGGGCCGACGTCATGCCGTTCATCACCAGCCTGTACCCGTTCGTCACGGCCTACAACGGGGTGGCGGTGGAGCCCGTCAACGCCGCCGCCGGCCACTTTCGCATCTCTGACGCCCTCGCCCCGTCCGACTACGGCTACAACAAGATCCGCCTCGTCCCGAGCAGTGACGGCGCCCTCATCCGGATGCGTTTCAGGGGCCACGTCAACAGCGCGGCGCAGTCGGGCTGGTCGTACGGGTTCGTCGCGGTCAAGAACGGCGTCCCCCGTTACGGCCCCGTCACCAGCTCACCCAACGGCGAGGTGACCTTCCAGACCCAGCCGGGCGAGAAGGACGTCTACCTCGTGGTCGTCGGCGCCCCGGCGGCCGTGCACAAGTACGCCTTCCTCGACGGCTACCCGCGCAACTACCGCTACCCGTACCAGTTCCGCCTCCAGGGCGCCATGCCATGGGGGTACGAGCCGGGCCACGTGCGTCCGGCCGCGCCGGGCAACGGCCACTGGCACTCCAACGGC
Organism: Nonomuraea sp. NPDC050383; assembly: GCF_044459125.1. Taxonomy (NCBI): domain Bacteria; kingdom Bacillati; phylum Actinomycetota; class Actinomycetes; order Streptosporangiales; family Streptosporangiaceae; genus Nonomuraea; species Nonomuraea sp. NPDC050383. The sequence goes on from NZ_JBITIP010000010.1 coordinate 243,100, forward strand.
GGCGGCTGGGTGGACAACCGGGCCAACGTGGCCGCCACCGCCTACGTCGGGCCCCGGGCCGCCGTCTACGGCAACAGCACCGTCAGCGGCAACGCCCGCGTCGAGGACCTGGCCTGGGTCAACAGCGGCGCCACCGTCACCGGCAACGCCGTGGTGAAGAACAGCGCCCTGGTCCAAGGAGGGGCGAACCTCAGCGGCAGCGTGGTCATCGGCGGCGACGCCGAGCCCGCCACGGCCTGCGGCTCGGGGACGTACCTGATGTTCAATCCCGACCGCCGCTGCGACGGAGGCGCCGGCGAGGCCGACGTGAACCCGGCCCACCCGATCTTCAGCGACAGCGACCTCGCCTTCGGCGGGGGAGCGCCGGACTGACCTGACCCTCCACCGCGCGGCCGGGTCGCGGACGGGCGTCCGTCCGCGACCCGGTCACGCGCCGCACCCCTCGCCACCTGGAGATATATCCGGCGCGGCTCGGGTACAGGACCGAATGCCGCCCCTACGGGGTGCGTGTCCGTGTCTCGACCGGAGGTGCCCATGGATCCGTCGCGTCAGGAGACCGGTGAGGTCACCGGTACCAAGGACAAGGACTACAACCTGATCTGGTTCGTCGAGAAGTGCCTCAGCAACGCGCTGCGGCTGGAGAGCTACATCGCCGACGCCGAACGGGCCGGGGACTCCGAGCTGGCGGACTTCTTCCGCAGAGCCCAGGCCGAGAGCCACAAAGGCGCCGAGCAGGGCAAGGAGCACCTGCGCCGGCGGCTGGCCGGCTGACCGGCCATCGCCGGCCTCTTCTCAGTTCTCAGGGCGAGTTCTCAGGGCGAGTTCTCAGGGCGAGGTGATGGCCTCGATCGCCGGTCGGGGCGCCCGTCCGAGCAGCGCGCGCAGCTCGCCGCCCGTACGGCCGAGGAAGCCCGCGGCGATGGCGGAGTAGGTGCCGACCAGCATCGGCACCTGGAACGCCTCGGCGCCGAGGGCGGTGATGCCCGCGCGGGCCTCGGCCAGGGTCCCGGGCTCGTAACGGACGTGCGCGCCGTACGCCCGGGCCAGGTCGGCCCCGCCGACGGCGTGCTCGCCGACGAGCTCGTGGACGCGGCCCGCGTGGGCGGGTGCGTCGGTGACGACGAGCGCGGCGGCGTCGGCGAGGTCGGCGCGGGCCACGACGGCCGCCCGCCCGTCGCCCAGCGGCGCGGTGACCCTGCCGTCCGGCGACGGCGCCGTGAGCAGGGCCAGCAGCTCCGCGTAGAGGCCGTTGCGCAGGATCGTCCAGGTCAGCGCGCTGTCGCGCAGCCGGCGCTCGGTCCAGCGGTGCGGCAGCGCGTACGGCAGGTGGTCGCCGTCCGCGGTGAGGCTGGTGTAGACGACGTGGCCGACGCCGGCCTTCTCCGCCGCGGCGATGGCGGCCTCGTGGCGGGCGATGACGGTGTCGTCCTCGCCGTAGCCCGCGGAGATCAGCAGCAGCACGTCGACGCCCGCGAACCCCTCGGTGAGCGTGTCCGGGGCATCGAAGTCGATCCGGCGGACGGGCGACGTCCCCGGGACACGCTCGGGCGCGCGGGTGCCCAGGACCACGTCGTCCCGGCCGGACAGCCTTTCGGCGACCAGCGCGCCCAGGGCGCCGGTGGCGCCGGTGACCAGAATCATCGGAGATCTCCCTGGCGGTAGGTTCTTCTTGGTAACCACGACCATGCTGCGGGTCCGTGCCGCGCGGCGGAAGGAGGCACTTCGATGTCAGTGGGGCACACGGCGGTAACCACCCAGCCCGTGGTCACGTGCGGGGGAGAGGGCGAGGACTGCGGCATACGCGAGGTTCTCGACCGGATCGGCGACAAGTGGTCGGTGCTGGTCGTCGTCGAGCTGGCGCAGGGAATGCGCCGCTTCCGGCAGCTCCAGCGCGCGGTCCCGGGCATCTCGCAGCGCATGCTGACGCTCACCGTACGGCGGCTGGAGCGCGACGGAATGATCACGCGCACCGTCCATCCGACCATCCCGCCGCAGGTCGAGTACGCCCTGACGCCGATGGGCCACAGCCTGACGCACCTGGTCAAGACCCTGGCCGACTGGTCGGCGGAGCACCGCGACGCCGTCGCGCTGGCCCGCCGCGACTGGGACGAGCTGAACCCCGGCTCCGGCGTGCGCTGACTGCGCGCCGGCCAGGTGCTCCGGCGGCCTGGGTCCGGGGGAGCCTAGCCGAGCAGCAGCGCCTCCCGCCTGGCCAGCAGCCGCGACTGCTCGGCCCACAGCTCGGCAGTGCGGGACCGCAGGTGTGCGCCCATGTCCTGCACCCACTGGGCCGTCTTGGCGACTTCGGCGTGGGTGTTCGCGATGCGCTGATGTTTGAGCAGGTCGGTGATGATGTTGTCGAAGAACGTGTCGACGAACCACCGCGTGTCCACCTTGGGCAGGTGCGGACGTGCGGAGACGCCGACGTCGGCCAGCTCGCGGGAGAAGACGTCCAGGGCTCGCTGGGCGTGCCACGCGGCCTGGTCAGCGGTGTGCAACTGGCCGTGCTCGATGGCGTCGGCGAACAGGCCGCCGCCGAGCACGTCCCAGGTGGAGGCGCTCTTGGCCGAGCTCAGATGGCGCAGCACCTGACGGAGCGCGTCATGCGCGGCCTTTCCGGCCTGCTGCGCCTCCGCGTGCTCACGCAGGTCCGCCACCACCCGGTCCAGAGCGGCGCCGAGGTCGACCAGCTCCCTGGCGCGGGCGTCACCGCCGCCGACGAGCTGCTGCTCCTTCTCGGCCAGTGACGCCGCGTACTCCCGCGGGGCCGTCGCGAGCCCGGCCAGCTCGGCCTCGATGGCGCGCGCGTCCGCCTCCAGCCGGGCCAGGCGGGCCCGGTGGCCCTCGACCCGCTGCCGGGCGGCGGCCGCCTCGGCGCGCTCGCGGTCCAGCCGCTCCGCGCGGTCGCCCAGCAGCCGGGCCAGGACGGCGGACAGCCCGCCTTCCAGGCGGGTGACGTCGTTCTCCTCCTTGGACAGCTCCAGCTCCAGGCCGGCCAGGGTACGGCGGGCGGCCTGGATCTGCTCCGCCGTCGCCTCACGCTGCCGCCGAAGATGATCCGCCCGGCGCACGCGGGCGGCCGCGTCCCGCAGCCGCGTGTCACGATCAGGTGAGCTCGTCACACCTCGAAGGACGAACGAGATGCCCCGGATGTTCCACACCTCCGGCCGGGCCGCCGGTAGAGCCGGGCTGCTGGGGAAGGTGCCGTGGCTGAGACCCGGCGGAAACCGCGATGATCGCGGTTGGATGGTGCGGCGATGGTCGACATGTGGGGAGTGCGGTGGACGTTCCGGTAGCTGAGCGGTTGTCGGAGGACGATCCGGTTGTGGAGTCGGTGCTGACAGCGAGCCGCGCGTTGGTGGGCGTGGCGGCGCGGTCGATCGCGGCGGCGGGCGGGGACGTGACGCTTCCGCAGTACCGGGTGCTGGTGGTGATCGCGGCGCGTGGCCCGCAGCGGCTGGCGGCCCTGGCCGACGCGCTGGACGTGAGCCAGTCGACGGCGTCGCGGATGTGCGATCGGCTGGTGGCCAAGCGCCTGGTGCGACGCAGCCGGCCCGCTGATGACAGGCGGACGGTGAGCATCGCGCTCACTCCGCAGGGGCGGGCGCTCGTGGACGGGGTCACCCGGCATCGCCGCGGCGACCTGGCGCGAATCCTGAGCCAGTTGACGCAGGACCAGCGGGAGGCGGTGGTGGCGGCCCTGAGCACGTTCGCCCAGGCGGCCGACGAGAAGGCGGTGCACGAGATCTAGCGGACGTTCCTAGTCCTGGGCCGGTTCGCCGCCAGGCGGTTCAGGCGGAGGCGTGGGACCGCGCCGGACCGGCCGGGCCAGCTCGCTCAGCGCCTCCTCCAGGGTCGGCGCCGCCGCAGCAGCCGTGGCTCCCGCGGCGTGTCCGCTCCCTCCGGCCACGATCAGGCGGCCGCCCGCCGCCGCCGCGTATCGCTCGGCGTCGGCCAGCAGGGTGTGGCCCGCGGAGTCGATCTCATCGGTCCGGCACACGTCCACCACGACGAGCGGCGGCATGCGCGCGGCCAGGGCTTGGACCAGAGGGCGCTCGAGCGTGCCCGCGGTGTCGGAGGTCAGCATGCCGCTGAGCGTGAGGACGGTCACCGGGCCCACGCTCCACTGCCGCACCCGAAGGGCGGAGCGGTCCGGTGGAAGCGGCTGGTTCCGGCTCACGGCTGCCCTTCGATCGCATGACACTTCCACGCCGACCAGACTTCCCGGCACACCGTTCACGACCGTAGCAGATCCTTGCCCTGTGCAAGAAATTCCGGAGGCGCGGTCAACGGCGCGCCGATCGGCGGCGATCCCGGCGGACACCCTGGCTGCCCTCGTCCGGAGAGCTACGACTGCGCTCCTCCTCGTGTCCGTGCGGGGGAACGGCGTGACCGGCGTACGGCCCAGCCGACGCCGACCGCCAGCCCCGCCACCGCGTAGGCCGCCGTGGCCGGGCCGGACAGGTAGGCGACCGCTCCGGCCGCAGCCACGGTGAGCCATTCCCACCTGCCGTCCATGGCGACCATCGCGACCACCAGCAGCGCGTACCAGGAGTACGCGGGCGTGAACAGCAGCAACAGCGACCCGGTGACCAGCAGCGCCCCGGCCCAGGGCCGCTCGGGGTCCCCCTCGCGCAGCACGTACAGGACGACCAGCGCCAGCAGGAGGATCGCGGCGAACGGCGCCCAGGAGTCGGGCAGCGCGAGCCGCACCAGCGCGTACCGGCTCTTGGCCGAGGGGTCGGCGTACTCCTCCTCCCGCACGTACCCGAACAGATAGCCCAGCACGGAGCCCCGCGAGACCAGCGCGTACGGCAGGTACGCCGCCATGACCACCAGCGCGGCCGGCACCACGACGACGAGACGCCGCCGCCACGCCACCCCCTGCCTGAGCACGCCCGACAGGGCGCCGGGCAACGCGGTGGCGGGCAGCAGCTTGGCCGCGACCGCGGCGCCGAGCAGCGCCCCGCGGCCCCGGCCCCGGACCACGCAGAACGCCAGCACCACCAGCAGCACGCCCAGGACGTCGACGTGCGCGTTGTTCACCGCCTCGACCGGCACGGCCGGGCACCAGCCCCAGGAGGCGGCGGTCCGAACGTCCCTCCATCGGCACAGCGCGAGCAGCACGGCGATCGCCATCAGCGCGCCCCCGAGCTGGAGGACCTTGTGCCGCGACCCCTCGGGCGAGAGCCGGTGCACCAGAAGGAAGTACCCCTCGGCGACCGGCGGATAGATCGTGTGCACGGCGGGCCGGTTCATCCGGGTGCACGTTCCGTCCCCGAGCGGAGCGAGACGAGGCGCCGCGCAGTCGCCGGGGAAGAGCCAGTCATCCCGGAGGAACGCCAGCTCCGGGTCGGCGGGGGCGTGGTCGTAGGGGGAGATGCCCGCCGCCTGCACCCGGCCGTCCCACGCGTAACGGTAGGAATCGGTGCTGGTGCTCGGCGGGGCCACCAGGCCGGTGGCGGTCACGGCGATGCCCCCGGCCACGACCAGGCCGGTGAGACGCCCTGCCGGCAGCGTCCGCGCCACCCACAGGGCGGCGGCGAACAGCGCCCACCCGGCCAGATGCCAGCCGAGCAGACCGGAGCCCCCGAGCGCCATCCTGACGAGGACGGCGACCAGCGCCGACAGGATCGCGACAGCGCACACCATGCGCCGGCCGGCGCCGTACCTGCTCACACCGCCGAGCTTTCCACCGCCGGCGCAGGTCGAGGCCCTCTGGGGCCGGAACGTCCGGAGTCTGTAAGAACTCCGCAGGGAAGGCGCGCTTTCTCACGACGCCTCGCAGGGCGCAGGGGCAGCCCCGTCCACGGTCGGCGTCATGAAGATCGTCATAGAGCCGGCGTGACGGAGACCGTGATCGTCATGGAGGCGGCGCAACGAAGATCGTGGGCCTCGCCGAGGAGCCGGTGTCCGGCCGGGTCAAGACCCGCCTCACGCCGCCGTTCGGCTCCGTACAGCGCGCCTGGCCGAGGGCGCGATCGAGAACTGTTGAGCGCGGGGATGTCGGCAGTGGCCGACGCGGGATGAATGTCAGCGGCCTACCTGGTCAGGCACCGGAGACGACACTCTCTGCCCGGCGAGCGATCACCACGCAGGAACCGGGACGACGACCGGCGAGGGAGCGCCATCCCAGGTCACCCGAATCTCCCGTGGGATGCTGTGCGCCGGTGACGAGCTGAGCCTCACTTCAACCGAAGCGCCCGGCTGGTTCACGCGTGGCCGTGTTCCCAGGCCCAGGCGGCGATGCCCACGCGGTTGCGGACACCGAGCTTGCGCTGGACATTGGCCACGTGGGTCTTGGCGGTGCCGGCCGAGATGAACAGCTCGGCGCCGATCTCGGGGTTGGACTTGCCTGCGGCGACCAGCTTGACGATCTCCAGCTCGCGGTCGCTCAGTGGCTGTTCGCCCGGCACGCCGGTGCGGGCGGGTGACGGGGTGAGGTGGCGCAGCAGGCGTACGGTCACCGAGGGGCTGATCAAGGCATCGCCGGCGGCTGCCGCCCTGATGCCCTCCACAAGGAGCACCGGCCCCGCGTGTTTGAGCAGAAAACCACAGGCTCCTGCACGGAGCGCGGAGTGCACGTACTCGTCGAGGTCGTAGGTGGTCACGACGATCACCCGCATCGGTGCCGTCACCTCGGGGCCGGCCAGGCGTCGGGTGAGTTCGAGCCCGTCCATGCGCGGCATGCGGATGTCGGCGACGACCACGTCCGGCCGGAGCTCGCGGGCGAGGGCGAGCGCGGTCACGCCGTCCGGCGCCTCGCCCACCACCTCCAGGTCCGGCTGGGCCTCGAGGATCGTGCGGAAGCTGCGTCGGACGGTCGGCTGATCGTCGGCGATCAGAACCCGGATGGTCATGGGAACACCGCCTTCACGACCCAGCCGCCGCCGGCGGCGCGGCCGGAGGTGAACTCGCCGCCCAGCGCCTGCACCCGCTCGGCCAGCCCGGCCAAGCCGACGCCGACGCGTTCGGCGGACGGCAGACGCGGCAGGGCCTGGTCGCGCGCATGGTCGGCCACGGTCACGACGACCGCCCCCCTTTCGTCGGTCACCTGAATGGCGACGCTCGACCCGGCCGGCGCGTGCTTTCTGACGTTGGTGAGCGCCTCGACGACGATGCGGTAGATCGTGGTCGCGACCTCGCGCGGCACCGGGCCGGATGGTTCGACGCGCATCTCGGTGTCGGGGAAGCCCGCGTCGGCGAAACGCCGTACCAGATCGGGCAGGCTGTCGAGCCCGGGCAGTGGCTCGGCGGAGGCGCTCTCGCCCTCCAGTTCGCGCAGCATACGCACGGTCCGGTCCATCGACGCGAGTGCCCGCGCGCCGTCCTCCTCGATCGCCCGCAGTGCCGCCGCGGCCTCGGACGGATCGCGGTCGAGCAGGATCTGCGCCGCCTGGGCCTGGATGACCATGGCGCTGACGTCGTGGGCGACGAAGTCGTGCAGGTCGCGGGCCAGCTGCAGGCGCTGGGTGCGGCGGGCGTGCCTGACCGCCTCGACCCGGTGCCGGTCGAGGGTGCGGAGATAGGCGCCGAGACCGATTGCGCCTGCCGTGCCGATGGACCAGAAGAGGGCGAGGGCGACCGCTTCGAGGCCCGAGGGCGGCGGCTGAGTGATCTGCAACGCCAGCAGCGCTTCGGAGGTCGCGGCCACCGCCACCGCCGGGACTGCCTGCCGTACGGCGGCCCAGCGCACGGTCAGCGTGATGAGCGTGAGCACGGCAACCGTGTGGGTGTAGGTCGACGGACCGCCGGAGATGCCGGGACCGGCCAACCAGGCGAGCGTGCACGTCGCGCCGACCACACCCGCGGCCGCCGTGATCGCCGCGAGGAGGGGGCGTGTCCTCGGCCACCAGACAAGCGACATGGCCGCGACCGCGACTGCGAGCATCGCGGGCACGACGACGAGCGGGCTCGGAAGCGGCCGCAGGACTAATGCGAGCGCGAGCGCGCCGGTCACCACCAGCCCACCTGCAAGAAGTCTCATAGCGGCACCTTAGGGCAGCGGCCCGCGCCGGCGAATCGGCCGATCGGCAGATGTCTTCCTCCCCGCGTGAGCGCAGTCTGGGAGCTGACCCCAGAAGCCGGGAGGCGACGATGGTACGGAAGAGACCGGTGATGTTCGGCGCGCTGCTGCCCAGCGCCGTCTGCGGAGCACCCGGCTACCACCAGTGGGCGGGCGGCGGCGGGTCCCGACCCGCGAGCCGTCGACGGTGCGGGCCTGTTTCGCCGGGGCCGATGCGAGTGCGAGGGCTCCGGTGATCGCCCTGACGTGTACGGCGGGCGTCCTGGTCGCCGCCGTCGCCCTGAGGTGGCGGGGGGATGCCCGTCCCTTCTGACGAACAGCCCTTGAGATCCTTCGGGGTCCTGCGGTCCCTCCAGAGCCATGAACAGCCGTTGGCGCTGAGAACGATCTCGCTGGGGCACCGGCCGGCAGAAGTGGACGCGGGATGACTGCCGGCCGGCCTTCGCCGTCACCTTCGACGGCCTGGCCCCGACGACCCGATGGATCAAGATCGAAAAACACCGCTATCCAGTTATCCAGACAGTCCCGGAGGCAGAAGAATGACCATCAACCTGCTGCACAAGGCTCCCGCCACCAGCGACACTGAACAACCCGTCCCACGCTGGGCGCTGCGTGCCGCCTACGCGCTTCCCTGGCTGCTGCTGCCCTCGTGTCTGTGGAGATTGCCGTTCGCCTTTCACTTCGACATGGGGCAGCTCAACGACGCGCCTGTGTCGCCGTTGTGGATCACCATCCCGTACGTCTTCGGGCTCAGTGTGCTCACCGAACTGGCGGCGCTGCTCAGCATCGGTCTGGTGCGCCGGTGGGGCGAGGTGGCCCCAGGTTGGATCCCGATCGTCGGCGGCCGCCGCGTGCCGCCGATGGCGGCGGTCGTTCCTGCCGTGGCCGGTGGGCTGGTGCTGACCGCGGTCTCGGTCTGGATGGTACTCACCTGGGTCGGCGTCTCCGGCCGCATGGCGTACGAGAACGGCTGGTGGCAGGCGCTGGCCATGGTCTGCATCACCCCGCTCGCGCTGTGGGGACCGACAGTGCTCGTCCTGGCCCACGCCTACCACCGGCGCCGCCGCCACGCCTGAAGGCGCTGCCAGTCATGGATCTCCGTCGACGTGCCGACATAGCCGTGGCGCGCCGCGCTCCAGAACGTTGCAGGAAAGAGCCCTTCCGTGATGTGACGTGGCGGTGTGCGGCGGCCAGGTGGTCGCGCCAGTCGGTGATCTCGCGCGAGGTGACGGCCGGCAGGTGGTCGTGGCCGAGGCCGTCGGTGAGCCAGGCGATGAAGCGCCGCCCATGGCGGGCTGTCTCAGCGGCGACTTCGTCGGAGCGCACTCCGCGGCCGGCCAGGGTGAGGCAGCGGCCGGCCCAGGCGGTGAGGCCGTCGTCGGTGTCGGCGAATCCCTCGGAGAGCCCGACAACCTTTCGTGAAGTGCTTCTGGCGGGATCCTGGTTGCCTTGGCGGGAGGTCGAGCTGGGGGTGCGGGAAGGTGGGGTGGTCAAGTGGTGATGCGGTCGAGCCACTCGGTCAGCAGCGTCTTCTCGGCGGCGGTGAGCGTGTCGACGTGGGGGAGAGCGGCGTGCAGGGCGACGGCGGCGGTCACTGGTCCGGGTTGGCGTCCGATGGGCTGGTCGGTCGTGATGGCAGCGATGACCGCTTCGCGGGCGGTGGGTGACAGGGCAGGGTCGCGCTGATCTTCGGGCGTGGCGATGAGGGCGAGGGTCGTACCGGAGCCGGCGGCGTGGACGAGACCGGCGGCGAGTGCTTCGGGCACCCGTAGGCGGCCTGCTTCGGCGATGCGTCGGATGTGGTGGGCCAGGATGTCGGCGGCGGCACGGGCGGCCGGTGAGGCGGCGGCGCGCGGCCGGCCGTACATGAGCGTGTAGAGGGCGGGGCGCGCCAGGCCCAGCTCCACGTGCAGGTCCCACCCTCGGCGCAGGTCGGCTACGGGATCGTCGGACAGCGGAACGGCGGACTTGGTGTCGAGGTAGGCGTGCAGGCCGTGGGTCGCGACCGCGTCGAGCAGTCCTTGCTTGTCGCCGAAGAAGCGATAGATGGTCGGAGGTTGCACCCCTGCGGCAGCACTGACCGCTCGGGTGGAGACCGCCTCCTCGCCGCCCTCCCCCAGCAACTCCAGGGCTGCGGCGATGATGCGCTCGCGCGGGGAGTCGACCTCTCTGCTGTCCACGTGGCCAACGATAACACAACCGTGTTTCCGTCGTTATTAACAGTGCTATGGTCATCATGGTTCCAGCGATAGCGAGCCGGCTTCGGCGGTTCGCACTCATGAGAGGGAGAAAGCGATGATCATCGTCACCGGGGCAAGTGGTCAGCTCGGCGGTGCCGTCGTGGACCATCTGCTGCGGCTCGTAGCCGCCGAGCAGATCGGTGTCAGCGTCCGCGACCCGCGGAAACTCGCGAGCCTCGCCCGACGTGGCGTGCGGGTCCGGCACGGCGACTTCGCCGAGCCCGCGAGCCTGCGGGAGGCGTGGGAGGGCGCGTCCCACGTGCTGATCGTGTCGGCGAACAGCACCGGCGCCGAAGCCGTGCGCCTGCACCGCAACGCCATCGACGCCGCTGTGGCGGCAGGCGCCAAGCGCATCCTCTACACGAGCCACATGGGCGCCGACCCGTCGTCTCCGTTCCCGCCGATGCCCGACCACGCCGCCACCGAGGAAGCCCTGCAGGCGTCGGGAACGGCGTTCACCTCCCTGCGCAACGGCTTCTACGCCTCGACGGTGCCCCAGCTGCTGCGGCACGCGCTGGACACCGGTGAGCTACGCGTCCCGCAGGACGGACCCGTCGCGTGGACCGCCCACGCCGATCTTGCCGAGGCCGCCGCACGCATCCTCGTCGACGGTCGATTCGACGGCCGCACCCCGCCGTTGACCGGCCCGGAAGCGATCGACATGACTCGCGTGGCCGAGATCGCGTCGCGCATCACCGGCCGAGCGATCCGGCACGTCGTCATCTCCGACGAGGAATACCGGCAGGGTCTGCTGTCGGCCGGGCTGCCCGCACCGGCGGCCGAGCTGATGGTCGGCATGTTCGCCGCCAGCCGGCGCGGCGACTTCGGGCCCGCCGACCCAACCCTGGCCGATCTCCTCGGCCGTCCCGTGACGACGATCGAGGACTACCTGCGCGGCTCGCTGCCCACCACGGACAACTGACCGGCCGACGGTCCCGTGCTCGTCGCGAGGCCCGTGACCTCGGAAGACGACCTGCTGCACGGTCGGCGGTGTCCCGTCGCGCTCATGCCTGCCCGTGCCGCCGGCGGTTCCGGCTCACGCCGGCGAGACCGCCGGGACGTCCAAGAAGCTGGGAAGGATTCATGAACGATGTGGCGGTCCGGCGGCCCTCAGCCGCGTACGCGAGGCGTTCGAGTTCAGGTGGCGGTGGCCACCTGGGTGGCGGGCGACAGCCGGTCGCGGCGGTCCAGGCGCCGGACGGCCGCCGCGGAGGCCAGGCCCGCGGCGGCCAGCAGCGCCCATGGCAGGCCGGCCGGCCCTGCTGTGCGGGCCACGTCCAGCAGGGTGCCGGCCACCAGGTTCCCGGCCAGGATGCCGGCGCCCGAGGCCAGGTTGTAGATCCCGTAATAGGTGCCGATCAGCCGGTCGCCGGCCATGTCGGCGATGGTGGCCATCTCGAACGGGAAGGCGATCAGCGTGCCCGCGGTGAGGAGGACGGTGCAGGTCAGGACGGGCAGCATCGCCCATCCCCCTGCCGGCGGCAGGTGTGCCAGGGCGGCCGGAGGCAGGAAGGCGACGCCCATGAGCGCCAGGCCGCGGCTGATCGCCTGGCCGCGGCTCCACCGCTGCGCGCACCAGGCGGTCAGGCGTACCTGTCCGGCGATGCCGAGCAGCGCCGACACCGCGTACAGGGCCATCACCCCTGCCTGGCCGCCGCCCAGGCGTTGCACCTCCAGCGGCAGGGCCAGATACATCTGGAACGACAGCGCGTAGGAGGCGATCATCGCCGCGGCGAAGGAGAGGAACGCCCGATCGCCGAACGCCTGCCGCCACTCGCGCAGCACCGGCCGGCGGGCCGGACCCATGCCGCGCCGCCGTGGCAGGCAGAGCCCCTGCAGGACGGTCAGTACGGCGAAGATGGCGGCGGCGGACAGGCACACGGCGGTGAACCCGGCGTTCAGCAGGGCGATGCCGGCCAGCGGTCCGAGCAGGATGCCGCCCTGGTAGAAGACGTTGAACACGGCGAACGCGGCCACCTTGCGCTCTTTCGCCTCGACGGCGAGGCAGGCACGGGCCGCCGGGTTGAACAGCGCGCCGGCGAACCCGGTGAGCACGGCGGCCACGATCAGCAGCGGCACGGACGTGGTCAGCCCGAACAGCGCGAACCCGAGGGTGCGCAGCGCGCATCCGGCCATGATCATCGGCTTGTAGCCGATCCGGTCCGCCAGGGTGCCGCCGATCAGGAACATGCCCTGCTGACTGGCGTTGCGCAGGCCCAGGATGAGCCCGATCGTCCAGGCCGCCAGGCCGGCGCCGACGGCCAGGTGCTGGGCCAGGTAGGGCATGAGCATGTAGAAGCCGAAGTTGATGCCGGCCTGGTTGATCTGCAGCAACTGGATCGGCCGGTCGAAGGACCGGAACTCCCGCAGCGTGCCCCTCATCGCGTGCCCGCCTGCGGGCCGGTCGAGGGGTCGGCAGGGGCATCGGTCGAGGGGTTGGTCGGAGGACCGGCGGGGGAGTCGGTCGGAGGACCGGCGGGGGAGTCTGTCGGAGGGTCGGTCGGAGGGTCGGCGGGGGAGTCGTGCGGGGGGCCGGTCGGGGGGTCGGCGAGGGAGTCGGTCGGAGGGCCGGCAGTGGAGCCTGTCGGGGCGTCAGCCGGGAGGCCGGCCAGCGGGTCGGTCACATTGACGCACCGGGTCCAGCGGTGGACCTCGCGTTCGGTGGGCACGCTCAGCACGTCCGGCTCATCGGCGGGGCCGCTGCCGAGCAGCCCGTGGGCCTGGCAGTAGGTGTCGTCGAAGACGGTGCTCCAGTATCGCCAGGGCCCGTCGGGGAAGACGGCGACGATCGTCTGCTCCGGGTTGGTGCGAGCCAGCCAGCGGGCCACCAGGGCGACGGCGCCGGTGCTCCAGCCGCCGGACAGGTAATGCCGGGCGGCCAGAGTACGGCAGGCCCACACCGCCTCGACGGGGTTGACCCAGTGCACTTCGCTGAAGGCGTCGTAGGCGACGTTGCGCGGGTGGATGCTGGAGCCCAGGCCACGCATCAGCCGGGAGCGGGCCGGCTGGCCGAAGATCGTGGAGCCGACGGTGTCGACGCCGACCAGCCTCAGGCCGGGGAAGTGGCGGCGCAGCACGCCGAAGATGCCCGCGCTGTGCCCGCCGGTGCCCACCGAGCACACCAGCACGTCGATGTGGGCGAGCTGGGCCAGCAGCTCGTGCGCCAGCCCGGCGTAGGCCTCGACGTTGTCCGGGTTGTTGTACTGGTCGGGACAGTAGGAGCCGGGAATGTCGTTCAGCAGCCGCCGCACCCGTTCGCGGCGGGCCCGCTGCCAGCCGCCGGTCGGATGCGGCTCGGTGACGATCTCCAGGCGTACCCCGTAGGAGGTGAGCAGCCGGCACATGAGCGGCTCCATGCCGGGGTCGCCGACCAGCACGACCGGATGGCCGAAGACGATGCCGGCCAAGGCCAGGCCGAGGCCCAGGGTGCCGCTGGTCGACTCGATGATCGTCACGCCCGGGGCCAGGTCGCCTCGGGCGCGGGCCTGGCGGATCATGTGGAGAGCGGGCCGGTCCTTGATGCCGCCCGGGTTGAAGCCTTCGAGCTTGGCCCAGAACCCTCCTGTTCCCGGCACGAACGGCTCGGAAATGAACGCCAGCGGCGTGTTGCCGACGGTGAGCGAGAGCGAGGAACATCCGGCCGATGACGCTGCTTGCGGGCACGCGAAAATCGCGGGTGATGACATTGACGAATCTCCGAACGGGACAACGCGATTCGCGGCGGCGTGACACAAGAGCGCGATGGCCGCGAACCACGTGCGGACGTGGGCGACTGACGGATGTCGCGGGTCCTATATGCGCATCACACAGAGATTCGCCCGGCAGGGCGCGGCAGGGCGAGCCTGGGCCGCCCGGCGTGGAGGGGCCTCGACGCCGCCGGTGACAGAGGCGATGGACAGGGTCGCCGGCATCGCCACGAAAGTCGGCAGGTCCGCCGGGCCGATCGCCGAACAGTCCCGCTCGGTGCCATGCCGATGATCCTCCGGGAGACTGCGATGCTGGCACAGCTCGTCATGATCAGCCGGCTCGGCGGCGCTGAGGCCCGGCGGAGCGCCGTGGGTCGCCAGCTCGGCCAGCTCCATGGCCGCACAGGCCCCGCCATGGGCGAACGCCACATCGAGGACCAGGGCGATCGCCAGCATCACAGGGGCCATCAACCGGCCGGCCCGAGATGCCGCCGGCCCACGGGAGCGAACTGTGCGTGTCATGAGCATCACCTACAGTAATGCTCGTTGCGGTGGCCTGGCGCGCTGGGCCGTGGCAAAGGTTCCGGTAAGGCTGTTCGTCCTGCCTCCGCCGCGTCGACGGGCTTGAGCGGCAACCGAACGGAAAACGGCGTTAGCGAGCCGGTTCGGACGGAGTTACCGCCGTTGGCCGGTCGGCTCCATCTACGCCGGCACCGTCCGCGCCTACGACGTGGTCACCATGCTGCAGCGCGACGGCCACCCGACCGCGCTCGGGGAGGCCTTCGCCTCCTGCGACCGGATCTTCAAGTCCCTGCACATCCTGGCCTGCATCGACACCGACGAGACCTGCCGCCGCGACATCAAGCACATCCGCAACCTGCAGGAAGGCCGCCACGCCCTGGCCCGCAAGATCTGCCACGGCAGGAGGGAGGTGAGCTGTACCACCGCTATGAGCGGGGCCTGGAGAACCAGCTCGGCGTGCTCGGCCTGGTCCTGGACTGCGTCGTGCTGTGGACCACCGGCTACCTGGACGCCGCCGTCCGACAGCTCAAGGCCCAAGGCTGCCCGGTCCGCGATGAGGACATGGCCCGCTTGTCACCGTTCGTGAACCGGCACCTGGGGGTCCACGGCGCCTACAGCTTCGTCCTGCCCGAGCCGGCGCCCGGCGCCATCCGCGACCTGCGCGACCCCGACGCCGCCGAGGACGACGACCTTTGACACCTGGAAAGCGCCGCGAGCGCATCGGGGCAGGTCAGGTCGCTGGGCTGGTCACCAGCTCGATCTCGATGGCCGGCACGCCGAGGGCTTCCTTCTCCGGCCCGTAGATGCGGCGGATGTCGGCGAGCCGCTGGTCGCGGGGCTGGCCGGGTTGACCTTCTCCGGGCCCTCGGTGTCCAGGAATTCCTCGAACGAGCCGAACCGGGCGACCCTCTTCACGGATGTTGATCTGCCGATCTCCCGAGTGGAGGCGAAGGCTAGCCGAGGATACGGGTGAGCAGACCGGTGAGCGTGTCACGCTCGGTGGCCGATAGGGCGTCCAAGATGTCGTGTTGAACCCCGGTGAGTGTCGTATCCAGGTCTTCGAGCCGTCGTCGCCCGGCGGCGGTCAGGGTGACCAGGTTGCGGCGCCGGTCGGCGGGGTCTGGGGCGCGCACGACGTGACCTTGTTCTACCAGCTCATTGAGCATCGTGTTCATGTCACTCTGGTCGATTCCGCATCGTTGGCCGATCTGCACCTGGCTGTCCGGGCCGAACTCGTCCAGCGCGGCGAGGATCGCGAAGTGATAGGCGTGCCCACCGGCAGCGGTCATCGTTTCCTTTATGAGTCGATGCGCCCGAGCGGAAGCCCTGTTGATCAGCCAGCTGGGTTTGCAGCGCAGACGGGCTGGCGCTTCGTTCATCTCCACGCACGAAGCCTAAGCCAATCCCTTGGTTCATCCAACGAAGTGGGATACTCTTGGTTCGACCAAGATTGGTCGAACCAAGAGATTGAAGGTAGGAACGATGTCGCTCACTTTGGACGAAGCTCGGGCCGTCAGCGACCGCGTGCGCGAGCACCCTGCCAGAATCGGCGCGACGGTTACGGTCGCAATCGTCGACGGCGGCGGGCACCTGCAGGTTCTCGATCGCATGGACGGCGCGTCTCCGATGTCGGCCCGTATCGCCCCGGCGAAAGCATCCAGCGTTGCGCTGTTTCGTCGCGACGACAGTGACCTGATGGGCCTGCAGCAGGCCTACCCGGCGGTGTTCGCGCAGATAGTTGACGTGGCGGGAACACCCATCGTGGCCGGTAGGGCCGCTCGGCTGATCCGGCGCGGCGATGTCGTCGTCGGTGCGATCGCGATCGCCGGAGGGACGCTCGAACAGGATGACCAGTGCGCCGATGTCGGGGTCGGCTCCCTGTCACCCTCCGCGTCAGCATAGGCCTGGCCACCTGGTCAGGAGCTCCACGTAGCCGCGCCTCTCATCGGAGCCCTCGACGACAGGAGGTCTCCATGCTCGCCCTGCACCTGCTCCAGTCCGCGCGGTCGCCGTCCGCCCACCAACCCCAAACCAAGCCACGGCGATCCACGCGGCCCCTCCGGCCACGAACGCTCACCTAACCCCCTCCACTAATCATCCACAGCTGGCCAGAACCGCGCTGATCCGCTCGGCCAAGAGCAATGCACCGTGCAGCCGTATGGAGTCGGGGATTCATGTCTCGACGGAGGGGGCGGAACCGTGGCCGCCGACGCTGCCAGCCCCGCCGAACGGGAAGCCCACAGGGTCTACGCCACCCGCATCCGAACGGCCAACGGCGGTAACTCCGCCTGAACCGGCTCGCTAACGCCGTTTTCCGTTCGGTTGCTGCTCAAGCCGCGTCGAGCGGGGGCACCGCCCGCCGGGCGCTTCCAGGACACCGTGGCCCGGGAGTTTCCGGGTCAGCCGCGGGTTCGTCCGCCGGAACCGCGGGTCGATCGCCGGACGTGGTCACGACTGTCGCAGGGCACGCCTCTCACCCGACACCGCGGACCGAAAGGGGCAGCCCGCATGCCAGGGGCCACCCCGTCGGTCCGAGGTGTCAGTGAGCTAGCGGACGCGGACGAAGATGGGGTTGGAGTAGAACCACAGGTCTTCCCATGGGCTCTCCTTGCCGTCGGCCTGCGGCTCCATCTCGTCGGTGCTGGTGCCGCGCACCCGCAGGTAGCTGTCCTGGCCCACCTCACGCAGGGTGTGCCTGATGACGTGGTCCTGGCCCTGCCGGCGCCAGTCGTTCGGGCCGAACCGCGCCACGACCTTGGTGGTGGGGTTGGTGTCGGCGTCGAGGTCGGCGCTCACGCCGGTGACCTGGCCGACGATCAGGTCGACCCGCCGCACCTGCGGCCGGTCGCCGTTGGCGTTCTCGCCGTCCAGCGGCCGGAACCGGATCTCGACCTCGACGTCGGTGCGGTTGCGGCGCTCGACGACGAGCGTCTCGCTCACCGTGGCCTTGCGCCCCTGGCTGCCGGCGGTGATGTCGAGGGCGGTGATCAGGTCGCCGGTGGTGACGAAGATCCGGCCGTTGCGCAGGGCGTCCATGATGTCGCCGTAGTCCTGGCGCGCCGCCACGTACGTCTTGCTGTACTCGCCCGGCCAGAAGTCCGAGCCGCCGCGCGTCCAGTGCACGTGGGAGTCGGACGTGGCGGTGATCCACCAGTGCCGGCCCTCGCCCAGCAGTGCGTCCCACAGGCCGCCGACCCGGGCGGTCATCTGGTCGAAGCCGCCGTACGTCGGGTGGTTGCCGTACCCGCCGCGGGCGCCGCCGTTCAGCGGGCCCGCCTGGTGGCCCGGGGCGCCCTCGAAGCCGACGTAGACGTCGGGCGCCGCGTTGTTGCCGTTACGGAACTCGCGCGGGGTGTCCTGGCCCCACACGCCCAGGCCCGTCGCCGACCGGGCCGCGTGGTGCGCGATCACCAGCGGCTTCTGCCGCATGTCGCGGGCGGCCTTGAGGAACTCCACCATCTTGGCCTCGGTGTCGCGGCCCGGATCGCTGGGGAAGGCGTCCAGCTTGGCGAAGCGGCTCTCCAGCTCGAACAGCTGCAGGGCCTCGTCGGCGTGGTGCGGGATCATCAGGGTGTGGTGGTCCAGGGCCGGGGCGTCGAACTCCATCCCCCAGAACTGCAGCACCTCCGGCACCAGCACGCGCGAGCGCAGCAGGTCGGGGTAGGCCTGCTCCAGGTTGACCTTCGAGTGCGTCGGCCCACCGTGGTCGGTGCACATCGCCCAGGTCAGGCCGAAGTACTTGGACATGATCGCATTGGTGACGATGGGGTAGACGGCGTCGGCGCCCTTGCGGAAGGTCGGCGGGTTCGTCTTGGTGTCGAACGAGCCGCTGTACTCGGAGTGGATGTGGTGATCGCCCGCGCGCCACATGCGCCCGTTGTTGCCGCCGTTGCCGAACTTGCGCTCGTCGTCCGCCTGCGCCGGGGTGCCGCCCACGAGGGGGGCCGCCGCGGCCAGGGTCGCGCCGACACCGGCGTACTTGACCAGCCGGCGCCGTGAAAGCCCGGATTGCTCGGACTCCTGGGCCTTCTTGTTCTTCACAGTGAAGCCTCTCGTGCAGGGTGGGGTGCCAGTCCACAAACCTCCAAGAGAGCCTTTAACGTGGCATGAACGGTGGCCGGGATGACCGAGAACAACGAGTTGCCACTGCTCAGAGCGTTACCCGGCCGCTCACACCCGGGGCCGTGCCGTCGGCGGCGATGCGGCGGTCCAGGCCGCCACAGGCCGGCACCGCCGCCGGGCGCCGGCTCCCTGAGCGGTCGGCGTCATGGGCGCGCCGGACATGCCCGGCCTCGGCCCCGCGTCCGGGCGCCCGCAGTCGCGGCCGAAGCGCTGGTGGGCGTCGTCGCCATCGCGGGGGCCGTACTATCCGCACCTCGCCGGGCGAACGCGTCAGCGCGGCAGGAGTCTGAGCGTGGTGGCGCGGGCGGAGGCGGCGACCATCGGCTCGACGTAGGAGCTGTAGCGGCCGTACTTGGCGCGGTAGGCGGCGTCGACGCGGTCGTTGACGGCCGGGTCGGTCTCTTCGGCGAAGGCGACGTCCTTGGTGACGCCTGCGGCGCTGACGCGGCCGGAGTGGCTGGCGCGGGCGGCGCGGAACCACGCTCCGTCACCGCCACGCCAGGACCGCACGAACAGCTCGTCGCCGTCGCGGACCACCCAGATGGTGGTGGGCTCGCGCAGGCTGCCGTCGGTGCGCTGGGGAGCGATGTCCACTTCCTCGGCGGTGGCGATGCGCTGCAGTTCTTCGCTGGTCCAGACAGTCATGGGCGTGTCTCCTTCGCGGGTGGCTGAGAGCCGCTGATGGATCGGGCGGCGGCACGGACCCGGTGCGCCGGAGCGTGCGGCAGGGCGGAGCAGCAGCCGGGCGGTCGATGCCGCGAGGCATCAGTGCTTGTCGTGCCCCATTGACGCCGGCGGTCACGGATCGGCGGCACTCGATCGTGGGTTCCACATAGAAATCTACATTGTAAAGGCGCGGGCTTGGATCAAGATCACCGACCTGTCACAGCACACAACCAAGAACAGCGACGGTGAGCTCTCAGCAGGCCGGATAGGGTGATATGCGGCGTTTTGGGTGGGTTGAGCCGGCGGCCGGTGGACCCAAGGGCGAGGGAGACGAGTGGCGGAGTCGTTCGGCACGTTGCTGCGGAGTTTGCGTCATACGGGCGGGCTGACGATCGAGGAGCTCTCCCACGCGTCCGGCGTCAGCGTTCGGGCCATCGGCGACATGGAGCGCGGCGCGAGCCGGGGGCCGCAGCGGCGCACCGTGGAGGCGCTGGCCGATGCGCTCCGGCTCGACGACGCGCAGCGGACGGCGTTGTCGGAGGCGGCGCGTGCCGGCCGGCCTCGTCAGGAGGCCGGCGCGCCGGGCGCGTGTGAGTTGCCGCGTGGCGTGGGGGACTTCACCGGGCGGGTGCGGGAGTTGGCCCTGCTGCGCGAGTGGGCGGAGGCGGCGGGTCAGGGCAGGACCGCGGTCGTGGCGGCCGTTTCGGGGGCGGCCGGTATCGGGAAGACGGCGTTGGCCGTGCGGGCCGCCGGGGAGTTGGCGGACCTGTTCCCCGACGGGTGCTTCTATGTGGATCTGCGGGGGATGGACCCGGTTCCGTTGGACTCGGGGACCGTGTTGTCGCGGTTGCTCAAGGCTCTGGGGGTGACGGAGCGGCGCATCCCGGCCGATGAGGAGGACCGCGCGGGTCATTACCGTGCTCTGCTGCGTGAGCGGCGGTGCCTGATCGTTCTGGACAACGCGGCGCATGAGGGGCAGGTGCGGCCGCTGCTCCCTTCGGATGGTCCGGTGATGGCGCTGGTGACCAGCCGGCGGCCGTTGGCGGGGCTGGAGGGTGTGCATCAGATTCCGCTGGCGCATCTGGCGTCCGAGGAGGCGGTGGCGCTGCTGAGCGCGATCGTGGGTGAGGGGCGTGCGGGGGCGGAGTCGGAGGGCGTGGCGCGGGTGGCGAGCCTGTGCGGGAATCTGCCGTTGGCGTTGCGTATCGCTGGGAATCGGTTGCAGAGCCGGCCGGGGTGGACGGTCGGGCACCTGGCCGCGCGGCTGGGTGATGAGGGACGGCGGGTGGAGTCCCTGGCCGCCGGGGATCTGTCGGTGGCGGCGGCGTTCGCGCTGTCGTATCGGCAGCTCTCCGTGGAGGCTCGGCGGGTGTTCCGGCGGTTGGCGTTGGCCGTGGCGCCGGATTTCGGGGTGCCGATGACGGCCGTCCTGGCCGAGCTGGGTCCGGGGGAGGCGGAGGACGCTCTGGAGGAGCTGGTGGATTGCGGTCTGTTGCTGTCGCCGTATCCCGGTCGTTACCGCTTCCATGATCTGGTCCGGCTGTTCGCGCGTGCGCGGTTGTCGGAGGAGGAGTCCATCGTGGCTCAGCGGCAGGCGCGGCGGCGGATGGACGACTGGTTGCTGGAGGTGGCGACGGTCGCCGGGCGCTGGTTCGAGCCGGATCATGGTGCGCCGCCGCTGGAGTGGAGTTCTCCTGTGGCGCTGGACAGCTCGCAGGAGGCGCAGGAGTGGCTGCAGCTGGAGGGTGAGGCGTGGCTGGCGGCCTTGCGGCAGGCGGCGCGGGTCGGGGAGAACGCGCGGGTCGTCGAGGTGGCCGGGGCGATGCACTGGTTCTCGGACCTGTGGATGCACTGGGGGCACTGGCCGGAGGTGTTCGAGTTGTCCGCCGGGGCCGCTCGTGCGATGGGGGACCGTGCGCAGGAGGCGGCGCATCTCAACTATCTGTCGTGGGCGCGGACGTACTGTCAGGCGCGTCACGCGGAGGCGGAGGCGACCGCTCTGCGTGCCCTGGAGCTGGCCCGTGAGGTCGGTGACGTGCGTCAGCAGGGGTGGGCTCTGGTCTATGCCGCGTGGGCGTCGTGGGCGCGTGACGACGAGCCGAGCCTGGAGGTCGCGCTGGGCTATACGCGGCAGGCGGTGGAGTGCTTCCGGCAGGCGGGGGACACGGAGGGGTACGCGCACGCCATGGTGAGCGTGGGGAACTGTCTGCGGCGGGTCGGCCGGGTGGAGGAGTCCGTGCGGCACAGCCTGGCGGTGGTGGAGCGGCTGCGTGATCCGGCGTTCGGCGGGTCGCCGGCGATCGTGAGCCATGCCGTGGGCGCGGCGCTGGATCTGGTGGGGGACGGTTACCTGGAGCTCGGCCGCTGGCAGGAGGCCGCCGACCATTATCGGCAGGCGTTGTCGGAGTTGCGCGGGCGGCCGATCGTGCGGGCCATGGCGGTGTCGCTGCTGAATCTGGGCAAGGCGCTGGTCCGGCTGGGGGAGGTGGAGGAGGCTCGGGAGGCGTTCCGGGAGGCGGTGGAGCTGTACGAGGGGGCTGGTGACACGGCGCGGGCGGCGCGGGTCGTCAGGGAGCTCGATCAGCTGCGGTCAGGGGTCCATGAAGCGCTGGATGAAGGTCAGGGCGGTGCCGCAGACCTCGCGCCAGCCGCTGTCGACGGTCAGTGAGTGGCCGCGGCCGGGCATTTCGATGATCTCGGTCAGGTGGTGCCGGTTGCGGGCGTGATTCTGGTAGGTGGCGTGGGCGAGGGGCCAGGGTGCGGTGCGGTCGAGTTCGCCGGTGATGATCAGTAGCGGGCCGCGGTCGTGGGCCGTGTGGTGGATGTCCGGTTCGGTCCAGGGGTGGCGCGGTCGAGTCGCGGGGGTGTGGAGCGTCTCGTACAGCCGCTCGGCTTCCTGCTCGTGGACGGCGTTGGCGAAGGCGTGGCGGAACCGGTCGTAGCCGGGTGGCGGGGTTTCGCGGGTGGGGCTGACGGCGACGGAGGCCGCGGCGAGGCCGCGGCCGGCGAGGACCTGGGTGAGCAGCGCGCCGGTGGAGTGGCCGATGATGGCGGGTCTGCGTTCGAGCCGGCTGATGAGGGCGGTGAGGTCGGTGAGATCCGCTCGGGCCGGTGGGGTGAGGGCGGCGTATCCGGCTTCCTCGAACACGGGGGCCCAGCGGCCCCAGCCGGTGGGTGGCCGCCAGGGGCCGGGGAGGAAGAGGACGGGGACTTGGGGCACGGTGTGACGTCCTGGGTGGGGAGGCGGTCCGTACGGGGCCGCCGCACCACGGCGGCCCCGTACGGACTGGCCTCAGCTGTCGGTGAGGGCCCGGCGGAGCGTGGTGACGGCCAGCTCGATGGCCGACTCGGCGGCGTGCGTCTCGCGCAGCGCGTTGAGCATGACGAAGTCGTGGATGATGCCGAGGTAGCGGACGGCGGTGACGGGCACCCCGGCGGTGCGCAGCTTGCCGGCGTACGCCTCGCCCTCGTCGCGGAGGACGTCGGCCTCGCCGGTGATGACCAGGGCCGGGGGCAGGCCGGTCAGCTCGGCGGTGGTGGCGCGCAGGGGGGAGGCGGTGATCTCGGCCCGCTGGGTCTCGTCGGTGGTGTACTGGTCCCAGAACCACTGCATGCCGTCGCGGCGCAGGAAGTAGCCTTCGGCGAACTGGTGGTAGGAGTCGGTGTCGAAGGCGGCGTCGGTGACCGGGTAGAAGAGCACCTGCTGTCGCAGCGGCAGGCCGCCGCGCTGCTTGGCCATGATCGTCAGTGCGGCTGTCATGTTGCCGCCGACGGAGTCGCCGGCCACCGCGATGCGTGCGGGGTCCAGGCCCTTGGAGGCGCCCTCGGCGACGATCCACTGGGCCACGGTCCAGTTCTGCTCGATCGCCACCGGGTATCGGTGTTCGGGCGAGAGGTCGTACTCGGGGAAGACGACGGCCGCGCCGGTGCCGACGGCGAGCTCGCGGACGAGCCGGTCGTGAGTGTGGGCGTTGCCGAAGACCCAGCCGGCGCCGTGGATGTAGATGATCACGGGGAGGTCGCCGGTGGCGCCGGCCGGCCTGACGATGCGGGCCCTGACCTCGCCGGTGGGGCCGCCGGGGACCGTGATCCATTCCTCGTCGACGGCGGGCTTGTCGGCCGGGCCGGACTGGACGTCGTCGACGGCCTTGCGGCCTTCCTGCGGCGTGAGCTGGAAGAGGTAGGGCGGCTGGGCGGTCGCCTCGGCGAAGGCCTGGGCGGCGGGTTCGAGGACGGGCTTGTTCACGATGGCTCCAAGGATGGGTGGGAAAGGGCGAGGCTGTGGCGCGGTGGGGGGATGCCGTCCTTCGCACATCCAAGCAACCAGCGCCGGCGAGGACGAGGCAGAACGGCAGGCAGAAGTGTGGTTTCGCCTCGTGCCGGCTGTTCGTGGCGTGCTGGGATCGCCGCAGAACACCTGACATCTTCCGACAAGGAGCATTCTCATGACGCAGAGCACCATTCCGACGGTCGTCCTCGTGCACGGCGCGTTCGCCGACGCGGGCAGCTGGTCCGGCGTCATCGCCGAGCTGCAGGGGCATGGCGTGCCCGTGGTGGCGCCGCCCAACCCGCTGCGTGGCCTGGCGGCCGACGCGGCGTATGTCGCCTCGGTGGCGGCGCAGATCGACGGTCCGGTCGTGCTGGTCGGTCACTCGTACGGCGGCGCGGTCATCACCGTGGCCGGCGCGGCGGAGAACGTCGTGGGTCTGGTCTATGTCGCCGCGTACGTGCTCGAGGACGGCGAGAGCCTGGGCGAGCTGCAGGGGCGTTTCGCCGACTCGCCGCTCGGCGCGAACCTGCGGCAGACTTCGTACCCGGTGGAGGGCGGCGGGAGCGCCGTGGAGTTCACGATCGCTCCGGAGGCGTTCCCGCAGATCTTCGCCGCGGATGTGCCGGCGGAGGTGACCCGGGTGCTGGCGGTGACGCAGCGGCCGCTGGCGGGCGGGGCGTTCGCCGAGGCCGCGAGTACGGCGGCCTGGCGGGCGAAGCCTTCGTGGGCGATCGTCGCCGGCGCCGACCAGGCGATCAACCCCGAGGTGGAGCGGTTCGGGGCGGAGCGGGCGGGGGCGACGGTCGTCGAGGTGGCGGGCGCCTCGCACGCGATCGCGGTGTCCCGTCCCCAGGAGGTCGCCGGCGTGATCCGGGAGGCGGTCCGGGCCGTCTCGGCCTGAACACGCCGGCGTTCCTGTCTCCTACCGTCAGCGCAGGC
The DNA here is from genome assembly GCF_044459125.1 of Nonomuraea sp. NPDC050383. Classification (NCBI taxonomy): domain Bacteria; kingdom Bacillati; phylum Actinomycetota; class Actinomycetes; order Streptosporangiales; family Streptosporangiaceae; genus Nonomuraea; species Nonomuraea sp. NPDC050383. The sequence continues at coordinate 267,571 of NZ_JBITIP010000010.1, forward strand.
GGGACTCGATGGCCTCGATGATCCGCGGGCGCAGCTCGGCGGCGCTGATGACGGCGTCGACGGAGCCGACCTCGACCGCGCGCCGGATGTTGTGCACGCGGTCGAACTCCGCGGCCACCTCGCCGAGCTTCTCGGCGCGGACGGAGGAGCGGAGCTCGTCCAGCTCGGCGGTGAGGGCGGCGCGGTCGGCTCCGGAGGCGGCCGCGACGCGGGCCTCCAGGTCGCGTACGCGGGGGTCGGCCGCGGTGCGGGCGTTGACGTCGCCGGAGAAGACGGCGGCGGCGGCCGGGGCGCCGCCGAGGACGGAGGCGTAGGAGCCTTCCAGGGCGAGCACGGTCATGTTCGGGTTGAGCGCCTTGGAGAACACCACGAACGCGCCGCCGTGGTAGCGGGAGATGACGCAGAACACGATGGGGCCGCGGAAGTTCACGATCGCGCGGCCGATCTCGGCGCCGTACTCCAGTTGCAGCTTGCGCATCGACTCGGGTGAGCCGTCGAAGCCGGACAGGTTGGCCAGCACCACGAGGGGCCGGTTGCCGCTGGCCGCGTTGATCGCTCGGGCGGCCTTCTTGGACGAGCGGGGGAACAGGGTGCCGGCGGTGTAGGTGTCGGGGCCGTCGGTGGGCGGGAAGCCGCGTCGCGGCACGGAGCGTGACTCGATGCCGAGCAGGCAGACGGGGATGCCGCCGAGGTGGACGTCCTGGACGACCGCGGTCTCGGCGTCGGCCATGCCCGCCCAGCGTTCCAGCACGGGGTGGTCCTGGTCGGACAGTGCGCGCATCACGGTGCGGATGTCGAAGGGCTTCTTGCGGTCGGGGTTGGCCTCGGGGGAGAAGATCTGGCCGACGGCGGTGAAGTCGCTGCCGTCCAGGGCGTGCGGGAAGTCGGAGATGTCGCGGTTGACGGGGTCGGTGGTGGTCGCCCGTCGTGGTGCGTGCTCGCCGGGTGCGATGTAGGTGTGGTCGTAGTACGACATGAGGACGTGGCGCGCGGCGGTCAGGTTGGGCGCCCAGTAGTGGGCCTGCCCGTTGGGGCCCATGACCCGGTCGTAGCCGCCGATGCCGAAGTTGTCCTCGGCCGAGACGCCGCCGGAGAAGTCGAGTGCCTGCTTGCCGGTGAGGACCATCGCCGAGTCCGGCGTCATGATGAGGATGCCCTTGGTGTGCATGAGCATCGTCGCCTCGGCGTTCCAGTAGGGCTGGGCGCCGACGTTGATGCCCGCGACGACGATGTTGATCTCGCCGCCGTCCTGGGTGAACTCGACGATCCGCTTGAGCGCGGCGGCGACCCAGTCCATGTTCTCGGTGCCGGACTTCATGGAGATGCGGGCGCCGGAGGACAGGGCGTACCACTCCAGCGGCACGCGCATCCGTTCGGCGAGGTCCAGGGCGGCGATCACGCGGCGGCACTCGGGCTCCGACAGGGCGCCGAGTGACTTGGTCGGGTCGCCGAGCAGCACGACCCTGGTGACGCCCTCGGGGTGGCGCGGGGTCGGCGTGGTGACCACGCCGGCGACGAGGGCGGCGGTGTTGCGCCCCTTGGGCCGGTCGACCGGCACCAGCGCGTGCTGGTCGTCGAGGTCGTGCTCGGTGAAGTCGCCGAGCAGGCCGGTCAGCTCGTACGGGTAGACGGTGTTGCGGCTGCTGGCGCGCAGCACCTTCTGCCGGTAGTCGTCGAGAGGTTCGACGGGCTCGTCGGACGGCTCGCCGATGGTCAGCTCGGTGCCGCCGGCGGCGTCGAAGGAGATGCGGACGGCGACCTTGGTCAGCTCGCCGGTCCTGCGGTCGCGTTGGCGCGCGATGAACAGGATCTCCTCCAGCCCGGCGCCCGCGGTGGTGGGGCGCACGCGTCCGGCGATCATTTCCACTTCGGCGCGGGTGATGTCGATCGGCGGCCAGACGTAGACGACGATGCGGTTGGTGTTGAAGCGTCTGGCGGACGGTCGCAGTGCCTGGGCGCGGCGGATGGAGTCGAGGCAGGAGGCGATGGTGTCCTCGGCGGTCGGCAGCGCCACCAGCCGGCCGTCGTGCTCGCGCAGCTCGGTCAGGTCGCGTACCTGGGCGAAGGCGACGAGACGGTCGTCGGAGGGGTTGTCCCGGGCCACGCACTGGAAGAGGTAGACCTCCTCGTCCGAGGACGGCAGGCGGGTGAGGTCGAACTTGCTCAGCCGCTCCAGTTGCATGCGCTGGGCGATGAACGGGTGCAGGCCGCGGATGAGCCGCTCCTCGGCCATCCCGGTGGGCGAGGGGCGGAAGGTGAAGTGGTGGTGCATCACCGCGCCGCGGCTGCCCGCGACCGTGGTCGTGAGCCTGCGGACCTGGCTGGGCAGCGGGTGGGCGCTGACGACCTCGTGCAGGGCGGCCGCCATCGCGTCGGAGTCCTGCGGCTGGTTCTCCCAGGCGAGGTAGATGTCGGCGTCGATGGCGTCCTCGCCGTCGGCGAGCTCGGCCAGGCCGCGCAGGGCGTCGCCCAGCGCTTCGAAGCCGACCGCGGAGGAGACGACGCACGAGCCGGCGCGCTCGGCGACCACGAACGTGCAGCCGGCGACCTGGCTGGTGCGGACGCCGGTGAGGCCCTTGTTGCCGTAGTAGCGCCGGGTCAGCACCTCCAGCATGGTGGCGTTGTCGAGGTCATCGCGGATGAGCCGCTGGCCGAGCAGCCGTACCAGCGGTTCGGTGCTGCGGACCATCTCGGCGACGCGCTCGGCGCGGTCGGGCGCGTCGGGGTGGGCGTCCAGGTGGCGCAGGTGCTTGCGGACCTGGGCGTAGACGCTGGCGCGGTTGCGGCGCAGCAGCGGCTGGGCGAACCAGGCGAACACCACGCCGCGGGCGAGGTCGGCCACCACGGGGAAGCGGACCTGCGTCGCGGCCACGAGCCGCTCCAGGGCGAGGCCGGCGGGCTCGCGCAGCGCCTCGTCCGGCGGCGCCTCCCGCAGCCAGGCGCGCAGCAGCGTCGCGATGACGGTGGCGTCGGCGGCGGCGCGCTGCTGGGCGAGGAAGATGCGGAACACCGCGGCTTCGAGCTCGGGGGAGGGCTCCAGGGTGGTGACGCCGTAGTGGCTGAGTGCCTTGGCGAGCTTGGCCTGGAAGGACTGCGGCAGGCCGGCCCGTTCGACGTCGAGGCTCTGGAGGTAGGTGTGGAAGTACTCGCGGGGGCTGTGCACGTGGCTGTTGCCGCCGTCGCCGCCGATGTCCTCGCCTGCCGGGCGGTTGCGGCTCAGCTCGGCGAGGTCGGCGAAGACGTCGATGAGTTCGAGCTCTTCGGCGAGCGGCCGGTGGCCGTCGTCGGTGGCCGCCTTGCGGGCGGTGAGGTAGTCGTCGAGGAGCCGGCGTTCGTCGTGCGGGTCGACGTCGAAGCCGAGCAGCAGGCTGCGCAGATCCTCCTGGCCGCGGGTGGCGCGGCGGCGCGCCGGGATCTCGCCGGGCGCGGCCGGCAGGTCGAGCTCGACGGAGTGGGTGGAGCCGGCGGCGGCCTCGGTGTCGTCGCCGAGCGGCTCAAGGCGCAGCAGCGGCGCGCCGGTCTCCACCTGGCTGCCGACGGACACGACGCATTCGGTCAGCCGCGCCTTGAACGGAGCCCGCAGCACGGTCTCCATCTTCATGCTCTCCAGCACCAGCACCGCCGCGCCGGCCTCGACCTCGGCGCCGACCTGCAGCGGGGTGGCGACGACGAGCGCGGGTGCGGGTGAGCGGACGACGCCGCCCTCGTCGCGGCTGATCCGGTGGGTCACGCCGTCCACCTCGACCAGGTGGGTGGGGCCGTGCGTGCCGGTGAGCAGGCGGTAGCGGGTGCCGTTGACGATGATCTGGCCGGTGTGCCGGTCGAAGCGGTCGAGCTCGACGTCGGCGATGCGGACGTCGTCGCCGGCTTCGACGCCGACGCGGAAGCGGTGCGCGCCGACCCGGGCGACGCGGACGCGGTAGGCGGCGCCGCGCAGCTTGAGGCCGAGCGGCCGGCCGCTCTGGTGCTGCACCTGGGGGCGTCCGCCGAACGCGGTCGACAGCAGCCGCTGCCGTTCGACGCGTTCCTCCTCCTCGTACGCCTCGATGGCGGCGGCGGCCAGCGCGACGGCGGAGTGGCGGTGGGAGACGAGCCGGCCTTCGCCGCGGACGCGGTCGATCCAGCCGGTGTCAGCGCTGGCGTCGATGACCTCGGGCTGGTCGAGCAGATCGAGCACGAAGCTCTTGTTCGTCGCGCCGCCCTCGATGATGACCGTGGTCTGCGCCATGGCGCGGCGCAGCCTGCCGAGGGCTTCGTCGCGGTCGCGGCCGTAGGCGATGATCTTGGCGATCATGGAGTCGAAGTCGGCGGGGATGGTGTCGCCCTCGCTGACGCCGGTGTCGACGCGGATGCCGGGCCCGGCGGGCAGGTCGAGGCGGGCGATGTGGCCGGGGGAGGGCGCGAAGTCGCGGTCGGGGTCCTCGGCGTTCAGGCGGGCCTCGATGGCGTGTCCGCGTTCCAGCGGCGGCTCGCCCTGGAGCCTGCCGCCGGAGGCCACCTGCAGCTGTGCCTTGACCAGGTCGAAGCCGGTGGTGACCTCGGTGATGGGGTGCTCGACCTGCAGGCGGGTGTTGACTTCGAGGAAGGCGAACTGCTTGTCGCCGGGGTGGTAGAGGAACTCGACGGTGGCCGCGCCGCGGTAGCCGACGGCGATGGCCAGGCGTTCGGCCGCCGCCTTGAGCTCGGCCGTCTGCACGGGGCTGAGCACCGGGGACGCCGACTCCTCGATGACCTTCTGGTTGCGCCGCTGGATCGAGCAGTCGCGGACGCCGAGCGCCCACGCGGTGCCCTCGCCGTCGGCGATCACCTGGACCTCGACGTGCCGGGCGCCGGTGACGAGGCGCTCCAGGAACACGACGCCGCTGCCGAACGCCCGCGCGGCCTCCTGACTGGTGCGCTCGTAGGCGTCGGCGAGCTCGGCCTCGTCGGTGATCACGCGGATGCCGCGCCCGCCGCCGCCGGCGGTGGCCTTCAGCATCAGCGGGTAGCCGATCCCGGCCGCCGCGGCCAGGGCGGCGTCCAGGGTCTCGACCGGGCCGCGGCTCCACGGCGCGACCGGCACGCCGACCTCCTCGGCGATCAGCTTCGCGCCGATCTTGTCGCCGAGCTTGCGCATGGCCTCCGCGCTGGGCCCGACGAAGGTGACGCCGATCTTGTCGCACAGCTCGGCGAACGCCGGGTCCTCCGCGACGAAGCCCCAGCCGACCCAGGCGGCGTCGGCGCCGGTCTCCACCAGGGCGCGCTCCAGGACCTTCAGGTCGAGGTACGGCCGGGCGGAGGCGGGGCCGAGGTCGTAGGCGATGTCGGCCTCGCGCACGAACGTGGCGGTGCGGTCCACGTCGGTATGCAGGGCGACGGTCTCCATCCGTGTCCCGGTCTCCGCGGCGACGTCCCGGACGGCGTGGATGAGCCGCATGGCGGCCTCACCACGGTTGACGATGGCGACACGACTGAACACCCGACCGAGCCCTCCTGTAGACCAATGATGTGCGCGCCGCGACGCGGCGGCCCCCCCCGGTAGTCTCCACCCTTCCCTCTACCGGGTGGGCACCGCCATGTCGCAGACAGCGCACGTTACGCGTCCCGAGTTGTGGGAAAACCACCAAAACCGCGCCGGCTCGCCCCCGTGATCGTGGTCAGAACGTCCTGCCGAGGGTCTGACTCGCCATCCGGAGGGAGTGGTCGACGGCGTCGAGGCCGCGCGGGAGCATGACGCGCTCGTAGGCGGCGACCGCGTCGGTGAGTGACTGCTCGCCGCGGGCTCGGGCTCGACATCGCCTGACGCCTGCGGCGATCCCGCACGGGCGTGGCGCGGCCCTCAGGTGCGGGGGCGCCCCGAGCACGGCCGCACGGCCGTCCTCTAGAGTGCTTTGCGTCCCACACGCGTCCGTGGCCCCCACCACGAGCACGAGCACGACCGAGGAGCGACCGTGACCGACCTGGCGTCCATGTCCCTGCAGCAGGGGATCGCCCGGGATCTCCAGGTGAGCGCGACCTTCGACGCGGGGCAGGAGATCGAGCGCCGGGTGGCCTTCCTCGCCGATCAGCTGACCTCCACGGGCCTGCGCTCGCTGGTGCTGGGCATCAGCGGCGGGGTGGACTCCATGACCGCGGGCCGGCTGTGCCAGCTCGCGGTCGAGCGGGTCCGTGCCGCCGGCGGTGAGGCGACGTTCTTCGCGATGCGGCTGCCGTACGGCGCCCAGGCCGACGAGAAGGACGCGCAGCTCGCGCTGAAGTTCATCCGGCCCGACCAGGTCCTGACCGTCGATGTGAAGTCCGCGGCCGACGCCGCGCTGCAGGCGCTGCTGGCCGGCGGCATGGTCTTCCGCGACGACCACCAGCAGGACTTCGTGCACGGCAACATCAAGGCCCGGCAGCGCATGATCGCCCAGTACGCGGTGGCGGGCGCGCACGCCGGCCTGGTGGTGGGCACCGACCACGCCGCCGAGGCGGTCTCCGGCTTCTTCACCAAGTTCGGCGACGGCGCGGCCGACGTGGTCCCGCTCACCGGCCTGACCAAGCGGCGCGTACGGGCCATGTCGGAGGCCCTGGGCGCGCCGTCCGCGCTGGTCTGGAAGACCCCGACGGCGGACCTGGAGACCCTGAACCCGGGCAAGCCGGATGAGGAGACGCTCGGCGTCACCTACGACGACATCGACGACTTCCTGGAGGGCAAGCCGGTCGGCGAGGCCGCCTTCGCGGCCATCGCCGCCCGCTACCGGCTCACCGAGCACAAGCGGCAGCCGCCGATCGCCCCCGGAACGGCCCGCTGATCCGCGGGGCCGCGATCAGGGGGCGATCGGGCCGGGACACGTCCCGCCCGGGACGTCGGTGACCGGTGGCAGGGGTCAGGAGGCGGTGGCGAGGGGGGCCACCGCGCGCATCCGCTCGAAGTTGTCCACGTACTGCCGGTAGACGCTCCTGTCGTTGAGCCGCAGCAGCGTCTCGTCGTTGCGGCGCAGCGACGTCTCGTTGTAGTTGTGGCTGCCCGTGAACACCCAGCGGGCGTCGCGGTCGCCGTCGAAGGAGCCTTCGACGAGGAGGTACTTGGAGTGGACGCGGCCGGGCAGCGCGCCGCCGTCGCCCAGCGTGCGCAGCTCGATCCTCGGCTCGGCCAGCAGCAGGCTCTTGACCTCCTCGTCCATGATGCCGTAGACGATCCGGACCGTGCAGCCCTGGGCGGCCAGGCTCCGGAGCTTCTCGGGGATCGCGATGCGGTAGGTGTCCCACTCCGACATGCCGACGCGGATGGTCGTGCCGCCGCGGCAGGACACCTTGCCGAGGTAGTCCACGATGGGGTCGGTGCCGGCGTCCGTGCCCGCACGGGGGAAGAAGTGGGCCCGTACCGAACCGCCCGGCCCGCCGGTGGTGGTGACACGGTAGTAGTCGAGGTTCTTGCGCTCGGCCGCCAGGTCGGCGAAGTAGCCGCTGTAGGCCGCGAACAGCCGCTTGTTGCCGGGCAGGACGACCAGGTTGTTCCAGTACGTGGAGGAGTTGAGGTCGGTCAGGTTGGCCGAGGACTGCACCACCACGTCGGAGACGTCGCCGGTCCGCGAGAACAGGTAGAACTTGTTGTGCTGGCCCTTGTCGCCGATGCACGCGGCGGTGCCGCCGGACGGGGGGCCCGTGCACACGTGCACCCAGGAGCCGGCGGAGGTGTCGGTGCCCAGCTCGGCCGACAGCCGCCCCGCCACGCCCGCCCCGCGCGTGTCGCCGTCGAGGATCACCTGGACGTCCACGCCGCGCCGGTGGGCGCTGATCAGCTCGTCGGCGAAGCCGGTGCCGGCCGCGCCGGACATGACGAAGTGGGCGAGCTGGATGCGGGAGGCGGCGGGCGCCTGGCGGACCAGGCCGCACAGCTCGCGCACGAGGGCGGCCGGGTCCCCGCCCACCGGCTGGTTGAAGACCGCGCCGCTGGTCACCGGCGTGTCGGTGCAGGCCGAGGCGATCGCGCTCTCGGCGCTCGCCACGGGGGCGCCCGCTAACGCGGCCGTGGCCGTGACTGCTCCGGCCGCCAGCATGGACAGAACCTTGCCTGACATCGGTCGCTCCTTCATGAGGCGGTCTCGGCCGCCGTCGTGCTCGGGGTGGGGACGGCTTCGGGGAAGTGGCAGGCGACCGGATGGCCCGTGTCCCGGTCGACGAGCGCCGGCTCCTCGTCCCGGCATCGATCCTGGGCCCGCCAGCAGCGCGTACGGAAACGGCAGCCTGACGGGGGGTTCAACGGTGAGGGAACATCTCCGCTCAGGACGATCTCGCCGCGCTCGTCGCCCCGCCAGTCGTCCAGGCTCGGCGCCGCCGACAGCAACGCCTGCGTGTACGGGTGCGACGGCCGCTGGTAGACGCCCTCCTTGGAGCCGGTTTCCACGATCTTGCCCAGGTACATCACCGCGACCTGGTCGCAGAGGTGGCGGACGACGCCCAGGTCGTGGGAGATGAACAGGTACGCCACGCCCAGGTCGCGTTGCAGCTCGCGCAGCAGGTTGAGGATCTGCGCCCGCACCGAGACGTCCAGGGCGGACACCGCCTCGTCGCAGACGATCAGCCGGGGCCGCACGGCCAGCGCGCGGGCGATGCTGATGCGCTGCCGCTGGCCGCCGGAGAACTGGTGGGGGTACCTGTCGGCGTGCTCGGGGCGCAGTCCGACGCGGCTCAGCAGGCCGCGCACCTCCTCGTCCCACCGCTCACGCGGCACCAGCCCGGGGTGGATGCGCCACGCCTCCTTGATCAGCGCGGCGACGGTCATGCGGGGGTTCAGCGCGGCGTACGGGTCCTGGAAGATGAGCTGGATCTCCTGGCGGAGCCTGCGCATCTCCTTGGCGGGCAGCGCCGTCAGGTCGCGGCCCTCGAACAGCACCTTGCCGCTGGAGGGCCGTACCAGGCCGACGATGGTGCGGGCGATCGTGGACTTGCCGCAGCCGGACTCGCCGACCAGCCCGACGGTCTCGCCGGGGCGCACGGTCAGGCTCACCCCGTCCACGGCCCGCACCTGCCCGCCGGGGCGGCCGATGCCGCTGCGCACGCGGTAGCCGGTGACGAGGTCCGTCAGCTCCAGCAGGGGCTCAGCGGGTGCGGGCATGCGCGATCATCTCCTCGGCGAAGTGGCAGGCGCTGGCCCGGCGCGGGCCGAGGTCACGCGGCTGCGGGTCTTCTTCGCGGCAGATGTCCCGGGCGAACGGGCAGCGCGGGTGGAAGGCGCAGCCCGTGGGCGGCGCGGCGAGGTCGGGCGGATGGCCCTCGATCGCCTCCAGCGGGGCGTCACCGTCCCGCACGGTGGGCACCGCCCGCATCAGCCCGATCGTGTACGGGTGCGCGGGCCGCTGGTAGACCTCGGCGACGGTGCCGGTCTCGACGATGCGGCCCGCGTACATCACCGCGACCCGGTCGGCGGCGCGGGCGACCACCCCGAGGTCGTGGCTGATGAGGATCATGCCGAGCCGGTCGGCCTGCTGGCGCCGGCGCAGCAGCCGCAGGATCTGCGCCTGCACGGTGACGTCCAGTGCGGTGGTCGGCTCGTCGGCGATGAGCAGTATCGGGTCGAGCGCCAGCGCCATCGCGATCATGACGCGCTGGCGCATGCCGCCGGAGAAGCGGTGCGGGTGGTCGTTCAGCCGCCGTTCGGCGTCCGGGATGCCGACCTGGGCCATGAGCTCGGCGGCGCGGCGGCGGGCCTCGGCCCGGCCGGTGCCCCGGTGCCTGCGGAACATCTCCGCGATCTGGTAGCCCACGGTCAGCGAGGGGTTGAGCGCGCTCAGCGGGTCCTGGAAGATCATCGCGATCCGTTCGCCGCGCAGCTTCTGCCATGCGCGGTCGGGCAGGCCGACGACGTCGCGGCCCTCGATCGCGACGCGTCCACCGGCGACCCTGGCCAGCAGGGGCGTCAGCCCCATCAGCGTGTGCGCCGTGACGCTCTTGCCGCTGCCGGACTCGCCGACGATCGCCAGCGTCTCGCACTCGCCGACCTGGAACGACACCCCGCGCACGGCCCGCAGCGGGCCTCTCGGCGTGTCGAACTCCACGGCCAGGTCCTCGACCTGCAGCAGGGGTGTCCTGGTTTCGTGCACCGTCGTCAGAGCTCCGTCATCGGGTCGGAGGCGTCGCGCAGCAGGTCGCCGAGGATCCCGATGCTCACCACCACCAGCGCCAGGGCGGCGCCGGGCGCGGCGGCGATCCACCAGGCCGACGCCAGGTAGTCGCGGCCCTCGGCGATCGTCGAGCCCCAGGACGCCTGGGAGGAGGGCACGCCGAGACCGAGGAAGCTCAGTGACGCCTCGGCGACCATGGTCAGGCCGACCTGTACGGTCGCCGCCACGAGCAGGGGCGGCAGGCACGACGGCAGGATGTAGTGGAGCAGCATGCGGCCGTGGGAGGCGCCCATCACCCGGGCCGAGTCCACGAACTCCCGGTCGCGGACCGCGATCGCCGAGCCGCGCACCACCCGGGCGAAGATCACCCAACGGGTCACCGCCAGCGCGATGATGACGTTCACCATGCTCGGGCCGAGAACGCCCGCCAGCAGGATCGCGAGCAGCAGGCTGGGGAAGGCGAGCTGGATGTCGCCGATCCGGGAGATCACCCCGTCGGCCCAGCCGCCGAAGTAGCCCGACAGCAGGCCGAGCAGCAGCCCGACCGATCCGCCGACGGCCACGGTCACCACCGCCACGGTCAGCGACGTGCGCATCCCGGCGAGGACCTCGGCCAGGACGTCCTGGCCGACCTGGTCGGTGCCCAGCCACGCGACGGCGCCGTCGGACAGCCGGCTGCCGGGCGGCAGCAGCCGGTCGACCGGGCTGGTCAGGGCGGCGTCGTAGGGCACCAGCAGCGGCCCGAGCAGGCCGGCCACCACGAACAGCGCGACGATCCCGAGGGCCAGGTGGGCACGCGCCGGCAGCCCGGCCAGCCGCTTGGTCACGGTGAGCCGCTTGGGCAGGTTCGGTGACGCCGTCGCGTCGCTCCGGTCAGGGGCTTTCACTGGCATCAGGCGTTCTCCAACTGGATCCTGGGGTCGAGGTACACGTACAGCACGTCGACCAGCAGGTTGAGCATGATGTAGCAGACCGTGATGACGGTGAGGATGGCCTGGACGACCGAGTAGTCGCGGAAGGTGATCGAGTCGACCAGCAGCGACCCGATCCCGGGCCAGGCGAAGATCACCTCGACGATGACGCCGTTGGCGATGAAGTAGCCCATGAGCAGGCCCAGCATGGTCACCACCGGCACCAGGGTGTTGCGCAGCACGTGGATGTAGAAGACCACCCGGTGGCTCAGCCCCTTGGCGTACGCCGTGCGGACGTAGTCCTGGTTGGTCTCCTCCAGGACGCCCGTGCGCACGAGCCGGCCCAGCCAGCCCACGAACGGCAGCGCCAGCGTGAGGGCGGGCAGCAGCAGGGCGGCCATCGTCCCGTCGGCCGTGCTGGGCAGGATCTGCATCCACCGCGCGAAGATCAGCGACAGCATGATGCCGATCCAGAACGGCGGCAGCGCCTGACCGACCAGCGAGGACACCGAGACCAGGTGGTCGGCCCAGGTGTTGGCGCGCCGGGCGGCGAAGGTGCCGGCGAGGAATCCCAGCACCACGGTGATCACCATTGCCCACGCCGACAGGGACAGGGTCGGGCCCAGCCGTTCCAGGCAGGCGTCGAGGGCGCTGACGCCCTGCCGCCAGGACTGGCCGAAGTCGAGCCGGACGACGTCCTGCAGGTGGTGCAGGTACTGCGCGAGCAGCGGGTCGCGCAGGCCGAGCTGCGTGCGCAGCGACTCCAGTGCCTCGGGGGTGGCCTGGCTGCCGAGGATCAGCTCGGCCGGGTCGCCCGGCAGCACGCGCAGCGCGATGAACACGATGGTGATGGCGCCCCAGATCTGCAGCAGCGCCTGGGCGAGGCGGCGTGCGACGAAGGCGGTCATGTGCCGCTCCCGCCGCTCGACGCCCGCACGACCAGCCGCGGCGGGAACAGGATCTGGTCGGGCCGGCCGTCGGCGTCCGGCCGCTTGAGCCGCCGCAGCATGTGGTCCACGGCCGACACGGCGATGTCGGCCGCGGGCAGCTCCACGGTGGTCAGCGAGGGGATGACGAACGGGGCGAAGGGGTGGCCGCCGTAGCCGACGACCAGTATGTCGTCGGGGATCCTCAGCCCCGCCTCGTCCGCCACCCGGTAGACGCCGAGCGCGAAGTAGTCGTTGCCGACCACGAAGGCCATGGGCCGCTGGGCGGTCCGCACGACCTCCCTGGCCAGCCGGTACGCCTCGCTCGGGTCCCACGGCATGGCGCTCTGCTCCAGCCGCCGGGTCGGCACCTTGATCATGGTGTCCGGCTCCACGGGCAGCCCGCTGTCGGCCATGGCCCGGCGGTAGCCCTCGACGCGGTCGGCGACCGAGGACACCCCCAGGTCCTCCTCCAGGAAGTAGATCTGCCTGGCGCCCATGGCGATGGCGTGCCGGGCCGCCTCGTAGCCGCCCCGGACATGGTCGACGCCCACCAGGTCGGTGTTCAGCTCGGGCACGTCACGGTTGATCAGCACGAGCGGGACGCCGGCCGAGCGGAAGCGCCGCCAGTGGTCGGCCCCTTCCTGCACCGCCACCACCAGGACGCCGTCGACGCCGCGGCGCAGCAGCTCGTCGGCCGCGCGCCGCTCGTTGGCCACGCTCTCCTCCGTCGCCATCAGCAGCAGGGAGTAGCCGTGCCTGCGGCAGTGCTGCTCCATCCCGCTGATGAGCTGGGCGTAGAACGGGTTGGACGGGTTGGTGATCACCATGCCGAGCGTGCTCGCGGAGCCCAGGACCAGCGACCGCGCCGTCACGTTCGGCACGTAGCCGAGCCGCTCGGCCTCGGCCTTGACGCGGTTCCTGGTCTCCACTCCGACGCTGTCCTTGTCGGCCAGCGCCCGCGACACGGTGTTCACCGAGACGCCGAGGCTTTCGGCCACATCTTTCAGGGTGGTACGGCGTGCGTTACGCATGCTGCCCCCAGACTCGATCGAGTTCCGCATGGATCACCCGGCGGTCGACACCGTGCGGAACTCGGGCTGGCTGTTGGCCGCGGGGACGAATCCCGTCACGGTGGAGCGCAACCCGTACGTGCTCGACAGCGCCGCGGGGAAGACGCCGACCGCGTCACGCCAGATGATCTCGCACGCCTGGCCGTACAGCGACTTGCGCTCGTCCTGGTCGGAGGTCGAGCGGGCCTTGGCGAGGATGCCGTCGAGCTCCTTGTTGTGGTAGCCCATCCGGTTGGCCGTGCTGGTGTAGAGCCTGCCGAGGGTGTAGTCGGCGTCGCCGGTGGTCACGGTGTTGACCTGGAGCTCGATGTCCCAGTCGAGGGCCGTCAGCCGCTTGATCCAGGCGGCCTTCTCGATCTGCTGCGGCTCCACGACGACGCCGACCTTGGCCCAGGCCGAGATGATCGACTGCGCCAGCTCGGTCGCCAGCGGGCCGGTGTCCTTGAACCACATCATCGAGGTGCGGATGCCGGAGCCGTGGCCGGCCTCGGCCAGCTCGCGCTTGGCCAGGTCGGGGTCGTACGGGTACGGCTGCTGCGGCGCGTGGCCGAAGACCGCGGGCGGGATCGGGGCGTCCATGACCGTGGCGGCGTCGCCGTACAGGCTGGAGACGATGCCCTTGATGTCCAGCGCGTGGTGGAGCGCGCGGCGCACGCGCGGGTCGGAGAAGGGTTTGCGTCCGCAGTTGAACCAGGCGAGGAAGTAGTTCAGGCCCGGCTTGCTCTCGATCCGCACGCCGTTGACGCCGCCCAGCCGCTTGAGCTCGTCGGGCGGGATGATCCAGGTGACGTCCACCTCGCCGTTCTGCAGCGAGGTCATGCGCGTGGAGGCCTCCGGAATGTACGGCAGGCGCAGCCCGGACAGCTTGGCGGCGCCGCCCCAGTGGTTCGCGGCGGGCTTGAGCAGCAGCTGCGAGGACGGGGTGAACGACTCGACGGCGAACGGGCCGCTGCCGATGGGCTTGCGGGACAGGTCGGCCTTGCCGATCTGCGTGGCGGGGATGACGAAGGCGAGCGTCAGGTTCACCAGCAGGGTGCCGAGGGGCTCCTTGGTGGTGATCCTGATGGTGCGCGGGTCGGGGGCCTCGACGCTGTCGACGGCGCTCCACAGGGGCTTCTGCGGGCCGTCGGAGGCGGCCAGCCGCTCCAGCGACGCCTTGACGTCGGCCGAGGTCAGCTTGGCGCCGTCGTGGAAGACGACGTCCTCGCGCAGGGTGAACTCCCACGAGGTGTCGTCGGGCTGCCGCCAGGAGGTGGCCAGGCTCGGCGCGAGCTCCTCGCCCTTCCTCGTGACGAGGGTGTCGTAGATCTGCCGGTTGGCCAGCAGCGACGCCTCGTCGACCGCGCTCGCCCCGTGCGGGTCCAGGTCGTTGATGGCCTGGTAGAACGCGGCGCTGAGCGGCCGGTTCCGTCCCGGTGCCGCCGCCGTCCCCGGGGCGCCGGGGGCGCACCCGGAGACCAGGGCGGGGAGGGAGGCGCCGGCGACCCCAGCTCCCAGGAGGGTCAGGAACTGCCGCCTGCCCACTCCCTCCGTTGCTGTCATGTCCGTTCCTCTCTCAGCTCTTGAGCGCCAGGTAGATCAGGACCTTGGCCTTGGCGCCGGACCCGGTCAGGGTGCCGCGCACGCGCAGCCAGTGGCCGAACTCGCGCACCCGCCAGGACACCAGCCCCGGCTCGGTGGTGACCTGGCCGGCGTCGTCGTCGTCGCACCAGTGCAGGCCGTCGGGGGAGATCTGGGTGGTCAGCTCCAGAGCGGGCGCCTCGCCCTCCAGAGCCAGGGTCCGCACGAACCAGCGCGCCTCCCCCGCCCACCCGGCCTCGTACGGCTCGGTCGTGAAGTCGGCGGTGAAAGTGGTGTTGCGCTCCAGAACCGCGGTAAGAGCATGCCTCATGCCGATGTTCACCAATCCACGGAAATAAGTGCGGAATCAAGGAAGAGGAAATTGCGTACCGGGGAATGGGTGCGCACGCTCACGTAGAAATTGAGCAGGTTCTCCAGGCCGTCGTACTTGTCGGGATAGTGGGGGACCGGCACCTGGCGCATGTCCATGATCCGGTCGTTGACCTGAAGCTCGATATTCGTCCGGGTCCTGGTGTCGAACTGCCAGCGCAGGTAATGCCAATTGACCTTGGTCGGGACCTCGTTGTAGCAGAGGAACTGCGGCTCCTCCTCCAGCGCGTGCCAGTCCTCCGGGTCGGGCGCGGTGAAGTCCTCGGTGGGCGACAGGTTCTCCTGGTTGTGCAGGTTCTCCCTGGGGGTGGGCTCGGGCACCACCGGGTAGACCCAGCGCCGGGTCAGCCGGTTGTCCAGGTCGGTGTTCTGGTAGCGGGCGACGCAGTGGTAGCGGATGCCCTCGCCGTCGCACAGGTCCGTGGCCACGGTGAACGCGCCGAACTGGGCCTCCGACGGGTGCAGGTTGCCGTCCCACTCGATGTCGCCGAAGCTGTTGCCGAGCGAGGAGTCGGCGGTGGCCGCCTCGCTCTTGTAGGTGAAGTACGTCTCGAACTGCACCACCCCTCGCTGCGCCATGGTCAGGCGGCGGATGGCGACGGCGGTGTGGCCCGTCACCGGCCGGGTGGCGACCTTGAGCGCGTAGTTGCCGCTCATCGCGGCGTGGGTGCCGATGTCGAAGAAATCGCACGAGCTGAGCTGCGGCGGCCGGAAGTCGCGCATGTGGACGTCGACGGTGTCGAGATTGCCGTAGCCGTCGTGATTGCCGATGAGTTCGCACCAGCCGTGTGTCCCGGTGTTGAACTCGTCGAAAGCGAGGATGCGTGGCAGGGGATTGAACTTGGACAGCTTCGGATCCGCCGCGATCAGTGCGCGCCGTAGATCATCGGCCGGAACATGGGTGGTCTCCACGCTGGAGGCGTCCTTCCCATCGATGAATTCCCTGGGTGGATTAACGTTCACGTGAACGTTAATTCCAGGTTTCGAGGACGCTAACTTGTCGCGTCCGCGCATGTCAAGGGATGTCCACGAACAGGTCACGGCCCGGATGTGCCGCGGCCTCAGAGCAGCCGCCCGCTCACAGGGCCCCCGCTCAGAGCAGCCGGGCGGCGAGTTCCTCCCATTGGCGCGACGGCGGCTCGTCGGGTGTGGCGGTGATCACGTGCATGCTGACGTGATCCGCGCCGGCGTCGAGATGCTCCCCGACGCGACGGGCGACGTCGTCGGGGTCACCGGTGGCCACCAGTGCCTCGACCAGTCGGTCGTCGAGCGACTCGGCGTCGTCGAATCCCAGGTCGCGCAGCAGCGTGAGCCGGTTGGGCAGGGCGGCGGCCGCGTGGGCGCGGGCCAGCTCGGCCGCCCGCGAGCGGGACGGCTCCAGGACGACGAGCTGGGTGACGGCCAGCAGCGCCTGTGACCCGAGCAGCTTCCGGGCCTGGCGGGTGTGCTCGACCGGCATGCCCAGCGGGTGGGCGCCCCACGAGCGTTCGCCGGCGAGCTGGATCATCTTCGGGCCCAGCGCGGCCACGACCCGCGGCGGGGCGGTGGCCGGCGGGCCGAACGGGGCGGCGTCGATCCCGTCCAGGTAGGCGCGCATGGTCGCCACCGGTGGGCCGAACCGGTGCCCGCGCACGTCGGCGACCAGAACCGGATGGCTGACACCCAGGCCCAGCAGGAACCGCCCGGGGAACGCCTCCGCCAGGGTGCGCTGCGCGGCCGCGGCGCTGACCGCGTCACGCGCGTAGATGCTGGCGGTGCCGGTGGCGACGACGGTCCGCCGGGTGGCCGACAGCAGCAGGGCGGCCTGGGACATGGCCTCGCGGCCGGTCGCCTCGGGAAACCACAGGGCCCGATAGCCCAGGTCCTCGACGGCCGCGGCGGCCCGGCGCAGAGCGCGGGCGGGATAGCGGTCCGCCTCACCCGCCCAGATGCCGACCCGTCCGAGGTCGAGCCTGCTCATCGGTCCCGCCGCGCGGTGTCCTGCGCGGCCAGGAAGCTCTTGATCTGGGCCGCTCCGCCGCGGGCCAGCCAGGTGGGCAGGTCCATCAGGCCGGGGTGCAGGGCGCGGGTGAAGGCGACGTCGGCGCGGTAGCCGCGCTCGTTGAGCCAGATGTAGGAGTAGGCGAAGTCCACGCCGAACTCGGCGATCGCCTCGACGGGGATCTGGACGTAGGGCAGTGACAGCCCGACGGCCTGGGAGATGGCGGCGGCGATCTGTACGGGGGTCAGTTCGTCTCCGGCCAGGTCGACGGCGCGGCCGATCCACTCCTGCGGCCGGGCGAACGCCAGCGCGGTGAACACCCCGACGTCGTCCACGGCCATGATCTGCTGGGGCACGTCCGCCGCGAAGGCGGTGGCCACGGTGCCGCCGTGCAGGTGGTAGGGGCCGGTGTAGTTCTCCATGAAGGAGACCGGGCGCAGGAAGGTCGCCGGCAGGCCCAGCCGGGTGATGTGCTGTTCGATGCGCCATTTGCTCACCACGTTCTGCGGCAGCTTCTCGGTGTCGTGACGGCCGGCGCCGGCGAGCGAGGCGTAGACGAGGTGCCGCACACCGGCGGCGTGGGCCGCGTCGGCGACGTTGCGGCCCCGGCGCACCTCGTCGTCGGCGCCGAAGCCCGGCGCGGTGCCGGGGGAGCCGACGGTGGGCTGGACGCTGAAGACGCCGTGGGCGCCTTCGGCTGCGGCGACGAGCGAGGCGAGGTCGTCCATCTCGGCGCTGACGAGCTCCGCGCCCGCCTGCGCCAGCGTCCGGGCCGCGGGGGAGGTCGCGTCGCGCGTCACCGCTCGTACCCGCCAGCCCTCGGCCAGCAGCCGCGCCGTCACGGCGCGGCCCTGCAGGCCGGTCGCCCCCACCACCACGATGGTCTTCACGATGTGTCTCCACTCGGTAGGCATGCGGAGGCCACCCGTCTAAGTGGGGTACCCCTCCGGTTCTGGTCGAGTACGATATGGAGGGCCACCCCGTTTTGCAAGTTCGCCGCCTGATCAGCTCGGTGACCAGGCGCGTCGTACCGTCGTCGCACGGGGCGGAAAGCCTGTGTTTACCGCTGGTCGACGTCATGTCATCATGCGCTCACCGTCTGCCGATGGGAGCGCAGTGATTCGCGACTTACTGACCGTTCTGCGGTGCGCCCGGCTGGCGATCGCCCTTCCCATCGCGCTCAAGGACGCCGTCGCCTGCGCCCCCGCCGCCGTGCGCGACTTCGAGCGGGCCGTGGAACCGATCGTCCGCGGCGTGCTGCGCGAGCCCGAGCGGGCGGCGATGATCGCCTCCCTGCGCGGCACCGCGCTGACCTTCAACGTCGGTATCCACGCCTACGCCAGGATGGCGGGCCGGCCCTGCGACGGGGAGCTGGTCATGCTCGCCGGATCGGTCGCGCGGCTCTACGACGACATGATCGACAACGGCGGCGACGCGGAGATCGACGCGTGGGTGGCATCCCTGTTCAAGGCCGACGGGTCCAAGGCCGACAGGTCCGTAGCCGATGGGTTCGTAGCCGACGGGTTCGGAGCCGGCGGGCATCCCGTGGCCCGCGATCAGCACCGGCGCCTGCTGGCCGCGCTCTACGCGGAGATCCGCCGCCGTGCTCCCGGCGAGCTCTGGCACACCGCGCTGCTCGAACTGCACGACTACCAGGTGCTCTCCCGCCGGCAGCGTGATCCCGCCACCCCGGCGGCACAGCTCGGCAAGATCACTCGTGGGAAGGGCGGGCTGGCGTGCGTCGTGCTGTTCGGGATGGTGCACCCGGACATGAGCGTGGTGCAGCGCGACGCGGTCATGGAGGCGGGCGAGGCGCTGCAGCTCCTGGACGACTACCTCGACCAGGACGCCGACCTCCGCGACGGCATCGGCACCCCGCTCAATCGGGGCGAGGTGAGCCTGGCCGAGGTGGGCGCGCGGCTGCGGGCCCTGCGGCCCCGGCTGGCCGCCTGCTACGGGCGAGCCGCCGCCCGGCCCTTCGCCGCGACGCTCCTCCTCGTCCTGGTGGCTGACGTGCTCAAACGCCACAGGCGCGGACGCGGCAGGACCACGACAGACACCCCGCTGGGGCTGCTGCTGGCCGGCGGCACCCACGCCATCCCCCCGAAGAGAGCCTCATAGATGCGCAAGCTGCAGACGGCGGTTCTCGTCATCCTCCCGCTGGCGTTCGTCCTCCTGGCCGTCGTCCGGCTGGCGGTGGGCGGGTGGTCCAACGTGGAGGCGGTCATCGCCGCCGCCGCCCTCGTCGTGGCCTACATCGGCACGCTGCGGGGCGCCCGGCCCCCCAACGACGCCTCCGACCTGGCCGACAGGCTGGCCGACGAGGTCATGAAGGCGGCCAGGCGGGAGGCGGGCAACCGCGACGTCCCGGACAGCCGTGGCATCCCGATCCGGTGCGAGTCGGGCGGCGAGCTGCCCGGGACGATCGAGGAGCTGGCCGACCACCTCCTCACCATGAAAGGGCGCGTGGTGGTGACAGGGGGGCGAGGCTCGGGCAAGACCACGCTCGGCCTGCTCCTGGCGCTGCGCATGTCCTCGGTGCGGCACCGGCCGATCCCGGTCACGCTGCCGCTGTCGTCGTGGGAGCCACGGCTGGCCCTGCGCGAGTGGGTGGCGCTGCGGCTGGTCACCGAGTTCCCGTTCCTGCGGGAAGCTCCCCTCGCGTTGGAACGGCTGATCAGGAGCGGCAGCCTGCTGGCCGTGTTCGACGGCTTCGACGAGGTGCCGCCCGCGCGGCGTGCCGACGTGGTCAGGGCCATCGACGAGGACTGGTCCGGCTCGCCGTGCGTGCTGACCAGCCGAGTCGAGGCGTACGCCGGCCCCGTCACTCGCAGGCTCGCCGGGACGCCGGTGGCGCGGCTGCTGCCGGTGGACGGCGCGGGGGCCGCCGGATACCTCGAGTCGCGCTGGGGCGACGTGCCGGCGGCCGCCGCGCTGGTCGCCCGGCTGCGCGCGGAGCCGCGAGGTCCGCTGGCCGAGGCCCTCGACACCCCGTTGATGATCTTCCTGGCGGCCCGCACCTGCGAGAGCGGCCACACCCCGCGCGTCGACGGCACCGCCGTACGGATCAGGCAGGGTCTGGTCGCGGGGTTCGTGCCGGCCGTCTACCGGCCGGAACCGGAGGCCGATCAGCGGTGGGACCCCGAACAGGCGGCCCGCCACCTCCGGTTCCTGGCCGAGTTCCTGCGCCGCCGGGGGACCGGCGACCTGGCCTGGTGGGAGCTGCACCAGGCGCTGCCCCGCGCGGTGGTCCCCACCGTCCAGACCGTGCTGGGGATGGCCATCTTCGTGCCGCTCTGCACCGCCGTGACCGTGCTGTTCGGGCTGGGAGCGGTCGGCTGGTGGTTCGGCCTGGCGATCGGGCTGACCGGTGGCCTCACGGTGTCGCTGGCCAGGCAGCACTACCCGCGTGAGGCGGGACCGAAGCTCCGCAAGACACTGACCCGGCGCTACCTGCTGCGCCGCCTCGGCCAGGGCCTGGTGTGCGTGACGCCCGGCATGGCGATCGTCCTGGTGCTGTACGACGGGGTGACGTACGCGTTCACCGAGGGAGCGGTGTTCCTGGTCGGCTTCCTGGCCGCCTCCCTCGCGCTGGCCCCGGCCAACGCCGACAAGGCCGGCACGCCCGACGGCTTCCTGCGCAACGACCGGGCGGCCGTGCTGCTGGCCTTCGCCGCGGGCGGCCTGGTCGGGCTCGCCGTGGGCGCCTACCTCGGCTGGTGGATGGAGACCGGGCTACGGGTCAGGGACCACGTGTGGCTGCTCACCCTGGGCCGGTGGCAGCAGACGCTCATCGGCGCCGGCTGCGGCGCGGTGCTCGGCGCGGTCGGGTTCGGCGTCACGATGATGGCGCCGAGCGCCTGGGGACGATTCATCGACGTCCGGCTGTGGTTCGCGTGGCGGCGGGCGCTGCCCCTGCGGCTGATGACGTTCCTGCACGACGCCTACGAGCGCGGAGTGCTCCGCCGTACCGGGCCCTACTACCAGTTCAGGCACGAGCTGCTGCAGGATCAGGCCGCAGCGGGGCTGCGACCGCCGGCGTCAGGAGCACCCGCCCCGCCAGCGCCCAGACCGTGACCCGGCCGCTCGCGCCGATGACGTAGCTCGCCTCGGGGAAGCGCACGCGGCCGCTGTCCGGTGGGAAGGCCGCGTGCCGTATCTCCAGCTCCGCGCGCGTGCGGCGGACCCGCTCGACCGTGACCCGGTCTCCCGCCGCGGGCCGGTAACCGAACTCCAGGATCACCTCCGCGCCGGGCGCGGCCCGCGTCAGCGCCGCCACGTCGCCGGCCCTGGTCAGGTCGCAGACCCGGCCGCCGACCGTGCAGCGCAGGATGTCGAAGCCGTGCCCGCGCAGGACCCGCGTCTGCGCGGCCAGCCAGGCGGGCTCGAACCGGCACTGGGCCAGCGACAGCTGCCGCAGCGCCACGACCCGCGCCACCACGAATCCCGCCGTCAGCCAGGTGGCGGCGGAGAAGGCGGGATGCGGGGCGAAGGTCGCCGCCAGCGCCAGCCCGGCGGTGAGCACCGCCCAGCCGACCGTCGCCGCGGGGGCCCGCTCAGGCGCCGGCCAGGCCAGCGCTCGCCGGACCACCACCGGCACCCCCGACAACGGCACCAGCGGGACCGGCAGGTCAGGGCGGGAGTACTCGGGCCCGTAGGTAACCGGCATCTTGCCAGTATCACCCGAGACGCCGCCCGGCGTTACTGACCGGCCCGTCCCGCCCGCGTGCCCCGGCGAACTGGCGCTTACGTCGGTCTTAGATAGTTCGCTGCACTGTTGTCCCATTGCATACCTGTCGGGAGGATGAGATGACCCCTGGGCCGGACGGATTCGGCACCGCGGAGACCCTGGCGAACGAGCCGCCGCCCGGACGCCGCTTCCCCCGCTCCCTGCTGCTCGTCGCCGCCACCTCGCTCGCCCTGGTCACGGGTGCCGGCGTGGCCGCCGCGGCGGTGCTGTCACCCGCGCCGTCACCGTCGCCGTCGGCGAGCCCGTCCGGTACGCCGTCCGCCACTCCTTCCGGGGCCCCCTCCGACAGGGCGCCGGGCTGGAGACACAGGACGGGCATCGGCGGTCCGCCCATCCACGGCGAGTACGTCGTCCCCGACGGTGCGGGCGCGTACGTGACCGTCGCCACCCAGTACGGCGACGTCACGGCCGTCGACCAGGACTCGGTCACCGTCAAGAGCGAGGACGGCTACACCAAGGAGTACGCGGTCAACGCCGACACCCGGCTCAACCGCGGCAGCGGCGGCATCGACACGGTCAAGACCGGGCAGAAGGTCATGGTCATGGCCAAGGTGGACGGCGGCACGGCCACTGCCGTCGCGATCCGCGACCGGACCCTGCGCGACCGGAGCCCGCGCGACCGGACCCTGCGTGACGGGACCCCGCCCGACGGGACGCTGCGGGACGGGCAGGGCCGGTTCGGCCGGGGAGACCGCCGGCACCGGGGCGACCAGCCCGGACAGCCCACCTCCTCGCCCTCGCCGACCGCCGCCCCCACGACGACCTCCTGACACCGGCCCGAACCGAACCGGCACCGGCCCGAACCGAACCGCCTCCGGCGGCCCGGCCGGTCGTCCCCGGGCCTGGCGGGCGCGGGGGCGGCTGCCCTAGGGTGGGCTCCTCAACAGCTGATCATGAAGAGGAGTTTGCCGATGCATGCCTTGCGGAAAGCGCTGCGGAAGGTCGCCGCGGTCGCCCTGGGCGCCGGTGTGCTGGCCGGATCGCTCGTGGCGTGGAGCGCCCCGGCGTCGGCGGGCGTGGCCTGCGGCGGGACGCGCATCGAGTCGCAACCCCTGAAGAACGTCTCCGGAACGACGATCGGCTGGCTCAACGTCTACTGGGACGGCACCAACAACTGCGCCGAGATGCAGTCGTCCGGAGCCACCTGGGGCAAGCGCAAGTGGATGGTCGCCGCGATCTCCTCGTGCCGACTGTCCGACAAGGGCTCGACCTACTGCCACACCATCGACGACGACTCCAACTCCGGCAACTTCGAGTACTACGCCGGCCCCGCCCGCGTCAACGGCGTCGGCCGGTGCATCGCCGCCTGGGGCGAGATCAGCGACCTGCCCGGCGACAACCACGTCTACCAGGTGTTCACCAAGCCGTACGTCGGCCACTGCTGACCTGCCGCCCCCGGCCGGCCCGCGCGGCGTGCACGGCCGGGGCATGGTCGCGGAGCCGGCCCAACCCCCGCGAGGCCTTCCACCGCAACCCGAGCATCGGACCGGCTCGTCAGCGGCGCCACGTACCGGTTCCGGCACCTGACCCCGTCCGGGAACGCCGGCGACACATGAGCCGTCGTGATGAGCCTGTCAGGGCCGGCGGACCGCGGAGACCTCGAACTCCAGCGTCACCTTCGGGCTGACCATGATCCTGGTCGCGGCGTTCCAGTTCACGCCCCAGTCGTTGCGGTCGATCGTGACACTGCCCTTGAAGCCGACCCGGAGGCCGCCCCGCGGGTCGTTCCCCGCGCCGGTCAGCTCGAGGTCCACGGTGACCGCTCTGGTCACGCCGCGAACGGCCAGGTCACCGGTGACCTCGAAGCGGGTCTCGTCGACCTGCTCCACCTGGGAGGAGGTGAAGGTGATGGCCGGATGGTGGTCGATGTCCAGGAATGTGCCGCGCAGCTGGTCGTCGCGCTGCCGGTTGCGGGTCTGGATGCTTTTCGCCTCGATGGTGAGGCGTGCGCCGGACTTCGACGGGTCGTCGCCGTCCAGGTACGCGCTGCCCTCGAACGCGTCGAACCGCCCGCGCACCCTGGTCGCCATCGCGTGCCGGGCGACGAACCCGATCCGCGTGCGGGCGGTGTCGAACACGTAGTCGCCGGTCAGCTCGCTGAGCTTGGTCATGGTTGACATTGCTCGGTCACTCCTGCTGGGAAGGGGTCCTTGTCGTCTGTGCTCCACTGGCAGTACGACGAGGCAGCCCCTCGGAATGTCAGGCGAGCCGCCGGCCTCACATTCCGGGGCGCTGTTCCGTCGATCTGGTGAGAGCAGCCGCGACAAAGGGGAAGTCGGCGACACCATGAGCACCACCGCATCCGGGCCGGGCGATGACCGGTTCGACCCGAGCCTGAGCGCGATCATGAGCGAGCGGCGTCAGCTGATCAATGTCGCCTACCGGCTGCTCGGCTCCCTGGCCGACGCCGAGGACGTCGTGCAGGAGACCTACGCGCGCTGGTACGCCATGTCCCCGCAGCAGCGGGAGGCCATCGAGTCACCCGGCGCCTGGCTGACGACGGTCGCCGGTCGCATCTGCCTCGACCTGCTCGGCTCGGCACGGGCCAGGCGGGAGAAATACGTGGGCGAATGGATCCCCGAGCCGCTGCCCGACCGTACGGAGTGGATCAGCGGCCGTCCGGGCGGCACCATGGCCGACCCGGCCGACCGGGTCACCCTGGACGAGTCGGTCAGCATGGCCTTCCTCGTCGTGCTCGAAGCGATGACCCCGGCCGAGCGCGTCGCGTTCGTCCTGCACGACGTCTTCCGCTACACCTTCGCCGAGGTGGCCGACATCGTCGGCCGCAGCCCGGCGGCCTGCCGCCAGCTGGCCTCCTCGGCCCGGCGCCGCATCCGCGCGTCGCAGACTCCCGCGATCCCGCCCGCGCGTCAGGCCGGCCTGGTCCGGGACTTCAAGCTGGCGTGGGAGGCCAAGGACATCGACGCCCTCATCGGCCTGCTGGCCCCGGACGCCACCGCGATCGCCGACGGCGGCGGCCTGGTCGACGCCATGCTGCTCCCTGTCGAGGGCGGCGAGCAGATCGCGCGCTACCTGGTCGACATCGCCGCCAGGGCGCCCTACCTGACGATCCTGGAGCGCACCGTCAACGGCCGGCCCGGCCTGGTGGCCCAGCAGGACGGCGTCACCGTGCTGGTGATGGCGTTCGACGTCGCGGAGGACCGGATCACGCACCTCTGGGCGGTACGCAACCCCGACAAGCTCCGGCCCTGGACGACCGGTTGACGCACGCCGGCAGGTGGTC
Organism: Nonomuraea sp. NPDC050383; assembly: GCF_044459125.1. Taxonomy (NCBI): domain Bacteria; kingdom Bacillati; phylum Actinomycetota; class Actinomycetes; order Streptosporangiales; family Streptosporangiaceae; genus Nonomuraea; species Nonomuraea sp. NPDC050383. The sequence continues at coordinate 292,491 of NZ_JBITIP010000010.1, forward strand.
ACCACGCTGCGCGCGGTGAGTTGCCCTCACCTGGACGCTCGCCGACGGTGATCGGCATCGAGCCGGCCGCGCCGTCGGCGAGCCCGACCCGGTAGGCGCGCCACCCGTGCACGTACAGGAGGTGCTCGCCGGTCCCGTCGACGCTGAAGCGCAGGCTCAGCGAGGCGTCGCGGGGCAGTCCCGGGCGGGCCAGGACCTGCGCCGGCCCGCCGGCCACGGGGACGCGTTCAACGGTGTGTCCCGAGGCGTAGATCAGCGCGCCGCCGTCGGGGGTGTGGACCACCGACTCGATCGGCCTGGCGTCCATGGAGCTCTTGACGATCCGGGACGCCGCGCTGTCCGGGCCGGTGCCCAGGCGGGCGAGGTCGAGCAGGGCGATGGCCCGGGCACCCAGCACGTAGGCGAGCGAGCGGCCGTCCGGGGCCCAGGACAGGCCCGTCACCATGGAGTGTGTCAACGTCTTCCAGTCTCGGCGCCGGCCGGTGGCGACGTCGAGCACGGAGATCTTGGCGCCACCTCCGATGAGCGGCGTGGCGTAGGCCAGCCGGGTGCCGTCGGCGCTGAGGGCGAGGTCGTAGACCAGCGGGAGGTCGTCGGGGTCGGTCTGCGTGACAGCCACCGGCTTCTCGGGGCGCCCGTCGTCGCCGAGACGCACCAGGAAGAACCGGATGTCCGTCTTCGGTCCTGTCCAGCCGGCGATGGCGAACGTGCGGTTGTCCCGGGCGGCGGCCACGAGGTGCCAGGAGCTGGCGATGCCGGGGGGCAGCGAGATGTTCGCGACGAACGCCCCGGTCTCGGCGTTGTGCACGGCGGGCGGCACCGGCGTGAAGACGCCGGTCTTGGATTTCTCGGGAAAGTGGACGAGCGGAGTTCGCGCGGAGACGAAGAAGCGCGGCCGGCCCGTCGCCGGCAGGGGTGTTCCGGTCGCCATGGGGTCAGCCAGGGAGGTCGCCATCGGGAACGGGTGCCGTACGGGGCCCGAGGACATCATGGGCGAGGGCCGCGGCAGGAGCACCGTGGACGACGGCTGCGGCGGGGATGCCGGCGGCTGAGGCGCGTCGACGAGCGACACCCGGTCGGCGGCCGGATCGGCGCACCCGGCGACCAGGGCGGCCAGGGCCAAGCCCGCCAGCGTGGCGGACGCACGGGAGGACATGCAGCGATCATCGCACGAGCGGCCTTCTTGACTAAGAGATAAGTCTTGGGTTCCATGCAGGTCCCTGTGGCCTGACGAGTCCCTGGACCTGCGCCTTCTGCCTGGGTTCCGGGGGTTTCCGAAGCTGACGAGACTTCAGAGATTCTGAAGGTCCATCGTTCTCCTCGATCGTCTGACATCGCCGATGAAGACGAGGAGGCGCGAGTCGAGCCTGTCCGGCGTGCGAGACCTCCGTGAGGCGCGTGCCCCAGTCGGCCCTGAAGAGCTGGTTGAGGTCGCGACCGACGTGCCGGCCGGGATCGTGCTCGCGCGCGGCTGCCGGCCTGTCAGACGCCACGATCAGCTCTGAGGTGATCCACATCGATCAGGTCCGGGCATGGCTCGGCCGACCGTTGTGGTCGATCAAGAACGCCGACGGCAGCGCCGCCCAGCACCTGCCGGACTGGAAAGAGAAGCCGACACCGCACGTTCTGCGGCACTTTTGCGCCAGCCGGCTCTACTTCGCCGGCATGGACTTGATCGCCATCCAGGAGACCCTCGGCCACGCGTGGGTGGCCACCACGATGAAGTACATCCACGTCCATCGCACGCACGTCGAAGAGGCCTGGCCAGCTGCAAAAATGGATCAATGAGTGCGATGATTTGCCGATCGCCTGAGGAGATCTGAGGGACGGGATGCTCCACCTGTTGTTTCTGCAGTACACGGCGTCGGAGCGGGAGGCAGAGCCATTCGTCGCTGCTCATGTCGAGTTCCTGGAACGTCATCACCGCGATGGCATGTTCTTGCTGTCGGGGCAGACGGTGCCCTCGGCTCTGGGTGGGGCCATCGTGGCATACGGCATTGACCGTGTGGTTGCCGAGCGGATAGCTGCCGAGGATCCGTTTGATGTGGCTGGCGTCGCCAAGTACACGGTCACGACGATCGATGTGGGGCGGGTGCACCCAACATTGGCTGCGGTGCTGGAGGTGGAGCAGTCTCGGGTGCGCGGCTGACGGTGGCTACAGCCACTCGTTGATGGCGGCGATGGTGATGGTGGCTTCATAGCGGACGGCCAGCTTTTCGTACCTGGTCGCAACGGCCCGGTGGCGTTTGTGTCGGTTGATGCCACATTCCACGGCGTGACGCTCCCGGTAGTCGATCTTGCCGAACGTGGGCGGCCGACCTCCTCGGCTGCCCCGCTTCTTACGGTGACGGATCTGATCTGTCTTCTCCGGGATCGTGCACGCGATGCCGCGCCTGCGCAGGTTGGCGCGCGAGCCGTACGCCTTGTCGGCACGGACCCTGTCCGGACGCTTGCGCGGGCGCCCCGGCCCCAGCCGGGGCACACTGATCCGCTCCAGCACGAGCTGGAACTGAGACGAATCCCCGCGTTGACCAGCAGTGATGATCGGCGACAACAGCTTCTGCCCCTGCTCGACGGCCAGATGCAGCTTGGTGGTCCGCCCACCTCGAGAGCGGCCCAGGCCATGGTCGGCAGGCTCGATATCGATGCCGCCGGGCGTCTCGACCTGCAGATCCCCCTTTTCCGCGCACCAGCGGCGTGCTGGTGCGCGGGGGTGATCGTGGAGTCCACGCTCACATCCCAGGTGATCAGCCCCTTGGCGTCGGCTCTGGCCTGCAGCTCCTTCAAGACCGAGCCCACGTGCCGTCCCGCTGCCACCGCCGAAACAGCCCGTACACGGGCTCCCACTCGCCATACCGGGCTGGCACGTCCCGCCACGGCGCACCCGTCCGCGTCCGCCACCGGATGCCATCGATGAGCTGCCGTTTCGTCCATTTCGGCGGCCTGCCCGGCTTCTTGCCGATCGGCAGCAACGGCTCCAGGACCGCCCACTGAGCGGCAGTCAAATCCCCACGCCCCACCCAAAGATCAATCCCAAAGTCGATCACCCTGTGATCCACTTCTGAAACAGACCCTAGCCGGGCAGCAACGAGCCGCCGACCGGCTGAGTGCCTGTCTTTTAACCCGGACCGGACCTTGTAGTCGGTCACTTTCGGTCACGTCATCGTGAACTCTGCAGGAGAGGTGTGCGCGTTGCTGCGTGGGACGTCGGGGCCCCGAATAACTGCCGGCCTCCGCTCAGCTCTTCCGCTCACCCAGGACGCAGAACTCGTTGCCCTCCGGGTCGAGGAGGGTCACCCAGCGCTGATCGTCCTGCACGGTGTCGACGCGCCGGGCACCGAGGGAGAGCAGCCGGGCGACCTCGGCCTCCTGGTCGTCGGGGCGGAAGTCGGGGTGGAGCCGGTTCTTCGACGTCTTGCCCTCGGCGACAGGCACGAAGAGCAGCCCCGGCATCCGGTCCGGCTCGGGCCGGATCTCGATGATCTCCTCAGATTCGTCGACCACAACCCAGCCGAGAGCCTCGGCCCACCAGCGCCCGAGAGCGACAGGGTCGGCGGAGTCGACGATGATCTGTTCCCAGTCCAGTGCCATGGGCTTGAGCATAGACAGGATCGGCGGCCCGGCCCCGGAGGGGGGCGAGCCCGAGATAAGAGCAGAAGCGGCCAACGGTCGATCATGTTCGTGATCTCGGAAGTGGACTGGGTGAGCTTCGGAGTCCTGGAGTGCGGAATCTCGGAAGTACGGCTGGCCCCGAGTCGTACGGCGGAGCTCGAACCCCCTCGTTGCATCCGGTCAGAGCGCTCAAGATCCCCCCATGGCCGGAATTCCCGTTATCTCGGCTCGAACTGGTCATCACCAACACTGCTCTGCCGGACGCGCTCGAAGCCGCTCTCCGCTGACACTCTTAGAGCCTGCTGGCAAAGGGATTTGGTGTTGGAGTCCGACAGAGATCCCCAGAGGGTCGGCTGGCACTCCTCCCAGGTGCGCAGGCACGGCCGCCTCTGCGCCGCGCTCTTCTCACGAATCCGGGCCGATCGGACGGCATGGTACGTTCGAAGACTTTGTTCGTATCGAAAGGCACGCTATGGACGCTCTCTCCCTGCACAACCGGTTCCTCAGCGACGCGCTTCCTCGGATTCAGCAAGATCCGAGAGTGGCCGGTGTTGCCATCGCGGGGTCGATCGCCAGAGGACACCCCGATATCTTCTCCGATGTCGATCTCATCGTGGTCATCGACGACGAGGCGTTCGACCGGGTTATGGAGGAGCGTCTTGAGCTGATCGGCTCGTGGGCCGCCCTGGTGGCGGGGTTCACCGGGGAGCACGTCGGCGAACCCCGCCTGATCATCACGCTCGTCGGGCCGCCCCTCCTCCATGTCGACTTCAAGTTCGTGCGGGCCTCCGACTTCGCCGAGCGAGTTGAGGACCCGGACATCCTGTGGGACCGAGACGGCAACCTGGCCGCCTCTCTGGCGGAGCATCCGCCGACGGACCCGTCGCTCGACCTCCAGTGGATCGAGGACCGATTCTGGGTCTGGGTGCACTACGGCGCGACGAAACTTGGCCGCGGTGAGCTGTTCGAGGTCATCGGCTTCCTCAGCTACCTGCGCGAGGCCGTGCTGAGTCCTCTGGCCGCTCGGCGGATGGGTGCGTCACCGCGGGGTGTCCGCCACCTCGAATCCATCGCACCGGATGAGGCGCGCGCCCTTCAGGCAACCCTCTGCGGTTACGACCGGCTCGACGCCGGTCGGGCTCTGCTCGCCTGCGTCGAGCTCTACCGGCAGTGGCTCGACGACTCCGCAGCGGTGATCGAACCCCGTCGCCACGCCGAAAAGCTCGCCGTGCAGTACCTCCACGACGTCATCGATCAGGTGAGCTGACCAGCCATCCCATCACGCACCGTCTGACAGACGCCGCCCCGCAGGAGACGTTTGGAGGCGCCGAGGCTGACGCCGCTCCTGTCCGCAGGCGCATCCTGATGCGCCTGCGGACAGGAGCGGGCTCCTGGTAGCTGAGGTGTTGTCTACGCAACTCGGCGACCAGGAGCCCGTGGTTGTCTGTCTACACTGGTCGCGGCCACGGGCAGGCCGATGGTGCATGACCTGCGGGCGGTGCTGGACGCGATCGGCTATGTGGCCCGGTACGGGATCGAGTGGCGGGCCCTGCCGGTCGACTTCCCCCCGCACGAGGCGGTGTACGCGTTCTTCCTGCGGTGGTCCGGGCGTGGTCTGCCCGAACGGCTCGTCGGGCGGTTACGCGGCCGTCTGCGCATCATGGCCGGACGCGGCGAACTGCCGACGGCCGGGTGCATCGACTCCCAGACGATCAGGGCAGCCGAGACCGTCGGGGCCGCGGTCTGCGGTTATGACGCGGGCAAGAAGCTGAAGGGACAGAAGCGGCATATCGCGGTCGACATGCTGGGACTGCTCCTGTGCGTGATCGTCACCGCCGCGTCGGTCCAGGACCGTGACGGCGCATACCCGTTGCTGGCCCGGCTGCGGGAGAAGTTCTCCACCATCGCGCTGGTATGGGCGGACGGCGGCTACGCCGGACGCCTGCTCACCTGGGCGCGCGACGCGCTCCACCTGACCGTCACGATCGTCAAGCGCTCTGATGACCTGCGCGGTTTCGTCGTGTTGCCGCGTAGGTGGGTGGCGGAACGAACATTCGCCTGGCTGACTCGTTATCGCCGGCTGGCGCGGAACTACGAACGCAAGCCCGAGCACCACGAAGCCATGATCTGGTGGGCCGACGTACACCGGATGACCCGCCGCCTGACCCGAGAACTGGCAGGTCAACCACCCCATGGCCGCTGGAGCGACCCGCCCCCGCTGCCAGAGCTGTCCAGTCCCGACCGGCGTGGCAAGGTCCTGGAACTCCTGGCCGCTCAGCCCTGGCGAGCCTGGAAAGGGGCCGAGCTGGCCACCATCCTCGGAATCGAGAACATCAACAGCTTCCGCGTCCAACTGTCCCAAGGTCCCACCAGGGCTACATCAACAAGATCGGACCAGCCCTCTACGGACCCATGCCCACGAGCGCTTAAGCCTTTGTCAGCAGGCTCTTAGAGGTGTCTTCAATCCTCGACCGTCGCGAATCACAGAAGACGCGAACTCGCGACGGTCTGATGTTCCGGGCCGCCGCGCACCACTTCAACGGCCTGTCGGAAAGCCTTCTGAACCCGACACCCATTCACCGACGATCGGAGTTCCTGGATCGGACCGCAAAGATCAGCCGAGCGTGAACGTCCTGGCGCGGATACGGCGCTGGCTGGGAGGGTGGACCTCATGATGGAGGACTTGCGGGACGCCGAGCGCCGACTCCAGGCCGCGCAGCTTGCTGGAGATGTCGAGGCGCTGGATCGGCTGCTGGATGATCGGCTGATCTTTACCTTCGGTGCGAACGTTGCGACCAAGGCGGACGACCTGGAGCTGCACCGCACTCGGACGCAGGTGGTGACGAGGGTGGCCGAGGAGGAGTTGACCGTGCTCGCCGATGGGCGCACCGGGGTGACGTGGTTTCTCGGCACCGTCGAAGGGACCGTCTCCGGTGCGCCGTTCGCGGCCAGGATGCGCTACACCCGTACTTGGCTATACAGCGAGACGCACGGCTGGCGAATCATCGCCGTGCACGCCGGCACGACCGATTGACATAGCCGGCACGTTGTCCGACGACCGGCCAGCCGGATGGTAGCCGGCGAGGTTCGACCGCCCCCGGGGGGCCGAGCTGGAAGCCAGGCTATCCCGGCAAGATCAAGGACTGGATCTTGGTATCCCAGCTCCGGCCCATGCACGAAAGGATCAAAGCCAGTGGGATCAGAGACACCCTCTTAGCGACGTTCAATGCGCTGAACCCACGAGGCAAACGGGCCTTGAGATGCCGAACCCACGTGAGTTCCCGCTGAAGAACCTTCAGTTCGCGTGAACTCCGGGCCTTCCAGGCCCTCCACTCGGGTCCACGCGACCAGCCCCAAAGTAGCTTTCTGTAATCACGCTCGCGGAGCGCGTGTCCCGGGGCCGCCCAACCGTTTCATAAGTGACCACCTATGAAACGGTTGGGCGGTGCTCGACGACTTCCAGCGGGTGGAGTCCCGCGACTGCCCGATGTCTCCCTGCGCCGCCCCGGCCGGCTAACCCTGCCGCACCGGCCGGGGCAAGGTCGCCATCCAGTACCACACCGCCCGCCCGGGGCTGGTCGCGCGGACCCGAGTGGCGGGCCCCTCAGGTCCCGGTCGATCTCGTCACCGGGCTCTGCGGTGATGTCGGGTGCTCGCCGTGCCAGCTGGCCAGGAAACGGAGCGCTGCGTCGCTGGGCGAATCCGGCTCGGCCAGGTAGGTCACCAGCACCTGGTCGGGATCGTCGCCGACCCGCAGGCTCTCGTAGTCGAGGAGCAGCTCGCCGGCGAGCGGGTGATCCAGGTGGACCGTGCCGTTCGAGCGTTCCCTGACGTCGTGCTCCGCCCACAGGCGGCGGAAGTCGGAGCTCCGCATCGACAACTCGCCGATCAGCGTGGCGAGCTCCTGGTCGTCGGGATGGCGGCCGGCGTCGAGCCGCAGGAAGGCCACGGTCTCGCGGGCCTTGTCCTCCCAGTTGAGGTAGAGGGCCCGCACGGCGTCGTCGAGGAACACCAGGCGCGCGCAGTTGATATCCTCTTGCGCCGTATCGGAGCCGCCGAACAGCACAAGGGCGGCCAGCCGGTTGCAGGCGAGCAGCTCGCTGCGGCGGCCGATGAGGAACGCGGGACACCCGTGCGCGTCGAGCAGCCGCTGGATCGTGGGCCGCACGCGCTGCGACGGCCTTCGCACCGTACGGGACCGGCGCACGGGGCGGCCCACGTTGCGCAGGTGGGCCTGCTCGGCCTCGTCCAGCCGCAACGCCCGGGCGATCGCGCCGAGGACCTCGTCGGAGACGTTGGTGGCACGCCCCTGCTCCAGGCGCACGTAGTACGGCACGCTCACCCCGGCGAGCAGGGCCACCTCCTCGCGGCGGAGGCCCGCGACCCTGCGGCGCTCCCCGTAGGTGGGGAGCCCGGCGTCCTCGGGCCGCACGCGTGCCCGGCGCGAGCGGAGGAACTCGCCCAGTTCTCGGTCCATGTCCACGCCCCCAGTATCGGACATCTCACCTGTGTTCCCCTGACCCTGCCAGTACCACCCTCACCAGGGTCCTGGCTGTCCCCGTACGGCAGGCCGGAGCATCGTGGTGAACACAGGAGATGTCGAGCACTTGGGAGCAAGCGATGACTGTTCTGTCCCCCCTCGCCGGTCGGCGCGCGGTCGTGACCGGGGCCTCGTCCGGCATCGGAGCCGCCACCGCCACGCTGCTGGCGGCGCAGGGCGCGCGGGTCGCCCTGGTCGCCCGCCGCCGCGACCGGCTCGACGCCCTGCGCAAGGAGATCGAGGACGCGGGCGGCCGGGCCGTGCCGATCGCCCTGGACCTGGCCGGGACCGAGCCGGGCGCGATCGAGTCCGGCGCCCGGCTGGCGGCCCGGGAGTTGGGCGGCGTGGACCTGGTGGTGAACGCGGCGGGAATCCTGTCGCCCGGCACGCTGGCGGACGGTCCGGTGGACGAGGGGGAGCGCCAGATCGAGCTGAACCTCACCGGACTGCTCCGCCTCTCCCGGGCCCTGCTGCCGGACCTGCTCGAAGCCGCGGCCGCCGGAGGCGCCGCCGACCTCGTCAACGTCTCGTCCGTCGCGGCGAGCCGGGTGGAGTTCGGCACCGCCGTGTACGGGGCCACGAAGGCGGCCGTCACGCATCTGTCCAGGCACCTCAGGCTGGAGCTCGCGCCGCGGAACGTGCGGGTCACCGACGTCCAGCCGGGGATGGTCGTCACCGAGCTGCTGTCCGGCTCCGAGCTGGGGACCGCCTGGGCCGAGGACATGAAGACGCGGATCGACCCGCTCACCCCCGAGGACGTGGCGCAGGTCATCGCCTTCACCGTCGGCCGGCCACGCCACGTCAACCTTCCCGAGATCATCGTGATGCCGGCCAAGCAGCCGTGAAGCGAGAACGCGCCGCCGGTCAGGCCCAGCCGTAGACCGATCTGATGGCCGAGGCGATCTCGTTGACCAGGGTCATGTTGTTGCCGTTGGCCAGGACGGCGTAGCCGGCGCCGAGCTCCGGATAGCCCTTGACCACGGACTTGAAGCCGTAGTTGGAGCCGTCATGGGTGTAGGAGAAGCTCTTCGTGCCGGCGCCGGCGATGAAGAACCCCCTGCCCATGGTGGGCTCGGGGCCCGCGCTGAGCAGCGTGCGCACGGAGGCCCTGCTGAGCGGGCCCGCGATGTCGCCGGAGGCGGTCCACGCCCGGTTGAGGTAGGACACGAGACGGCACAGGTCGAGCACGTTCGTGTAGAGGCCGGCGGCGGCCGACTCCGGGTAGCGGTTGCGCCTGCCGGGGATCACCGCGCCGGCGGCGGTGTGCCCGGCGGCCAGCTCGAATGCGGGCGACAGCGCGTACGAGCTGGTCTTCATGCCGAGCGGCGCGAACACCTCCTTGTCCATGTACTGCGCCAGCGGCAGGCCGCTCTGCTGCTCCACCATCCGCTGGAGCAGCACGAATCCCGCGCCGGAGTAGTGGAACCCGGCCCCGGGGGCGGTGGTGAGCTCGATCCCCGGCGAGTTGCCCTCGCCGTTCATGACCTGGAGCAGTGACGGGACGGTCGCGCCGGGGCCGTAGCCGGCGAACCCGCCACCGCCGGCGTCGAAGCCGGAGCACGCCCCCGCCGGGGAGGTGGAGCCGCGCCCGATGACACCGGCCCGATGCGTCAGTACGCGGTCGATCGTCGGCACCCCGGTCGCCGGGACGCACGAGCGGCGCGGCAGGGTCCACCCCAGGTAGGGGCGGATGTCGTTGGTCAGGGGCAGCTTGCGCGTCTGCATGAGCCGCAGGACGCCGACGGAGGCCACGGCCTTGCTGATCGAGGCGGCCTGGAAGGCGGTCTCGGGATGGGCGGCGGCGCCGCTGCCCGCCTCCAGCCAGCCGTACCCGGTGGACCAGGCGATCTTGTTGCCGACCACCACCGCGACCGCCACTCCGGGCGTCTTCCACGCGCTCATCCGCTGCCAGACGGTCGCGCCGCCCACCGCGTTCTCGACCTGGCGGACCCGGTCCGCGGGCAGCGCCGGCACCTTGCCGCGCGAGCTCACCGACCAGCCGCCGGTGGGGGAGAAGGCCAGGTTGTGCGGCTGCCAGCCGTTCCCGGCGAGGTCGTTCAGCTCCTGGAAGCAGGCGTCGTCGATGCCGCGCGCGTGGAACTCGTCCTGCGCGACGACCACCCACCCGCCCGCCTTGGGGAAGGCGACACGGGTCACGCGGCGGCCGCCCTGCGTCAGGTTGCGCATCATCTGGTAGCACTCGTCGTCGATGCCCCGGGCGTAGTGGCCCTTGGTGTCGGCCACCACCCAGCGGTTGCCGCCCGCGGGCGGGAAGGCGACGTCGACGACCTGGAGCCCGGCGTCGTAGCAGGCGGTGAGGCGCTGGTGGCACTCGTCGGGGAGCCCTCGGGCGGACATCCCCTTGTCGCCGGTGATCACCCACCTGTCGCCGCCCTCGGGCGGGAACGCCACGCAGTGGATCTTCGTGCCGTTGCCGATCATCCGGCCGAGCTCGGCGAAGCAGGCGTCCGGGATGCCGCGGGCGAAGTAGCGGCCGTCCTGGGTGACGACGACCCAGCCGTTGGACGGCGTGAACGCGAACGCCGTGATGCCGTACGGCGCCAGCTCGCCCGTCTTCGTGTGCGCCTCGGCGGGGACGCCGCTGTCGGCGTACGGGTAGCCGGCGGCCTGCGCCGCCGAGCCGGGGTCCACGGCGGCCAGCCCGGCGCCTACCGCGGCGGTGCCGGTCAGGGTGAGAAAACGTCTCCGGTCCATGGGCGAAACTCCTCGATGATCACCAGGTGCGGATGCATCATGGCAGATCGCCGAGGGGCTCGCGGCGACGCGTCAGAGCGGCAGCGGGATTCAGAGCGGCAGCGGGATGCGGTCGAAGAACCAGTACAGGCTGACCGCCACGATCGGGACCGACAGCGCGGCCACCGCCCAGCGGGCGGCGGACGTCCGGCGCAGCAGCACCAGCAGCGGGAACAGCGCGGCGATGATCGCGAGCTGCGTCACCTCGATGCCGAGGTTGAAGCTCAGGAGCGACAGGAGCAGCTCCCACGACCCGCTCCGGTCGATGTCCAGCGCGCCCGCGAAGCCCAGCCCGTGGACCAGGCCGAAGGCGAAGACGATCGGCAGGCGCCAGCGGCCCAGCCGGTCCTCCTGGCGGCCCAGGAGGTTGGCGAGCGCCACGACGGTGATCGACACCGCGATGACCGGCTCGACGATCGCCGCGGGCACGTCCACGATGCCCATCGCCGCCAGCAGGAACGTGATGCTGTGGGCGGCCGTGAAGGCCGTGGCGGTGAGGACGATGTCGCGCAGGCGGCGCGCGCCGATGAGCAGGGACAGCAGGAAGAGGATGTGGTCGAGGCCGAACAGCAGGTGCTCGGCGCCGAGCAGGGCGAACTCACCGACCTGGGTCGATGCCCGGCGCTCGCCGATCAGCAGGGTCGGGCTGCCGGCGACCAGGACCGCGGAGCCCTTCTCGCCGTCGAGGTCGTAGCGGACGATCGTCTCCGTGCTGTGGACGAAGCTCTCGGCGTCGGGGAACAGCGCGCTGGAGATGGCGTGGGATCCCTCGCCGCCGCAGGCGTAGGCGAGGGTCAGCACCGCGAAGGCCGCCTTGCCGCGGACGCGCACGTCCGCGTCGCCCGCCATCGTGGGCACGCACGGCTTGTCGTCGTACGCCACGGCGAAGCGGCCCGTGACGTAGCCGATCACGGCGTCACGGTTGACCTTGAGCTGGCGGAGCTGCTCCGTCCGCTCCTTCGCCTCGTAGGCCTCCGCGTAGAGCCAGGCCGACTTCATCAGCAGGTCGTACTCGAGGTCGAGCACGACCCTGACGTTCCGGCCCGTGCCGGTCACCTCGGCGTGGGCGGTCGTGGTGGCGTCGTGCGCCGCCGCGGGAGCGGCGTGCGCCAGGTCGGCCGGCGCGCCGCCGAGGATGACGGCGAGGACGATGGCGGACAGCCAGCTCCTGCGAGGCATGTGGTGTCTCTCCAGGTTCGGGGACAGGGGCCGCCCCGGACGTGGTCCGGGGCGGCGGGGATGGGGATAGGGGTGTGGCTAGTGCTGGAACCAGCGGTACATGGGCGACTCCTGGCCCCACGTGCCCGGGCGGCCGTGCTCGTCCTTCGTGACGAAGACGCTCGGCTCGGAGGCGGTCACGCCGCCGCCGGTGGAGCGGGCCGTGACGAACCAGGCGTAGGCCGTGTCGTCCTTGAGGCGGTCCCAGGTCACCGAGGCGACCTGACCCGACGGCACCGTGCTCCTGCCGATGATCCGCGTGGGCTTGTACAGCGCCAGCGAGTCGGTCTGGAAGCTCGTCGTACGGGAGGTGAGGTCCACCGGCAGCACCATGTTGTCCTCGCGCCCGTCGTAGCGGCGCAGCGGGTCGAACTCGGAGGCGCCGAAGTCCTTGAGCAGCGGGGAGTAGGTGTCCACGCTCAGCTCGGCCCGCTTGACGTTGAACTGGAGCAGCCGGAAGAAGCTCGCGCCGAACTGGAGCTGGTCCTCCGGGTTGTACCCGCCGACCTCGGTGAGACCGAGCCGGTCGGCCGACACCGTGTAGAACTGGTAGTCCGCCAGCAGCTCCACGACGCCGTTGCCGAGCCGGCCCACCTTCGGCTTCACGTTGGTGCCCACGCCGTGCTCGTGCCCGGCGAGGATGAGGAAGACGTTCGGGTTCTTCTCGACCACGGTCTTGTACAGCATCGAGCCGTCGGGTGCCGAGAATCCGGTGCCGCGCCCGTCGGGGTTGGTGCTCGGCACGAGGTAGTCGTGCGAGAGCAGGATGCCGTTGCGGTCCGGGAACTTCTTGAAGACGGAGTCGGCCCATTCGGCCTCCTCCCTCGTCACGCCGTACGACAGGCCGACCACCACGAAGTCCAGTCCGCCCGCGGAGAACAGGTCGTAGTGGTTCTGGTTGTCGCCCTCCTTCCACGGGCCGCCGTACTCGGCGTGCTGCCAGCCCTGCGCCGCGGTGCGGTACCGGCCGGGGCCGTAGTACTTGTTGTAGATCGCGTCGGGCCCGTCCTCGGTGCCCGACTGGTTGTCGTGGTTGCCGGCGATCACGCCGTTCGGGATGTTCGCCTCGTCCAGCACGCGCTGCTGCTTGGAGGAGACCTCCATCTCGCCGACGATCTGCCGCTGCGTGGCCTCGTCGGCGGGCTTGCGGATGTTGTTCTCGATGATGTCGCCGGTGTGCGCGACGTACGAGATCTTGCGCTGGTCCTTGTTGTCCTTGATCCAGTTGACGATGCCGGCGTAGGCGGACTCCCACACCGCGCGCTCCTCGGCGGTCTCCTGCTCCACCGCGCCCTCGGAGATGTACTGCGTGTCGGTGAAGTGGACGATCGAGAAGTCGTACGTAGAGGGGTCGGCGAAGCCGTTCGGGTCACCGGGGTCGATGTCGTCGGCGAACGGGTCCTCGGCCGTCACCATGACGTGGACCTGCTGCTTGTCCACGTACTCCTGGTCGACGACGGCGGTGAGCACGGTCCTGCCCTCGGCCGCGCCGCCACGGGCGCTCGTCAGCAGGTCCCATGCCTTGGGCTTCGTGTTCCACACGCGCAGCGAGGCCAGGCGCTCGGGGTCGATGACGCCCTCCCAGCGCAGGACGGGGGAGTCCACGTGCCCCTGCACCTTGACGTCGTAGCGCTGGTAGACGAGGTCCTGGCCGGCGGGCGCGTCGAGCGTCCTGCCGTCGGCGGGTTCGAGCGCGTCGGTCTTGACGCGCTGCTCGCCCGGGACCTGCAGGGTCGTGGGGACGGACGGGGCCGTGCCCTGGAACACCTGGTTCGGAGCCAGGATCTCGGCCGCGGAGAACGTCGCCGTGACCTTGCCCCCGTCGGGCTCGGCGACCTTCGCCGACAGCTTGACCGGGTCGGACACGTCGACGGCGCCCAGCGCCGGGGACAGCTCGGCGGGTGCGTCCGGGATGCCCGCGGACTCGAACACGATCTCCCGGGTCGTGGTGTTGCCGAGCCCGTCGGCGCCGGTCACGGCCAGGGTGTGCTTGCCGGCGCTCAGGCCCGGGCCCACCGCGGCGCCCAGCTCGACCGGCCGGCCGTCGAGCTTGACGTCCGGCCCGGACACGACGCCGGAGGCGTCCTCCAGCTTGACGTCCAGCACGACCGAGGCGGTGATCTTCTCGTCCGCGGCCGGGACGCTCCTCGCGACCTTCGGGGCCGAGTTGTCGGTGATCAGGACGCGGGTGGCGACCTGGCCCGCGGCCGACGTCGCGGCGATGGTGTGCTTGCCGTCCTTGATGGCCGTGGTGTCGAGGTCCGCGCGCAGGCCCCGGGCCGGGGCGTCGACGAGGAACTCGAGGTCGATCTCGGTCAGCGCGTTCACGTTGTCGCCGCAGTTGCCGTCGCCCATGCCGTACGAGGTCTTGAGCAGCTGCCCGGTCGCCTTGCCCTGCGCGGGGGTGAGGGCGATGTTGGAGATCGTGAAGTCGTCGCGGTTGTTGCCGCACGACGTCGGGAAGGTGCCGGCCACGAAGTCGATCGTGTTCCAGCCGGGCACGAGGAACTCGTTCGGGATCGTGAAGTCCACGCGCTTGCTCACGAAGTCGCCGTCGAGCACGACCTTCTGGCCGTTGACGAGCACGAAGTTCTGGTAGCGCGCCTCGATCGAGTTGCTGCCCACGTTGAAGCTGAGGGTCGCGTCGCCCGAGCCGAGCGTCTCGACGACGGTCACCGCCGGGGCGTCGATGGTGTAGCGCAGCTCGGCCTCGCGCAGGCGGCTCTGGTCGCCGCCGCAGTCGCCGTCGCCCATCTCGTACGACGGCTTGACGTCCCGGCCGGTCACGGTGGCGCCGTCGAGGGCGAGGGACAGGCCGGCGATCGTGAAGTCGTCGCGGTCGTTGCCGCAGGTGTTCTTCCAGTCGCCGGTGACGACCTTGATCGTGTTGTCGCCGGGCACCAGGTAGCGGGCGGGGACCGCGATGGTCACGCGCCGGCTCGCGTAGGTGCCGCCCAGGTCGATGCGCTTGCCGTTGACGAGCAGGAAGTCGTCGTACTTGTCGTCGATCGGGTCCGTGCCCACGTCGAAGGCGAGCGTCGCGGCGCCGTTGCCCAGCGTGGGCTTCGTGGCGGGCTTGTCGCCGTCGACGGTGAGGGACTTGACGCCGTCCCCGCCGCCGGCCGGCACGGTCGCGAAGACCGGCTTGGTGCCCGCCACGAGCGTGCCGTCCGTGGGGAGCAGCCGCGGCGCCCCGGCCCGGGCGTTGTTCACCGTCACGGTGTTCTTGACGCTCACCCCGGAGGCGGTCGTCGCGGTGATGGCGTGCTCACCGTTGGGCAGCGTCGTGGTGTCCACGTCCGCGGCCAGGCCCGTGGTGGCCTGCGGGTCGGACTGGGTGAAGAACGTGAGCGTGGCCCGCTTCAGCAGCGTGGTGTTGGTGCCGCAGGTGCCGTCGCCGAAGGACAGGGTGTACGGGTTGTCCTCGCCGTCCGCCACCTCACCGAGCAGTTCGAGGCCCACGTCGGAGAGTACGAAGTCGTCGTAGTTGAGGCCGCAGGACGACTGGATCGCGCCGAGGACGATCTCGACGGTGTTCTCTCCCTTGACGAGGTGCTCGTTCGGGATGTCGATGGTCGCCCGCTGGTTGACGAAGTTGCCGATCTCGCTGCGGTACCCGCCGTTGACCAGCACGTAGCTGTGGTACTGCGCCTCCGTCGAGTTCGAGCCGACGTCGAAGCGGAGCTTGGAGACGCCCACCGTCCGGGTCGCGTCGAGCGCGGTGCCGTCCACGGCGAGCTTCGTGACGCTGTCACCGGCCGTGGCCGGGACCGCCGCGACCTTGGCCGTGCCCTCCAGGTACGAACCGTCGGCGGGGGTGAGCGTCGGCGGGGTTCTGGTACTGGTACTGGTCGGCGTCGGGGTGGGCCGTCCCCGTTCCTGTTCCGCCGGGCCCGGGTCGGCGTACGCCGCGGTCACGAAGCTGCTCACGAGGAGCGTCGCGATCGCGGCGGCCGTGCCCAGACGAGCTCGTAAGCCACCCGACGACATTCGTGCTGCCATTGGCTGCATCAGGTGCAGTCCCTTCCATCGTTCATAAGCAGCCGATAAGGCGGCATGCTCTCGGGCGGACACACTGGAGCGCACGAGTGAACGGTGTGCGTGGAGAGGCTGAAGGGGACGGAAACTATCCGCTCATTCTGGTCATCTGTCACGAGACAGGCACAACCAGGTCACACGCCGACCATCAGGCACGTACCGGAACCCCGGCCGGTCAGGTTCGCGGCATCGGGTACGTCGCCCGAGGATCCCGGCCGACGTCTCGCCGGGCGGGGTGAAGAGGTCAGGATGTGGCCGCTTCTCAGGGCAACATGGGCATCATGCCGAAGACTTCAGCGCGCCTGCTGGCGTTGCTCTCGCTGCTCCAGGCGCGCCGCGACTGGCCGGGGGCGCTGCTGGCCGAGCGGCTGGACATCAGCCCGCGCACCGTACGCCGTGACGTCGACCGCCTGCGCGAGCTCGGCTATCCCATCGTGGCCTTCAAGGGGCCGGACGGCGGGTACCGGCTCGACGCCGGAACGGAGTTGCCCCCGTTGCTGTTCGACGACGAGCAGGCCGTCGCCCTGGCCATCGCGCTCCAGATCGCCACCACCACCGGCGCCGGCATCGAGGAAGCCGCGGCGCGGGCGCTGAACACCGTCCGGCAGGTCATGCCCGCACGGCTGCGCCGCCGGATCGACACCCTCCAGGTCACCGCTGTCGAGCGGCCCGCGATCCGGCCGGACGCACAGGCCGACAGCGGCGTGCTCACGGCGCTCAGCGCCGCCGTCCACGCCCGCGAGGTGCTGCGCTTCGACTACGCCCCCGCGTCCCCGCCCGGGGCGGACGACACCGGCGCGCCGGCCCCGCCGCGCCGGGTGCAGCCCCATCATCTCGTCACCTGGGGCGGGCGCTGGTACCTCGTCGCCTGGGACCTCGACCGCGAGGACTGGCGCACCTTCCGCGCCGATCGGATCACCCCGCGCACCCCCAATGGGCCCCGCTTCACCCCTCGCGAGCTGCCCGGGGGCGACGTGGCCGCCTTCGTGGCCGGCCGGTTCCGGGGCTCCGACGGCTCCGGCGACTGGCCCTGCCGCGGCGAGGTGATCCTCCACCTGCCCGCCGCCGAAGTGTCCCGCCACACCCGCGACGGCGTCGTCGAGGAGCTCGGCCCGAACCGCTGCCGGCTCGTCCTCGGCTCGTGGTCATGGCCTGGCCTGGCCGCCGCCATCGGCAGGTACGACGCCGACATCGAGGTCGTCGGCCCGCCGGAGCTCAAGGACGCCTTCGCCCACCTGGCCCGCCGCTACGCCGACGCGGCGACCGCCACCCCTGCCACGCCGCCCGCGCCGGGTTGCGCCCCCACCTCCGCCGGGCGATCATCCCTTCGATGAGCGTCACGAACAGCGGGCCCCCGGCCCCGCGACTGGCCCACATACGGACCCGCTGGCTCAGCGCCGTAACCGCCGCCCTCGACAGCGACCCGCGAGTGGCCGGCGCCGGCCTGGTCGGCTCGCTGGGAGCCGGTCACGCCGACGACTGGAGCGACATCGATCTGCTCGTCGTCGTGGACGACGCACGTATCGACGACTACGCGGCACCCGGCCGTCTTCCCTCCGGTCCCGGCAAGCCGGCAGTCGCCTTCGACGCGCGCCACAACGGCCCTCGCGGCACCAGGGCGGTCAGCGGACAGTACGTCGTCGACGGACTCCCGCTCTGGGTCGACTGGCACATCCACCCGGTCTCCCAGGCCGGCTGGACCGTCGACAGCACCGTCATCTTCGACCGGCGAGGACTCGGCCGGCTCGCGACCACCTTCGCCGAGCACCTGAACGCCGGTGAACACGAGCCGGCCACAGCCAAGGGCCCCGACGATCACCAGGCGTTGCGGCTCGGGCTCGTCCCGGTGGCGGGCAAGCGGATCGCCCGCCGCTCACCGGACACGGCCCGGATGATCGAGTTCCTCGGCGGTCCCCATGCGCCCGCCGCCTCCTGGAGGGACCACCTCGCCACCCTTCGCCGGTTGCTCGGCGGATTCGCCGCCACGGGGCCGCCCGCCAGCGTCTCGGCCGGGCACGCCTACCTCGACCTCGTGGCGGAAACCCTCTGACTGGATGGCGCGGCTGTCTGGGCCCGGTCTCACACGCCCATAAGGTCCTCGCGGCCGGCAGTGTCCAGCCGGCCGGAGGGCAGGTCGCGCAGGCGGCGCAGAGGGCCGGCGAGCAGGATCAGGCCGCTCAGCGCGAACCCGATCAGCATCACCCACAGCGCTGCGCGCACGCCGAGCGCACCGGCCAGTGCCCCGGCCAGGACGCCGCCCAGCGGCATCGCGCCGAAGTTGACCATCTGCACGCTGGACGTCACCCGCCCCATCAGCTCGCCCGGCACGTACGTCTGGATGAAACCGGAGAAGACCACGTTGCCCGCCACGACCCCCGCGACGATCATCACGCCGCCCAGGACGAACAGCGCCAGCCCGGCTCCGCGCTCCGCCAGCGGGATCAGCAGCCCGGTGGGGGCCAGGCCGGCTTTGCCGAGCAGGACGGCCCGCGCGCTGCCGAACCGCGCCGCCATCGGGCGCGCGACCATGGCGCCGACGATGCCGCCCAGGCTGGTGGCCGCGATCAGCAGACCGGTCTGGCCCGCGCCCAGCCCGACGTCGTCGACCAGGAAGAGCACGGTCAGCGACGTGTAACCGGTCAGCGCCAGGTTGGCCGCGCAGCCGTACAACGTGTTGGCGCGGAGCAACGGATCGCGGGCGACCAGGAGCAAGCCGTCGCGGATCTCGGCGCGCAGGCGCCGGCGGGGCCTGCGGACGGGGGTTTCGCGGCGTTCGATGCGGATGAGGCAGACGGCCGAGACGGCGAAGGTGGCGGCGTCGGCGATCAGGCCGCCCACCGCCGAGAAGAGCTGGGCGAGCAGCCCGGCGAGGCCGGGGCCGGCCAGGTTCGCCACCTGCTCGCTGCCCTGGAGCTTGGCGTTGGCCTCCAGCAGGTCAGGCCCGTCCACCAGGAACGGCAGGTACGCGCGGTAGGCGGTCGCGAAGAACACCTTGGCGGTCCCCGCGGCCAGCGCGACCACGATCAGCTGGCCGATCGTCAGCCGGCCGAGGGCGGCGGCGATCGGAACGCTGAGGAAGGCCGCCATCGACGCCCAGTCGGCGGCCAGCATCACGCGGCGGCGGGGGAGGCGGTCCACCCAGACACCCGCCGGCAGGCCGATGAGCAGCCAGGGCAGCCAGGTGGCCGCCGCCAGCACGCCCACCGCCAACGGCGGCGCGTCCAGCACGGTCACCGCCACCAGGGGCAGCGCGACGCCGGTGACGGAGCTGCCCAGGCTGCTGACGCTCTCCCCGACCCACAGCAGCCGGAAGTCGCGCCGGCGCAGCAGCCCGAACCGGGTCTTCGCGGTGCTCGTCACGGCCGGCCCGGAACCGCGCGGGCGAAGGTGAAGACGGTGCCGCGGTCCCGGCCGTCGTCCGGCAGCTCGCGCTCTGCCCACCTGTTCATCACGGCCTTGAGCTCGGCGGCGTATTCGGCCAGCTCTTCGTCGGTGACGCGGATCCAGGCCTCGGCCGAGAACGGGCCGAGCGGCCAGCGTTCCTGCTCGGACTGGGGCTGGTCCGCCCAGCGGCGCACGTGGCCGGTCTGCCGCTCCAGGTTGAGCGATTCGACGGCCCGCGCCACCGCCTCACCCGCGGCGTCGTCGGCGAAGTCGGTGGAGGACCAGCAGAGCGTGGGAGTGGTCCGGCGCCACCAGCGTTCGCGCCGGTCGCGGGCCAGCTCGGGCGCCTCCTCGATCAGTTCGGCGGCCGCCAGGGCGCGCAGGTGGTGGCTGACGTTGCCGACCGCTTCCCCGGTGTGTTCGGACAGGGTGCTGGCGGTGCACGGGCCGTTGAGTTTCAGCAGGTCGAGGAGGCGACGGCGCACGGGGTGCGCCATGGCGGCCAGGACCCGGGAGTCGGTGATCGCATGATCGTCGTCGGGCACAGCGAGGAGCGTATACGGACAAGAGGCATTGCACAACAGCTCTTGTACGTATGCATCCAGGCGGCCCACGCCGCCGGAGCCGGTGATCGCCCCGTTCACCTTGGTGTCGGTGCCGGCGTCGATGGTGACCTGCCTAGGATCGGAGGTCGACCACTGATCCGAGGGGGCGGGAGGCCCGGGTGGAGTTGACCGGCACGTTGGCGGAGGCCGACTGGGAATCGCATCGCGCCGCGGTCTTCGGGGCGGCCTACCGGATCCTCGGCACCGTGACCGAGGCCGAGGACGTGACGCAGGACGTCTGGTTGCGCGCCGCCGCCGCCGACCTGTCCGAGGTGCGGGATCTGCGGGCCTGGCTGGTGACCCTGGCCGCCCGGACGTCGTACAACGTGCTCATGTCGGCGCGGGTCCGGCGCGAGTCCTACGTCGGCCCCTGGCTGCCCGAGCCGCTGCTGACCGGGCCCGACGCCGCCGCCCAGGTGCTCCTGGACGAGTCGGTGAGCACCGCGATGCTGGTGGTCATGGAGCGGCTCACCCCCGCCGAACGCGTGGCGCTGGTGCTGCACGACGTCTTCGACCTCCCGTTCGGCCGGATCGCCGAGGTGCTCGGCGGCACGCCCGCCGCGAGCCGCAAGCTGGCCTCCCGCGCGCGGGCACGGGTCGCGGCGGCCGAGGAGCCGCCCCGGGCGTCCAGGGCCGAGACCGAACGCGTGCTCAAGGCGTTCAAGGCGGCCGCCGACGCGGGGGACCTGGCCGGGCTCGTCGAGCTGCTGCACCCCGAGGCCGTCTACGTCGCCGACGGCGGCGGCAAGGTGACCGCCGCGCGCAGGCCGGTCCGGGGCGCGGAGCGCATCGCCCTGCTGGCGGTCAGGCAGATCGAGCTCAGACGCCCCGACGCGTTCCAGATCATCGAGGTGAACGGGCACCCGGCGCTGGCGACCTACCACGGCGGCGAGCTGGTCTGGCTCGACACCGTGGAGATCGCCGACGGGCGTATCACTGCGTTCAGGAGACTGGTCAATCCCGAAAAACTCGCTCACCTCGGTCACATCTGAACCCGCCGTCTTGTCTCCCTGCCGAACCATCCCCGGGATGAGAGAAGGACGAGACAGTGGCACACATTGTGATCATCGGAGGCGGTTTCGCGGGCGTGTGGAGCGCGGCGGGAGCGGCGCTGGCCCGCGGAGAGGCGGACCTGCGCATCACGCTCATCGCGCCGGACGAGCACATGGTGCTGCGGCCCCGCCTGTACGAGCCGGAGCCGGACCTGGCCAAGGTGGAGCTCGGCAGGGTCCTCGAACCGATCGGCGTCGAGCACCTGCGGGCCCGGGTGAGCACGATCGACACCGGCCGCCGCGTGGTGGTGGCCGACGGCGAGGAGATCGGCTATGACCGCCTCGTGCTGGCGGCGGGCAGCGAACTCGTCCGTCCCGAGGGCCTGCCCGGCGCCGAACGGCTCTTCGACATCGACACCCTGGAAGGGGCCCGGCGGCTGACCGGCCATCTGCGCGAGCGGGAGGACTACTCCGCCGTGGTCGTCGGCGCCGGGTTCGTCGGCCTGGAGGCCGCCACCGCGCTGGCCGCCAGGGGCCGGGTGCTGCTGGTGGACCGGTCGGAGGTGGTCGGGGACCAGCTCGGCCCGGGCCCGCGCGAGGCGATCGAGGCGGCGCTGGACGAGCTGGGCGTCGAACGCCGCCTCGGCACGACGGTGACGGAGGTCGGCGAGGGACACGCCGTCCTGTCCGACGGCACCAGGGTCGAGGCGGACGCGGTGGTCTGGTGCGCGGGGATCAGGGCCAGCGAGCTCACCCGGCAGATCTCCGACGAGCTCGACCACCTCGGCCGGGTGCCGGTGGACGAGCGGCTGCGCGCCCTGCCCGAGGTGTTCGTCGCCGGGGACACGGCCGCGGCGGCGTTCGACGCCGAGCACACGGTCATGCAGGCCTGCCAGCACGCCACCCCGCTCGGCAAGGTCGCCGGGTACAACGCGGCGGCCGACCTGCTCGGCATGCTGCTGCGCGACTTCACCCCCGGCCCGTACGTCACCTGCCTGGACCTGGGTGGCGCCGGTGCGATCTTCGCCCGGGGCTGGGACCGCAGGGTGATGGCCTCGGGCGCCGACGGCGCGGACATCAAGAAGCTGATCAACCAGCTCATCCACCCGCCGGTCGACGACGCCTCGAAGATCCTCGCCGCCGCCGGCAGCGTCTACCTCGAGCTGCCCTTCTTCCCTCTCGACGAGCTCGACGAGCGGAAGGCCGCCCCCGCTGCATGAGCCCCGTACCTCCGGCACGGCTCGTCGGTCTCGGGTCCGATGAGCCTTCCCTGCCGTTCGTGTGAGCCATTCGCCGCCCCGGTACGTCAGAGTAGGCATGAAGATGTGGCGGATCATGCTTCCACCGGTGCTCGTCCTGGCCCTGGGCGCCTCGGGGGTCTCGGTGGCGCACGCGGACGGACGACAGGCGCGAGCGGACGTGCGAGAGGGAGTGGAGGCGCAGCGAAAGACGCTCGTCGACCTCCGGGAGCAGGGCGGTTTCGCGGGACTCGACAACCGGGTGCGGGTGTTCACCGACGGCTGCGGTCAGTTCAGCCGCCGCACCGGTCCGATCGTGAGCTCGTGCCTGACGGGCAAGGAGCTGCGCGGGCTCCGGACCGTTCTGCAGAAACTGAAGGTCGGCACGTCGGAGCCGCAGCCGCAGGGGGCCGACTTCCTCAAGTACACGCTCACCTACAAGGGCCACCGGGCCAGCCGATACACGCCGCCCGCCACCTGGCAGCCGGTGGTGCGGCACCTGGAGAAGCTGCTCACCAAGTACGGGTCGCACGGCTGAGCGTCCCCCTCACCTGACGACCGGTCCGGCCGGGCACCGCTGGTCCACACGTACGGCGGGCCCGGCCGCGGGAGCGCCAGGCGGCCGGGCCGCGGGGCGTCCTAGACGATCTCGAGGTTGGCCATCATGCCCATGTCCTCGTGTTCGGCGTTGTGGCAGTGGAAGAGGTAGCGGCCGCGGTAGCCGTCGAAGCGGGTGATGATCTCCACGGCTTCGCCGGGCCGTAGCGAGACGGTGTCCTTGAGTCCCGCGTCGTGGGGCAGCGGGGGCCGGCCGCTGCGTGAGAGCACCCGGAAGCCGACCAGGTGCAGGTGGACAGGGTGATGGACGTCGGCCACGAGCCGCCAGACCTCGACGTCGCCGAGCCGGGTGGTGACGTCGGTGCGGGCGGGGTCGAACGGCAGGCCGCCGATCAGCCAGCCGTGGCCCGCGTTCATCCGCCCGGCGCGGAAGGAGAACTCGCGCACCCTGACGGCGTCCGAGCGCCGCCAGGCCGGCAGGTCGGTGGACAGGGTGCGGGGGATGCGGCTGTCGTCGGCGGCCGCACGCGCGACCCGGAAGGCCATCACGTCGCGGGTACGGCCGGAGCCGAGCCGGTTGACCACCCTGACGAGGCCGCCGATCGGGACGCCGGAGAAGTCGACGACCACGTCGTAGCGTTCCGCGGGCGCGATCGGCAGCAGCCGGTGGGTGACCGGGGCGGCGAGGAGTCCCTGGTCGGCGCCGATCTGCACGAGGTCGAGCCGGCGCCCGTCCTCGGTGACGGCTTCGAGCTCGTAGTGACGGGCGTTGGAGGCGTTCAGGATGCGCAGCCGGTGGCGGGCCGCGTCGACCTCGTGCACGGGCCACGGCGCGCCGTTGACCAGGATGACGTCGCCGAGGACCCCGGCGAGGTACGGCTCGCGGACGCCGGGCCGTCCGCGCAGCGTGGGGTCGAGGGCGGGGTAGGCGAGTCTGCCGTCGGCGGCGAACGCGCGGTCGGCGATCATGAGGGGCAGCTCGCGCGGCCCGGCGGGCAGGCCGAGCGCCTCCTCGGCGTCGTCGCGGACGAGATGCAGGCCGGCCAGGCCGCGCCAGATCGCGGGGGCGGTGAAGTCCATCCGGTGGTCGTGGTACCACAGCAGCGTCGGCCGCTGGTCCAGCGGGAAGGTGTAGTCCCGCGTCAGCCTGGTCACCACGGCTCTCGGGTCCCGCATGCCGTGCTCGGAGCCGTGCTGCATGTGCTGCATGTGCTGCATGTGCTGCTCGGAGCCGTGCTCCATGTGCGTGGCGGCGTCGTGCCGGCCTTCGGGCAGGACGAGGTCCGTCGGGTAGCCGTCGGAGGCCGCCGGGGTCCGTCCGCCGTGCAGGTGCACGACGGTCGGTACGGGCAGCTCGTTGCGGTGTGTCACGGTGATCGGCCGCCCGCGGCGCGACTCGATCGTCGGCCCGGGGAAGGTGCCCTCGTACGTCCACAGCGGCGTCTTCACGCCGGGCAGGATCTCCGCGCTCGCCTCCCGCTGGGTGATCTCGTAACGGTCGGCGCCGCCCGCGGTGCCGACCGGCTTCAGCACGGCGGGAATCGGCAGCGGCACCTGGAACGGCGGCGGCAGCGGCACGGCGCTGCGCAGCTCGGCACCGGTGGTCGGCGGCCGCCGGGCCAGCGCGGCCGAGGCCGACAGGCCGGTGGCCGCCGTCAACCCGAGCGCCCCGCCGATGCCCAGCGCCCGCCGCCTGGTCATGCCGCGGCTGTCACGCACTCCGGGCCCCCTCACGAAGGAGAGGCCGGCGCCACACGTCGATGAACTGCACCACGACCGCGACGACGGTCATCACCCCCAACGGGAGGTGCAACCACAGCGCGCCGTTCAGCCCGGCGAAGTACTGCACCGTCTCGGCCGCAACCACCGCCGTCGTGGCGAGGAACGGCCAGACCTGGCGCAGCCGGACCCAGACCGCGATCGCGACGATCGCCTGCAGGTACCCGATGGAGGTGACGACGTCGGCGCCGGCCGCATGCAGGCGCAAACCGTCGTAGTCACCGGTCAGATACACCCCGGCGAACACCGGCTGACCGGCGATCGCCAGCACGTGCGCGCTGACGACGGCCCGCAGCGTCCATCCCGTGGGTGTGGTCCGGGGCGCGGCCACGGTGAGCATGGGGACTCCTCCCGGCTCCGTTCTCGATTTGTGCACGACTCCGACGTTATGACTTCGAAGTTATTTTCTCCAAGATCAATATTGTTATGTAGTTATGCGTCGGACGTTATGGTGTCGTCGGCTCCCTCGGTCGTATCCGCCCTCATCGGTACGACTTGTGAGGTCGGCGCGTCACCTCACATTTCGCGGTGCTGTGACGTCGTACTGCTCGGGGGAGCGCATCACCACGAGGACCCCATCATCGCGATCAAGGAGAGACGACATGTCGACAGCTCAGGAAGCACGCAACAAGGAGACGTACCACCGCTTCCACGAGGCCATCAACAGCGGCGATCTGGAGATCATCTCGAAGGCGATCGACGAGGTCATCCACCCGGACGCGCGCTTTCACACGACGGAGCTGACGGACATGACGGCGGTGCAGGCGCAGAAGCGCATCTG
Organism: Nonomuraea sp. NPDC050383; assembly: GCF_044459125.1. NCBI lineage: Bacteria > Bacillati > Actinomycetota > Actinomycetes > Streptosporangiales > Streptosporangiaceae > Nonomuraea > Nonomuraea sp. NPDC050383. The sequence goes on from NZ_JBITIP010000010.1 coordinate 317,990, forward strand.
GGAGGTACTCCTGCGCGCGTTCCCCGACATTCACGTAGCGGTCGAGGACCTGCTCGCCGACGGAGACAAGATCGTCGCACGGCAGACGGTCACCGGCACCAACTCCGGCGCCTACCGCGGCATGCCCCCGACCGGCAGATCCGTCACCTACAACGAGATCTTCATCGCCCGCTTCGCCGACGGCCGGATCACCGACCTCTGGGGAGTCGTCGACGTCTACTCACAGCTGCGGCAACTCGGCCTCGTCCAGGCGTAGTACCTCGCCGGCTCACGGCCGCTGTCTCGTCGGCCGTCAGTGGCGGGCTCAGCGGCTCACCGGGGTCTCCCGCTCCATGTGCGACAGCTTCTCGGGGTTGCGCACGGCGTAGAGCCCGGTGATGAGCCCGTCGTCGATCCGCACCGCCACGACGGTGTCGAGCTCGCCGTCGAGGTGGACGGTCAGCGCCGGGTGGCCGTTCACCTGTGCCGGCCGTAGCGACGCCGTGCTGGTGATCCTGCTCAGCACCTGGGCCACCATGCCGGCCCCGATGACGGGAGCCAGCGCGGCCTGCTTGATTCCGCCGCCGTCCGTCAGCAGGACGACCTCGGGCGCGAGGATGTCGAGCAGGCTCTGCAACTCGCCGGTCTGGACCGCTCGCTGGAAGGCCTGGAGCGCGGCTCGGTGCTCGGCCGGGGAGCCGGTGCCGCGCGGGCGGCGGGCGGCGACGTGGGAGCGTGCCCGGTGGGCGATCTGGCGGACCGCGGCCGGGTTCTTGTCGACGGCCTCGGCGATCTCGTCGTAGTCGAGATCGAACACCTCGCGCAGCACGAACACCGCCCGCTCGGTCGGCTGAAGCGTCTCCAGCACCAGCAGCATCGCCATCGAGACGCTGTCGGCCAGCTCGACGTCCTCCGCCACGTCGGGCGCGGTCAGCAGCGGCTCCGGCAGCCACGGGCCCACGTAGGACTCCTTGCGGCGGCCGAGCGCACGCAGCCGGCCGAGCGCCTGCCGGGTGGCGATCCGAACCAGGTAGGCGCGCTGATCCCGCACGGTGGCCAGGTCGACGCCCGCCCACCGCAGCCAGGTCTCCTGCAGCACGTCCTCGGCGTCGGCCGCCGAGCCGAGCATCTCGTAGGCGACGGTGAACAGCAGGTTGCGGTGGGCGACGAACGCCTCGGTGGCGGGGTCCGGGCCGTCGTGCCCGCTCATGTCGTCGCCGCGGTCCGCGGGCGTGCTCTCCGGCCTGCTCTCCGGCGTGCCGGACATGGGCGGCTCCTGTTCGTTCTTCGTCACACCCATCAGACGCCGGCCCCGGCCGTTCTGTGACACCGGGACGGTGGCCCGTCCCTGTGGCGTACGTCACCACGCCGCGCCGTCACAAGGACCGGGCCGTCGGCATCTTGTGTTCGTTCGGCCCAGCCGGGCCAGTTCGCATGAACGATTCGCATCACGAGAGGAATGTCATGACCGCAGCGCTTGAAACCCTTCGCCGTGACTTCGGCGGCGACATCATCGAACCGGGCGGAGCGGAGTACGAGTCGGCCCGTCGCTCGGTACTGGCCTCGGGCAGCCCGGCCTACGTCCTGCGGCCCAAGAGCGTGGGGGACGTGCGGGCGGGTGTCAGGTTCGCCGCCGCCGCGGGACTCGTGCTGTCCGTGCGAGGCGGCGGCCATGCCTTCGCGGGCTTCGGCACCAACGACGACGGCGTCGTGATCGACCTCGGCGGCCTCGCGGACGTGGAGGTCGTCGACAAGGAACGTCACCTCGTGCGGATCGGCGGCGGCGCCACCTGGGGTCAGGTCGCGGCCGCCCTCGCCCCGCACGGCCTGGCGATCTCCTCGGGCGACACCAGGAGCGTCGGCGTCGGTGGGCTGACGTTGACCGGCGGCATGGGCTGGAAGGTCAGGAAGTACGGTCTGGCCCTGGACAACGTGGTCGCCGCGGAGGTGGTCACCGCCGGCGGAGAGGTCGTGCGGGCGAGCGCGCAGGAGAACCCGGAGCTGTTCTGGGCGCTTCGCGGCGGCGGCGGCAATTTCGGGATCGTGACCGTCTTCGAGTTCGCGGCACACCCGACGACAGACGTCTTCTACGGCAGGATCGCCTTCCCGGCGGCGGAGGCGGCCGGCGTGCTCCAGGGGTGGGCGGACCACCTCCGCACCGCCCCCGAGGAGCTCACCTCCATCGCGAGCTTCGCCAACCCCTTCGCCGGCGGCCCCGAAGCGCCGGTCGAGATCCAGGTCGCCTTCGACGGCGACGACCCGGAGCTCGCGGCCCGGGCCATCGACCCGATCCGCCGGCTCGGCACGGTGATCGACGACGACGTCGCGCTGAAGCCCAATGAGGACATACTCGTGGACGGCGTGACCCCGCCGCCCGGCATCCGGCTCGTCACCCGGAGCGCGTTCGTCGGCAAGGAGTCGGTGCCCGAGGTCCTGCGGATCCTCGCCGAGACCGGGGCATCGCAGGGATCGCCGTTCATCGCCGTTCGCAGCGTCGGCGGCGCGGTGTCGCGAGTCCCCGACGACGCCACCGCCTACGCGCATCGCCGGGCGGAGCTGATGGTCGTGACCACCAGCGCGGGTCCGGAGGCGGTCGTCGAGGCCGCGCGTCCCGCTCTGGAGGCGATCTGGGGGAGACTCGCGCCTCACGTCGACGGCGCCTACGCGAACTTCCTGGCCTCCGCCACGGAGGAGGATGTCGCCGCGGTCTATCCGACCCGGACCTACCAGCGGCTCGCGGCGGTCAAGCGCCGGTACGACCCCGCCAACCTGTTCGCCGGCAACCACAACGTCCGGCCCTGACGAGGGTGCGGTGGCCGGCCGTCGCCGTAGGCATCGCCACCTGCCGCCTCCGCCGGCGTCGGCGGGTCACAGGGACGGATGCGGGCGCAGATCGCGGGGAACGGACCGGCCGGGGGCGAGTCCCGCCGTCCACGCCGCGGCCACGGCGGCGTCGAGCACCGTCCGCACCGGCAGGCCCCGTTCGGCCGCCAGCCGGGCGGCGGGCTCGTACTCCGGCGTGGCCTGCACCACGACGCCGTCCCGGTGGCCCACCTTGACCGGCAGCCGGGCGCCGAGCGCGTCCACGTGCACCCAGCCGCGTTCGAGCGCGGTCTTGCGGACCGTCCGCTCCCGGACGCCCAGGGTCGTGGTCAGGTGGAACATGGCCGCGCGGAGCTCGTCCGCGTGCCCGGGAGGGGACAGCACGCTCAGCGTGTGGGCGGGGCGGCCCTTCTTCATGAGGATGGGCACCAGCCAGGCGTCCGACGCGCCCGCCTCCATGAGGGCGGACAGGACGCTCGGCCACACGCGCGGGTCCAGGTCGTCCACGTTGGCCTCCAGGACCACGGCCTCCGCCGGGACCACGGCCTCGGCGGGACCGGCCCCGGGGGCGCCGACGAGCACCCGTACGACGTTGGCCCGGCCGGGCGTGTCACGGGCGCCCGCGCCGACGCCCGTGGCCTCCAGCCGCATGGGCGGCAGCTCCGTGCACTCCCGGGCCAGCGTGGTGACCAGCGCCATGCCGGTGGGCGTGGCCAGCTCGCCCTGGCCACCGGCGTGGATCCGCCAGCCGGCGGCGAGCTCGGCGACCGCCGGGACGGGCACGGGCAGCTCCCCGTGCGCCGTGACCACCCGCCCGGAGCCCACCGCCACCGGCCCGGCGCTCACCTCGCTCACATCCAGGTCGTGGAGGGCCGCGCAGACACCGACCACGTCGGCGATGGAGTCCCAGGCGCCCACCTCGTGGAAGTGCACCTCGTCGGCCTCGATGCCGTGGACGTGCGCCTCGGCCCGGGCGAGCTCGGCGAAGACCGCCAGCGCGTTCTCCCGCACCGGCTCCGCCGGCTCGGCCCGGGTGAGAAGCAGGCGGATGTCGCGCCAGGTGCGGTGATGCCCGTGGCCGGCCGGCGTGACGTGGGCCCGCGTCGCGCGCAGCCCCGCACGGGTGACCTGTTCCCGGCCGAGACGCACCTGCCCCGGCACGACGGCCTCGACGGCGGCCCGTACCGTCTCCAGCCGGGCGCCGGCGTCGAGCAGCGCGCCCAGCAGCATGTCCCCGGCGACGCCCGCCGAGGCGTCGATCCACGCGTGCCTCATCGGCGCAGCCGGTAGAGGACCTCGCCCGCCTGGGGCACGACCAGCGTCTCCGGGTCGGCGGCGAACGCCTCGACGTCGACCTCTGCCGGGTCGAGGTAGCCGAGGTTCGCCCGTCGCACGACGTCCTCGGGGATGCCGGTGGCCAGGGTGACGGTCACCCGGCAGCGCTCGCCGTGCTCCTCGTCGTAGGTGCCCGCGCCGCGCAGGTGCGTGGAGTGGGCCAGCACGCCCCAGTGCAGGTGCTTGAAGCGGTCCCACTGCCGGGTGAAGTAGTCGCGGCAGTGGTAGCCGATCTGCTCGATCTCGGGGTGCATCGCGGAGATCGTCGTGACGTGGGGCGCGTACAGGACGACCTCGCCGCCGTCGGCGACGACGGGCTCCAGCTTGTAGAAGCCCTTGGCGGCGGTCCACATGTCGTCGTACTTGGCCGGGATCAGCGACAGCACCCTGCGCACGGGCGCGTCCAGGTAGCGCACGTGGACCTCGGAGGACACCTCGGCCGCCGCCGCCCACGCCCGCTGCGGCGGCCCGTACGCCATGGCGTGCAGCTCGTCGGAGCCGGACCGCACGACGACGCACAGCGCCAGCCGGCGGGCGGGGATGAGCGAGGCCGCCTCGTGGATGAGCGCGCGCACCGGGGTGACGCCGCGCGTGCCGATGATGTCGGCGCTGGTGATGAGGGCGCCCAGCCAGTGCGACAGGTCGATGATGTCGGCCCCCGCCACGCCGGGGAAGAAGTACTTGTCGCCGCCGGAGAACCCCACCACCTCGTGCGGGAAGACCGGCCCGATCACCAGCGCCACGTCGTGCTCCACGACCGCCCGGTTCAGCCGTACGTCCACCTCGTGACGCAGCAGCCCGCCGGACAGCTCGCCGACCCGGTCGGCGCCGATCGTGCCGAGCGAGACGAACGTGGACGGCTCCCACCACGCGTGGTTGAGCACCGTCATCCCCGGCAACGGCGGAACGTGCGCGGCCAGCTCGGCCTCGCCCATCGGCGCGTGCGTGCCGAGCGCGACCAGCACGGTCAGCCGGGAGACCCGGCCGTGCAGCGCCTCGTGCACCGCCGACAGCAGCAACGGCAGCGGGCAGCTCCGGGTGCCGTCGGGCACCACCAGGCACACGCTGCGGCCGTCCAGATCCTCCTCCGCCAGCCGCTCGGCGACGAAGCTCCTGATCCGCTCCTCGGTGAGGACGGCGTCAGGCCCTCCGATCCGGTACGTCATGGAGGCCAGACGACCACGGCCGCCCCCGCGGGCGCAAGCCGGCGGGGGCGACCAGGGCGAGACGGATGGCGACGAGGGCCGGTTCCGAGTACCTGCGGAAGCTACCTGGCGATCGGCGTCACCGCGATCCTGTCGACGATCGGGGCGTACTTCGAGCGGAGCAGGATGTCGGGGAAGGTGTCGGAGATGTAGGTGCCGCCGTCGAAGCTCGGCAGCTCCTGGGAGGCGAAGGTGACGGTGTTGGCTCCCTTCCTGAGCTGAACCGGGACGCTCAGCTCCCAGAAGTTGCCCGCGTGGAAGGAATGGGGGAACCAGGTCCGCCGGGGCTGGGCGCCGTTGACGGAGATCTCGGCGTGGCGGGCCAGCGGGTCGGGATTGTAGTGGGAGGCGGGGGACTGCTCGGGGTTGGCGTAGCGGACGGTCAGCGCGTACGTGCCGTCGGCCGGGGCGGTGACGTCGAAGGTGAGGGTGTTGGCGTTGCCGGGAGCGCCGCCGACATCGGTGACGGCCTTGCCGCCGCCGGCCAGCGGGTGGGCGATGACCCTGGCCGTGCCGGCGAGGCGGGCGGCCTCGGCCTCGTACCGGACGGGCTTGAGCGTCCCGTCGGTGTCGGTGACGCGCAGGCGGTCCAGCGCCAGCTTGCCGGCCTGGCCCGTGACAGTGATCTTGTTGACGCCTCCGGACAGGAACGCCTTCACCGTGGTGTCGGCGCTGACGCCGGTGAGGCGCCGGCCGTTGACGTCCAGCAGGCCTCGGCCGCCGCCCTGGGTGTCGACGTTCAGGGTGGATTCGCCGTCATCGGGGGAGTAGACCCAGAAGGTGGCCGTCTGGTCCTTGGAGACCGTCGCCACGCCGGACCCGGAGACCTTCTTGCGGGTGTAGTCGGTGCCGGCGCCCTTGAGGGTGGCGTACTCGGCCTCGTAGATCGTCTCGTCCGCCGCCGGATTGGCCAGCGACAGGTCGATCTTGTCGATGAGTGCGTCGCCCTTCGTGGAACGGGTGCCGTCGAGGCTCCTGGTGGCCAGGGTGACGACGTGCTCGCCCTTGGTCAGCTCGACCTTCGTGTCGGCGTGGTCCCAGACCAGCCAGCGGTAGCCCAGGGGCAGGTGGAGCTCCTGCTCGGCCTTGCCGTCCACGCGGAGGAAGACGTTGGTGGGCCCCTGCTCCTTGACGGCGTCGGCGGTGTTCTGGGAGTTGGCGAAGACCGACAGGTCGTAGGTGCCGTCCCGCGGCACCGAGACCTTGACGTCGAGCGTCAGGTCGGAGCCGGTGCGCAGGCCGCCGACGTCGTGACGGCCGGAGGTGTAGTACCGGCCGACGTCGTCGGGCGAGCCCTGGGGACCTTCGCGCCGGTAGGCGCTTCCGGTGTGCGCCGCGTCCTCGGCCTCGTAGGTGCTCTGCCACAGCTTGGTCGCCTTGGCGGGGGAGGTGGCGTTGCGGCCGGGGGTGAGGATGATCTGGTAGGCCGAGGACTCCTTCAGCTGCGGCAGCACGTCGCCGAAGGCGAAGGCCACCGAGCCGTCGCTCACTTGCTGGTCGAGCTCGGCGACGACGTCCGGCTGGGCCGAGTCGCCCACCTGGCCGGTCCACGGGATCTCCTGGACCAGAGCGTGCACGGTGCCGCCGAACAGTCTGGTGTCCACGTGGTCGAAGCGGACGCCGGCCTTGCCCGAGGTGCCGCCGAACAGGGCACGGGCCTGCGCCTTGGCCCTGTCCAGGGTGGCGACGCCCTGCAGGGTGTAGCTGACGTCCGGGCGCGGCGGCGTGACCTTGACGGTGTCGCCGGACAACCGGCTGTAGGCGTTCAGCAGCCACCACTGGCCGTTGCCGCGGTTGGCCTGGACGGCGGAGTCGGACAGGTTGCCGTCGATGTTCCAGTACGCGATGTCGGCGTCGACCTTCGACTCCTCGATGGCCGAGGCCCACTGGATCATCTGGCCGGGCACCGAGGTGTGGTAGTTGTGCGCGTACTCGTTGAGGTTGATCGGCAACCGCTTGCCCGCGTAGGCGGTGCCGTCGAAAGCGGCCTGCTCCCACTGCCGGTACGTGGCGACGGCGCTGCGGATGTGGGCCGGTTCGGACAGCTCGTGCCAGGTGACGACCTCGGGAGCGGTGCCGGCCTGCGCCGTGTGCCGCAGGAAGCCCTTGACGCCGTCGTAGAGCCAGCTGGTGTTGGGGCCGGCGATCCTGGAGTTCGGCATCCTGCCCTTGATCAGCGCGTTGACCTCGTCCCAGGCTTTGAAGAAGTACTGGGGATCGGCGAGCCAGCTGACGTTGTTGTAGCTCCACGAGCCGCTGCCGAACATGTTGCCCTCGGGCTCATTGAACGGCACGAAGACGACGTTGTCTTGATATTTCGGGTCGAGCTTGCGGACCTGGTCGACCTGCTTGGCGATCTTGGCCTTGTAGTCGTTCAGCCGCTCCTCGGGGGTGTCGCCGGGCCACTGGTAGGGGAAGCCGCGGTAGATGTCGGTCATGTAGATGTACACGTCGCCGTCGGTGGCGTCGGCCAGCGGCTTGACCACCTCCAGCGCGTCGGCGCCGGGGTGTTGCGGGCCGTCCTGGGCCTTGGTCGACACGGTGCGCAGCCCCATGCCCTCCAGCAGGTTGCCCGTGGGGACGCCTTCGCCGTAGACGCCATACAGCGTGCCGGACGCGCCGCCGTGGAAGGGCCCGGTCGGGGCGCCCAGATCGACGGTGAGGTTGTTGGCGATCACCTTGACGGTGGCCTCGACCGGGGTGCCGTACGCGCTGCCCTTGACCGTGAATTGGCCGGGCTCGGCGTACCGTGCCGGGTCGATCGGGTCCCAGGTGACCGCCACGCCGCGGCGGATGCCGTCGGAGAACTCGGCGGTGGCGGTCTTGGGCAGGTCGGGCGCGATGCCGGTGTAGGTGGTGACGCCGAAGGAGGTCCGCTCCATCTTCTTCAGCGTGGCCAGGTGGTCACCGGCCAGCTCGGCGACCTGCTCGGGGCTCATGGCGGCGTCGTAGACGCGGAAGTCGTCCAGGTCGCCGGCCAGGAACGGGTGGCCGCCCCAGAACGCCTTGCCCAGGAAGCCGGAGGTGGTGTTGCCGTCGGCGTGCATCACCGCCGCCAGGTCGATCTGGGCGGCGGTGCTGCCGATGGCCGCGCCGTTGACGTAGTAGGTGAGGGTCCTGCCGTCGATGGTGGTGACGAGGTTGACCCATCGGCCGGTGGGCAGCTTCTGCGTGCCGGGGACGCCGACTTCGACGCTGCCGTTGACCGGCTTGATGGAGGAGCGGGTGGTGGCGTCGCCGGCGAAGGACGGGGTCACGAAGGTGGCGGTGCCGGCGTCCTTGCCGAGGTTGTAGACCCACTGGAAGTCGGGCCCGCCGTCCCAGCTGAGCCAGGTGGAGATCGTCATGGCGTGGCGGTCGCGGAACAGGCCGCCCGGAATCGTCACGTAGGGGGCGGTGGCCGAGCCGTTCGCGCCGCCGGGCAGGGACAGCGCCTGCGTGCCGTCGGCGCCGGCGGCGGTGGTGGCCGAGCCGGGGTTGACCAGCGTCCCGTCCAGCCCTGAGGGGGATCGGTCCTCGACGGTGCCGCTCGACAGGTCGCCTTCGAAGTCGTAGTGCAGGACGAGTGCCGGGCCGGCGGCGGCGGCCGGCAGGGCGGCCGCCGGGATCGCGGTCGTGGTGAGGACGGTCAGCGTGAGGGCGGTGGCGAGGGCGGTGGCGGTGGCGAGGGCGGTGTGCGGCTTGCGGCCGAAAGTCCGCCGGGACAAGGGAGGTGCCATGCGCTTTCCCCTTCGGGGGGTGCGGGGGAGTAGTCGAATCGATTCGGCGAATCGATTCGACTGGACGATAGGCGTCATGCCGCGGAGCGGTCAAGAGCCCGAAACACCGCCGACACGCCGGGGCCGTGCCGCCGACACGCACGGCCGTGCGTCGGGCCGGGAGTCGGGTCCGCCGTGTCCCCGGGTCAGGGGCGGTGCCGGGTCAGGGGCGGTGCCGGGCGGGTCCGGTCGTGCCGCGCAGCGAGATCGGCGGGGTGAGCAGAAGACGGCGATGCGGGGCGAGCGGGTCGGCGATGCGCTGGAGGAGCAGCTCGACCGCGTGCGCGCCCATGTCATCGGCGGGCACGTCGGCGGCGGTCAGCGGCGGGTGCAGGTTCTCGGCCCAGTGCCGGGCGGCGACGCCGGCGACGGAGAAGTGCGCGGGCACGGCCAGGCCCGCTCCGGCCAGCGCTCGGTACATGCCGGCGACGGCGGCCTCGTTGATGGTGGCGATGGCGGTCAACTCCGGGTGCTCGGCCAGCAGCCGCTCGACACACGCCTGCCCGGCCTGGGCGTCGTCCCCGGAGCAGACCCGCACGCCGCGCAGCCCGCGCTCGGCGAGCGCGCGGTCGAAACCGGCCTGGGCGCGGTGGCCGGGTCCGTAACCGGCGGCGACCAGCTCGGCGTTGCGGTTGACCAGGGCCACGTCCCGGTGGCCGAGGTCGGCCAGGTGGTGCACGCAGGAGGCGATGAGCGTCTCGTAGTCGAGGTCCACCCAGGACATCTCCTCCGGATGGCTGGTGTGGCCGATGCCGACGAACGGCATGCCGGCGCCGTTCAGGCGGGCGACGCGGTCGTCCTCGAGCCGGATCTCCATGAGGATGACGCCGTCCACGCGCCGGCCGGTGACGACGCGTTCGAAGGAGCGGTCGTGCTCGCCGCCCGAGGGCGACAGCAGGACGTCGAGGTCGGCGCGGGCGGCGGCGTCGACCACGCTGGCCACGAAGCCCAGCTGCATGTCGGTCAGGCGCCGGCCGGCGGGCGGGATGACCAGGCCGATCGTGCGGGTGCGGCCTTCCTTCAGCGCCCTGGCGGTGGCGTTGGGCCGGTAGCCCAGCTCGTCGATCACCGCCTGGATGCGCCGCTTGGTCCCCTCGGACACGGGGCGCTTGCCGGTGAGCGCGTACGACACGGTGCTGCGTGACACACCTGCCCGCTTGGCGATCTCCCCGATGTTCACCCGCGCGCTCCTCAGTCTGGCAGTCGGCCGGAGACCATCGTAGGTCGAATCGTTTCACGCCGCGGCCCTTCCCTCCCGGGGTCCGTGACGGGGATGTGTCACGGACCGCACACCGTGCCTCCCAGCCCATTGACGCACACGACAGGCCGGGCCTATGTTCGGTCGAACCGATTCGCCGAATCGGTTCGACCGCGGCCCGAGAACAGCCGCGTAACGCTGCGGAGGTCACGCCAAATGAGTTCAGCGTCAAGGGGCCGGCGCGCGGCCGGCATGAGTCTGGCGGTCCTGGCCGCCGCCGGTGGACTGGCGGCCTGCTCGTCGTCATCGTCTGACGGCGGCGGCTCGGCGAGCGCCGGCCGGACCGCCGCGGGCGGCGGCGCCTACACGATCTGGGACCCCTATCCGCAGTACGACAAGAGCTCGGAGTGGGTGAAGCTGCTCCAGGCGTGCGGCACCCAGGCCGGGGTGACCGTCGAACGGACCGGCTACGACACCAGCGACCTGACCAACAAGGCCCTGCTGGCGGCCCAGCAGGGCAACTCGCCGGACGTGCTGATCGTGGACAACCCGGTCGTCTCCACGCTGGCCGAGGCCGGGGTGCTGACGACGACCGAGGAGAACAAGCTGGACGTCTCCGCTCTGGCGCCCAACCTGCTGGCGGCCGGGCAGAGCGGCGGCAAGACCTACGGCGTGCCGATCGGCGCCAACACCCTGGCGCTGTACTACAACAAGGACGTCCTGACGAAGGCCGGGGTGGACCCCGCCGGCGTCAAGGACTGGGCGTCGCTGACCGCCGCGCTGGAGAAGGTGAAGGCGGCCGGGAAGAAGGGCATCACGTTCTCGGCGATCGGCACCGAGGAGGGCAGCTTCCAGTTCCTACCCTGGTTCTGGGGCTCCGGTGCGACCCTCACCAAGCTCGACTCGCCCGAGGGCGTCGCGGCGGTGACCCTGTGGCGCGACTGGCTGAAGAAGGGCTACGCACCCAACTCCGTCATCAACAACACGCAGACCACCAGCTGGCAGGAGTTCGCCGGCGGTGATTTCGCCTTCGCCGAGAACGGCACCTGGCAACTGGCCAACGCCAAGAAGACCGGCTTCGCGTACGGCATCATCGCGATCCCGGGCAAGGACGGCGGCACCGCGCCGGCGCCGACCGGCGGGGAGTTCGTCAGCATCCCGGTGCAGTCCGACACCGCCCGCTACGTCGCCTCGCAGAAGCTGGTGGCCTGCCTGACCAGCACCGACAACTCGCTGAGCACCACGACCACCCTGTCCTACATCGCGCCCACCGAGGCGGTGCAGGCCAAGCAGGTCTCCGCCGCCCCGGAGCTGCGGGTGTGGGTGGACGCGGTCAAGGCGGCCAAGGGTCGCACCAGTGACGATCTCGGCACCAAGTACCCGAAGATCTCCGAGCCGATGTGGGGCGCGGTGCAGGCCGCGCTGAGCGGGTCGAAGCCTCCGCAGGAGGCGATGGCCTCGGCACAGACGGCCGCGGCGAGCGCGACGCAGTAACCCGCGATGAACCGAGTCACACAGACGCAGGTCCGCCCCGCCCCCGCCGGCGTCCCGGCGACGGGGCGGGGCCGGTCGGGTCAGTGGGCGGCGTGGGCGTTCCTGGCCCCGGTCGTCGTCTACCTGCTGGTCTTCTACGCCTACCCGCTCTGTCGCAACGTCGAGCTGAGCCTGCGCAACTACACCGTGCGCTCCTTCGTGCAGGGGGACGCGCCGTTCGCCGGGTTCGCCAACTACGCCAAGGTCTTCGCCGACGCGACTTTCGGCCCGGCACTGTGGCACACCGTGCTCTTCACCGTGGTGTCGCTGGCCTTCCAGTTCACCATCGGGCTGGCCCTGGCGCTGTTCTTCGTCAGGAACTTCCGGCTGTCGGCCACGCTGCGGGCGCTGTTCCTGGTGCCGTGGCTGCTGCCGCTGATCGTGTCGGCCTCGACCTGGTCATGGATGCTCAACAGCGACTCCGGCGTGGTCAACGCCATGCTGAGCCTGCTCGGGGCAGGGCCGGTGAACTGGCTGACCTCGCCCGACTGGTCGCTGTGGTCGGTCATCATCGCCAACGTCTGGATCGGCATCCCGTTCAACCTCGTGGTGCTGTACTCCGGGCTGCAGGGCATCTCACCGGCCATCTACGAGGCCGCCGCGCTGGACGGCGCGAACGGATGGCAGCGGTTCTGGCGGGTGACCTTCCCGCTGCTGCGGCCCGTCTCGGCGATCACGCTGCTGCTCGGCCTGGTCTACACGCTGAAGGTGTTCGACATCATCTGGATCATGACGAAGGGCGGGCCGAGCGGGTCCTCCACCACGTTCGCCACCTGGTCCTACCGGCTCGGGTTCGGCAACCTGGTGCCCTCCTTCGGCCCCGGCGCGGCGGTGGGCAACCTGCTGATCGTGATGGCTCTGGTGTTCGGGCTGGTCTACATCCGCACGCAGCGAAGGCAGTCCCCGGCATGAGACACCTCAGAACGTGCATCGGTCTGGTGCTGACGGGCGTCATGCTGTTCCCGGTCTACTGGATGATCAACGTGTCGTTCACCCGCGACACCGACATGCGCAAGAGCCCGCCGAACCTCTTCCCCGTCAACGGCACCCTGGACGGCTACCGCGCGGTCCTCGGCCAGCAGCTCCCGTACCTGGGCGTGAGCCTGGTCGTCGGGCTCGGCACGGTGGCGCTGACCCTGCTGCTCGCGGCGCCCGCCGCGTACTCCCTGGCCAAGCTGCGACCGCGCGGCGGGGGAGCGCTGAGCTTCGTGCTGCTCATCGCGCAGATGATCCCCGGCATCATCATGGCGATGGGCTTCTACGCCATCTTCCTCACCACCGGCGTGCTCAACACCGTCCCCGGGCTGATCGTGGCCGACTCCACCCTCGCGGTGCCGTTCGCGGTGCTGATCCTGACCACGTTCATGTCCGGCATCCCCGAGGAGCTGCTGCAGGCCGCCCGCACCGACGGCGCCGGGGTGGTGCGCACGTTCGTCTCGATCGTGCTGCCCGTCTCCCGCAACTCGCTCATCACCGTGTCGCTGTTCGCGTTCCTGTGGGCGTGGTCGGACTTCGTCTTCGCCTCCACCCTGGACCAGGGCGGCGACCACCAGCCGATCACGCTCGGCATCTACCACTACATCGGCAACAACAACCAGGAGTGGAACGCCATCATGGCCACCGCCGTCGTGGCCTCCGTCCCGGCCACCCTGCTGCTCATCGTCGCCCAGCGCTACGTCGCCGCCGGCGTCACCGCGGGCGCCGTCAAGGACTGACCTGTGAAAAGAAGGGACCCCCTCTTCATGACCGTCGCCGCCTCAGGCCCGGTGTTCTCCCTGCGGGACATCCCGTTCAGTCATCGGGGCTCCTGGTTCGGCTTCTCGCCGGTGATCGCCGAACACACCTATGCCCAGGACGTGCACCTGGTCTCCCACCAGACCGGCATGCACCCGATCCTGCGGCTGGCCCCCACCGCCGAGAGCGACGTCACCGCCACCCCGCACCAGCTCACCTGGAGCCGCGACGACGGCCGGATCGACCTCGCCTACGACAGCGCCGACACGGTGCGGCTGCGCGGACGGGGGCTCGGACTGCGGCTGCTGGCCGCCGACCCCGTGCTGACGCCCTTCAGCGGCCCGTACTTCTACAGCGATCCCGTCGACGGATCGTTCGTCTTCACCGTCTACCAGACCGGACGCCGCTACCGGATCACCGTGCTCGGCGGACAGGCCGAGGCGCTCGGCGCGCAGGCGCTCGGCACCGCCGAACGCGGTGTCACGCTGCTGGGCGACTGGGAGATCGCCATCGAGGAGTACGAGACCGCCCGCGCTCCCTACGCCGGCACCGACACCTTCGAGCAGGTGGTCAAGGCGGCACGCGCCGAGTTCGACGTCTTCGCCGAGGCGGTCGCCCCCTGGCGCAGCGACGCCACGCCCGCCGCCGAGCTGGCCGCCTACGTCCTGTGGTCGGCCACCGTACGGCCGGCCGGATTCGTCACCCGACCGGCCGTGCTGATGTCCAAGCACTGGATGGACAAGGTGTGGAGCTGGGACCACTGCTTCAACGCCATCGCCCTGGGCGGCGGGCTGCCCGAGATGGCGTGGGACCAGTTCCGGCTGCCCTTCGACCACCAGGACGCCGCCGGTGCGCTGCCCGACTCCGTCACCCACTCCGAGATCCTCTACAACTTCGTCAAACCTCCCATTCACGGCTGGACCCTGCGCCACCTCCCGCCGGCGGACGAGCCGGAGGAGACCTACCGGCTCCTGGAACGCTGGACCGCCTTCTGGCTGGAGGCCCGCCGCGTCCCCGGCCACGAGCTGCCGCACTACCAGCACGGCAACGACAGCGGCTGGGACAACGCCACCACCTTCGACCCCGAGCGCGTCGTCGAGACCGCCGACCTGGCCGCCTTCCTCGTCCTGCAGCTGCGCGAGCTGGCCCGGCGCGCACCGGATCCGGCCGCGGCGGCCCACTGGTCCGGCGCCGCCGACCGGATGCGCGACGCGCTGCTCGCCGAGCTGTGGACGGGGGAGCGGTTCGTCGCCCGCGGCGCGCACTCCGGCAGGACCTGGGCCAGCTCCAGCCTGCTCGACCTCATGCCGATCGTGCTCGGCGACGAACTCCCGGAGGCCGTGCACACGGCGCTCGCCGCACGGGTCCAGGAGCACCTGACCACGTTCGGCCCCGCCACCGAGCACCCTTCCTCGGAGCACTACCAGGACGACGGCTACTGGCGCGGCCCGATCTGGGCGCCCTCGACCGTCCTCATCGAGGACGGGCTGCGCCGTGCCGGCCACACCGCGCTGGCCGACGACATCAGCGCCCGCTTCCGCAGGCTGTGCGAGCGGTCCGGGTTCGCCGAGAACTTCGACGCCCGCACCGGCGAAGGGCTCCGCGACCGTGCCTACACGTGGACGGCCAGCGCCTACCTGATCCTCGCCGCCGCCCACGAGCGGCGCCGCCGTCGCCCGGCCTGACCGGATGACCAGGCCGGGGACGGCCGTCCCGATCAGGTGCGTCCGGTTCCCGTCAGGTGCCGCCGACCGGTGGTGACGTGACGAAGGCGCCGGCGGACGCGGCCAGGACGGCGGTCCTGGCCGCACGGCCGGGCGGGTCGGGGTCCGGGTGTTGCCGTCAGCGGAGCCTTAGCAAATCCGCCGGAGCCTGGGCCGCTGCTCGTCGCGCGCTGATCGTCATCACGACGAGCCCGGCCAGGACGACGACGGCGCCGACGTACAGCGGAGCGGTGTAGCCGAGGCCGGCGCTGATGGCCAGGCCGCCGAGCCAGGCCCCCAGGGCGTTCCCGACGTTCGAGGCCGACACGTTGGCGCTGGCGGCCAGCGGGGCCCCGTTCGCGTAGTCGGTGACGCGGGTGATCATGCCGGGAACGCCGGCGAACCCGAACAGGCCCAGCAGGAAGACCAGCACCACCGCGGCGACGGGACTGCCGGCCAGCAGCCCGAACGCGGTCAGCGTGACGGCGAGGCCGGCCAGGGAGACGATCAGCGTGCGGTCCCGGTTGCCGTCCGCGGCCCGCCCGCCGGCCATGTTCCCGATCACCAGCCCGCTCCCGTACACGACGAGCAGCCAGGCGACGTCGGCGCTGGAGAAGCCGGTGATCCGGGTGAAGGTGTACGCGATGTAGCTGAACGCGCCGAACATCCCTCCGTAACCGAGCGCGGTGGCCGCCAGCGTCAGGCAGACCTGCGCGGAGCGGAACGCGCGTAGCTGGACACGCAGGTCGCTCAGGCCGGAAGCCGTCGAGGGATGCCCGCGGTCCACCGCGCCCGCCCAGTGCGGCACCAGCGCCGCGATGGCGATCAGCGCGATCACGCCGATCGCGGTGATCGCCCAGAACGTGGCCCGCCAGCCCCAGCGTTCGCCGACCAGGGCACCGAACGGCACGCCCAGGACGTTCGCGAGTGTCAACCCGGCGAACATCACCGCCACCGCCCTCGACGCCCGCTCCGCCGGAACCATCCGCCGCGCGACGAGCGAGCCGAGGCCGAAGAACGAGCCGTGACACAGGGCGGCGACGACGCGTCCGAGCAGCATCATCGAGTAGCCCGACGCGATGGCGGAGAGGAGATTGCCGACGACGAACAGCGCCACCAGTCCGACGAGGACCGCCTTGCGGGACAGTGCGCTGGTGGCGGCGGTCACCACGATCGCGCCGACCGCGACGCTCAGCGCGTATCCGGAGATCAGCCACCCCGCCGCGGCTTCGGACACGGCCAGGCTCCGGCTCACCTGCGGAAGCAGGCCCGCGATCACGAACTCGGTCAGGCCGATCCCGAAACTGCCGAGGGTGAGCGCGATGAGCCCGACGGGCATGCGTCTGCTGCCGTTCGCCTGGAATGTCACCCGGACATCATCCACCGGGGCCTTGAGCCGGCCCGACGGGGGACCGGCCGCACTCTCACCCCGTGCCGAGGCGGTCCCGCAGCTCGTCGTACACGTCCGCCGGGAGCGGGCCCTTCCGGGCGGCTGCGACGTTGGCCCGCACGTGCGCGACCTGGGCCGAGCCGACGATCACCGAGTCCAGATCCCGGTGACTGAGGATGAAGCGGAGCAGGAGCTCCATCGTCGAGGCGCCGTCGGCCAGATCGTCCAGGCCGGCGGCGGCCAGTCGCGCGTGGCGGTCGGCGAGCGGCCGGCGCATCGGCTCCGGCATGGCCTCGGGCGGGGCCGTGAGCGGGCGGGCGACCGAGCCGCGGGCGATCGTTCCGGCGCCGGCCGCTGCGGCGGCGCCGACGAGCTCCTCGTGGGAGCGGTCGAGCGCCGAGTAGGGGAGGAGGAAGACGTCGAACGCCCCGGTCGCGATGTGCTCCGGAAGGTTGGGCAGCTCGCCTGACATGCCGGTGAAGCGGATCGCGCCCTCGTCCTGAAGGGCCCGCATCTCGGCGATCGTCTCCTCGGCCCGCATCACCGCGACGCTCGGGCTCATGTGCACCATCAGGATGTCGAGATGGTCGGTGCGCATCCGGCGCAGGCTCTGCTCGACGCACGCACGGACGTTCGCCCTCGTGTAGACGTGCGGCGGGAACGTCCGCGGGTCGCCGGCCGCCGCGAGGGGGCAGCCGCACTTGCTGGAGAGGATGAACTCGTCGCGCCGGTGGGAGATCCAGCGGCCGATGTGCTCCTCGGCGTCGCCGTAGTCCGGCGAGGTGTCGATGAGATTCACCCCCGAGTCGAGGACCGTGTTCAGCACCGTGCGGGCCTCGTCGTCGCTGACCGGCCTGCCCCACGCCTGCGGCCCGCGCAGTTCCATCGCTCCGTATCCGAGGCGGCTCGCCCGCAGTCCGGTCCTGCCGAGCTTCGCGGTTGGCAGCGTCACGTCATCGTCCTCTTTCGGTCTCGGCGTTCTGGCAGTTTCGTCCGGGCTCGGCGTACGCCGGCAGGCCGCGGCGGGCGGATCCCGGGGCACGGGAGGTCCGCCCGCCCGCGTCCGCGACGCACGTGATGAGCTAGAAGTCCATGTCGCCGCCGCCGGGCATACCGGCGGGAGCGGCGGGGTTCTTCTCCGGCTTCTCGGCGATGACGGCCTCGGTGGTGAGGAAGAGCGCCGCGATGGAGGCGGCGTTCTGCAGCGCGGAGCGCGTCACCTTGGCCGGGTCGATGATGCCCGAGGCGAACATGTCGACGTACTCGCCCGTGGCGGCGTTGAGGCCCTCACCCGGCGTCAGGTTGCGGACCTTCTCCACCACGACGCCGCCCTCGAGGCCGGCGTTGACGGCGATCTGCTTGAGCGGCTCCTCCAGAGCCTTGCGCACGATCGCGGCACCGGTGGCCTCGTCGCCCGTCAGCTCCAGCTTGTCGAACGCCTTGGCGCCCGCCTGCAGCAGCGCCACGCCACCGCCGGGGACGATGCCCTCCTCGACGGCCGCCTTCGCGTTGCGAACGGCGTCCTCGATGCGGTGCTTGCGCTCCTTGAGCTCGACCTCGGTCGCGGC